>CAWAEU010000051.1:0-65403 GCA_963780975.1 uncultured Acidobacteriaceae bacterium | reverse complement strand
CTTGCCAGGCAACCGGCATGGTCAAGAGTCCTACCACCGTCTGCAACGAGATTTACGTCGAGTTGCGCAAGATGAAAAAGCACTTCGAGGGCGAAGACGTTCTGTTGCGCGTGCATCCTGAAACTGTCAAGGTGCTGAAGTCAAGCAACGGCAGCTGGGTGAATGAATTCGAGGAGTTAGTCGGCAAAAACATCCTCATCAAGAGCGACCCCACCCTCCACCCCGAACAGTTCGACATTCAGGGTTGATTCCTTAACCCACCATCAACATCAAGGCCGGAGCAGCGCTCCGGCCTTGATGTTTCCTGCATAAATTCATTAAGCTTGATCAACAACACTTTTCCATCTTTGCCGGATCACAGTCCTTACCAAGGAGTACCCATGACCAAACGTGAAGTGGTGCGGACCGTGCTAGAACACAAAACTCCTCCTTACGTGCCCTGGGAATTCCCTTTTACTGAGGAAGCGTTCGCCAAACTCTCCGCTCACTATGGAGAAATCGATGTCGGCGAGGAGATAGGAAATCACTTCGTCATCCTCGGTGCTCCCGTCGGATTTTTTGAGCAAATCGGCCCCGATCATTTCCAGGATGTCTTCGGCGTGGTGTGGGACCGGCACATCGATAAAGATATCGGCAACGTTGAGGGCCAGGTGCTGCCTGAGCCAACAATGGCAAACTACCGATTCCCCGATCCCACCGATCCTCGCTATTTCTCAGACATTCCCGAGAAGCTCGAAAAGTATCCTGACCGTTTCAGAATCTTCGAGCTGGGCTTCTCGCTCTACGAACGCGCCTGGGCGATGCGCGGCATGGAACCGCTGCTTATGGACTTCGTCGAGAACCCTGAGTTCGTGCATGAACTGCTTGACCGCATCTGCGACTACAACATCGCCCACATCACCAGGGCTCTTGAATACGATATTGACGCAGTGCACTTCGGCGACGACTGGGGAAGCCAGCACGGATTGATCATGGGCCAGCGTCTATGGAAGAAATTCATCCAGCCGCGCCTGAAGCGTATGTACGATGTTGTCCTTGCGGCCGGAAAATTCGTCTCCATCCACTCCTGCGGCGACGTCGACGAACTCTTCGATCCGCTCATCGATATCGGCTTAAGCTGCTTCAACCCCTTCCAGCCTGAAGTGATGGATGTTTATGAGTTGCTGCCTCGCTACCGCGGCCGGTTAAGTTTCCACGGCGGCCTGTCAACACAGAAGACCCTCCCCTTCGGCAGTGTCGACGACGTACGCAATGAAAGCAAGCGTCTGCTGGAACTGGGAAGCCCGGGCGGCTACATTTTCTCTCCCGCGCACGCCGTGGAGCAGGACGTGCCCCTCGAAAACATGCTTGCCTTCATCGACGAAGCCAATCGGCAGCCCGGCTTCAAGGCTCACCGAATTACATGAATCGGAACGCCGACCTTCAATCCTTTCCAGATCTTTTCGGTAGTATAGACCGGAGCTTTGAGAGCAATCGCCAGCGCAAGACAGGATCGATCTCCCAAAGACAGCCCGTAACTCGCCGTCTTTGCAATCAGGCTTCCGGCGATCTTCGCTTGCTCGCCGGTGAAGGGTTCTTGCGCAGTAACAGCAGAAAGGGTGTTCGCCCAAGCCCTCTCTGCCGGAACGCCCCTCGTCACCAGTTTGCTTTGAACTTCGGCAAGATTCACCGTGCTGGCCACAGCATTGATCAGAATTTCACCTGTCAGCTTCTCCGCGCCTGGTTCCTGGAGTAGAAGAGCGAGAATTGCAGAGGCATCAAAGACAACCTCATTCATGCTTGGCAGCCTCGCGCCGTTCCGCGCTCAACTCCTCGGAAAGCAAAACGCCCTCTGGAATATATCGCCTCAAGTCCTCCTGAGCGCGCCGCAGACGGCTTCGCATCGTCGAAATGCGCAGTTCATTGTCAATAACGCGCAAATCCAGCACGCCGCCCTCGGCGATTCCCAACGACTTCCGCACAGCCGCTGGAATGACCAGGCGGCCTTTTGCGCTGATCCGCACCCGTGTCTGAAGTTCCACGGGCTTCACAGGTTCCATAAATTTCATAGTTCCCACCTTTTCCATTCGTGACACAAATATAGCATAGTGGCACGAATCGATAAAGTGGAAAATTCTACAGTACCCCCAGCACCCTAAGCCGCAGCAGCCCGCCGCCCAGCACGCCCAGCGGCATGATTGCCACCAGTGTTAGTTGGTACCAGATAGGTTGCAGGCCCTTCGATTGCAGAACGCTCAGCGCGGCCAGCGCCAGCACCACGATCGCCAGAGCCAGCGTGTGTATCAGCGGGTTGGCTGCCGCGGCCCACGCCGTTACATAGCCACCGGCCGCCGCCGCCAGAAACGAGTAGCCCAGGTTCACAAACATGTAGCCTGGGCGCGGCGAGCCTTCATTACCTGTCCAACTGGGAATCATCCGGGTAAGCAGTGCCGTCAGCACCATCACCAGCAAAGCCATGGTGGCAAAGCCAGCCAGCAGCGCCAGAAATGTGCGCAGAATAATCACCGCAATTTCTCCTCTCCAAGCGTCATGCCCACCTCGCCTTTTTCAATCCGCTGGAGAAACACATGCGCCAGCTTTCGTTCTCCCGGATTGCTTTCGCCATGAATCGAGCACAGATCGAGAAACTCGTCGCACAGCGCATTCCGTTTTTCCTGCAATGTAAAAACACCCTGTAACGCCAGCGCCAACTCGCGCAGCCTGTCCGCCTCAGGCCAGTTACTCTCTTCATCCTCGACCTGAGAAAACAAACCTCTGCGCCCCTGTGCGCACTCTTCAAGGCACGCCAGCAGTTGCTCGCTAAACGCGCTCGCCAGCATCTCCAATTGTTCCGGTTCTATTTCATCGCGCGGGTCCATTTTTTGCCTTACTTCGATCGCATCGCCGCTTCAACATCTTCCACGGTATGCGGCAGCGCAGCATCCAGATCGATCAGCTTGCCGTCCTCGCCCACCAAAAAGTCGCACTCAATGCGCACCCCGAGCTTCTCTTCAGGAATGTAGATGCCGGGCTCGATGGTAAACACCATTCCCGGCTTCAGCACCGCCGGATAATCCGACGGATCGTGCACGTCGATACCCATCATGTGCCCCAACCCGTGAATCCAGTATTGCCCCAGCGGTTCGCCCTTCAGGCTCTTGCCGTGCGTATTGATGTAGTTGTAAGCCACGGTGTCAAGCGAATCCGGATCTTTGCGATCACGGTCGTTGATCTTCGATTTGCCGGCTACAAACGCGTCAATCGCCGCCTGCTGCGCACCCAGCACAATGTTATAAATCTCCTTCTGCCGCTCAGTGAAATGCCCATTCACCGGCACGGTGCGCGTAATGTCACTCGCATACATTGAGTACTCGCATGCCGCATCCACCAGCAAAACGTCTCCGTCTTGCATCGTCCGCGTGTTCTCGGAGTAGTGCAGCGTAGTCGAGTTGATTCCCGAGCCCACAATCGGCGCATAGGCAGGCCGTTCGCAGCCGCCCTCCATCCACGCCGCCATCATTTTGCCCGCCAGCGCGCGCTCCGTCACTCCCGGCCTTGTCGCCCGCATCATCACGCGTTGCGCCTGAATGGATGCTTCGCTGGCCTTTTTGATCAGCGCAATCTCACCCGCATCTTTCACCACGCGCAACTCGGCAGTCGGTTTGGTCACGTCCCTGGCTGTCACGGTGGTCGCATCTTTGCCCAGTGTCGCGGCGGTAAAGCTCAGCAGCGCACTGGCCTGCGATGCCCCCGGCTGCGTCCAAACATTGTGCGCCAGTGCATGGTCGGCGGCGATCAACCCATTCAGCACTTCAGCCAGCTCGGTCATCGGCTGCACCGCGTCCACGCCTCGCCGCCTCGGCCACACTCGGTGAAGCCGCATCCAGCTTAGCGCCGGTGTACTTTTCCATGCGCAGGTCGCGCGTGGGCAAAAACAAAATCTCTTTGTAGGCGCGCGGAGTTTGCGCTTGCGGCGCATCGGCCACAATCAGCAATGCAGCGCCCGGCTCATTCCATCCCGTCAGATAATAGAAATCCTCATCCTGCCGGTAAGGCATAAAGTCCAGTTGCGCTTCTTCGGCCGCAAACAGCACGGCTACGCCGCCATGGAGCTTGGCTGCCAGCGCAACGCGCCGCGCGCGATAAACCGAGGCAGGCTGTTTTTCAAGCGAATGAGCGAGAGGCGCAACCAGAAATAGAATTGCGAATATCAATCCGGCTGCGGATGCGAAACGATTCACTTTGCACATGAATCCAGACTCTTACCCGAAGCTCCGGCTGTCAAGCGATACAGCATTTGGCCGCCCGCCGTTTATAAAGCCGCTAACTGCGCCGGCACATTTTATTTATCTTCGGCCAGAATACGATGAAATTCACCTGCCAGAACTGGACGCCCGAACAGCCAGCCCTGGGCGAGCGTTTGCCCCGACGCATTGGCAAAATAGTCGGCTTGCTCTTCCGTCTCCACGCCTTCAACAATCATCTCCAGATTCAGAGCCTCGGTGATGGCAACCAATTGCGGAAGTATTGACACCATCACTGACCCTGTACCAATCGCCTGGGTAAAGGCTTTGTCGATTTTGATGGCGTCGACGGAGAGATCGTGCAGATATGCCAGGCTCGAATAGCCGGTACCGAAGTCGTCGATGTGGACGCTATAGCCCTGTTGGCGCAGAAGAACAATCGTATCCATGGCGGCCTGGCTTCGCGCTGTGCTGCTTTCGGTAATCTCGATTGCCAGGCTCCGCGCCGGAACCTCAGCCTGCTTGACTGACTCAACAAGCATGGGCACGAATTTGGGATCGGCCAGGTCAGCGGCGGTTACATTGATACTCAGCCGGAATTGCTCGCCGCTGCGCAGCGTCTCTCTGAATTCAAGCAGAGCATGACGCACCACCAGCTCTGTGATGGCGCCCACAAAGCCCCGCTCCTCAGCCAGCTTGACGAAAACATCCGGGCCGATCGGGAAGCCGTCATCATCGGCCCATGTAACCAGCGCCTCCGCACCTACGATCCGGCGGCTGGCAAGATTCACAATTGGCTGATACCTGACGCGCAACTCGTCATTTGCGATAGCTCGGCGAAGCTGATGCACCATGCTCCGGCTGCGCCCGTATAGCTGGGTAAAACCAAAGCCGATGAGTGCGCCGATGACCCCGCCCAGCAATGAGTAACCGATAAGCTGGCCGCGTCCGGCATACAATATCGCGGGAATCGTAGCATAGGTGGTCATGCAAAGAGGACGGTTAATGACGCAACGTGTAGCCAGCAGCAGATCCCCTGCATTACCCTGCCAGTTCCTGTCAGTGATCGCTCCATGCACGGCTGGCAGGATGCGTCCCAGGTGGCGTTGTTGATGATTGACGGCGTCGATGACTGTAGGCGACCTGTTCGCGTTGATTGCGTCCATGCGCTTCAGTTCGCGAGGATCCAATACCACGAAGGCATCGCCTAATTGCTGCGCGTACGTGTTCCCTGCGTTGGATTGATACAGGGAAATGTCTTTGTAGAGACTCGACCCGTCAGGTAACGAAACGGCAGGTTTGTACTGCGTGTCAGGAAGATTCTCCCTGCCCAGAACGCTCGAGCATTCTATCCTTCCGTCGCGGATGCGCCCCGCATCGCGCAAGTATTCCGAATTGAAGATTAATTTGCGGAAGGTTGATATCTCAGTGTCTGAACAGAAAGGAGCCCGCGATGCGTTCATGGCAGACAGCACATTGTGCGACTCGTCGAGAATGGCGCCTATCTCTTTTAGTAATTGCACATCGTCCTGGCCAAGCTTGCTTTCAGCTGATCCGATCTGTACGCCGGTTTCAAATAGAAAAATCACCATCATGCCGCATGCCGCCGCAATAGCGGTGGTAGCGAGCATTAAAAGAACGCGGCGATTTAGATTAAGTATCATTAAAATTATCTGATATTGATATTCAGCTTAAATACCCAGGGGGTAGTATCCCCCAAATTGGGTACCCCGACTTCATTGAAGCATAAGAGGACAAGCATTAAATACTCTTAATAAACACCTTTGAACCGGTCTGGTTATCACGGCAGACACAGCCCGCAGGCGCAGTCTTAATTTCTAAATCTGCCACACCCGTAATAACACTTCTTTCTATTCTTCCGCCGCATTGACCATCGCCGCGATGCTGCGATCCACATCATCTTTGGTTGTGGCCCACGACGACACACTGATCCGCATTGCCGTCTGTCCCTGCCAAACGGTCGACCCGCACCAGCAGGTCCCTTCCGCCTGCAGCCGCGCGATGGTCCGCAGCGTCTTCTCAGCCGAGCCAAACGAGACCAGCACATGGTTGATGACCACATCGTTCAGCACCTTGAATCCAGCCGCCTTCAGCCCTGCGGCAAAACGCCGCGCATGGCCTGAAGTCCGCTCCACAATCTCAGCCATCCCCGACCGCCCCAGCGAACGCAGCCCAGCCCACAACTCCACCCCGCGCGCCCGCCGCGAAAGCTCAGGATTGTAGTCCGACGGCTCGCGATGCTCTCCCAGGTCAAGATACGACGCATGAATCTGCATCGCCGCCCGCAGCTGGCTCGGATCGCGCACCATGGCAATGCCGCAGTCGTAGCCGATATTGGGCCACTTGTGCCCGTCGGTAGCCCAGGAGTCGGCCATTTCAAATCCCTTGGTCAGCTTCCGATACTCAGGCGAAGCCGCGGCCCACAGCCCGAAGGCTCCATCCACATGAATCCACGCCCCAGCCTCGCGCGCCGCCGGGCAAATTGCCGCAGCCGCATCGAATGAGCCAGTATTCACATTTCCCGCCTGCAAACAAAGTATGGTCTGCGAGTCCAGATGCGGCAGAGCGTCGGCCCTCATCCGTCCCTGCCCATCCACCGGCACGCGCACTACCCTGTTCTTCCCCAGCCCCAGCAAGCTCAAAGCTTTCAGCACTGAAGCATGAACCTCTTCGCCCACCACCACCGTAATCGGCGGCGCGCCAAAGAGCCCGTCAGCTTCCACATCCCACCCCGCGCGTTCAAGCAGTGCATGTCGTGCCGCGGCCAGAGCGGTAAAGTTGGCCATCGTGGCTCCGGTTACCACCGCTCCACCGGTTCCCTCGGGCAGACCTAACAGTTCCCGTACCCACTCCAGCGCCGTCTCTTCCAGCAAAATCGCCGTTGGCGACTGTACGAAGAACGATGCGTTCTGATCCCACGCGCTCACCAGCCAACTCGCGGCCAGCGCCGTCGGCAGGCACCCGCCATTCACAAACCCGAAGAAGCGCCCATTATTTTTAGCCACCGTAGCCGGCGACCCAAACTCATGCAGCAGGTGCAGAACCGCCTCCGCGCTGGTTGGTCCTGGCGGCAGCGGCCCACGCAACGCGCTCAGCGCCGCAACCGCCTCGGGCTTGGGCGCAACCGAGCGCGCATCCACGCCCTCCAGGTAGTCCATGGCGTCGCGGGCAGCCCGTTTCAGCAGAGCCGTGCGCGCCTCGGTAACAGAGGATCCAGACAAGGACGAATGATGGGGATGGAGAGGATGAGTAACAGCCATATATATTGTCGAGTCTAGCACCGGGGCAATGCGCGGCCCTCTGTGCCTGCCGGCCGTGCAGGCGGCGTCTACCCCACCGCAGATGGTTGAATTTTGGCTCATTTAGTCGTATGCTAAAGATGCAGACGAATTTGTCCGCCATGGTTGCTGTGACCACACCGGCTGGCGGAGAGAGGAGTGGGCTTACAGCCCACTTTTTATTTGCGGCAAAACCCTGGGTCTGAACCCTCGGAAATGTAGCAAAATGAATGGTTTAGGAATATGGTCCCCATCGGGCGATTTTGCCCGCCGGGGCGAAGGAACGATGGCACTGAAGCTGGAAGCAATTCGATCGGCGGCGGCTAGGGTTGCCGCTTCGCATGGGCTGGACCTGGTGGATATCGAGTTCCTTGGCCCTGCGAAGGAGCGCACCCTCCGCATCTATCTCGAGAAGAATGCCGAGGGCCGGGCGCAGCTGAAGGCAGCCATTGAGGCAGGCGCCGAGGGGTTGCCGGAGCGGCTGGTCGAGGGCAGATTAAGCGTCGAGCAGTTGAGCGGCATTACCCACGAGGATTGCGCCACCTTCAGCCGCGATTTTGGCGTTTTGCTTGACGTGGAAGATCTGATTCCCGGCGCAGAGTACACGCTCGAGGCCAGTTCTCCCGGTCTCGACCGCAAGCTGAGCCGCAAGGAAGATTTCGAGCGGTTTGTGGGCAATCTGGTCAAGATTCAGACCTTTGAACCCATCCGCAACAACAGGCATTGGCAGGGGCGGCTGGTAGCGTCCCCGCAAAACGGAAACGGCGAAATTGTAACCCTCGATCTAGCCGCCGTGAAGCAGAACAGCAAGAGCCGAAAGACCGGCGTGAACACGGTAGAGATTGCTTTCGCAAACATCGAGAAAGCGCAATTGATACCGGAGATTTGAAAGAAGCAGGGATTTAGGAACCAGTCCCTCAAACAATTAACCGGCGCGGCCCACAGCCTTCGCCGCAAGCAGCAGAGAGAGCAACCAAAGTATGTCCAGCGCTTTGTATCAGACAATCGAGCTCCTGAGCCAGGAGAAAGGCATCGAACCCGCCATCGTCGTTGGCGCCGTCGAGGAGGCCATCGCCCTGGCCACGCGCAAGTACTACAAGACCCAGGAAAACATGCGCGGCGAGCTGAACAAAGAGACCGGCGAGATCCAGGCCTACATCTACAAGACCGTAGTGCCTGACGATGCCGAGATCGAAGACCCGCTCAACCAGATCACGCTTACTGAGGCCAGCGAACTGGCCCCCGGCGTCGAAGTAGGCAGCGAGATCCGCCTCTATCGCGACACCAGTCCCCTGGGCCGCATTGCCGCGCAACTGGCCAAGCAGGTCATCTTCCAGAAAGTCCGCGAAGCTGAGCGCGACACCGTCTTCAACGAATACGCGCACCGCGAAAAGGAAGTCCTCAACGCCACCGTCAAGCGCATTGAGGGCCAGGACATCATCTACGACCTGGGCAAGGCTGAGGCCCACTGCCCGCGCCGCGAACAGTCGCGCCTGGAACAGTTCTCCATCGGTGAGCGCGTCCGCGTGGTTCTGCTCAAGGTTGACCGCGCCGCCAAGGGCCCACAGGTTGTCGTCTCCCGCGCCGCACCGGAGCTGGTTTCAAATCTATTTCAGTCTGAAGTTCCTGAGATCTACGACGGCACCGTGGTTATCCGCGCCATTGCCCGTGAAGCCGGCGAGCGCACCAAGATCGCCGTGCAAAGCCGCGACAAAGACGTTGATCCGGTGGGCGCATGCGTCGGCATGAAGGGCATGCGCGTGCAGTCCATCATTCGCGAACTGCGCGGCGAAAAAATCGACATCATTGAGTACTCCGAAGAGATCACCACCTTCGCTGAGAAGGCATTGCAGCCGGCCAAGGTCAGCCGCGTGTCTATCACAGATTTAACCGAAAAGCAGCTCGAAGTCATCGTCGACGATACGCAACTCTCCCTGGCCATCGGCAAGAAGGGCCAGAACGTTCGCCTGGCCGCCAAGCTGCTGGGCTGGAAGATCGACATCAAGAGCGAAGAAGAGAAGCGCCAGGAAGTCGAGGAGCAGATGCAGGCTCTCTCCGGCGGGCCTACTACGCCTATCGAGCAGGTCACCGAGCTGGCCGACGGAGTAATCCAGAAGCTGATCACCGCCGGCATCACCACCGTTGAAGCGCTGGCCGATATGACCCCCGAGCAGCTCGAGGAGATTCCCGGCATCGGCGAAAAGACGCTGGAAAAAATCAGCGTCGCCGTGCGCCACTACTTCGGCCACTTTGAAGAGGGCGAGGCAGGCCACACTCCGAAACCCGCTGAAGATGAGTCGATCGACGCCGAGCACGCCGAGGCAGAAGCCGAAGAAACTGCCGGCACCGTTACTATCCAAAAGGCCGTTAAAGAAGGCGGCGAAGCGGAGATTGAAGACGCGCCCGCGCTTGTGGCCGATGCTGAGGCGGAAGCCGAAAACGCAGGTGACGTTCTTCAGGAAGCTGAGAGCACGCAGGCAGCCGAGGAAAGCGAAATCCTCTCCGGCGAGGATCTCGATGCTGAAGCCGATGCGGAATCAGAAGGAATTACCGCCGAGGAACTGGCTATTGAAGACGTTCCCGACGCAGATGAAACTGAAAGCGACAATGAGTAATGCAGGCGGTCTTGAGCGTTCGGCGTGTACCTTGCGCCGTTCACTTCAAGGCCAATTGGGCAACAAGAGAAGTTTCAAACGCAACCATTGCCATGGAGTAGCTATGAGCATCTAAGGGCCGTGGGCAGCACAATTCGAAAAGAGGCGGATGAGTAAGGTTCGTATCAACGATCTCGCGCGCGAGATGGAAGTCAAGAGCCGGCAGGTTCTTGACATATTGGCGGAGCTAGGCCTGGCCAGCGGCAAGACCCACTCCAGTTCGCTGGAAGAGGATGAGGCCGCGAAGGTTCGTGCGCACTTTGAGCGTGGAACCGCGGCAAAGTCCGCCGCTCACGGCAGCACGGCAGCATCACGCGCCCCCCAGGGCATTACACCCAAAATCGATCTCTCGCATATCTCCAAGCCCGGCGACGTGCTTAAGGCCATCCAGGCCAAGAAGAAAGAAGAAGAAGACACGCGCCTCGGCCGTGCGCCCCGCGTAACCGTCGGCACTGCGGCAAAAGCCAAGGAAGCTCCCGCAGCTACGGCCCGTCCGGCGCCCGCCGCTAAAGTACCGGTCGCTGCACCTCCAGCCGAAACACCGGCTCGTCCGGCGCCACGCAAAATCGTTCCTCAGCCGCGAGCCGCCTCCGCCGTTGTCGCTGCGCCTCCAGCTACGCCGGCCATTGCCTCCAAGCCGCCAGCCGGCCCTGTGGTCGCCAAGGCTCCAGCAGGCTCAATTTCCGCGCGCCCGGTAGTCGTGGTCGCGCCTCCAGCGGTCGCTGTGGTAGTCAAGCCACCGGCCGCAACCAAAGCAGCCGCCGCCAAGCACAAAGAAGAGCCGGCCGCAACAGTCACCATCGAGCCCGCTGCTGTTGCCGTCACGCCTGGTACTGAGACCCCCGCGCCTGTAACTGAAGATTCGGTCGCCACGGTTTCAGCCGAGTCCGCAACCCAGGCACGTACCTCTGCACGCCGCACGCAAGGGCACACGCAAACTCCATCGCCCACGCGCGCGCTGCCCGCCCGCCGTATGGTCATGCCTCAAACCGGGCCTCGCCCCGTCTATACCGCGCCCCCGGTCGATCCTAATGCGCCCGTCGCACCTGCCGGCGGACTGCAACGCGGCAAACCCATCTTCGACCGCAGACCCTCAAGCGGCCCCGGCAGCTACCAGCGCACCGGCAGCCTTCAGCGCCCGGCCAATTCCCCGGCGGTCCGCGTCCTAAGCATCCCACTCGCTCCACGCCCGGCGGCTATCCCGGCGACCAGGCAACTCCGGGCTCACGTCCCGGTTTTGGCGCGCGTCCCGGCTTTGCACCACGCCCAGGCGGTTTCGGCGGTCCACGTCCCGGCGCAGGCGGCGCACCGCCCACCGGCGAAACACCCCGTCCGCAGCGTGCTCCTTCACGCGGCCGCGGCGGTCGCCCGCAGTACCCCAAAACCAAAGAAGGCCCAATGAAGGGCTTTGTTCCGCCGCCACGTTATAGCGGTGTTCAATTAAGCGGCGAGCCCCTTCCCATCACCCGCGAAATCACCGTCACTGAAGGCATCAGCGTAAAGGACCTGGCCGAGAAACTCGAAGTCCGCGCCAAGGATCTTATCGCCACGCTGCTCATGAGCGGAATCTTCGTCACCGTCAACCAATCCCTCGACGCCGAGATGGTCAAGGACGTCGCAGCCAAGTTCGGAGCAGGCGCCACCGTTATCAGCTACGAAGAAGAAATCGCCAACCAGGCCATCGAAGAAGTTCTCGAAGCTGAAAACACCGGCGAGCTTGAAGTCCCGCGCTCTCCCGTCGTCACCGTCATGGGCCACGTCGATCACGGTAAGACCTCGCTGCTCGACAACATTCGCGAAACCCACGTTGCGGAAGGCGAAGCCGGCGGCATCACCCAGCACATCGGCGCTTACAAGGTAAAGTTCACAAAGGAAGGTTCGCCCGCCTCAGGCCGCGAGATCGTCTTCCTCGATACCCCCGGCCACGAAGCCTTCACCCGCATGCGCGCACGCGGCGCAAAGGTTACTGACATTGTCGTTATCGTGGTCGCAGCTGACGACGGCGTCATGCCTCAGACCCTTGAGGCCATCGACCACGCCAAAGCCGCAGCGGTCCCCATCATCGTCGCCGTCAACAAAATCGACAAGCCCGAAGCCAACCCCGAGCGCGTCAAGAAGCAGCTCGCCGATCGCGGCCTCATTCCTGAAGAATGGGCCGGCGCAGGCGAAGAGGGCACAGTCTTCGTTGAAGTCTCCGCCAAAAAACGCATCAACCTTGACCTGCTGCTTGAAATGATCTGCCTGGTCTCTGACATTCGCGCTCCCAAGGCTACACCCGGACGCAAGGCTGTCGGCTCCGTCATTGAAGCCAAGCTCGACCGCGGCCGTGGTGCCGTCGCCACCGTCCTCGTGCAAGACGGAACCCTCCACCTCAACGACAGCTACATTGTCGGCAACACCTTCGGCAAAGTCCGCGCCATGTTTGACGACCGCGGCCGCGCCATTGAAGAAGCCGGCCCATCCACCCCAGTTGAAGTCCTCGGCCTCGAATCCATGCCCGACTCCGGCGACACCTTCCTCGTTGTAGCCGATCGCGACAAGGCCAAGGGCATCGCCCAGTACCGCAAGATGAAAGAGCGCGACGCCCAGCTCGCCAAGAGCTCCCGCGTCTCCCTCGAAGGCCTCGCCGAGCAGATTCGCACCGCCGGCGTCAAAGACCTGCCCCTCATCATCAAGGGCGACGTCACAGGCTCCGTCGAAGTTCTCGCCGACTCGCTCACCCGCATGTCCACTGAGAAGGTGCGCATCAAGGTCATCCACTCCGGCGTAGGTTCCATCACTGAGAGCGACGTCCTTCTCGCCACCGCCTCCAACACCATCATCATCGGCTTCAACGTCCGCCCTGAGCGCAAAGCCGCGGAGCTGGCCCAGCAGGAAGGCATCGAGATCCGCCTCCACTCCATCATCTACGAGCTACAGGATGAAATCCGCCTGGCCATGATGGGCCTTCTCGATCCCACCTTCAAGGAGAACTACCTCGGCCGCGCCGAAGTCCTCAACATCTTCAAAATCCCCAAGGTGGGCACCATCGCCGGCTGCCGCGTCCAGGATGGAGTAATCCGTCGCGACGCGGAAGTCAAAGTCATGCGTGGAGAAGAGCAGCTATTCAAGGGCAAGATCGCCTCTCTCAAGCGCTTCAAAGACGACGCCAAAGAAGTGGCCAACGGAATGGAGTGCGGCATCGGTTTAGCTGGATTCAGCGACTTGAAAGCCGGCGACCTGATCGAAGCCTTCAGTACCGAAAAACTAGCCGCCGACCTCGGCGCCCTAACCAGCGCCAAGGCATAACTCAACTAGTAATACAATCCGGCCCGCTCCTCACCATGAGAAGCGGGCCATCTTATATGTATGTGGTTCACAAAGGTAATCAACCCTTTGACCTATGCGCAGGCGGAGCCGGATTGTCAGACTGGATGCCTCCAAAATTCACATAAAATTCCTGTGCGTCTGAATGTGAAAGCCAGAATGTCAGCGGATTTTTAATTCCAGCTGAGGGGGTGAAATCGAATCAAATAACTTGAGTAATTCCGTTGATCGGCTGTGCCAATGAGTCGGCGCCAACCTCAATTTCAATCGTTCCGTTCTTGCTTCCGCCTGCATCCAGAGTGTCAAATGTCATAGCTACGTTTGTCATTCTTCCTCCTTGGAGAATTTGAATAGCATATGCAGGCTAACACGCACAAAAGCGACTGGTTGTTCCATCCCTCCGCTGTATCATCGCTGAATACTGGGAAAACAAAAAATCTGAGCATAGCCCATCGTTAACTCATTTCTGTCCCGCCCTATAAGCATTGAAACCTTGACAGCAGGCTTCTGTTCTTTCATAATATGACCATGGTTGATGACCATAGGAGAATGAACCCTTTATGACCTCCATCGGCGCCGGCGAGTTCAAATCCAAGTGCTTGCAACTGCTCGATGAAGTTGCCGAGACCCGCAAGCCGCTCGTCATTACAAAATTCGGCAAACCCGTCGCCACAGTCGTCCCCATGCCCCCGGCCGTAAAACTCCGCGGAGCATTGAAAGGCAGCATCCTCTTTGAAGGCGACATTATCTCTCCGCTTGAGAACGAGTGGGAAGCGGCTCAATAATGCGCGTCTTGCTTGATACCCACCTCCTGGTCTGGCTGCTTGAGGACTCTAAGCGCATCTCTACGCGAATCTACTCGAAGATCGAACAGGCTGCCGATAAAGACCAGCTTTTTGTCTCGGCGATCACTCCCTGGGAGATTGCGATGCTGGTCGCTAAAGAGAGGCTTCGGCTCAACCGCGACGTGGGCGATTGGATTGCAGCCGCATTGGGCCTTCCGGGAATTCACATCGAGCCGCTTTCGCCGGCAATCGCCGTAGCCAGCACGCGCCTGCCCTGGGAAGTCCATCCTGATCCGGCAGACCGAATCCTGCTGGCCACGGCGCGCCACCTCCAAGCCACATTCATCACTGCTGACCGGCAGATGCTGGCATACGGCGCGCAAGGGTTTTTAAAGTGTCTTGCGCCCAGTTGACTATCGCATCGAGAAATTAGCAATAGATTCGCCCATCTTTGATTGACACGCCCAACCAGCCAAGCATATAAACCTTCCCATGACCCCCATCAATCGAAGAGATTTTCTCGGCGGCGTTCTGGCCACGGGCACCACTCTCGCAACCTCGTCCCTCCCAGCAGCGGAAGCCCAGCAAGCCGCAGCAACTCCCCAGCCGGCGCACACCAAAGCCGAGCCACACAATGTCCCCGCTACGATCAATTTTCGCTACGCTCCGGCTCAGCGTCAAACAGCCTTTTGTTTCCCTGATGATCCTTACAAGAGCCTGGTCAACCAGGCCGGCCAATTGCTCTATGGATATGACAGTGCCGCTTCGGTTCCATACTTCCCTTTGAAAATCGGCTTCGCACTCAACGGAATGCAGGCTCCCAAAGTTCTGGGCCAACAGCTCGAAAGCCCCACCATTCCCGTCGTTCGCACAGCGCTTGAGTATCCCGGCATCTCTTTGCTGCTCACCACATTTGCCACCAATGTGGGCGGAGAAGGCCGCGTCGATAATGTGATCTTCGAGGTAACTCCCCACTCGAGTGAAACTGTGAATATCGAACCACTGATAACAATCGACTCATTGGATAAATTCGATTTCGAAGCGAAAAACGGCTACTTCACCGTGCTGCACCGCAAATCGCGCGAAGTGCTATTGCTGGGCAAAGTCTTAAACAGTGAATCGCAAACCGGCGGAAGCGGAGACATGCTTGATGGCGAAACTGATCGCTCGCAAAAACTGGCGCTTCATCGTGGACAAGCCTCAAAAGAAAATCCCTATCGTGCCTTCTTCCGCCTTCCCTTGGCTGATCAGGATACAACCCAGATTATCGTTGGCCTTTCCGATCCCGACGACCGTTACGAAAGCTGCCTCGCATTTTGGAACTTATGGTCCGCGACTAATTCACCCGTAGCCATTACGGTGCCGGGCCAGCAAGGCGAGTTCGTGCAGGCATGCGCACGTAACATCCTCCAGGCGCGCGAAGTGCACGATGACAAGATCACCTTTCAAGTCGGACCCACATGTTATCGCGGCCTGTGGGTGGTTGATGGAAATTTTATTCTTGAAGCTGCGCGTTACCTGGGCTACGACAAGGATGCTGAGGAAGGCATGCGCACCACGTGGACCAGGCAACAGAGTACAGGCCAGGTGGTTGCCTCCGGCGGCAAGGAACACTGGAAAGATACAGCCATCGCCATGTTCACGCTGATCCGCCAATGCGAGTTGAGCCAGGATTGGTCGCTCCTGCGCGAACTCACGCCGCAGGTTGCTCACGCCATTGCCTTTTTACGTTCTCTGCAATCGGAAGCAATCAAACAGGGCTCCGCTCTAGGCCACTACAGACTGCTAGCGAAAGGATTCGCTGACGGTGGCATCGGCGGAATGCGAGAGGAATTCACCAACACGCTCTGGGCTCTGGCCGGCCTCAAAGCCGTCGCTGATGCAGCCGAGCAGCAGAAGATAGGCAGCCTCAGCGACGCTCGACTTTTCTATAACCAGTTAGATGCCGCATTCCAGAAAGCTGCGCCCAACGAGATGCGCCGTTACCAAGCAGGCTTTGAGTATCTGCCCATGCTATTGAAGAACGATCCCGATTGGGAGTTACCCGATCAATGGGACCAACCCCGACCGCAATCCGCGCAGTGGGCTCTTTCACATGCCATCTTCCCCGGCCTCATCTTCTCTCCGCAGCATCCTGTCGTGCGCGGTCATGTGCAACTGATGCAAGCAGTAACCAAAGAGAATATTCCAGCAGAAACAGGGTGGATTCAACACCAAGGGGTGTGGAACTATAACGCCGCATTTGTGGCCGAGGTTTACCTTTGGCTGGGCATGAAGCAAGCCGCACATGATACCTTCATCGGATTTCTCAACCATGCCAGCCCCCAGTACTGCTGGCGCGAGGAGCAGCCACTACAAAATGCTTTGGTAGGTTCCTATGTCGGAGACATGCCCCATAACTGGGCCAGTGCGGAGTGCATCCGCTACACGCGCCACATGCTCGCGCTTGAAGATGCAACCCACCTGCGCCTGTTAGCCGGAATAACCGACGGTGAACTTGCACAACAGAAGGAATACGACCTCACGGCAACGCCCACGCGCTTTGGCCGCCTCAACCTGCGCTTCGAACCTCTCGATCACGGCCAGGGTTGGCGTCTGAAATTTGATCGCAAATCAGGCCCAGCGCCTGAGAAGATATCTCTACCCGCGAAACTGGGCAGCCGCTTCCAATTCACTCAAATCGAAGGCGCCCACTCCCGTACCGAAAATGATCTTGTGTTAGTTGATAACACCGTCTCTCATTGGACTGCATTCTGGAAGATATAACCGTTGACTGGATGGTTTGTAACTACTATCGATAACTTGACTAACTTATATACCTGGTTATTTTGTTCCCGCTGGGCTTTATCTTCAGCACTGCCAAGTCCTCGCGTAACTTGCCGGCAACTAAGTCAAGTGCGATGGTTCCATAGGCCGGAGCGTATTTGAACCCATGACCAGAACAGCAGCTGAATAGAATAACGTTTTCATGCAATGGATGCCGGTCAATGATAAAGTGATGATCCGGAGTGATCGTATAGATGCAGGTTTTCATAACTGCTGGCTTGCCTGCGAACCCTTTGAAGTAGCGCTTGACGCATGGCCTAAGTTTCGCTGCGTCATCCTCCCCGGGCTCAATAGCAGGCTGATCGGAATTGATTCTTTCCTCGAAATGCTTATCGTGGCCCAGCTTAAGCAAACCCTCCGGCGTAGGCATCCCGTACCATCCACCATCGCTATCCATCAAAAAGATCGGCAGGCGCCCATCGCTCAATGGTTCGCTGCGCTCAGGTTTAAACCAAGCCAGCACGCGCCGCTCAGTCGCCAGAGGAATATTAAGCTCAGGCAGCAAGCGTGGCAGCCAGCTTCCCGCGGCAACAATCAGCAAATCGCCGCTCACGCTCTCCTCTTCCGTGCGCAGCGTAACTCCGCTTGAATGCGCATCGATATCAATCACTCGCATATCGTGCAGCAGCCTTGCCCCGGCCTCGCGCGCCATCTTATGCAGAAATGTCCGCGTCGCATCGGGTCGCACAAAGCCGCTGCCCGGTTGATAGGCCACCTCCCACTTCGGCGGCAGATTGTAATGCGGATAGAGCTGATTCAATGCGGCGCCCGTCATCATTTCGCAAACCTGCCCATATTCGCGCGCCAGCATTTCTGATGCACGCACAATAGGACTGCCCTCAGGCCCTGCATCTATTCCGCCGCATTCCACCAGCAATCGTTCGCCGGCTATCTTGCTCCACTCCTGCCAACCAGCCCAACTGGTGGTCGCCATCTCCACATACACAGCCCCCTCATGCGGCACCCGCCGATAGATGCGCGTATCGCCATGGGATGAGCCTCGCTCATGAAGCGCGGAAAATTGCTCGAACGCCGTTACCCGGATTCCACTGGCAGCCAGCGTAGCTGCAATACTGCTGCCGGCAATACCGAGGCCGAGAACCAAAACATGCGGCTGCTTTTGCAATTCGTAATCTCCTTGATCGCTGCGTCAGTCCTGCCCGCGAGTCACAGTATACATGGTGCAAAATTCTTTCAGAATTTCCGTCAGATGATCTTCTTTGGTTTATTCCGCTCATCGCGCGCAAATATTACCTGCCCGCTGGTGGTACAATTCGAGCGAATTAGATAAGAAGAAAATTCTACTAAGCAAAGCCGGGGATAACATGGATATGCCATATTTTCGCAATCTCGCTGATCGAAAAAAATATGCATGACAGATTCATCAACGCAAGTCGCTGCCTGCTACTTCCCGCTGTTCTAATCGTTGCTCTGCCTGCAGCTTCACAAACCGTCAACCTGTTCCCTGACAACTATGCGGACGCTTGGACTCGTGTCGCCATCCCACCCGATCATCCCGTGAGCCAGATTGCGCAATGGCATATCGACCCAACAAAGCGCGTCATTATTTGCGATGGAAACGGAGGCCATGAATGGCTTCGTTTCAACAAGGAATTCCACAACTTCACATTTCACGTCAAGTGGCGTTTCACCAAGCTGTCCGGTTCTCCCTCCTATAACAGCGGCGTCTTTTTTCGCAACGACGAGAATGGAACCATCTGGCATCAGGCGCAAACCGCGCTTAATGGCGGTTATATTTTCGGCTGGACGATCATTGACGGTAAGCTGACGCACTTCAATGAACTAAAAAACATGACGGAGAACCGCCTGAATCCCCCCGGGAAATGGAATACCTACGATATCCGCTGCGTGGCCGACACCTGCACGCTTGCAGTCAACGGCGAAGTGGTAAACACAATTCACAATGACGTCAGGAAGGGTTATATCGGACTTGAATCCGAAGGCTATCAAATCGAATTCAAAAATCTAATCGTGAAGGAATTGCCCTGAAAGGCCCGCCTTTTAAGCCTACGCTGTTGCTGCGTTACAGGCGTGCGTCATTGACCTGAAATCGTTGCATTAATTGACCTATTGGAGCTAGTTTATGCCCTGAAAGCGGTATATCTTCCGTGCTCATTGAAATTAAGAATAGAATATAGATATCTGATCAGGGGCGATATTCAGTCTAGCCGCCTCGGATTCCCCAAGCAAGACAAATCAATATTCGTAACCAAAGCGACCCAGGGGTACTCTATTTCTCTGAAGGTTATGGTTGCAGGATCGATTGACCGGAGGACGGCGTGATGGAGGCAATCGGAGTTCGCGAGCCAAACAAGCTCTTTGAATTATCTTCACTCGTTGAAGATGAGCGAATTTCGCTCTCTGAAGCTGTCTCTGCACTTTCTTTTGCTCTTGATCTTACTGAAGACGCGGTCCCAGGACATGCTATCCGCAGTTGCCTGCTCGGCATGCGGATCGGAACGGCCCTCGGCCTGGCCGATGAGCAACTCTGCGATCTGTATTACGCACTACTTTTGAAAGACATTGGCTGCAGCAGTAACTCAGCACGCATGTGCCAGATTTTGGGCGCGGACGACCGCAAGGCCAAGCGCGAGGTTAAGGCTATCGATTGGACTCGGCCGACGCTGGCCGGGCTAAAGATGCTCTGGAGCAATTCGCTGCCTGATGCCAGCCCCTGGCGAAAAGTGCAGCGCATCGTCTGGCTGGGCCTCACTCAAAACCGTCATAACGCTGAAATGATCGGCCTGCGCTGCGAGCGCGGCGCTGACATCGTGCGCAAGATCGGATTGGGTGAAAATTGCGCCGATGCCATCCACTCTCTGGATGAACACTGGAATGGAAGCGGCTACCCGGAGCGCGCACGCGGCGAAAAGATTCCCATCCTTTCTCGAATACTTGGCATTGCCCAGCACCTTGATGCATTTGCCCAGGAGCAGGGCCGCGCAAAGGCCATCGATACTCTCATTGAACGAAGTGGAAAATGGTTTGATCCGGAGTTGGTGCGAATTGCTGTTTCTCTCGGCCGCTATGGAACACTATGGAACGGCTGTGGCACGGCCGAGGAACGAGCTCGGGTAATGGATCTTGAGCCAGGCACTGTTCGGACTATCGCTGCCGAGCAAGTTGACCTGGTCTGCGAGGCCTTTGCCGATGTGGTTGACGCAAAATCTCCCTATACGTTTCGCCATTCGCTCGGAGTCACTGAAGTTGCCGAACGAATTGCCTGGAATCTTGGCCTGCCGCCCGCAAGGCGTAAGCTCGTTTACCGCGCCGCGCTGTTGCATGACCTGGGCAAGCTCCGTGTGCCCAACAGCATTCTCGACAAGCCAGGCAAGCTTGACGATGCAGAATGGGCAGTGATGCGCGAGCACCCCATGCTCTCGCAAAAAATTCTTGAGCGCATCCCTTCGTTTGCCCGCATTGCCCTTATCGCCGGCAGGCATCATGAAAGGCTCGATGGCACAGGCTACCCGCTCAAGCTGAAAGCGGATACGCTCACTCTTGAAGACCGCATCGTGGCAGTAGCGGATATCTATAGCGCGCTCTCTGAAGATCGCCCCTATCGCACCGCTATGAAGAAGGAACAGATATTTGAAATTCTGCGCAAAGAAGTGCCGCACAAGCTCGATGCTGACTGCTTCGAAGCATTGATTGCGCCCATCCGGCAAAAGCAATCGGCCTGACCGTCGTCTCCACTTAATCCATCATCTACACTTAACTATGTTAGCGGGGATGATTATTCCCAGTTCTCTGTTTTTACACCGGATACCGTTCCACTTCAATTGCATGCCGAGCCACTGTCCGGCTCAGTCCCACCGCATCGCCGGGCGTAAACCGCGCCAGCCTCCGCAAAATAGTCAACTGCGTACGTAGCATGTCGCCCTCGCCGCAGGCCGCCAACACTCGCCGCGCTGCCTGCTCGGACACTCCCATGCTCTCGTCCGCCAACAGCCCCGTCATCGCCGCGGCAGCCTCAGCCGCGCCGTGCCTGGCTTCCGCCATCTTCCGCGCCCGCAGCAGCGCCGACTCCAGCGCATAAACCTGCATGATGATATCGGCGAGGTCGGCCATCACCTCCTGCTGCTCCTGCAAGCCGGTCATGAATCTTTGGCTGGCCACTCCCGCTGCAAACAGCGCTATCTTCTTCACCGCCGCCAGCGCCTCAGCCTCTCGCGCCAGCACATCACCCACATCTGAGCCCGCATCGAAAGACGGCGGCTGCATCACCTCGTCCATCAATTTCTTAATTGCTGCCAGCAGCGGTAACTGTCCGTTCAACGCCCGCTTCATCAGCC
The DNA here is from genome assembly GCA_963780975.1 of uncultured Acidobacteriaceae bacterium. Taxonomy (GTDB): domain Bacteria; phylum Acidobacteriota; class Terriglobia; order Terriglobales; family Acidobacteriaceae; genus Telmatobacter. Next base: position 43,994 of record CAWAEU010000051.1, on the reverse strand, counting down.
AGCCGGTAATGATCATCCGGTTAATTTCATTCGTCCCTTCAAAAATCCGGTTGATCCTCGCATCCCGGTAGAAACGCTCCGCCGGATACTCTTCCACATATCCATATCCGCCCATGGTAGCGATCAGCTCGTCCGCTACAAGGGTCAGCATCTCCGATCCATAAACCTTCAGAATGGAACACTCCACGGCGTACTCTTCAATGCGCTTCTGCGTCTCGCGCGGCGACCGGGCCTGCTCCTCGTTCAGTTGCGCAAGCCCCGCATCAATCATGCCCACCGTCCGGTAAGCCATGCTTTCGGCTGCGTAAAGATGTGCGGCGCTCGCAGAAATCTTGCGCTGAATCAAGCCGAACTCCGCAATCGCCTTTCCGAATGCGCGCCGCTCCTTAGCATACTTAATCATGTGCGCCAGTGCATGACGCGCTCCGCCTACGCAGGCCACTCCCAGCTTGAACCGCCCGACATTTAAAACATTAAATGCAATGTGATGCCCCTTGCCGGCTTCGCCCAGCAGGTTGCCGGCGGGAATTTTGCATCCATCCAGAACCAGCGGGCAGGTTGAAGACCCGTGAATCCCCAGCTTGTGTTCTTCCGCGCCTACGGTCAACCCCGGCGTATTCCGCTCCACCAGAAATGCTGAAAACTTTTCCCCATCGATCTTGGCAAAAACCGTATACAGGCTGGCGATGCCGCAGTTGGTAATCCACATCTTCTCGCCATTCAATGTATAAGTGCTGCCGTCGGCTGAGAGCGTAGCGCGGGTGCGAATATTCATCGCGTCCGATCCCGAACTCGCCTCCGACAGCCCGTACGATCCAACCCACTCCCCTGAAGCCAGCTTGGGCAGGTAGCGGCGCTTCTGCTCCTCGGTTCCATACCAGACCAGCGGCAGCGTAGCAATTCCGATGTGCGCGCCAAAAGCCGTCGAAAAACTCGCCAGCACCGCTATATGGTCTGTTACCAGCGTTGAAGCGGTTTTATCCATCCCCATCCCGCCGTACTCCTCGGGCACATCGACCGAAGCAAATCCCAACGCGCCGGCCTTTTTTATCAGCCCCGCCATCACGCCCGGCTCCTTTCCTCAATGGCCGCTGCCGGGCAAAATCTCCTCACGGGCAAACTGCGCGGCAGTCGCGGCAATCTGCCGCTGCTCCTCGTTCTGGTCCTCTGGGGTAAAAATCTCGGCAGGCGTGCGGGTTTCCAGCAGAAAACTACCACCCGCGGCGGCAACGATCGGCGATGCGGAAAGCGTGGACATATTTGTATATCTCCAACTGACAGAAAACAGTACGCCAACAGGGGGGCCGAGAGCAACTGCGCAACATGGATCGAAGGTTCAATTTTGAACCACCTGCCGCATTTCATCCATACCCCCGTCGCGTACAATGGACGGTATCCCGGCCGTGGAGGCGATGCCCTGTTCGCCGCGCTTTTGACCACTCTGAATCCTGTTGCCGGCCTGCTTAACGGGCTGCCGTCGCGGGTGGCCGCGCATCTGATTTTTGCTCCGCAGAGCGGCTTTCGTCCACTATTGGAAGTCGATGCAGAACACCGATCAGACCTTCAAAGGGCTCTACCACTGGAACCTGTTTGACGCGGCGGTGCTGCTGCCCTACTTCGCGGTCATGATCGTCCTGGCGCTCTACGGCGTCCATCGCTACACACTCTGCTATCTCTATTTCAAATATCGCAAAAACTACAATCCTAACCCGCCCCGCTTATTCGACGAACTGCCTCGGGTCACCATCCAGCTCCCTATTTACAACGAGCAGTTTGTCATTGACCGGCTGATCGAAGCGATTTGCGCTATCGAGTACCCGCGCGAAAAGCTTGAGATCCAGGTGCTCGACGACTCAACCGACGAGACCCAGGAAGTTGCCGCCGGCATTGTGGAGCGCTTCGCCACGCTCGGTCATCCCATCGTCTATATTCATCGCACCAACCGCCATGGCTTCAAGGCCGGCGCGCTCGATGCCGGGCTCAAGGTGGCCAAAGGCGAGTTCGTGGCCATCTTCGACGCCGACTTTGTGCCGCCGCCTGACTGGCTCGATGAAGGTGATCCACCACTTTGCCGAGCCTGAGATCGGCATGGTGCAGACGCGCTGGAGCCACATGAACCGCGACTACAGCATGCTCACCCAGATTGAGGCTATTCTGCTTGACGGCCACTTTGTTCTGGAGCATGGCGCGCGCGTACGCACCGGCGACTTCTTCAACTTCAATGGCACCGCCGGCATGTGGCGTATCCAGGCTATTGTCGATGGCGGCGGCTGGCAGCACGACACGCTCACTGAAGACACCGACCTCAGCTACCGCTCGCAGTTAGCCGGATGGAAGTTTAAATATCTACCTGAAGTCGAGTGCCCTCAGATCTGCCCATTGAAATGACCGCCTTTAAAACGCAGCAAGCGCGCTGGGCCAAGGGACTCATCCAAACCAGCATCAAAGTGCTGCCCCTCATGTTCAAGGCGCACGTGCCGCGCCGCATCAAGGTCGAGGCTGTCTACCACCTCACCGCCAACCTAGCTATCCATTGATGGTCATCATGTCAGTACTGCTGATGCCGGCCATGATTTGCCGCTTTTATCAGGGATGGTTTCAGATGCTACTCATTGACTTTCCGCTCTTCACCGCTTCCAGTTTTTCCATCGCGGTGTTTTACGTGATGAGCGAACGCGAGCTCTTCCCCAAAACCTGGATGAAGACCATTCTCTATCTTCCCTTTTTGATGGCACTGGGCATTGGCCTCACCGTCACTAACACTAAAGCGGTGATGGAGGCCTTGGTCGGCCACAAGAGCGCCTTCGTCCGTACTCCAAAATATCGCGTGGCAAAGAAGGGCGAAAAATCACAGGCCGCCAAGTATCGCAAGCGGCTGGTACTGGCTCCATGGATCGAGATTATTTCTCGGCTTCTATTTTTTTGAAGTATTCTTTATACCTTCTCAAACCATAACTACTTCACTGCGCCGTTCCTGATTCTTTTTGTCATCGGCTACTGGTACACCGGTCTCATGACTGCTGCAAGGCCGCTTTGAGCGCTGGCGCTCCGGCGGCGTAAAAACACTGACGAGTCGAGGCCCAAGCCGTTTCCTGTGGGTGTGTGAGGGAGCATGCAATCGCCAATACCAGAACCAGATATTATCTGGGACCATCGCAAGGCGTTATCGAACATTCGTAAACACAAGATTTCGTTTGAAGAAGCCTCTACAATATTCAATGATCCACTCTCGGTAACCAAATAGGACCCGGATCATTCAATTTCAGAAAACAGATTTCTCACTCTTGGGCTATCATTTAGACATCGGCTGATACTCCGTAGCCCATACGGAAGACCCAGACGAATTACGCATCATCAGCGCAAGGTTGCCCACACGGAGTGAACAGTATGTCTACGAAAACGATTGATTCCATGAAACTCAAAGACACAATGCGCCCTGAGTACGATATGAGCGGAGGCGTCCGAGGAAAATATGCAGGACGTTTTAAACGGGATGTTGTGATGGTGCCAATTGCTCCCGACGTTAGCCGCTGCATTCCCCGATGCGGATGCGGTAAACGAGGCGCTGCGCGTTCTGCTCAAAGCTGCCAAGAAAGTAGCTCCAGCGGCCTGAATTAGCAGTTCACTCAGTATTTCCCGTAAACCTTTGCGCACTCAATTAGCTTGTCTATATTTGCCGCAGGTGTAGTCGCCGGCAGAGCGCACCCCGGCCCAAGAATGAACCCACCACCCGGCGCAACACCTCGATCGCCTCGCGGCACGCCTTCTCCACATCCGCAACCGAACCCTCATGCAAAACTCCGCTGGGATCGATTGGCCCCAGAAGCGTAGTCTTCCCCGCCGTCGCCCGCTTGGCCGCAGCCTTATCGCACTTGTAATCGAACTCCAGTATCCTTGCGCCCGTCTCCACCATTCCGCCGATAATCTTCGTCGTGTTGCCGCAGGTATGGTAGGCCACAGTAAAGTAGTCACTTTGTAGCGCGCTCACCACTTTTTTCCCATAAGGAAGGCAATACTTCTCAAACATCTTCGGCGAAATCACATCAGGAGAAGCCTGCGCCTCACCCAGCGAAGTCCCCGGGCATCCCATCTCCTTGAAGATTTTTGCGTAAAGAATAAAGCAGTCGCTCGCGTATTCCAGCAGTTCGAAGATCTGCTCGTCGCTCTCGCCCGCCGCCATCTCCGTCATCAAATTCACTGGTCCAACAATCAGGCAAGCCAGGTCAAATGGCCCCTGGTCGGCTCGTCCCAACACAAAAGCCCGGTCGCCGATCTGGTCAAGCACGTAGCGAGTAGCATCCAGCACAGCCCTGGTCAGCGGAGAATTCCACGGGTCGGGCTTCCTGAGGCTCGAAACCTCAGCAAGACTCTTCAGCAGCGGCTTTTCGATAATCGGCGCGCTGCCCGGCAGGTAAGTCACCTCGCAGCCGCAAGCCTCCGCCAGCGCGGCGGTTCCATTTTCAATCAGCAGCAGATCGTGCCCGAATCTATTCCATGCGGCCACTTGCGCCTCGCCCAGCAACCGCCCATCTGGGTAGAGCTTTGCGGGCGGCAGGTTCAGCTCCGCAACCGTCATCATAAAGTTGTGCAGGTCAACCGGAACTCGGTCGTGAGGCTCGTACCGTATCGTCGCCAGGCATCTTTCAAGCGATGTCATCTCTTCGTGCATTGTTGCTTCCCTCGCTTCGCCAACAGCCATTGTAGACCGGTCATACCGCGGGTTGCGCAGGGCAGCCTGCCCGCTCCGCTACAATAGAACGAAGCGCCTGCCACGCCGGGATCTAGATTCCCTGGCCCGCCAGGCGCATCAGAGCATATGCTTACCAAAAACTTACCTGAAGCCCTCACCTTTGACGACGTGTTGCTGGTCCCCGCCTTCAGCGACGTGGTGCCTGTGCAGGTTAGTACACAAACCCAGTTAACTCGCGAAATCACGCTCAACACTCCGCTGATCTCCTCCGCCATGGACACGGTGACCGAGTCACGCATGGCCATCGCCATGGCCCAGCAGGGCGGCATCGGCATTGTGCATCGCAATCTCTCCATCGCCGACCAGGCCGGCGAAATCGACAAGGTAAAACGCTCGGAGAGCGGCATGATCGTTGACCCTGTGACCATCGGGCCTGACCAGATGATCGCCGACGCTCTCGAAGTGATGCGCCGCTACAAGATCTCCGGCGTGCCGGTTACGCAGCGGCAAAAAGCTGGTGGGCATCCTCACCAACCGCGACCTGCGCTTTGAAACCCGCACCGATATTCCCGTTGGCGACGTGATGACCAAGGAGAACCTGATCACCGTTCCCGTGGGCACCACGCTTGAAGAGGCCGAGCTGATCCTGCACAAGCATCGCGTTGAAAAACTGTTGGTGGTCGACGATGAATACGATCTCAAGGGCCTGATCACGGTCAAAGACATCCAGAAGAAACTGAAATATCCCAACGCCAGCAAGGACGATCAGGGCCGGCTGCGCGTTGGCGGAGCCATTGGCGCAACGGGCGATTTTCTTGAGCGCGCGGCTGAGTTGGTTCGCGCGCGTGCTGACGTGCTGGCCATCGACTCGGCGCACGGCCACTCCTCGCGCGTGCTTGAGGCCATCCGCGAAGTCAAGAAGCGCTTTCCGCAGAGTCGGCCTGCTCGCCGGCAACGTGGCCACCTACGAGGGCGCGCTGGCTCTCATTGAGGCTGGCGCTGACGCCATCAAAGTCGGCATCGGTCCGGGCTCCATCTGCACCACCCGCATGGTCACCGGCGCGGGAATGCCGCAGATCACGGCCATCGCCGAAGCGGCACGCGCCGCACGCGAGCACGGCATTCCGGTGATCGCCGACGGCGGCATCAAATACTCCGGCGAAATCACCAAGGCCATCGCCGCCGGCGCCAGCTCAGTCATGATTGGCTCGCTCTTTGCCGGCGTGGACGAGAGCCCCGGCGAAACTATTCTCTACCAGGGCCGCAGCTTCAAGAGCTATCGCGGCATGGGTTCGCTGACCGCCATGAGCCAGGGCTCCGGCGAGCGCTACTTCCAAAGCACTGACGACCTGGCCGCACGGAGATGGGCACCGAGGGCGTGGTACAGCGCGAGCGCGCCAGTCAGAACCGACTGGCCAAATTTGTTCCCGAAGGCATTGAGGGCCGCGTTCCCTATCGCGGGCCGCTTGAGTCCATGGTCTTTCAGCTTGTGGGCGGACTGCGCTCCGGCATGGGCTACGTGGGTTGCGGCACCATCGCTGAATTCCAGGAGAAGGCGCAGTTCGTGCGCATCTCCGGCGCCGGTCTGCGCGAGAGTCACGTTCACGACGTGATCATCACCCGTGAGGCGCCCAACTACCATGTCGAGTAAACGCCGCGGCCTGTGGTTCTGGATAAGCGCCTGGCTGCCGGTTGTTGTGGGCGTGATGCCGTCGCCATGGAATCGACTGAAATCATGGGCGCTAACCACACCAGCGGCCCGTTCCGTTGGCTCTTTCAGGCCATCTTCGGTCCTGTCTCTGACGAACGATGGGATCTTCTCCATCACTTCATCCGAAAAACAGGCCACTTTATCGGCTACGGATTAATGGGGCTGGTGTGGCTGCGCGCCTGGTGGATGACCCTTCCCCGCTCACGCTTCCTTCACGACTCACTTCTCGCGCTGCTGGGAACTGCACTGGTGGCCAGCGCCGATGAGTGGCACCAAACCTTCCTGCCCAACCGCACCGGCTCCGCATGGGATGTGCTGCTGGATTGTTGCGGCGCCATCTCCATGGAATTGGCTGCCTATATTTTTATGCGACTATTCTGGCCCAGGAGGTTGGCAAAAACAGTGTAACAAAGGAGAGATAATGAAAGGCTTTCTTTCGTTGTTATTTATCGCTTGCTTCAGTAGAGCTGTGTGCGCGTCTACCGTAACGCTGAAGATTGATGCGGGTCAACCAGTGCGCACCATGCAGGGCGGGATCGGCGCATCCTGGCACGCTATTGAAGCCCCCATTCCCGGCACTAACGGTGGCAGCGGGTGGGGCGCTTATCCGCCGGCTGAAGATGAGGCCGCCTGGCAATCTCTCTATCATCACGCTGACTGGCTGGGTTTGGATTGGTGCCGCGTCGAGCTTGAGCAGCGCATCTACGAGCCCGAGCGTGGCCGTTACGATTGGGATAGCCCGGAGATGCGCATTCTTTACCGCATCCTCGACTGGGCTGAAGCACGCCACGCGCATGTTTTTCTCCAGCAGATGTGGGGCAACACCACCTGGAACTCACTGCCGGAACTGCGCGACGATCCCGCCAAGCGCGTGCATAGCGCGCCCTTATCCGTGGACGACTTCGCCAACGGCTATGCTGAGCTGGTCTATCACCTGGTCAAGGTCAAGGGCTATACCTCCATTCGCTGGCTGAGCCTAAACAATGAGCCGGGCCAGGATTACTCCTGGTGGCAAGGCCCTGACCTGAAGCCGCTTGCTCCCACCGCCGACTTCAAGAGAGTGCGCGCGGCCCTCGATAAGCGCGGAATTACGCTGCCCATCTCCGGCCCGGACTGGGGTGAAATGGTGCCGCTGGAACCTGCCAGGATCGACTTCGATCAATTTATCGGCGCATACGACATTCACTCCTACAGGACCGACTTCGACAAACCCGGCAAGCTTGGCGAATTCTCAATGACCACCACTCTGGCCAGCATCGGCGATTGGGCCGCCTGGGCTCACCAACACAACAAGCCGTTCTTTCTATCCGAACTAGGCAGCATGGCCTTTGGCTGGGGAGGGACAAACCCTGCGCCCGACGGCTACGAAGCCGGCCTGAAGAACGCTTCGCTCGTGGTTCGCGCTATCAATGCGGGAACTGACGGCTTCAATCGCTGGAGCTTCGTCAATCGCGGCGACCTCGACGGCCAGTGGCAACTGCTCGATACATGGGACACGAAAGCCAATCGCCTGCTCACTGTCTACAAGCCCCACCCCAATGCCTATTACATGTGGGCGCTTCTCAGCCGCTACACAGCGCTGAACTCTCAGGTTCTCGCGCTGCACACCGAGGGCGGCAAAGTGGATGGAATTCAGAGGTTCGTAGCAACCGCCCTGCGAAGCCCAAAGGGGCAAGTAACTGTATTGGTTGTGAATGAGGGCGCGGAGGATATGAGCGGGACAATAGCGTTTGACAACCTTGCCGGAGCCCTAAGGCTTTACCGGTATCGCATGATCCCCTCCATGCGCGACCGTACGGATATCAAGCTGAAACCTGAAGCAAACTTTGCTGTTCGTCCCGGCCAACCAACATTTGAAGACAATCTCCCCGCCCAAAGCATTACCGTCTATTCGACTTATAAACTTGGCGCAAAACAAATGGGTGTACAAGCCGAATAACGAAGGAATTATCAGCAACACGCTACTCGAAATTTCGACATAAATAACAAAAAAGCACGGGCGTCCGCATCAGCGGACGCCCGTGCTCGCCTTCCATACGAAGGGAAGAACTGCCAAACAGAAGCCTACTTAAGCGGCTTCTTCTTTGGTTTCTTCTTCCTTCTTCTGCTCTTCCAGTTGCTTCTCCAACTCGGCCCTCTTCTTGGCCTTGATGTCGTCGCGCTTCTGGCGCTTGGCATCGAGCTGCTTCTCGGCTCCCAGCAATTCGATGAAGGCCTTCTCAGCCCCGTCGCCCTGCTGGAATCCGGTGCGGATTATCCTCAGATATCCGCCCTCACGATCGCCATACCGAGGCGCCACGGTCTCGAAAAGCCGCGTCACCGATACGTCGGTCATAAGAAAGCTGAGCGCCTGGCGGCGGCTGTGCAGATCGCCCTTCTTGCCCAGGGTGATCATCTTTTCAACCAGCGGACGGACTGCCTTGGCCTTGGCCAGGGTAGTCTCCACGCGGTCTTCCACGATAACTGACGTTGTCAGATTGCGCAGCAGCGCGCGTCGGTGGCTGGTGTTGCGTCCAAGTTTGTATCCTGCATTGCGATGGCGCATGGTGAAACTCTCTTTCGATTTTAGCTTCCAGCTTCTAGCTTCCAGCCTTTAGCTTGATCGCGGAGAAACCGGCTTTGCGGATCTCGCACTGAAGAAGCTAAAAGCTAGAAGCTAGAAGCTAGTAGCTTGCTCTTAAAAATTTTCGCTCTCAGTCGGCAACTGCAAGTCCACCGAATCCAGCGGTTCGTCCTCTTCGTCGTAGCGGCCATAACTTGCGGCCAAAGCTGCGGCGGGAGGAATGCTCGTCGGTCCGGGAACAGCGTTGCCCTGCTCGTCGATCTTCATGCCCAGCGAAAGACCCATCTGCGCAAGAATCTCCTTGATCTCGTTCAGGCTCTTGCGGCCAAAGTTCTTGGTCTTCAGCATCTCCGCTTCGGTCTTCTGCACCAGCTCGCCAATGGTCTGGATGTTGGCGTTCTTCAGGCAGTTGTAACTGCGGACCGACAGCTCCAGTTCTTCTACCGAGCGGTTGAGATTGTCGTTGCGCAGCAACCCGCGGCCTTCTTCGCCGCGCGCCTCAGCTTCGATTTCCTCCTCGAAGTTGATAAAGATGTTCATGTGATCCTTCAGCAGCTTGGCGGCCAGGCCGACAGCATCGGCGGGCAACACGGCCCCGTTGGTCCACACTTCGAGAGTCAGCTTGTCATAGTCCGTGATCTGTCCCAGGCGGGCTGCTTCAACCACGTAGTTCACGCGGCGCACCGGCGAGTGGACCGAATCCACGGGAATAAATCCAAGTCCCAGGTCGGCGTCGAAGTTCTTGTCTGCGGAGATATAACCGCGCCCTTTCTTCAGGCGCATCTCCATATCCAGCTTGCCGCCTTCTGAAAGCGTAGCCAGGTAAATGTCTTTGTCCAGAATCTCCACGTCGCCGTCGGCTTCAATCATTCCCGAAGTAACCACGCCGGGCTGGTCAGCGCGAAGGTACAGCGCCTTGGGACCCTCACCCGCAAGCTTAAAGGGAATCTGCTTCAGGTTCAGGATGATGTCGGTGGCGTCTTCAACCACTCCGGTGATGGACTGGAACTCATGCAGTACGCCTTCGATGCGAATCGCGGTAACCGCGGCGCCCTCGATGGAACTGAGCAGTGTGCGACGCAGTGCGTTGCCGATGGTTGTGCCAAATCCGCGCTCAAAGGGCTGGGCGCTGAACTTGCCAAATGTTTCGCTAAGCGTCTCGGCATCCACTGCCAAACGCTTCGGTTTTTGAAATCCTCTCCAAAGCATATCGTTGTCTCGTTTCCGGCGCGGCATGTACGTCGCGATGCATTTTGCGGCGGCCGCGCAAGTTCTCCTTCGGTTGAATTAAAGCCAACAGTTGACAGCTTACAGCTAACAGTAAAAACCGGCCCTGCTGTTAGCTGTCTGCTGTTCACTGTCAGCTTATTTTGAGTACAGTTCCACAATCAGCTGCTCGTTGATCGGCAGGTTGACATCTGCGCGTTTGGGCAGGTGAAGCACCTTCCCGGTAAGATTTTCAAAATTTGCTTCCAGCCATGTGGGCACGGGGTTCTGCGCGGCATACTGCGCGCCCTGCTCCACGATGAGCAATTTCTTTGCGCTCTCGCGGATGGCGATCTCGTCGCCTGCGTTCACCTGGTAGGAAGGAATGTTAACCTTGCGTCCGTTGACCGTGACGTGGCCGTGACGCACCACCTGCCGTGCCTGGCGGCGCGAGATGGCAAATCCCAGCCGGAAAGCCACGTTGTCCAAACGGCGCTCCAGCTGCTGGATGAGCAGCTCGCCCGTAACGCCGGCTGCGCGGTTGGCCTTCTCATAGTATTCGCGGAACTGGCTTTCCAGCGTAAAGTACATGCGCTTGGCCTTCTGCTTCTCATGCAGTTGCAGGCCGTAGCCCACAATCTTGGCCTTGCGGTCTTTGCCGTGCTGCCCCGGCGGAAAATTGCGCTTCTCAAGCGGGCAACGGTCAGACAAGCATTTGGTGCCCTTCAAAAAGAGCTTGGTGCCTTCGCGACGGCAAAGGCGGCATACTGCTCCGGTATAACGTGCCATTTTTTCTCCTGACTTCGGATGACGGCCGGTTTACGTGTCCGGAGGACATTTCCTCCCGGCCCTTGTTTAGTTGTCAGCTAACAGCTAACAGTTGTCAGTTAATTCCCTTACCGGGTTTTACTGTCCGCTGTTAGCTGTCAACTGTTAGCTGCTTCTCTTACACTCTGCGTCTCTTCGGCGGACGGCAGCCGTTGTGCGGCACCGGCGTCACGTCGCGGATTGAGCGAACTTCCACTCCTGCTGCGGCCAGTGCGCGGATGGCCGACTCGCGGCCCGAACCCGGGCCGGAGACCCGCACATCCACCGCGCGCAGGCCGTGATCGCGAGCCATGCTGGCGGCGTTTGAGGCTGCCTGCTGCGCCGCGAAGGGCGTGCCCTTGCGCGAACCGCGGAAGCCCAACGACCCCGAGCTCTTCCAGCTCAGCGTGTTGCCCACCTGGTCGGTGATGGTGACGATGGTGTTGTTGAACGTCGCCTGAACGTAAGCAATGCCAAACGGCACATTCTTGCGCTCGCGCTTCTTGAACTTCTTGTTCTTGCCTGCCTTGCCGGCTGGCTTTCCCGCTCCGGGTTTCTGCTCTGCTTTTGCCATTAGGTTTTACCCGTCGCTTTCTTCTTGCCGGCAATTGTGCCCTTGCGCGGGCCCTTACGGGTGCGGGCATTGGTGTGGGTACGCTGGCCGCGTACCGGCAGCGAACGCCGGTGACGGGTGCCGCGATAGCTTTGAATATCGATAAGACGCTTGATGTGCATCTGGACGTCCTTGCGCAGGTCGCCCTCCACATTTCCCTCGTCCTCGATCACCTGGCGAATGCGGTTGACCTCGTCCTCGCCCAAATCCTGGACCTTCTTGAAGGGATCAACGTTCGCCTTCTCCAGAATCTTGAGCGCGCGGGGATTCCCGATGCCGAAGATGTAAGTGAGCGCGATCCGTGCCTGTTTGTTACGGGGCAGATCGACGCCGGAAATACGTGCCATTCGAATTCCTTTGCAACTTCAGGTTGTGTGCCCCCGGCCTCAGCCGGTTCGCACGGTTTGTGCGCTGCCTCCAGGGGTTCATCGCAAGCCTTGACTCCAGCTAACTAGCCCCTATTCAGTTAACAGCTTATAGCTAACAGTTATCAGTTACTCAGTTTAGAAGCATGCTCTTAACTGTTAGCTGTGTACTGTCAGCTGTCTGCTGACGTGAAAGCATCCGCGTTCTGCCAGGCTGCTTGCTAGCCCTGGCGCTGCTTGTGCTTTGCGTTCTCGCAAATCACCCTTACTACCCCTTTGCGGGTAATGACCTTGCACTTAACGCAAATCTTCTTTACCGATGCCCGAACTTTCATTGCTGCTACCCTTCCCGAAAGCTTTTAGCCTTCAGCCTCCAGCTTCATTTTGCGAATACAGCGCCTTAACTACTCAACGAACAAACTGAAAGCTGACAGCTAATACCTACTTGTAGCGGTAAACAATCCGTCCGCGGTTCAGGTCGTAGGGACTCAACTCTACGGCCACGCGGTCGCCGGGCAAAATGCGGATGAAGTTCTTGCGCATCCTTCCCGATACATGGGTCAAAACCTCGTGATTATTCTCGAGTTTGACCTTGAACATGGCATTGGGCAGCGTCTCTGTAACCACCGCCATTACCTCGATCGCGTCTTCCTTCGACAAACTGTGTCCACTTCCGCCGGTTCGATTTCTTCCCCTATCCGGCCGTTATCCCGAGCGTGCTACTCGGTTAAAACACTCGATCCGGTAGCGGTCACCGCCACCGTGTGCTCAAAATGAGCACTCATGCTTCCATCCCTTGCTACCGCCGTCCAGCCGTCTTCCAATACCACTACGTCCGCCTGGCCGGGATTCACCATCGGCTCGATGGCGATCACCATTCCCTTGCGCAGTTTCATGCCTTGGCCCCGCTGGCCAAGTTCGGCACCTGCGGATCTTCGTGCATGTGAACGCCGATTCCGTGGCCTACAAAATCCCGCACCACTGAGAACCCTTCAGCCTCCACAACCCCTTGCACCGCTGCTCCAACATCGCCCAGGGTCGCCCCCGGCTTTACCGCGGCAATTCCCGCGTGCAATGAGGCCTCAGTCGTCTTCAGCAGCCGCGCGGTGCCCGGATCGATCTTTTCGCCCACCGGCACGGTGATGGCTGCGTCTCCGTAGTAGCCGTCCACCACCGCCCCAAAATCGAGCGAAACAATATCCCCTTCTTTCAGCACCCGCTTGGCTGACGGTATGCCGTGCACCACTTCGCTATTGACTGAAGCGCACAACACACAGGGATAACCGTGATATCCCTTGAAAGCCGCCTTCACGCCCAGCTCGTTTAGCCTTGCCTGCGCCGCGTTCTCAAGATCGAGTGTCGTGGCGCCTGGCTTCACTTTGCCTCGCACCAGTTCAAGAACCTCACGGACCACCCGGCCCGCGCGGCGCATCTTCTCGATCTCCAGGGACGACTTCAGTACAACCACTACTAAACCAGCTTTCAGCCGTCAGTTGACAGCTAACAGTTTCTTGTTGCCGTTCCCAGTGAGTTGACAACTGTTCGCTGTCAGCTGTTAACTGTCGGCTATTAACACACAAACTCGCCGTTCGGCTACGCTACGCGCGTAACCGCTCGACGGCGGCAACGATTCCGGCTGCAATCTCTGCTATCGGCCGGTTACCATCCACTTCCGCAAAACGTCCCAGATCCTTGTAATGCTCAACAACAGGCGCAGTCAAAGCCTCGTAGGCGCGCATGCGCCCCTTGAAAACCTCTTCTGTGTCATCGGCTCGCTGGACCAGCGCCGCACCCTCTATATCGCAAATTCCATCCCGCTTCGGGGGATGCCCATAGACGTTATAGATGGTCTGGCAGACAGGACAATTCCGGCGCCCCGTGATTCGGCGCAGTAATTGATTATAGTCCACATGGATGCTGACGGCAATCACCGGCAGCCCCCCGCCCTGCGCCTTCGCCTGTTCGGCCAAGCGGCCATCGAGCCAGCCCGCCTGTCCCAGCGTACGCGGGAAACCGTCTAGAATGTATCCGTTAGCGGTATCCGGTTGCTGGAGCCTTGCCGCCACCATCTCGTCAACCAGGGAATCGGGCACCAGTTCCCCGCGCCCCATTATCTCCTTGGCGACCTTGCCCAGCGAGGTACCCTGGGAAACGTTGGCGCGCAACAGATCGCCGGTTGAAATCTGCGGAATTCCCCACAGTTTCACCAGTTCCTTGGCTTGGGTTCCTTTGCCCACTCCCGGCGCGCCCAATAAAAGAATCGGGCCGGGATGGGTAATACGACCCGCTTCCCGGCCTGTTTCAACAGCGGTCATAGATGAAGACATTTACCACGTTTTCCTTCCGCGTATGCGACCGGAACGAGGGGAAAAGCCGTCATAGTGTCTCATGATCAGCTGCGATTCGATCTGGTTAACCGTATCCATGGCCACACCCACCACGATCAACAGTGAGGTGCCGCCAAAGTAGAAGTTGACCCCCATACCATGCGTGGTCCAGTTGGGCAATCTTTCAAAGATGCTGCCGATGAGCCACAACTTGTCAAAACGGATGCCCGAGATCATGAAGGTGGGAACCAGCGAAATCACGATCAGGTAAGCCGCACCCACCAGCGTAAGGCGGGTAAGAATGTCGTTAATAAAATCAGATGTACGCTTGCCTGGCCGGATGCCCGGTATGAACGAGCCCGACTTGCGGAAGTTGTCGGCGATATCGTCCGGTTTCATGATGATGGAAATATAGAAATAGGCAAAGAAGATGATGCCCAGCATGTAGAGCGCTTCATACCACGGGTAGCCGGGCGTGAGCGCCTGAACAATAGGCTGAAGGAAGCGGCTGTTCTGCACCCAATCCACCTGCGCAAACAGCATGGGGGCCGAGAGGATTGAGCCGGCAAAGATCACCGGCATCACGCCGCCGGCGTTCACCTTCAGCGGCAAGTGGCTCGATTGCCCGCCCATCATGCGCCGTCCGATAATACGCCGCGCGCTCTGGATGGGAATTCGCCGCTCACTCCGCTCAACAAAGACTATAAATGCCACTACGGCAATCATGGCCGCGACCAGCAGAAGCATGGCCAGGAACGTAAACGTACCCCAGGCATTGGTCTGGACCTTCGAGTACAATTCGGCCACGCCGCGGGGCAGGCCGGCCACGATGCCGGCAAAAATAAGCAGGCTCATTCCGTTGCCGATGCCGCGGTCGGTGATCTGCTCGCCCAGCCACATGATGAATGTTGTTCCGGCAGTGAGAGTGAGCACCGTCATCAGGCTGAAACCGATGCCCGGATGCAGCACAAGGTTCTGCTTGGTCAAAATTGCCGCGATGCCTATCGACTGCAGAACTCCCAGAATTACGGTCAGGTAGCGGGTCCACTGCGTAATCTTCCGCCGTCCCAGTTCGCCTTCCTTCTGAATGCGCGCCAGCGGCTCATAGACCACGGTCAAAAGCTGAAAGATAATCGAGGCCGTGATGTACGGCATAATGCCCAAGGCAAAGACGGTCATGCGGCGCAGGTTGCCGCCGCCGAACAGGTCCATCAGACCCAGCGCCGATCCGCTCTGCTGGCTGAAAAGCTGCTCCAGCATCTTGCCGTTTACGCCCGGTGTAGGTATATGCGCGCCCAGCCGGTAAACGGCCAGAATTGCGAAGGTGAAGAATACCCGCTTGCGCAGGTCGGGAATCCGGAAGATATTAAGAAACTTTTCAAGCATAATTGGTTATCCGCTTCAGGGCGTTGGTCGCCACTTGATTCACTGCCACAGCTTATCTTACCCGTGCCTGGCTAGCAGTGTCCTAACTCACACTGTCCCAGGAACCCCTTCATTCCCCATCAAGGCCGGTTGCCCCAGGCCTCTGTTTGAGACCTGGGAAACCACAACTGCCTATTCCGCCGCCGGCTTTGCCGCCTTGGTCTTGGCCTTAGCCTTCACCGGCGCCGGAGCAGCTTCAACCGCCGCTGGTGCACTCTCAACCACTGCCGGAGCTGCCTTAGCCACCACTGGAGCAGCTTCAACCGCCACCGCAACAGCATCCTCGCCGCTCGCCAAGAGAGCCTTACCGCCGGCCTTGGTAATCTTATCCGCAGCCGATTTTGAAAACTTGTGCGCGTGAATCGTGACAGCCGACTTCAGTTCGCCCGAGCCCAGAATCTTGATCAAAGCCTTCTTGTTCGAGGACAGGCCCAGCTTCTTGTAGTCGTCCAGGCCGATCTCGGCCACTTTTAGCTCCGCAATCCGGTCCAGGTTCACAACCGTGTACTCGGTGCGGAAGATATTGGTAAAACCACGCTTGGGCAACCGGCGGTGCAGCGGCATCTGGCCGCCTTCAAAACCGCGCATCAGGCTGAAGCCGGAGCGCGAACCCTGGCCCTTGTGACCGCGGGCTGAAGTCTTGCCCATGCCGGATCCCATGCCCCGGCCCACACGCTTGCGCCCTGTGTTAGCCTTCCGGGGCGCGCGCAAATTCGATAAATTCTTAGCCATCATGTCCTCGCTGTAGCGCCGGCAGGGTTTTCAATTATCCAGCCGACTCGCGTTGTGTTAAGAAGTGATTGAGTGAAGAAGTGAAAGAGTGAAACAAAACTTCTGCGTCGAGCAGTTAACTCACTTCTTCACTATTTCACTGGTTCACTAGTCCGCCAGTATCCTCACCAAATGCGGCACCGCCTTCACCATGCCGCGAATGGATTCGTTATCCACGCGCTCCACAATCTGGTTGAGCCGCGTAAAGCCCAGCCCCTTCACCACCAGCTTGTGCTTGAAAGGCGTGGAGTTCTTTGAGCGGTAGTACTGAATGCGAATCTTTTTTGTCTTTGCCTTAGTTGCCATGGCTCACATCTCCTCCACGGTCTTGCCGCGCATCGTCGCCACATCGGCCTTGTCGCGCAACTGCGTCAGGGCGTTGAATGTGGCCTTGACCACGTTGTGCGGGTTCGGCGAACCCAGGCTCTTGGTCAGCACGTTCTGCACCCCGGCCGAGGTCATCACCGCGCGTACCGCGCCGCCGGCAATCACGCCCGTACCTTCCGGGGCCGGCTTCAGCAGCACTTGTCCGGCGCCATAACGGCCCAGAACCAGATGCGGAATCGAGGTATCGGTCAGGTTCACGCGAACCAGGTTCTTCTTGGCCGCTTCGATCCCTTTGCGAATTGCCTGGGGAACTTCCTTGGCCTTGCCTGAACCGTGGCCCACAACTCCAGCAGCGGCGTCGCCCACCACCACCAGCGCGGCAAACGACATGTTCTTGCCGCCCTTCACCACTTTGGTTACGCGATTGATGGCCACCACCTGATCCTTCAGGTTGTACTGGTTGGCATCGAGTTTCTTCTTCAAGATCGTCATTGCTCTCTCGTTTTCCTAGCTTTTCAGCTATTAGCTTTCAGCCTTCAGCCCATCGTGCAAAGTGAATGCACTTCGTTCCGGCAGAATTAGCTGACAGCTAAAAGCTGAAGGCTGATAACTGCCTTTAAAACTCCAGGCCGGCCTCGCGCGCTGCATCGGCCAGGGCCTTGATGCGCCCGTGATACAGATAACCGCCGCGATCGAAGACCACCTTCTTGATTCCCTGCTTCACCGCCAGCTCGGCCACTGCCTTGCCGATCTCTTTAGCCGCGGCGACATTGCCGCCGCTCTTCAATTTCAATGTCAGCGACGAAGCCGAAACCAGCGTCTCGCCCTTCAGATCGTCAATCACCTGCGCATAGATGTGACCCAGCGAACGGTATACGTTCAGCCGCGGCCGCTCCCCGGTGCCCGACATCTTGCGGCGGATGCGCTGGTGAATGCGCTGGCGAATTGCGTTTCTCTTATTCTCGGTAATCATGGTCTCTCATTCCTATCAGCGGAACCGCCCTGCGGCGCCGTTCGGTTGAAAAGCAGCTATTAGCTGCTAGCTTTTAGCTTCTAGCTCACTTTGCTTGAACCCTGCTCTTCTACTTTGCTCAAAAAGCTAAAGGCTAAAAGCTAGTAGCTAGAAGCTGTCTTTACTTCGCCCCTGTCTTGCCGGCCTTCTTCTTCAACTTCTCGTCGGAGTAACGCACGCCCTTGTTCTTGTAAGGATCGGGCTTGCGCAGCGAACGCATATCGGCCGCCACCTGGCCCACCTTCTGCCGGTCAATGCCGGTGACAGTCAGGTGAGTCTGCTTGGGGTCAACCGTCACTTCAATGCCCGACGGCAGCGGAACCTCGATGGGATGCGAGTAGCCCAGCGTGAAAACCACCGTGCCCTTGCCCTTCATCTCGGCGCGATAGCCGATGCCCACAATGTCCAACTCCCGCGTCCAGCCCTTGGTCACGCCCTGAACAGCGTTGAAAACCAGCGCCCGCGTCAGCCCGTGAAAGGCGGCGTGCTTATCGCTGTCGCGATTCACATGCAGTTCCGCGCCCACCGTTTCCAGCGAAATGCCCTCGGCGATCAGCGCCGAAACCTTGCCCTTGGGCCCCTCGACCAGAACGGTATTGCCCTCAACCTTATACTTCACGCCTGCGGGCAGCAGGATCGGCTTCTTTCCAATACGCGACATCGTTTCAATCCTTCTCGTGGCTTGCGAGTCCCGAAAAACAGCTAGCAGCTAACAGCTTTCAGTAATCAGTTGCTAGATCTCATCGTTCCACTGCAGCCTTAAACAGCTCTCAGTTATTAGCTGACAGCTAACAGTTTTAAGCCCTGACTGTTTGCTGTAAGCTGTCTGCTGTTAGCTGTCTTTACCACACTTCGCAAAGCAATTCGCCGCCCACGCGCTCACGGCGCGCCTGACGGCCGGTCATCACGCCCTTCGGCGTGGTCATGATCGAGATGCCAAGACCGCCCTGCACTCGCTTGATCTCGTCGTGGCCGATATAAACACGGCAGCCGGGACGAGAGATGCGCGCCAGGTCGCGGATGGCCGCTTCCGTGCCGCCGTACTTCAGATACACGCGCAGCACCAGCTTGCCTTCTTCTTCCTGGGTCTTGTAGTTCGAGATATACCCCTCCTCCTTGAGGATGCGGGCAATCTCGGTCTTCAGCTTCGAAGCCGGAACATCCAGCTTCTGATGACGCGCCCGGATCGCATTCCGGATCCGCGCCAGAAAATCTGCTACTGGGTCGGTCAGACTCATTCCTTCTCCTTCATTCCCCGTTCGCTCGCCGCGGCGAGAACCTGCGGGAATGTAAAACAGCTTTCAGCTATTAGCTTTCATCTTTTAGCTCATTCTGCTGGACCGCACTCGATTGACCAAGCACGAACAGCTGAGAGCTAATAGCTAAAAGCTAAGAGCTGTCTTACTTACCAGCTCGACTTCACGACGCCGGGAATCTCGCCCTTCAGCGCCAGCGCCCTGAAACACAGGCGGCAAACGCCAAACTTGCGCAGAAACCCGCGCGGCCGCCCGCACAGTTGGCACCGGTTGTGCTTGCGGCAGCTGAACTTCGGCTTCCGCGCGTCCTTCACCCTTTTTGCAGTAGTTGCCATAAACCCTCAAATCCTCTTTCATCGCGCCCTGCCGCGAACGGCATCTCCGAAGTGCTTTAGCAGCGCCCTCGCGGAATTGTCGTCCTTCGCCGTGGTCACGATGGTAATATTCATGCCCTTCAGCTTCTCCACCTTGGAGTAGTCGATCTCAGGAAAAATCAGCTGGTCGCGCAAACCGAGCGTGTAATTGCCGCGCCCGTCGAAACTTTTTGTCGACACGCCGCGAAAATCGCGAACCCGCGGCAGCGCCGTCGAAATTAGCCGGTCAAGAAACTCGTAGGCCTTCTCGTTCCGCAAGGTCACCATGGCGCCAATCGACATGCCTTCGCGCACCTTGAAAGCCGCAATCGACTTCTTCGCCTTGGTGGTCACCGGCTTCTGGCCGACGATCGCCGTCAGATCGGCCACCAGCGGATCAAGCAGCTTGGTATTCTGCGTAGCCTCGCCCAGGCCCATGTTGACGACGATCTTCTTCAACTCCGGAACCGCCATCGGATTGTCGAGACCCAGCTCCTTTTGCAGAGCTTGCTTGATCTCTTTGTGATACTTCTCTTTCAGCCTTGCCGCCATTTGCTTTGCTCTCTTTCTTCCGGCGCCCGGAGTGGGTCATGATTGCAACCCGTTTACCGCTGCGGAAGGTGCTTAAAAACAGCCCCTAGCTTTTAGCTGCTAGCCTCTAGCCCGTCTCAACTTCCGTACAACTCTTCGTTTCAACAAGAAGAGCTAAAAGCTAGGAGCTAGAGGCTAGAAGCTGCCTCTTTACTTCTTCGTGGGCAATTCCTGCCCGCACTTCTTGCAGATTCTCAGCTTGCTCTCGCCTTCGACCTTGTAGCCCACGCGCGCTACTTCGCAGTTAGGGCACACCAGCACGACATTGGATACATTGATCGGCGATTCCTGCTCGGCGATTCCGCCCTGTGTCCGCTGTCCCGATTTGCTCGAAACCGTCTTCTTCACCACGCGCACGTGCTCCACAAGCACCGTGCCCTTGTCCGGGAAGACGCGCAGCACGCGGCCACTCTTGCCGCGATCCGAGCCCGTCAGGACCTTGACCGTATCATTGCGACGAATATTTAAACTCGGCATCTTCTCTCCAAAAATCAGGTAACAGCTAACAGTTGACAGCTAACAGTCTCTTCTTGCGTTCCACTAATGGCTATCGTCACCCATCAACCGTTAAATGTTAGCTGCCAGTTCTTAACTGTCAGCTGTCCACTGTTCGCTGCTCTTACACAACTTCCGGGGCCAGCGAAACAATCTTCAAAAACTTTTTCTCGCGCAACTCGCGGGCCACCGGCCCGAATACGCGCGTGCCCACCGGCTCGTGATCGTCGGTAATCACCACTGCCGCATTCTCATCGAAGCGGATGTAGGTGCCGTCGCGCCGCCGGCATTCCTTGCGGGTACGCACAATCACCGCCTTCACCACTTTGCCCTTCTTCACCGTGCCGTCCGGCGAAGCTTCCTTCACCGCCGCGGTCACCACGTCGCCCAGGCCCGCCTTCTTGCCCAGTCCGCCGCCCAGCGGCAGAATCACTTGCAGCTTGCGCGCGCCGGAGTTATCGGCCACCGCGAGCATCGTTCTCATTTGCACAGCCATGGATTTTTCTCCTTACCCGCTCGCGCTAGTTGCCAACAATTGCTTCGTCCGGAAGCTTCGCGTCTTCGATCTGTCCCAGCGTCGAGCGCCGCACAATCTCTTCCAGTGACCACCGCTTCAGCTTGCTCAGCGGCCTGGTCTCGCGAATCCGCACCACGTCACCCATCCGCGCTGAACTCTGCTCGTCATGGGCATAGAACTTCTTGGTCGAGCGCACAATCCGCTTGTACTTCGCGTGCGCCTTGCGCATCTCAACCGCGACCACAATGGTCTTCTGCATCTTGGTCGAGACCACCTCGCCAACCTTCTCGTTTCGCCGCGCGCCTGTTGTCGCCGGCGCCTGCGCTGAATCTAAACTCGTTGTCATTTAGCGGGCTCCCTTCTTGCTCTCCGCGGCTGCCAAAGCGTCCACGGCCGCGTCCTTAGCCGAGCCGCGGATGCCCAGCTCGCGCTCCTTGGCCACAGTCTTGATCTGGGCGATCTCCTTGCGAAGTTCGCGGAGCTTCTTCGCTCCGCTGCTCGGGTCCGTCGCCATCTGAAAGCGTATCCGGAAAAGTTGCTCGGAGGTCGTCTTCTCCTGGTGCACCAGTTCCTCGTCGCTCAAATTACGAATTTTTTCGATTTCCATCTCTGTTTAGCTCCTAGCTCCTAGCTGCTAGCTTCTAGCCGCATCCTGCTCGTGTTACTCTTCGATCCAACATGAAGAGCTAGAAGCTGGAGGCTAGCAGCTAAAAGCTGCATTTCTACTTGGCTGCCGCGGCAACTACCTTTTCCGCTCCCGGCCGCATCACAAACTTGGTCCTCAGCGGCAACTTGTTCGATGCCAGCCGCATGGCTTCCTGCGCGGTCACCGGGTCAACCCCTTCCATCTCGAAGAGGATCTTGCCCGGCCGCACCACCGCAACCCAGTGGTCCAGCGCGCCCTTGCCCGAGCCCATTCTTACTTCGGCCGGCTTCTTGGTAATCGGCTTGTCCGGGAACAGCCGCAACCAGATCTTGCCGCCGCGCTTGATGAAGCGGGTCATGGCGATACGGCTGGCCTCGATCTGACGGTCGGTGATGTAACCGCACTCCATCACCTTCAACCCGTATTCGCCGAATGACAGCGAAGAACCGCGCCAGGCCTTGCCGCGCCGCTTGCCCTTCTGCTGCTTCCGAAACTTCACCTTCTTTGGCATCAACATAACGAAACCCTCGAAAATCAGCTGGCAGCAAACAGCTAACAGCTAACAGTTTTCTTTCTGTGAGCAATCCAACCTGCTGAGTCTCGACGAACAGCTTTGAACTGTTAGCTGTCAACTGTCAGCTGTTAGCTGCCTTTAAAACACGCTCGTCCCCACCGGAGCTGCCTGACGGCGCTTCTGCTCATAGATGTCGCCGCGATAAATCCACGTCTTCACGCCGATCACTCCGTAGGTTGTTTGCGCCTCGGTAAATCCGTAATCGATATCGGCCCTCAGCGTGTGCAGCGGCAACCGCCCCTGCAGGTACCACTCCGAGCGCGCAATTTCATTGCCGTTCAACCGGCCGGAAACGCGCACCTTGATTCCCTTGCAGCCGAAGCGCAGCGCAGAGTCAACGCTCTTTCTCATTGCCCGGCGGAAGCTGACGCGCTTTTCCAGTTGCAGCGCGATGGCTTCAGAAACCAGTTGTGCGTCCAGCTCCGGCTTGTTCACCTCGATGATGTCGATGAACACGTCGCGGTTGGTGCGCTTGCCCAGCTCCGTCTTGAGCTTTTCGATCTCCGCGCCCTTGCGGCCGATCACGATGCCCGGTCGGGCGGTGCGGATCAAAAAACGCAGCTTGTTGCCCGGCCGCTCAATCTCTACCGAGCTCACGCCCGCGGCCTTCAGCTTTTCGCGCAGCTCAGCCTTGAGCTTCACGTCCTCGACCAGCAGCTTCGAATAGTCGCGCTCTGAGAACCAGCGCGAACGCCACGGCTTGTTCACTCCCAGCCGGAATCCGTAAGGATGGACTTTCTGTCCCATGCTTTTCCTCTCAAAACCTTTTGAGGCCTACTTGCCGGCCTTTTTCTTGGTTGGCTTGGCCGCCGTCTCCGGCTCCTCGGCCTTCTTCTTTGTGGCTTTTGCCTTCGCCGCTGTCTCCGGCTCTTCAGCCTTGCTCTTTGTAGCCTTGGCTACTGTCTCCGCGCCCTCGGCCTTCTTCGCTGCCTTGGTCTTTTTGGGCGCCGCCTCGTGCTCCTCAACCTGCGCCTTGGCAACCGGAGCAGCTTTCACCGTCGGTTCCTCGACCTTGGTCACTAAGCTCTCGTCCGACTCGCGCTCGGCAACTGAAAGCACAATGTGCGTCAGCCTGCGCTGGTAGCGGAAGGCCCGTCCCATCGGAGCTGGCCTGATCCGCTTCATCCGCGGTCCGTCGTTGGCCAGAGCCGTCTTGACGTAGAGATTGTCCACGTCCAGATCCGTGCCCTGCTCGCCGGAAACATACTTCGCGTTGTCCACCGCCGAGGTCAACAGCTTATAGATCACCGGGGCGATGCGCTTCTTGGTGAAGGCCGCTGTCGTCAGCGCCTCCTCGACCCCCCGGCCCTTGATCAGATCCAGAACCAACCGTGCCTTTTGCGGCGACACGCGCTGGAACTTGGCTTCGGCCCGGAATTCTCTTGTCTCGACTGCCATTGTCTCTTCCTCAAATCAGCTACTAGCTTCTAGCTACTAGCTCTTAGCTTGTCCTGCTCCTCAACAAACCTTTGCTCCGGCGATATCTAGCTAAAAGCTAGAAGCTAAGAGCTAAAAGCTGCACTTACTACCGCGGCTTTGCCCCAGCTTCAGGAACCGCCGCCTTGGCGCCACCGGTATGCCCCTTGAATACGCGCGTGGGCGCAAACTCACCCAGCTTGTGTCCCACCATGTTCTCGGTTACATACACCGGGATAAACTTCCTGCCGTTGTGCACCGCGATCGTGTGACCCACAAATTCAGGAAAGATCGTCGAACGGCGCGACCAGGTCTTCACAACTTTCTTGTCGTTGGCCTGGTTCAGCACCTCGATCTTCACCGTCAGGTGCGCATCAACGAACGGGCCCTTCTTTGTCGAACGTGCCATAAACTCAGCTCCTAGCTTCTAGCTCTTAGCTTCCAGCTTGTTCTTAACCAAACTAGCCGCTCAGCTATTGCCTTAAAATCTGTTCACTGCGTTTAGCTAAAAGCTGGAAGCTAGAAGCTAAAAGCTGCCTTTTTTACTTCACCCGGCGGCTGACGATAAATGCATCAGTCCGCTTGTTGTTGCGTGTCTTGTAGCCGCGCGTCGGCTGGCCCCACGGGGTCACCGGATGACGGCCGCCCGAGGTCTTGCCCTCGCCGCCGCCGTGCGGGTGATCCACAGGGTTCATGCTCACGCCTCGGTTGGTCGGGCGAATGCCCTTCCAGCGGTTGCGTCCCGCCTTGCCGATGGCCACATTCTCATGATCCGTGTTGCCCACCTGGCCAATGGTCGCCATGCACTCGGCCAGCACCTTGCGGGTCTCGCCCGAGGGCAGCTTGAGCAGTGCGTATTCGCCCTCTTTGGCCACCAATTGAGCCTGCGTTCCGGCCGACCGCGCCATCTGCGCACCCTTGCCCGGCCGCAACTCGATGGCATGCACCGTGGTGCCGGCGGGAATGTTCTTGAGTGGCAGCGCGTTCCCTACCAAAATGTCTGCTTCCGGACCGGAGCTAACCGTCGCGCCCACCTTCAGCCCCACAGGCTGCAGAATGTAGCGCTTCTCGCCGTCGGCGTAGTGCACCAGGGCGATGCGGGCTGACCGGTTGGGGTCGTACTCGATGGTCGCCACCTTCCCCGGTACTCCGTACTTTTCGCGCTTGAAGTCGATCAACCGCAGTTTCTGTTTATGCCCGCCGCCGTGATGGCGGATGGTCAGGTCGCCCGTGTTGCGGCGGCCGCCCGTGCGCTGCTTCACCACCAGGAGCGGCTTGTGCGGCGTCGACGTCGTCAGGTCGTCGTTGACCAGCGAGGTCTGGAACCGCAGCGTCGGCGTTATCGGTCTGTACGTCTTGATTGCCATCGTCTTTGTCCTTGATGAACCAGCTATCAGCTATCAGCCACCAGCTATCGGTTCATCCATCTCAACCAAACTTCAGTTTGTTACCTTCCAGCTCTCCACTTCGTTCCCGCACTTGCGGAACTGAAAGCTGTCAGCCGTCAGCCGCTCTTACAGGTTGCTCACGTACTCGGGCAGCTTTTCGCCTTCCTTCAGCCGGACGTAAGCTTTCTTCCAGTCCGGCCGGAAGCCTGCGTACTTGCCGCGGCGGCGTTCCTTGCCAATCACATTTGCGGTTCGGACCGCGGCTACCTTCACCTTAAAGAGAGCCTCCACAGCCTGCTTGACTTCTGTCTTGGTGGCTTCGGGAGCTACGTCAAAGACCAGCGTCTTCTCGGTCTCCTTCACACTCAGCCCTTTTTCCGTAATCAGAGGGCGGCGTATCACGCTATAGAGAGTAGGCATTACGCAACCTCCTTCTGCGCGGCGAGCTTGCGCTTCGACACGTTTTTCTCCAGCATCTCCGTCAACTGCTCAATGGCGGCCGTCGAAAAGATGGCCCGCTCATAACGCAGCAGATCGTAGGGATGCACTTCGTTGTTCAGCACCAGTTCCACGCCGGCCAGGTTGCGCGCGCCCAGCAGCAATGCCTTGCTGAGCGTCTTCCCGTTTTCCACCAGCAGAGCCGTGCGCGTCACGTCCAGCTTGTCCAGCGCTTCCCGGTAGAGCTTGGTCTTCGGCTCCTTCAGCTCGAAGGTGTCCACCACCGTCAGCTTGCCGTCCGCCAGCTTTGAAGCCAGAGCCGAGCGCAGCGCACCCAGCAGCTTCTTGCGCGGAAAAGCGTAATCATAGCTGCGCGGCTGCGGCCCGTGCACCGTGTATCCGTGCCGCCACAAAGCAGACCGTACTGACCCGATGCGAGCCCGGCCCGTGCCCTTCTGCTTCCACAGCTTCTTGCCCGATCCGGCTACCTCGGTGCGGCTCTTGGTCTTGTGCGTGCCCTGGCGCAACGAAGCACGATAATGCTTCACCGCCTCCCAAAGCAGGCCCTCGTTCACCTGATCCGCTCCGAAGAGCGCGTCGGCCAGCTCGATCGAGCCAACCTTTTTGCCGCTCATGTTTACTACATCCACATTTGCCATCTTCTTCTCTTTCAGCTACCAGCCGCTAGCTTCTAGCCCCTAGCTTTTCCGTGCCATTTCCAGCCAGCATCAAATTCCATTTGCAAATCTTTGTTCCGTCATCGCCGCTCGTTCTGCCACCGTCAAGCTGGAGGCTAGAAGCTAACAGCTAAAAGCTACTTTCTCTTGCCGCCGGCCTTCTTCGAAGCCTTCAACGGATCCACCGTGCCTGATCCGGCAAAGCCGCGACGCTCGCGCGGAGGATTCTTGGCCTTCGAAATCAGCACATAACCCTCGCGTGATCCGGGCACCGCGCCCTCGACCATCAACAGGTTTTCTTCGAGGTCAATGCCGCGGATACGCAGATTGCGCACCGTGATCTGTGCCGCACCCATGTGGCCGGGCATGCGCTGGCCGGGAAACACGCGGGACGGAAAACTGGAGGCGCCAATCGATCCCTGCACCTGGAACATATGTCCGTGCGATTTGGGTCCGCCGCCAAAATGGTGACGGCGCACAACGCCCGCAAAACCACGGCCCTTTGAAGTGCCGATCACGTCCACAAACTTCGCTTCCGTGAAAATGTCCACCAGAACCCGGTCGCCGGCCTTGGTAGCAATAACACCTTCGGCGTCCAACTCGAGATCCACTTCCTTGATGACCTTTACGGGTGGCGCTTCGGTCTTGGCAAAGTGACCAGCCTGAGGCTTGGTCACATTCTTGGTCTTGACAAACTCCACCAGCCCAATCTGCGCGGCTTCGTAGCCGTCCTTTGCCAGCGTCTTCAACTGCGTAATCACGCAGGGACCAGCCTGCAGCACCGTAATCGGGTGCACATCGCCCTTTTCGTCGAAGACCTGCGTCATGCCGATCTTTTTTCCCAGAATTCCTGTAACTGCCATGTCGTCCTCGCCTCATCATGCGATGTTGAATTCACCGCACTGCCGGGCCCTTCCCTCTGGCTAGTTGTTTATGTCTGTCCATCTGTCAGCTGTTCGCACTATTCCATCTTCTCAGCTCACTGATAGCTGTGTCAGCTTACTTTTCAAACGCCTTGATCTCGACATCGACTCCGGCCGGCAGGTCGAGCTTCATCAGCGCGTCCACTGTTTGCTGGGTCGGTTCCAGAATGTCGATCAGCCGCTTGTGGGTCCGAATCTCGAAAGCCTCGCGCGACTTCTTGTCCACGTGCGGCGAACGCAGCACGCAATACTTGTTCTTCATCGTCGGCAAGGGAATGGGACCCGCCACCGTTGCTCCGGTGCGCTTGGCCGTCTCCACAATCTCGCCGGTCGAGGTATCCAGCACGCGATAGTCGTATGCCTTCAACCGTATCCGAATCCTCTGTCCTACCATTTGCTTCCCTTCGGGTCGCAGTTCAGTGTTCAGTGATCAGTGGCTAGTTTGTTCGCGTGAATCAAGCCTCACTGCTCGCCCACCCGCTTTTCACTAATCCACTAACCGCTGATCACTCTTCACTATTCCCTGTTACTTCACTATCTCTGAAACCGTACCCGCGCCCACCGTACGTCCGCCTTCGCGGATAGCGAAGCGCAATCCCTTTTCCAGAGCCACCGGCGTAATCAGCTCCACCTTCAAGCTGCACGTTGTCGCCCGGCATCACCATCTCCACGCCTTCCGGCAACTGCGCCACTCCCGTCACGTCCGTCGTGCGGAAGTAAAACTGCGGCCGATAGCCCTTGAAGAACGGCGTATGACGTCCGCCTTCTTCCTTGCTCAGCACGTACACTTCGCCCTTGAAAACCGTGTGCGGCGTAATCGATCCCGGCTTCGCCAGAACCATTCCGCGCTCCACGTCTTCCTTGGGAATGCCGCGCAGCAGCAATGCCGGCGTTGTCGCCGGCCAGGCCCTCGTCCAACTGCTTCTTGAACATTTCCACGCCCGTGCAAACCGTCTTGCGCGTCTCGCTGAAGCCGACGATCTCAACATCCTCGCCCACCTTCACCTTGCCGCGCTCAATCCTGCCCGTCACCACCGTGCCGCGGCCGGAGATCGAGAAGATATCTTCAATCGGCATCAGGAAGGGCAAATCAACCGCGCGATCAGGCCGCGGCACATACTTGTCCACCGCCTCCATCAGCTCGTCGATCTTGGCTTCCCACTGCGCTTCGCCGTTCAGAGCGCCCAGTGCCGAGCCGCGAATCACCGGCGCGTCTTCCGGGAACTGGTACTTGCCCAGCAGCTCGCGAACTTCCATCTCCACCAGGTCGATCAGCTCGCCGTCTTCCACCGCGTCGCACTTGTTCAGGAAAACCAGCACCGAGGGCACGCCCACCTGGCGAGCCAGCAATACGTGTTCCTTGGTCTGCGGCATCGGTCCGTCGGTGGCCGCAACCACCAGAATCGCTCCGTCCATCTGCGCCGCGCCGGTAATCATGTTCTTGATGTAGTCGGCGTGACCGGGGCAGTCAACGTGCGCATAGTGCCGGTTGGCGGTCTCATACTCCACGTGTGCCGTGGCGATGGTGATGCCGCGTTCCCGCTCTTCCGGCGCGTTGTCGATTGAGTCGAACGACCGGAACTGGTTCTTCGGATTGTGCTTCTGCAATACCTTGGTAATGGCCGCCGTCAGCGTCGTCTTGCCGTGATCGATATGACCGATCGTTCCCACATTTACGTGCGGCTTGCTGCGATCAAACTTTTCCTTGCCCATAAAAGTCCCAATTCCCTTTCATAGCTTGTACTGCCCGTTTCAACTCGGGGCGCCGGCCATCCGGCTCCAGCCCCAAAACCTTGCAAAAACTTATTTGCCCTGCAGACGGCCGATGATCTCATCGGCAATCATGCGTGGAGCCTCTTCATAGCGCGCGAACTGCATCGAGTACGACGCGCGGCCCTGCGTGGACGAGCGAATGTCGTTCACGTAACCAAACATTTCCTTCAGCGGTACGATGGCCTTGATCACCTGCGAACCGCCTATGTGCTCCATCCCCTCGATCCGTCCCCGGCGCGAGTTGATGTCGCCAATAATCGTTCCCATGTGCTCCTCGGGGACAGTAACTTCAACCGCCATCACTGGCTCCAGCAGCACCGGGCTGGCCTTGCGCGCGGCTTCCTTGAAAGCGATCGAGCCGGCAATCTTGAAGGCCATTTCATTGGAGTCGACTTCGTGGTAACTGCCGTCGTAAAGAGTTACCTTCACATCCACGATGGGGTAACCGGCCAGTATGCCCAGCTCGATTGCGCCCTGCACGCCCTGATCGATGGGCTTGATGTATTCCCTGGGCACCGAACCGCTCTTGATTTCGTTGATGAACTCGTAGCCCTTGCCCGGCACGTTGGGCTCGATGCGCAACTTACAGTGGCCGTAGTTGCCCGAGCCGCCGGTCTGGCGAATGTATTTGCCCTCAGCTTCGGCCTTCTTGCGGATGGTCTCGCGGAAAGCAACCTTGGGCTCGCCCACATTGGCTTCTACCTTGTGCTCGCGCCGCATGCGGTCCACCAGAATCTCCAGGTGCAACTCGCCCATGCCGCTGATAATCGTCTGCCCCGACTCATCGTCGGTTCTCACCTTGAAGGTCGGATCCTCATCGGCCAGCCGCGACAAAGCCACGCCCATTTTTTCCTGGTCAGCCTTGGTCTTGGGTTCGATGGCCACCGAGATCACCGTCTCCGGGAAGGTGATCGCGCCCAGAGCGATGGGATGATGCGGAGCGCATAATGTATCGCCGGTCTTCAGTTCCTTCAGTCCCACGCAGGCGCAGATGTCGCCGGCCAGAATCTCAGTAACGTCTTCGCGCTTGTCGGCGTGCATCTTCACCAGGCGGCCAATGCGATCGTTATTGCCGGTGCGGGGATTGAGCACCGTGTCGCCGGTCTTGAGCGAGCCGGAGTAGACGCGCACAAAGCAAAGCTTGCCGAATGGATCGTTGATGATTTTGAAGGCCAGCGCCGAGAGCGGCTCGCTGTCTTCGGGCTTGCGGACTTCAATCTTCGAGGGGTGAGAGGGATTGATGCCCTCCACGGGAGGCTTGTCCAGAGGGCTGGGAAGGTAATCGACCACCGCATCCAGCAGCGTCTGCACGCCCTTATTTTTAAATGCGCTACCGCAGATAACGGGAAAGACCTTCAGATCGATGGTGGCCTGGCGAATGCCGGCCTTCAGCTCTTCAATGGTAGGCGTTTCGCCTTCAAGAAACTTCTCCAGCAGCACATCGTCGGTTTCGGCAATCACCTCAATCAACTGCAGGCGGAAAGCCTCGGCCTTCTTTTTCAGCGCGTCGGGAATCGGTTCAACCTCGTACGTCGAGCCCATTGCCTCGTCATTCCAGACGATAGCCTTCATCTCGATCAGGTCGATGACGCCCTTGAAAGCCGCCTCGGCCCCGATGGGAATCTGCAGCGCCACGGGCCGCGCGCCCAGCCGTTTGCGAATCGATTCCAGAACATGCTCGAAATCCGCGCCATTCTTGTCCATCTTGTTCACGAAGCAGATACGCGGAACCTTATACTTGTCACCCTGCCGCCATACGGTTTCAGTTTGCGGCTGCACGCCGGAAACAGAATCAAACAGCGCCACCGCGCCGTCCAGCACCCTCAGGCTCCGCTCCACTTCGGCGGTAAAGTCCACGTGGCCGGGGGTATCAATAATATTGATGCGGACATCTTTCCAGGTGCAGGTAGTGGCGGCCGAGGTGATGGTAATGCCGCGCTCCTGCTCCTGCTCCATGTAGTCCATGGTCGCCGTACCCTCATGCACCTCGCCTATGCGGTGCGTAATGCCCGTATAGAAAAGGATGCGTTCCGTCGCAGTCGTCTTCCCGGCGTCGATGTGCGCCATGATTCCGATGTTCCGGCAACGATTTAAAGGTACGGTGCGAGCCACGATTATTTTCCCTTGCGAGCTCTCCGCCCGCGGTTAAAAACAGCTGCTAGCTACTAGCTTCTAGCCTCTAGTTTGTTTCCTGCGGAACCGCCCAACGCGGTTCCAGAATTGGTCGTTCATTCAACTGCCGAAAGCTAGTAGCTAGAAGCTAAAAGCTAGAGGCTGAATTTTTACCACCGGTAGTGAGCAAAAGCCTTGTTGGCCTCAGCCATGCGGTGCACGTCTTCCTTCTTCTTCATCGCCGCGCCGCGCCCGTTTGCCGCATCCAGCAGCTCGTTGCCCAGCTTCTCGGTCATGCCCTTTTCGCCGCGGCTGCGCCCGTAGGTAATCAGCCAGCGAATGGCCAGCGAGGTGCGCCGGTCGGGATTCACCTCGATCGGCACCTGGTAGTTGGCTCCGCCCACGCGGCGTGTCTTCACCTCGAGCAGCGGCTTGCAGTTCTCAACCGCCTTTTTGAAGAGCTTCAGGGCATCATCGCCCCCGCCCTTCTCCTCGAGCGTCTTCATCGCCTGGTAGAAGATGCCCTGGGCCGTCGACTTCTTTCCGCCCCACATCATCGAGTTCACAAACTTGGTGACCAGCGTGGAACCGTAAACCGGATCCGGTGCTACTTCCCGCTTCGCAATGTGACCTTTTCTCGGCATAAATCCTCAAAAATCAGCTATTAGCTTTCAGCTTTCCTTACCGGAACAACCGGCGTGGCTCCATTTCCACAAGAGCTAGAAGCTAGGAACTAGCAGCTAGAAGCTCAAATTCCGTTACTTCTTCGCCGTTCCGCCCTTGGCGCGCTTGGCTCCATACTTTGACCGGCTCTGCTTGCGCTCCGCCACGCCCACTGAATCCAGCGTGCCGCGAACCACGTGATAGCGAACGCCGGGCAGATCCTTCACACGGCCGCCGCGAATCAGCACAATCGAGTGCTCCTGCAGGTTGTGGCCGATGCCGGGAATATAGGTGGTGACCTCAATCCCGTTCGTCAACCGTACGCGGGCTACCTTGCGCAAAGCCGAGTTCGGCTTCTTGGGCGTTTGTGTATACACGCGGGTGCACACTCCGCGCCGCTGCGGCGAGGCCTGCAATGCCGGCGACGCCGTCTTGTACCGCGGGGCCGTCCGCCCCTTGCGTACCAACTGATTGAATGTAGGCAAACTGAAACTCCTTACCCAAAAACCGTGACTCTCAAAACTTCTTCAGCCGCGCGCAGACCCATCGGGCCGCCTGGCCTTGAACGGCAAATCAGCCGTTTAAGCGCACAGAAGCCCCGTTGTTGCTGCTTCGCGTCTGCCTTCGTTCCCACTTCAGACGAGAACCGGGACGGTGGCCGGGCGTTTCCAAATCCTCTGGAAAGCCAACTCCGTTTCGCGGTTCCGGCCCGCATAGCCCTCCAAGGTAGAGGAACGCGCGGGCTCCGTAGCGATTTGTCCCTGCCCTCAGCAAGAAGAGAGCGCTTTCAGGGACCTGTCTGGCCGGTCAACTGCCCCTGGCCTGGGGTTCAACCCGCGCCAATTACCGCCTGGCCGGAATGCCCATTCGCCCTCACCCGTCAAGACACACGGAGAGAGACGTTCTTGCGGAACCTTTTAACAATATCAAGAAAGAGGGGTTGGGTCAATGTATTCGCCCCGCACACGCGGAATTTTCGCTAAATTTTGACCCTTTCAACTCACAATAAAGCTCGAAAACGATGGTCCCGGTGTAGCGCCGGTCTCCTGACCGGCTGTAGAGTGGGCGTCCTCGCCCACTCATCGTCCCCCATCCCCAGTAATCCTGCCCACCAGCAACTCCAGAAACCCCGTTTCGTCCGACTTCAGGCACACCAGGGCATTCGGCGCCCCCTCCACCGGCCGCGTAAACCCTTTGTCGTCAACCTCCAGCCGCATCGGCGTCGCCGGGCACAGGTCGGGACGGAACGCATAGGTCACGGCCACCGGATCAAAGAGTGTAGGCGCCACCGGATGATCCGGATTCCCGCCCATCCACTGGTGATAAAGCAGCGTCAATTGATCGGTCAGCGGCGACCCATGAGAAAAAATCGCCTCCCGCTCCTTCGTCTCCAGCCGGATTCGCGTCGAATCCAGCGGCATCATGAAAACCGGCACTCCCACAGCCAGCAGCGCCCTCAATCCCGCCGGATCGCAGCGCACATTCCACTCGCTGCTTGGCGGCTGCTGTGCCCCAGTCTTCCAGTCGTTGTAACCCCTGTAGACACTCCCGCCCATCAACACCACCCGCTTGAGCTGGCGAAAAGTAGCCGGGTCGCGCTCGATCGCCGCCTCGACGTTGGTCAGCGGCCCAATAGCGATTAGCGTAATCTCCCCCGGATGCGCCCGGATCTGATCGAATAGAAACCCAGCCGCGTCATGATTCTTCTGCTGCTCTGTCACACGCTTCCAATGAGCAGCATCCTCGGGAGTAAGGAGAATAGAAGCTGCGCCGTAGCAGCTAGAGGCAGCACCCGAACATGTCTGGCGTGCATACGCAGCTTGGGTAAATGCATTGTCGTGCGCCGTCGGAACGCCGGGGACCACAATAATGTCGCTATGCACCACCGACCCTAGGTACCGATTCACCAACTTTGCCCGCAACTCTGTGTCGCCGTAGGCCGTTGTGATTCCCACCAACTTCAATTCCGGGCTCTTTAAAACCAGCGCCAGCGCAAAGGCATCGTCAATGTCGTCACCGATATCGGTATCAAGAATCACCAGCTGAGGCTCCGCCGCAAGCTGCCGTGCACCAGGCGCCGTTTGTCCGCCCGCCCCGGCAACTATCATTCCCAGCGCCACAAACGCCGCCAATAATCGCAGAATTTTCATACTCACACTCTATCCGAAACAGCGGCAAACGCCGATCTATTGCACCCGAGCCCAATCTTCCAACCTGCGGTCCCGTGACGATCCACCCACCCAAATCTTCCTAACCTCCGCTGGAGTCACCCACTTTTTCCCAACCGTAGACCAATACTGAAACTCTCTCAGCGGCACATGAATCACCACCTCTTTGCTTTCGCCCGCCCCCAGCGGAACCCGCTCAAACCCGCCAAGAATATCGTCAGCAAACTGCACCCCCTCCGGCGCATGCTCCGGCTTCTCCACATAAACCTGCGCCACTTCATCCCCGGCCACTGCCCCCGTGTTTTTGATCTGGACTACCACGTCCACGCCCCCATCGGCCGCCACGCTGCTCTTCATCCCCGAATAAGCAAAACTGGTATACGAGAGCCCAAACCCAAACGGAAACTCCGGCTCAATCTTCTTCCGGTCAAACCACCGGTACCCCACCAGAACCCCTTCGCTGAACGTAGTCTTTCCGCCCACGCCCTTAAAGGATCGCTCCGGAAACGCCGGATCGTTCGCCGCCGTATCTTTGAGCTGCTTCGGCCACGTAAACGGCAACCGCCCGCCTGCATTCGCCTCGCCCAGCAGCACCTTCGCCGTAGCCAATCCGCCCAGGTCGCCCGTCCAGCCCATATCGAGCACCGCCTTCACCTCGCTCAGCCACGGCAACCGTACCGCCTGGCTCACATTGAGCACCACAATCGTATTCGAGTTCACCGCGGCCACATCGCGAATCAGCATCTCCTGGTCGCCCGGCAGCGCAAACACCGGCCACGTCCTGCTCCACGCAAACACCACCGCCGTCTTCGCCTGCTTTGCCGCCGCAATCGCCGCGCGATAATTCTCTTCCTGCTGTCGCGGAGTCACCCAGCTCACCCGCACCTGCACCGGGCTATTCGAGCTATCGGGACTTACCTCCACATAAATCATGTGCGGCCCCTTGCTCAGTTCCATCGACGCACGCATATTGTCCAGCCCATCCGTCGTCGGGAAAATACCATCCTGCCCCGCCTGCACCAGCTCTCCGTGAATAAAGTTGAACCAGTTCTTATCCACCACCTGGTCGTCGATCTTCAGCTTCCCGTAGCAGCCCAGCAGTTGCAGATGCATCCTGTACTTGCCGCTCTCCGGCGCCGTCAGCGTCCCCGTCCATACAATGCTCTGGTTCGCCGGCAGCGCGGTCCCGGCAGCGCGAGTAAAGTTGATCGCCCCATCGACCGTGACAAAATCCTCATTCCACGTCCGCCGCTCCAACCCCGGCTCGCCGAAGTGCGAAAGATACTCAGCCGGAATCGCCGTCCCGTCCATATCGTCGGCCACGGCATAAGTCACATGCGCACTATCGCCCGCCAGCTTCTTCAGCGCTGCGAGAGGTCCGACTTCCAGCGACGGCAATCCAACCGCCTTCTCGCCCGTCAGCCCCACGGCAACAATCTGCCCCGCTCCCGGCCCAATCATCGCCAGGCTCGTCAAATCCTTCGCCTTCAGCGGCAGTGCGCCGCCTTCGTTTTTCAGCAGCACCGCCGCATCAATCGCCGTCTTCTCAATGATCTTCGCGTCCTCGGTATTGTCTGAAGGCGTAACTTCCAGCTTGATCTTGCCGTCAAGATAGCCAAACTTCTCCATCTGCTGCAACACGCGTCCCGCCGCCCGCGTAATCGTCTCTTCAGAAACCACCCCGCTAGCCACCAGCTTCTTCAAATCTGTCGAAGGCCACGGTTCCTCAAACGGCGAATCGTCCCCATGCCTTTTTTCCGTCACTTCCTCCGGCAACCCCTGCGAGCTCAGCGCCCGTCCCTCTTTGTTTCCGCAATTGCAATCCGGCTCCTCGCGTTTCGGCCCATTCACAAAATACGAAACCCCCGCAAAGCTCACCGGCAGCGGTCCACTCATCTCCATATCCAGCCCCGCATTAATAAAGTCCGTCGCATGCGTAGCGCCCCAGTCCGAGGTCACAAACCCCTCAAACCCTACCTCGCCTTTCAAAATCCTCGTCAGCGTATCGGCATTACCGCAGGAGTAAGGCCCGTTGACCTTGTTATACGAGCACATAATCGACGAAACCCCCGCCCTGCTTGCCGCCGCAAACGGAGCCACATAAACCTCATGCAGCGTCTGCTCGTCCACAAACACATTCGTCGCATCCGTGTCGTAAGCCACGTAGTGCTTGGCTTGCGACATCACCCCCTGCGCCTGAATCCCCTTGATCTCCGCCGCGCCCATCTCCCCGGTCAAAAGCGGGTCCTCGCCAAAGGTGTTATACCCGCGCCCATAATTCAAATCCCTATCTATATTGATGAACGGCTGCAGCGCCACGGTAATCCCATGCGACCGGGCCTCGCGCCCAATCACCGCTCCATTCAGCCGCGCGTCTTCTCTGCTGAAAGTCCCCGCCAGCCCCATCGTCGAAGTCGGCGCAATCGACGGCACCCGCGTCAGCACTCCCGGCGGCCCATCGGCAAACCGCATCGGCGGAATCCCCAGCCGCTTCACCCCCGGCAAATACCCGGCCTGTCCCTGGTAAGTCGAGTTATCCTCGCCCGTCCCATGAATCATCGCAATCTTCTCATCCAGCGTCATCTGCCCCAGCAAATGATCCACGCGCGCATCGCCAGTAACCCGCGCATCCTGAGCCCCCGCAACCGCCAACCCTATCGCCAGCCAGCAAAAACCAATCGCAAAAATCGAAACAAGACTCTTCCCGCGCATACTCGCCAATCCTCTCAAACTTTCCCGCCGTGCAACCTGCCATTTCCAATGCAAAACAATTTTACACTCGGTATTCAGACGCTCTCAGGAACAACGCAGCCGCCCCACTCTCAAATACGCCCAAGTTCAAAAAATATGAACGCCCTGCTAATTCTGGGAGACGCAGTCAGCGGCAATTTTGTTCTCTGCGAAGTAACTGCCGAGTAGCCGACGATCCAGCCACAATGCCGGTCAGGCACCATCATCATCTACTTCTACCCACAGCAGTGTCATCCTGAACGCAGTGAAGGATCTGCGGTTGCCTTTCA
The DNA here is from genome assembly GCA_963780975.1 of uncultured Acidobacteriaceae bacterium. Lineage (GTDB taxonomy): Bacteria > Acidobacteriota > Terriglobia > Terriglobales > Acidobacteriaceae > Telmatobacter. The sequence goes on along the minus strand of CAWAEU010000051.1, from coordinate 7,167 downwards.
GAGTTTCAAATTGGCGTTATTTCCGAGTTGCCGACGATCCACTCGCGACCATTCGTTATAATTACGGACGAGGGCAATCGGGGGACAGCACTGATGCACGGCCAGAAGAAGCGTCGCAAACGCACAATGGGTGGACTTATCGTCGTCGATGGCCACAGTTTGAAATGGTCACTGCTCAGTGAGCCACAAAGCACTACGGAGCACGGCCTCATGGGTCTTCGTATCACGGTTAGTTCTGACGACGATAAACACCGCGAACTGATACTGGAATACCCTTTCCCAGACAAACACACAGGAAATGGATCGTTCCAAATCCCGCAACGACCGAAGTTCTCGATGAAAGCAGTGGAATCTGACGTTCGGCGTGCAATGGCGTCTGGTTGGGACCCACTCTCTCGTGGCAAAGCCGTCATCTATCGAATCTCGGAAGCTAGGCAACCTGACGTGTTGCCAGTTCTGAGCGAGTGACCGCTAGCTTCCCTGGCGCCGGGTGCCCCATCCTTCGCGCTTTTTGCGAAGGGTGGGATTCATGCAGTCCGCCCAACCACATAAAAACTCAAAGCCGCATCCCCCTGTTCCAGCAGCCGAGTCCGTCCTAATTCTCCGTATTGCTCCCCAAGCCGCTCCTTCCGCCGATGCTCCGCAATCACCACCGCACCCGGCGCCAGCAACTCCGCCGAACCCCCGCCCAACAACCCCAGCGTCCCCGCATACTCCTCCGCCGCATCATACGGCGGATCGAGAAAAACCAAATCGAAAACCCGCGGCAATTCCGTCTTCTGCTCCGAAGCAGCTCTCCTTCCAACCCTCCGCAGCCAGCTCCCCACGCCGCTTGTATGCACCCGGAACCCCTCTGTAATCCACAACCTAGCCAGATTTTTCCGAAGCACCGCAACCGCATCTGAAGCCCGCTCCACAAAATCCACGCCAGCTGCCCCCCGGCTCAAAGCCTCAATCCCCACCGCCCCCGACCCGGCATACAAATCCAGAAAAACCGCCCCCTCTATCCGTGGCGCCAGCACGTTAAAAAGCGTCTCCCGCAGCCGGTCGCTGGTAGGCCGCGTAGCCAGCCCAGCCGGAGCCTCCAGCCTGCGTGATCGGTACTCGCCCGCAATGATGCGCATCGCCCTTCAGCATACCGGACCGCGACCCACTACAATCGTGATATGCGAGGCTGGTCAATCCCGCTGGGACGATGGATGGGCTTGGAGATGCGCGTCCACGCATTCTTCCCCTTGCTGGCCATCGTTTGCCTGCTGCTCAGCGTCACTGACGGTGTGGCACGCGGACTGGGCCTCTTTTTCGTACTGGTAGCCGCGGTCGTTGTCCGCGAAACCGCGCGCATCCTCGTCGCCGCATGGCTCGGTCTGCGCATTCGCGCCATTCTTCTGCTGCCCATCGGCGGCCTTTTCGCCTACGCAAATCCTGAAAGCCAGGAGAACGCTAACAGCGGCGGTGGCCAATTTGCCATGGCCTTTGCCGGTCCGCTTGCCAACGGAGCAACGGCGCTGGTTCTGGCCGCTACATTCCTGGGCGCAAGCGGCGATATGCGTCTCTTCGCCCAGCCCCTAATCTCCTCGGCTTATCTGTTGCGCAGCATGGTATGGATGCAGGCCGGACTCGCCCTTCTGCATCTGCTTCCTGCCTACCCGCTGGATTGCGGCCGCCTCATCCGAGGCAGCTTTGCCCGCCAGCACGGCTTCGCTCTTGCCGGACGCGCCGCCTCAGGCCTCGGCCAGGTACTGGCGCTCTCCGCTATGGTGGGCGGCATGCTGCTCCATAGTTATTGGCTCATCATCGCCGGCTTCTTCATCATGATCGGCGCGCAAATTGAAGACCAGGGAGTCTTCTTCCAGTCCGTCGTCGATACCGTGCGCATGCGCGAAGTCATGCTCACCGACTTCGCCACGCTCTCGCCCTCTGACACGCTGGCCGACGCCCTCGTCCGCTGCGTCCACTCATTGCAAGAGGATTTCCCCGTAGTCCGCGGCCCGCAGTTAGTTGGCATCGTCAGCCGCCAGCGCATTGTTGACGCCCTGCGCAACGACGGCAATGGCTACGTGCAGGCGGTCATGTCCCGCGCCTTCCAGGTGGCGCGTCCTGAAGATACACTCGGCACCACTATCCGCCGCCTCACCGCCGGCCACGGCCTGGCGCTGATTCCGGTCACCGAGAGCGGCCGCGTAGTTGGCATCGTCAGCGTGCAAAACCTCATGAGTTCCATGGCTCTGCTGGCCGAGCAGCGCCGTATCGAACGCGAAGAAACCGAGGAATAGCTCCATCATGGCGGACGAACCGGAATCGCCACTCGCCCCCGGCCTCTACCTCGTAGCCACTCCCATCGGCAACCTGGGCGACATCACCCTCCGCGCCCTAGAAGTCCTCAAGCAAGCCGACCGCATCGCCTGCGAAGACACCCGCCAAACCCAAAAGCTCCTCAACCACTTTCAGATCGCAACCCCCACCGTAAGCTGTCACCATCACAACGAGCACACCCGTACCACCGAACTGATCCAAAACATAAAGGCCGGGAAGGCCATCGCCCTCGTCTCCGATGCGGGAATGCCCGGCATCAGCGATCCCGGCGCATTGCTGGCCGCCGAAGCCATCGCCGCCGGAGTCCCGGTCATACCCATCCCCGGTGCCAATGCCGCCCTCAGTGCGCTGGTAGCCTCCGGCCTGCCCACCAGCGAGTTTTCATTTCTTGGTTTTCTTCCTGAAAAATCCGGCGCGCGCCGCACCCGCCTTGAAGCCCTCGCCGCCGAAGCCGCGGCGCTCCCATCCCCGCGCACACTCATTTTTTACGAGGCCCCGCACAGAATTCTCGAAACGCTGGCCGATCTTGAATTCGTTTGGGGACCGAATCTATATATAGTCGTAGCCCGCGAGCTGACCAAAATTCATGAGGAATTTTTACGCGGCACCGTAGCCGATGCCCGCCGCAGTCTCGCCGCACGTGATCGCATGCGCGGAGAAATCACCATGCTCATCCAGCCGCAGCCCAAAACCGGAGAAGCAACCACAGCACCCACGAGCATCGCCGACCGAATCGCGCAAATCCAGACCGAAAGCAATGTGGACGAGAAAGAAGCCCTCAAGCGCCTGGCGCGCCAGTTGGGCCAATCGAAGAGCGAGCTCTATCGCGAGTTGCAGCGCGAGCGATCGCGGATCTCAACAGGTTCCCGGGGAATTCGCAAAGCCCAATAAAAAGCCAGCATAATAATTGCTTCCAGCATGATGGTCATTGTGCCCTCGCTTCAGAACTATCTGATAAAACCAGCATCTCTTTCAGTTGTGGCATCGCACTGCTGAAACTCGGCATTATTTCATCAGCTCTCTGCCTGAACTTCTGCTGCCTGTTGCCTATTAGGTCCGTTGCAGGTTCATCCCACTCGGGCTGTGCCGCTTCAGCCTGAATCAGGTATGGATACACTCTTACTCTTGCCAGGCAAAACCACGGATATTGTGTTAACTCGATACGCTCCACTTCTACAGCGTTAAATTGCGCGCTGATATGGCGAAGCGCCAGCTTGAGCCCGTTGGCAATTGCTTCCTCAGATGTATCTCCCACACCGCTCCGCAGCGATCCATCGGCAATCCTGACAAAATTCCAGCCCCGCGCCTGAATCTTCCTTTTCAGCCGCGGCGCATCGCCCGTAAGCATAAACATCCAGCCTTCATTGAACTCCTCAGTCGCCAGCTTCATCCCTACGGGCAGTTCAATCCGCTCGCGTAACAACACATTCAGTTCCGCAATAGTGCGCATGCTTGCTACTCCTTCACTTCTTTAGTAAAGCTGGGCCGCATTGCCAAGCTGTTGTTTCTTTCCGGTGCGATTCAATTCACAAGCCTGCTCAGCCGCCTCTCGATTGCATCCGCGGGCTGCATCCGCTCCGCCCTGGGCAGTGCTTCCAAAATCCTCAGCAAACAGCCCATGCTGCTGCCCTTCTGATAAAACGCATCGGCGGCTACCCCTGAAGGCACCTCGTTGCCGCAGAACGATCCGCTCATGGCGATGGTATGAATCTCAGGAAAGCTGCGCCGCACCAGCGACAGCAACTCAAAGCCGGTCATGCCCGGCATGTTCAGGTCGGAGAGAAGAATGTCAGGAATTTCTTTGCGTAGTTCCCCTAGAGCGGAGAAACCGTCTTCGGCGCACCGCACTCCATAGCCAACCTCGGCGAGCGAGTGCGACATTGAGGATCGAATGCATGGTTCATCGTCAACAATCAGCACTCTTGCTTTTGTATCGGGCATCTCTCACCCCACAAGTACAACCCCAGTAAGTAGGAGTGAGTATCCCATTCAACAAATTGCAAGGATGTTCAATTCAGGACAGGTCAGGCGGGGAGCATAGAGATTGGCGTCGGAGCTATTCCGATGGGCTTTCCTAATCAGCCGTCTCTGATGCTTCTTCGTAGTCCGACATGTGGTCGTGCAGAATCACGTTCAGCAGCGACTTGTGAACCCGGATGCGGCCGTTGTATTCAATAAAGCCCAGCTTGCGGAATCGGTTCATAAAATAGCTCACCCGCGAACGCGTCGTCCCGATCATCGCCGCCAGCGTCTCCTGCGAAATCTTGGGAATGAATGGCTCCGGCTCGCCCGGCTTGCCAAACTCGGCCATCAGCAGCAGAATCCGCGCCAGCCGTTTTTCGCTCGAATTGAAAAGCTGATCTACCAGGTCGGCCTGGATGCGCATGCTGCGCTCCAGCAGAAACTTCAGGAACAGGTCAGAAAATCCAGCTTCCTCGTGCATGGCGCGGATCATCTCTTCCCGCCTGATTTTAATCGCCGTGCAGGCGCTGACAGCCGTGGCCGTCGACAAACGCACTCCCTCCACGGTCGCCAGCGCCTCTTCGCCCACAAAATCGCTGTCGCCTAGCAGCGTGATGGTAGCTTCCTTACCGGCCTGCGAAATCACAGTTATTTTGGCGCGGCCCTTCTGTAAATAAAAAACCGAATCTGCCGGATCGCCCTGCGTAAAGAATGTCTGCTTGGGCTCAATCTGCACAATCCGTCGCCCCAGCCCCGCGTTCGCCAAAAAGGCTGCTGCATCGAATTGCGGCTTTTCAAGTTCAACCATCGATAACTCTTTCACCCGATGTGGTCCCGTACGAAGTATTGCGGGGAGTTCGCGACCGCATTCAAATCCTGTTAAGCGTAATGTTTAGCCGAATGAGCAAAATAATTCATCGGCAATGCTGTCATCCCTGACGCCGAAAACCATTCATTCAAATAGGTTTCCGTGCCAATCGGCGCTACGTTATGCCGCCCTGTAACGACCGCCGTATTATCCCATAGCATCTAACCGGCGGCACGGGTCAATCTGTTCAATTTTGCTCACTTTTATATAAAAATATCAACCCCCAAGCTAGCTCCGGCTATAGAAAAAAGTTGCCTTTTTGAGCGTCCCACAGCCGAGAATCGGGAATCTCTCAGGGTTGGATGAAGTGCTATGAATGCTTCAAAACAGGTGCTATAAATGGGCCGCGTATCCGTAGAGCCCTATTGCTCAGACTGCGTCGCAATTCATCACTAGCGTGAGAAGTACCTTATGCGCCTCAGCGCGCGTAATTCAACTGACGCTGCGCATAGGTAGAAAAAGGTGAAATTCATGAAGAAGCTAATGACATTTGCGGCCATCCTCGGTATGACCACCATCGCCTGGGCGGGACAACCGCGAAAACGTACAGGATCGTCTCGACAACTCCGGCAGACGCTTGCACGAGATTATGTACGCGCCCGACAAAGGCATTCCTGAAGAAGTGCTCGATCATGCCAAGTGCATTGCCGTCGTCCCCCACATGCTCAAGGCCGGCTTCGTCTTCGGCGCGGAAAACGGCAAGGGCGTTGCCACCTGCCGCACCGCAAACGGCTGGAGCGCTCCGGCGTTCTTTGATATCACTGGCGGAAGCTGGGGATTGCAGATCGGCGTCGAAGGCGTGGACCTGGTTCTCATCATCCAGGACCACGGAATGAACCGGTTGCTCTCAAGCCATTTGAATTGGAGCCGACGCATCCGCGGCAGCCGGTCCGGTTGGGCGTCATGCCACCGCCGATACCGATTGGAAGCTGGATACCGAGATCCTGACCTACTCGCGCGCCAAAGGCCTCTTTGCCGGCATCTCGCTGGCCGGGTCTGCATTCGCCACGACTCTGACGCCACCGAAGCTATCTACGGCTCCGACGTCTCCACCAGCGCTCTTCTCCACGGCGAAATTGCCGCGCCAGTCTCCACGCGTTCCTTCCTTAATGCGGTTCGCGACGCCAAGGCGCAGTCTATCGCTTCCAGATAAAGCGGCTTCTCAATGTTTTTTTCTTGCCAACCCGGCGCAGAGTGACTTTTACTTGAAAAGCAACACACTCGGCGTAAGCGGTTTCGCAAGACAGCAACTGGAAAACCGCTGTTGGTCGATAAATCTGAATGCTCACGTGCGGCTGGAAGCTATATGAGTTCCAGTCGCCCACAGAGTAAAAAAGGAGAAGTCTATGCTTTGGACAATCATTGTGGTTCTTCTGATCCTCTGGCTCCTCGGATTCACCCTCCATATCGGCGGCGGTCTCATCCACATCCTCATCGTGATAGCCGTAGTCGTCCTGATCTATAACCTGATCACCGGCCGGCGCTGATCGTAGTCCTGTTTCAGATCAGCCCTCCGGCCGCTTGCAGCAGCACAAATCCGGGTGCCCCACCCTTACGACGTCTTTGTTCTTGTCGCAAGGGTGGGATACCACTGCACTCAATCCAAACGCATAAAATCAAGCGGACAAATCCACTCAATCCTGAACAACTTCATTTCTTGGTTTTGGAACCCGGACTCTCCCGTCTATGCCTGTGCCTTCTTCACCCGCATCTCCTCAATCTCCGCAATCAACTGTTCCACCTGCGCGCGCTTGCGTTCGCTCACATCCAGAAAGCGAATGCCCACGCTGAGCCGATCCCGGTCGTGGACGGCCTGGATCACGCCGCCCAGACGGAAGGGCAGTCCTTCAAGGCGAAACTCCGTCTCCACCCGTGTATAGATGCCAACCGGAAATCGTTCCTCTGTACGAATGCGGCATCCGCTCAGGCTCAGATCGACAATACGTCCCTGCAACAGCGACCCCACATTGATGAGACGAATCACGGCTGAGGTATCAACCTCGTGCCGCGATTGCATGTCG
>CAWAEU010000050.1:0-11273 GCA_963780975.1 uncultured Acidobacteriaceae bacterium | reverse complement strand
GATTCTGGTTTCCTTGAAACGCAAATATGAAAAGATGTATATCGGCGAAGTAGTAGGAGTATTTTAGCTATATACACAAACATTCAAAGTGCACTTTTCACGATTGAGAGTTAGTCAAACTGTAAAGGTTATCGTAGGCTGAGGGAGTATGAGAAACAAAATCTGTTCAAGAAAGGAGGAATGAACAATGTGGACAGCACAAAAAACTCACCACGAACAAGTAAACAATATTAGGCAGGTAATGATGCTTTCTGTGCATGGGGTTTTACGATGGTGCGTGTATTTCCTTCCTGTTCCTATACGTTGGACATTTACTTGACGGTAAATTGGGAACTTCTCCTGATTTCATGCTGGGCTTCTTTCTTTGGGATTCTTTCTCTGCATCATGAGTCTTTATCAGGAAGCCTGAAAAAAGAAAGGTTGTTTTGATTACGTAAAATAACATGATCTGTAATACAGATACACCAACCCCCTTACGATATAATGTCTTAAAGGGGTTCTATGTTACATCAAAGATATTAATCATGGAATACATCTGACCATGTAAAATAGGTAAAAAACCACAGTATTTTGCCGTATTCCCTTATCACTTTTTTCCAATCTGCCGACGATAATTCCCAATAGTTAACGGAATTTTTTCATAAGGTGTAATTACCTATGTGATTTATGCCTTTGTTTGCATAAAGACTTGAAGCTTATGATGCATAACCATAATCAAGCCAGCGTTGAGTGATGAGCACAGCATGAGTTAGCGCCCAATGCCGTTTAGTTATAGTAAGCAGATTTCCTGCTTATTGCTCTTGGCAGGAAATAAAAGGAATGATCATTTGCGAAACAAATTTTAGGTGGTGGGCGAGGCGGGAATCGAACCCACAACCCCCGGCTTAGAAGGCCGGTGCTCTATCCAATTGAGCTACTCGCCCCTGTACATTCTTATTTTACCGTTGAATGGGCTGCAGAGCGCACCTGTAAAGGCAGCTCAGCGCAGCCTGAAAGGCGACAGCGGCCTCATCTTCAGACTGTCCGCAAGAGGTAAGGTAGGCAGTGATTCCGAAGCCCATCAGCTCCGGTGTGATGAAGGCGCGGCGAATCACCAGATCGACGCGGCAGCAGCCGCAACGGACCTCGTGCAACAGGTGCATAAGCTTTGCATGCAGTGGCAATGGCAGGCTAGGACCATTGTCGATCGCTCCCTGGGCAACAGGTCGATGTAACCTCCTATGGCGCAGGCGCATCCCGGGGCGCATCCATTCATCGGGCGCGAATTCATCTGCTTCGAGGTGCGGCCATAAATCGCATTTTGAGGTCCAGACTGGCGAGGCAGCCACATTCAGCTGTTGCAAAACCTGGGCCAGTGCCGGGAATTGAACAGCCTCAGGCAACTCAAAGGCTGCTCAGGATTCTGGCGCAGATCAACAAACCCCGGCCAATGTGCTTCGATTACAGGCGCATCGCCGCCCACCTCAAACTCCCAGTCAGCTTCCATGTTGTTGCCTGGCCACAGTCAGCAGGAAACGAATTACGGCCGCCTCAGCCCAGTGAATCTCGTTGCCGGGGTCGCGGGAAGAAAGGCGCAGTGGCCACCGTGACGAGTCTCTACCAATGTAATGTGCGGGTTGGCCTGGAGTTTGGCGCGTGTCTCCGGCAGCAGGCGGATGAAGGGATCGTCCTGGGCAAACAGAGCCAGCGTAGGCACGGCGATGCGATCAACCACGCGGGCGCCGGCGGCACGGTAGTAGTAATCATCAGCATTGCGAAAGTCCCAATAGCGGGCCACTACTTTGTTATCGAACTCGCGGATGGAGCGCACTGGGCCGATCTCGCGCGGAGAAACATAGATGCCTGGAAACAGTTTTGCTTTTTGCGCGTAGCGCGCGGACGAGCCCGCGCAAAAAGCGCCACTCGTATCCACGATTGAGCGGTTCATGCAGGGCGTCGGCGCCGGGTGCCAGATCAACGGCCGGGCAGACGGCGGCCACAGCAAACAAAGGCGGCCGGCTTCCCCACTCCCCTGCCAGCTTGAGCACCATGTTGCCGCCCATCGAGTAACCCACCAGCGCAACCCGCTCCAATCCGTAGCGCTCGGCATAGTAGTCCACCACTGCGCCCACGTCACCCGAAAGCCCGGAGTGATAGAGCGTTGGAGTGAGCGCATCCGTGCCGCCGCAGTTACGCATATTCATGCGGATCACGTTGCTACCCGCATCCCACGCACGCGCGGTAATTCCCTGAATGTAGCGCGATTCCGATGAGCCCTCGAGCCCGTGAACCAGCACCAACGTCAGGCGGCTGGCCGGGTCAGGCTGCCAGTGGCAATGGCACAACACGCGGCTGCCATCGGCCGGGTCAACCTCGACCGTCTCGGCGACCGAAGGCAGGCGAAATGCGGGGCGGGGAAAAAAATTCCCGACAATCGTTTGCAGATGACCGTTAGTCAAACCGCGCCGCGGCACGAACGGCGGGAGCCACTCGGGCAGCCGGGGGATGGACTCGTCAACCACTTTGTTTTCAGTTGTTTTCAGGGTCACGGGGACTCGGAAATAAGGGCTTGCGGCCTGTGCGGTCCGTGAAAATTGGGGCGGCTAGTGGGGATCGAACCCACGACATCCTGAGCCACAGTCAGGCGTTCTGCCGCTGAACTATAGCCGCCATCTAGCTTATTGATTGTAGCATCGAATCAAGTTGCTTTGCCCGAGCCGGCATGAAGGGAAACCACTCCAATGACGCGTCCCGATCCTATACAGGACAGAATATTGACGCCGGGGATCCCGCAGGCAGCAGACCGCTGGAATCGCGGAGCCTGGATCTTTCGCGACCAGACCTTGCAAAGGCTTGAGATTCTGCTGGACGAGGCCTTCCCCATCCCCGGCACCGGAATCCGATTTGGCCTGGACGGGATCATTGGGTTGGTTCCCGGCCTCGGCGACGTGCTCGCCGGGCTGCTCTCGCTCATCATTCCGCTGGCTGCATGGATTCGTGGCGTTCCCTACGTCACCCTGGTACGCATGGCCGTCAATATCGGTATCGGCGTTCTTGTTGGCACCGTTCCTCTCTTCGGCGACATCTTCGACATCGCCTGGAAGGCCAATCGACGCAACTATCGCCTGCTCTGCCGTCACCTGGGCGAACCGCACCGGCACACCAAGCGAGACTGGGCATTCTTGCTGCTGCTGGCCGCGGGGCTGGGATTGATCTTCGCCATCCCCGTAGTGCTGGTGATTTGGTTCCTGGCCTGGCTGTCGAGCCGTTAAATAAGGATTCGATTGGACGGAGCAGTCTGCTGAGCGCAAGGCAAACCCAATCCGCGATACAATCGAAATAGTCAGTCGGGGCGTAGCGCAGCCTGGTAGCGCATCTGCTTTGGGAGCAGAGGGTCGGGGGTTCGAATCCCTCCGCCCCGACCATTTAAGCAATTGATAAATACAAACGTTAGAACTTTCAAGGCAAATTTAACGTTCGCTGAAGACTCTTGGTCTCTGCGCGCAATTCCGTTCACAATAACTTGTGCCCATGAACGACATATCGTTCAGGAGAAGCGCCCACATCAGTAAAAGGGATAGCATGTTACTAGAGTTAGTGAAGAATCTTTTGTACTAGACACAATGCCGCCGTCGTCAGGTGCAGTAATCTGTATCCAATCCACTTTGTATTTGTCTACGCCCTGCGGAGTCTGGAGCTGAATCTCGTCATCCCTGCGAATGTTTTTCAAGGCTCGAAAAAATGTGTCCCGGTGCCCGGCGATAGCAATGTTGCCAGGCTCACCGGGCAGCGCTGTTCCCTCGATATGTCCAACTCCGAGTTCCAAAGTCTTTGACGAGGTCCCCTCCAGAATTGCTACTCTGAGCTTAAGCCGCGGAATCGCAATGCGGCCCACCACGTCGCCTTCATTGAACGCTGGCCGGGAGAGGCGCGGCTTATGCCCTTCACTTGCATTGATCCGTTGTTCCAGTGAATTGTTTGCGGCATCCTGGTAAATCCTCGCATAAAGCAGAGTGCCTGCAACGTAACTAAGAATCAGGGTACCGGCAATAACAAACAGCTCTTGCGTAAAACGCAGAAACCCGTGTCCTCGCTTTATAACTCTCGCCTGTTCGTAATTGAACACCATCGTCTGTTACCTGCCTTTCGGTTGCGAGGTAACAGAAGAAGTGAAATACCCAGGCCGGGTGCGAACCGTTAAGCGCCCATGGCCAGGCGCGCTGGCCTTCACCTCGACAGTACGATATTTCGCATCTGGCGTAGCAATGTTAGGCACATAGACCAGAGTGTATTGACTGCGAATATCACGGGCGATCTTCTCGCAGATTGAGACGATGTCTTTTGATGATTCCGGAAAGAAAGCCTCGCCGCCTGTTAACTTGGCAAGCCGCTTAAGCACTGATGGATTACGATCATCATCGTCCTCATCGAAGATTCCAATCGCGTAGATAATCGCGCTCGATTGTTTTGCCATTTCGATAACCTGCGTCAGGTGAGAATTGCTCGCGTTGTCGCCCCCGTCGCTGATCAGGATCAGCACTTTCTTGTCGCGAGTGCCCAGTTGGAGATGCGTTAAGCCGGCAATAATTCCGTCGTACAGCGCGGTCTGTCCAACCGTCCTGATTCCTGTTAGCGCTCGCTGCAACTCTTCGCGCCGATCAGTAAAGGGAATTTTTGCGGGCAGGCCGAGGGTAACGTGTTCATTGAAGTTGACAATAAACATCTGGTCCCGTGGGTTGCTGGAGCTGGCGAATGCCAATGCGTCGGTGATTACATCGTCGCGCTTCGGCTTCATGCTTCCGCTGTTATCAATCAAAATGCCCACCGTTACCGGCACATCCTCGCTGGAAAAATGTCTGATCTGCTGAGGCAACCCATCTTCATAGATTTGGAAATTCTCTTTGTCGAGTCCGGAAACTGGCGCGTTGTGACGATCAACAACGGTTGCGTTCAGCATGACAATGTCACTGTGCAGTTTGAGCGTGTACTCCTCCTGAGCGCGACCTTGCTCTGGCGGCATAGCCTCCTGCGCCGAGGCTATGCAGTGCAGAAGAACCAGGACGCCGAGAATGATCAGACACCGAAGAGCTGGAGTGCTTCTCTTCTGCATGCGCTTTTGAATGCAGATAATCTCCCGGCGATGCCTGCTGGCTCTCCATTGCACTCTTTGCGCAAATCTGGTCAGCTCTGCCATTGATTCAGCCTCTCAACGAAGTTCCCAATCGTCGAACGCAAATAACTGCTCATGCACAGGGAGGCGATACTTGCGCACCGCCTCCTTCTGTTCATCCTGCCACGGTTGCCGAAAATGACGTGCAGGCTGCCGCACATTTTTATGCGGTCAGCTTCAACAGAGCCGATAAAGCAAGGCCTCCGCCCAATAACGTCAGTCCGATCAATCCGATCAAATAAAGATCGCTGGCTGTCTTGGGAAGAGACGCGGCAGGTGCGGGTTCCGGTGCAGGCGCCGGCGGTGGGGTAGCCTGTGCCATCTCTGTGGGAGGAGGCGGTTGAACTACCACAGAAGACGCTTCAGTTTGTCCGCTCGGGGTTACTGCCTCAACAGGCGCCGACTCCATTGAGGCGGTATCCGTTGCAGGAGACGTAAGAATGTCCTCGTTTGTCTCCTTAGCCAACTCCGTGGCCCTGGGCTCGGCGTACACAAATTGTTCTCCAACCTCGCGGCCTGGATAGAACCATGCCTTCAAAGCCTGGGGCTGTCCTTCAGGCCGCTCCTCGAATGTGATTACCGTTTTATCGCTGGGCTTTATACGGTAGTTGGGAATGGCGAGAATGGTGGTTAACACCTGAGTTTCGTCCGCGTTGTAAATCTGGATAGTGTGCCGGTCTGAAGCTGCGTTCAAGACCTTGAACACATATGTGCCCGGAGGCAACACCTGGGCGCCTACGCCCGGAACTTCTACCGGTTCGGTGAAGGTGACAACTGTCTTCCTATCCCAAACGTCGGCCTTCACTTTCGGCGCGACGAAGAGACAGAGCACGATAAAGCACATTCCGATGACTACGCCTTTGAACAATTTCATTTCCTTTTCTCCTCTCTTCTTTTTCTCCGACTCGCACCCACGGCAGCTCGAATGCAACCTCATTATGTTGTCGGTTCCACCAGAGATTGCATGCCGATTAAACCGGCCGTTTATAACCCGTGGCATCTTACTCAGGGAACAGTTTTATTCACTCGAAGATTGTATGTATGTCCAGATTTGACCATGCAATTTAATTACTCGCGATGAGTTCATGTGTATTTATTCGTGACGACTACTTATAACCTGATAGTTATTTGCGTTGCATATGAATTGCATAATTACAATCCGTCAGCTTAGTAACTTCATGTGCCGATTTAATTCTTCAATACCAGATGGACCGCAATGGTAATTCGCAAGCGCTGAAATCAACGATCGCTAATACTAATTCCCATGAGACGCAGGGCAATCCTTACCATGTGCGTAAAAAATACATGGCCGGCAGCGGAATGCGCGAGTTCTGCGGCTTGTAGACAGCGTTTATTTTCAATACGTTAGGTGCGGTTGAAAGTTTGGCCCCATAGGTGCTTTTGTTTATCTCGTGGAAAATGCCGTATAGACCGGCGGTCATTAATCAGCCGGCGAGATGTTGAAAGAATGGAGGAGCCAAATGACAATTACCCCCGTTCACGTCCCCATTACTAACTGCTATCTCTGCGAGTGCGGCTTGATAGGCAACAACGCCATGCAGTGCGCTTGTGGAAACACTTACGGGCTGCTTAGTCTTGCTGCAGTTATGAACAGGAAACCAGATGAGGCTGCATTGCAAAACAGTGTAGCTATGAACAGAATTTTAGCAACCCAATGTTAGTGAGGATTGAGAATATGAGCAGCAATCGATTTGCAGTTACCGGGTTGGCAGCGATGTTAATTTTGGCGGGCGCGGCAGGATGCGCAACCAAGAAATATGTGGTCTCACAGACAACGCCGCTGGTGGAGCATACCGACCAACTGGATACTCAGACGGCCGATAACAACAGGCGGATTCACGACGTGAATGACCGCGCGCAGGCGGGCATCAACCATGCCCAGGGCGCGGCAGACACGGCCAACCAAAACGCACTAAACGCAAGCAAGTCAGCCGGTGATGCTGATATGGCGGCCAACGATGCCGTACATCGGGCGGACTCACTGGACAGCGTTGTAAAAGGCCTGGACAACTACAAGGCATTGGGCAGTGTGACCGTGACCTTCGGCTTCGACAAAGCAAAATTGACCGATGACGACCGCAGTCAGTTAGACAGCTTTGCCGCACAGCTTGGTTCAGCCAGGAGCTACATTCTTGAAGTGACCGGCGGAACCGATTCTACCGGATCGGCCCAATACAACTATGAGCTGAGCCAGCGTCGCGCGGATGCCGTGGTGCAATACCTGGCGTCAAAGTACGATATCGCACCGCACCGGTTTTACTTGATCGGCATCGGTAAGGACAAGGAAGTGGCCTCAAATACCACCGCGGAAGGGCGAAAGCAGAACCGCCGCGTGGAAGTGCAACTGCTGTCGAATATGACGAGTGCGACTGCCCAGATATCTGAGGTGCAGTAGCGCTCGCGAATATTCCCAGCCGGAGACAACCTTTTGATAAGTCGGCAACCCAAGGAGGGCAATATGAAAAAAGCTTTCATGCTAGTGGCAATCCTCAGTTTGGCAAGCACCGCATGGGCTGGATCTTCGCGCGGAGCCAGCGACGATCGATTGGATCATGCGGGAGCAGTGTTGCATGACATCATGGCCGCCCCTGATAAGGGCATCCCTGAAGAAGTAATGGAACATGCGCGGTGCGTGGCCGTTGTGCCTCATCTGGTTAAAGGTGCTTTTGTGTTTGGCGCGGAAGGTGGCAGAGGCGTTGCTACCTGCCGGGTCGAAGGCGGCAAATGGAGCGCGCCGGCTTTCTTTGACATCTCAGGCGGAAGCTTTGGATTTCAAATCGGAGTCGAAGGCGTGGACCTGGTGCTGATCATCCAGAACTACAAGGGTATGCAGCGGTTGATGTCAAGCAAATTTGAGCTTGGCGGGGACGCTTCAGTGGCAGCCGGACCTGTGGGGCGCCATGCTGAAGCCGATACTGACTGGAAAATGAATGCCGAAATCCTGACTTACTCACGGGCCAGGGGCGTCTTTGCAGGCATTTCGCTGAATGGAGCTGTGATTGGCCGCGATGAAAGCTCAACGAAGGCCATTTACGGGTATAACGTGCCCACGCGCCGCATTCTGCAAGGCAGAATCGAAGCGCCTCCCGCGGCATACCCGTTTCTCAGCGCAGTCAGCGCGGCAGGCGGCGCAAATGATATGGGTAGCGCCTCAGAATAGCACTCGATTATGAACGCATTGCGAGCGCCATTGTCTGAGCTTCTGGCTTTGGCGCCCGCAAAGCCTAACTGAGAGTAAGTATGCTCTGAAATTCAGAAGAAACATTGCTTGCCTGCTCTCTTAGTCAATGTAAGTCAATTCATGGCGTCATGATAGCTTCCCCAAGCAAGAACAAATCATTTGAACAAATCGCCTACCAGGAGGGACTATGTTGATAAGCGACAAGGATAGCAATGCCTTCGGCCCCGCCTTTCTTTCCAGCGTGGGTCTTGGACGACGAATCGTTGAACTGGAACCTGAACAGTCATTTTTTACTCAGGTTGATCCGGCGGACTCCATCTTTTATCTGAAGGAGGGCCGCGCGAAACTTACCGTTGTTTCAGCTAACGGCAAGCAAGCCACCATTACTCTTCTTTCGCCTGGCGACTTCTTTGGAGAAGATTCGCTGGTGGCAGAGCCCGGCCTGCGCGTGGCGACAGCAACGGCCGTGAACACCTGCGTTGCGCTCAAGATAAAGAGAGAAGAGATGATTCGCGCCATGCATCAGGAGCCTGCATTCAGTGACCAGTTCATGTCTTATCTGGTGGCTCGTGGAATGCGCACCCAGGCCGACCTTGTCGATCAGCTCTTCAACACCTGCGAAAAGCGCCTGGCGCGCACTCTGCTGATGATGGCGGAAACAGGAAAGCCTGACGAGCCGCAGACTTTGATTCCCCCCATCACGCAGGAGACCCTGGCGGAGATGATCGGCACCACCCGGCCTCGCGTAAGCTTTTTTATGAACCGCTTCCGCAACCTGGGCCTCATCGATTACAAGGATCGCATCCAGGTGCACAGGCCGCGGCTCAGAGCTGTCCTGGCCGATTAGCAGTTTGCGACGCAGGTCCGATCCACAGCGAGGATCGGACCTGCGCGCGTCTTGAAGTTTATGAAGTTGGTCATTCTGCTCATGACAGGCAATCAGGGCAGAAAAAAGCACTGCTTAAGCCCTTCTTTACCAGTAGAAAATACACGACCCTCGGAAAAACTACATGGCCGTCAGGCTTCAAGACCGGCCGGAACCTCCGGCCCGCTCGGTTTCAATCCGTTAAACCTAACAATCAAAACGGCTAATTTTTTCATCCGATGAGCAGCGTGTTTGGCATCTTTGTTGCATATTCATACGGGCATGAAGAGCCTATCCACGACCTCAGCCCCGTTCTCAGGCAAGCTGGCAGTCCTACTGCTGGCATGTGCAATCGGAATTCCCGCGCTAGCGCAGGATCAGCAACCAACCACTGACGACCAGAACGCGCCTCCTACTGCGGAACAAGAGCAACATTCGGCATCGGTCAACGTACCCAAGCCGAAGGAGGGTTTCTGGGGACACTTGAATCCATGGGCCAGCAAGAAGTATGTCAAAAAGCAGACTGACCCCATCAACGACCGGCTCAGTGAGCTGGATGAATTGAATGGTAAAAACGCGAGGGACATTCAGGACGTGGATGATAGGTCTCAGGCAGGCATCCGCCGGGCACAGGCCCGCGCCGATGAGGCCAATCAATTGGCCACAACCGCCGGCACCCAGGCTCAGCAGGCCAGCAACACCGCGCAGGGCGCCTCAGGCCATGTCAACCAGTTAAACAGTACTGTGAACGGCCTTGACCAGTACCACCCGGTCACCGAAGCCGACGTTAAATTCCGCAGCGGGCAGCCGGTGTTGTCGGCGGCAGCCCGCAAGCGACTGGACGACATGGCAAGCACTGTCGCCGGCCAGCAAGGATACATTCTGGAGATGGAGCGCATTCTCACTGGCCGGCAGCGCCGGCATCCAGAGCTCCGAGCGGCTGGCCGAAGCGGTCAAGCGCTACCTCGTCTCGCAATATGAAATTCCCGTCTATCGCTTGCACCCCGTCGCCCTCGGCAATGCGCGCAGCGAAGTCGCGGAAGACTCCAAGCCGGTGCGGATCAGCAGCGTGCATATCCGGTTGATGGAGAATAGCCTGGCGGCCAAGGGAGAGGCATCCCCCCAGAGTGCTGATTCCCTGACCGATAAGGACGCCCTAAGCCCGCTTACCCCCTCCCCAGGGGTATACAGCCCTGACGGTCGCACCCTTGGCCGCCAATAATTTCTCGCAACACGTACGAGAGAACCAATGCAAATTAGCCCCCGTTCCCCACGGGGGCATTTTTTTGCGCTGACTTTGAGGCTTGCTAATAGATACTCAGCGGGCTCTAGCATGAAGATTAAGCCGCTGTCGCTCAGGGATTTTTTGCCGGATTAGGTATGGGTAAGTTCGCTGAGCAGAACCTTGGCCTTGGCGGCCAGCGTATGCGCTCCGTCCACATCGCCTGAACTTAACGCCTGCTTGGCCTGCTTGAGATACCGCCTGATTTGCGCGGCTGTTTTTCGCTCCCGCGCGTCCAGGCGCCTGTGGGTGCAGTTTCAGCCCGCGCCGTCAGTGTCCGTGATCGAGTCCACTGTTTCACGCCATAGATCGGGAGGATCTCCCAGACGAAAGCTGCCCGATGGCGCTCACGCCAGGGTTTTCGCCGGCGGCTTCCTGCGTATCGCCGGCCAACTTCTTGTGCCTGAAAATCGGCCTTGGTGTTTGTTGTGGGGATAACGGAATTGTCGGGCAGCACGGTAGAGGTTGACTGGGAATCGTCAACATGGGTCAGGAAGCTCAAACAGGCTCGGCCGGTATAGCTGCATGGATAACGGGGAGAGAGTCAGAACCGGTTTGTGCCCGGTCAAGTGAATACATGCCGTGAGAGTAAACGGCAGCAGCCACGCGACACTTTTAGCAGGCAACTTCATCCGATTCAACCTTTGTCAAATTGTGAAACGCTTGCCTGAGGAAGATTCAGGCGTCCCCATTCCGCGGCAGCGAGTGGTATACGGAGCAGGAAGACCGCGCCGCGATCTGATTTCGATTCTACTTCAACGTTGCCGTGGTGCAA
>CAWAEU010000049.1:0-40231 GCA_963780975.1 uncultured Acidobacteriaceae bacterium | reverse complement strand
TCCGGCGTGCCGACAAAATCTTCGGGAGTTTGGCTGATCCCCCAGACGCTTGCGTTACGTTTGCGGGCTGTGCGGAAGAGTTATACTCCGTACGCCGCGAGGATCCGCGACTTAAGCAAGGCCCAGCATTCGTCGAGCAGTACGATGCTCGGCTGACCGGTCATCCCGATGCGCGGTACGTGGCCGTGTGAGCGATCAAGAGACTCATGGCCCGTTCGAGACGCGGATCGTCTTTCAATTTCTCGACATTGAAGTAGAGCCAGGATTGTTCAGTTGGACCGTGGTCGGCCTGTCAAAGAGTCGCGCGTAAGGTCCCTCGTCAACCCAGGCCCGCAGCTTCGTCGAGGCCATCTGCGCCATCGCGTTGATCTTCTGATTGCGATCCCGATCCTGCCAGTGGGCCAGTTCCGCGGCCAGATCTCCGAAGAGCGGAATCGGGTTTGAGGTCTTCGCGCTGCACCTCTTGTACGTTGAGGCGATGGCTTCGAGCAGAACGCTGTCGAGCAAGTCGATGTCGAGGTCGGGCGGCGTATTCTCGCCCAGCATGTGCCGCGTGAGGTTCTTAAGAAACGAGATCTGGTCGTTGGAGGGCCGGTCTTCTCCTCTGGGAAGTCCCAGGGATTGATTGTCTGGTCGCTGTCGAGCGACATCTCGATCATCTCTCCGCCCATCAGCTCCACTAATGGCTGATAGGAATCACCTCTTTCCAGGATGGAGATGAGCGGGTTCGCGCGCGCTGCCATCAGCAGCATTTGCTGAGCGGCGAGAGTTTTACCGCCGCCGCTTTTCGCCATCAGCAAGCCGTTCGCATCGGAAAGATCCGGATCGAACATCGAGAACGGAATGAGCTGGCGATAGGGCGTCTCAAAGAGAATGAGCGGGCTCCTCCGTGTCCCGGTCCAGGGCATCTCTATAGGGACAAGATCGGCGGCATTGGAGGTAAGCATGTCCTGATCACGTTTGTCGGCCTCAGCCATGCCCGGTAACGTCCCCAGAAAGATCCGCCGCTTGGCGATCGTCTCAGCCACAGCCTTCGCGCCATTCATGTGCGTGAAGCCGTTCAGAACCTCTTGAGTCCGATTAGCAAGTTCGCGCTCGGATCGTTCGAGATCGTGCAAGGTGATTGCCGGTTGCGAGGTGCGGACCACGACCGAAAGGCTCAGTTTCGCCGTCTTGAGTGAGGAGGAGATAATGTCACGCTGCACCTGGATGAGCTGTGCCTGGGCCACTTCGGCCTCCGGATTTGATTTGAAGTTTCCGTTGGCATCCTTCTGCGCGGCTGTCATTTTCTGGAGGCGCTTTTTGTAACTCTTGAGGACCTTCACCTGGTCGGGGATCACGACCTGTCCACTGACGACAACCGGGAAGCCAAGTGTCGAAAAGTTCTGCAACATCCCCGGAAAAGTCGCATCGGGAAGTTCCTTCAGGCTGACAACGGCGTAGAGATACCCATCGATATTCAGGTAGGTCTCGGTTTCGTTGAGGATGCTTGCCTCGACTGCCTGGGACCTCGCGCTCCGATACTCGATCATCTCTTCGGGAGGCACATACGGCCGCCGGTCGCGCCGGATTGGGTGCTGCGCATGTTTCAGTTCCTCGAACAGTTCTTGCGTCGAAAGTCTCCGGGGCCCGAGGCTGGCCGCCTCCATCGACCCCTCGATGCCCCGGAGGATGGATTCGAACTCGGCCAGGTAGGTCTCGTGCTCCTTCCGGGCACGCTGGATGGCCTTGTTCTGGCTCAAAGTGAATCCACCAAGACTGCGATTCTGTTGAGCGGAGTGGTAAAGCTTCGCATGTATGCGTGGATCCCAGATCAGATACACATGAAGTCGATTTTCGAAGAAGAATCCACTGTTCTCTTTCTGCCGCCACATCCGGAGCCGATGAGAATCAAGCGCCATCACCTCCGACTGCTCAGTCCGCTGTTCGTGAATGTAACTATTCAGAAGATCTCCGAGATGCTCCGAGATCTCGTACCGGAACTGAACGCGCATGCTCACATCGGGCACACTCCGAAAGAGCGCCTCAAGCATCGACTTGTTCTGGTTTCGATCACCATCTGTGGCAAAGTACGCGAGGATCCCCTTCAACTCGTAACCCGCAACAAACGCCCCGTTGGTGCGCACCATAATGTTGTCCCCAAGGGGGAGATCGCGCAGAGGCAGCAACTCGCACACTGCCGGTACTTTGAGCCTTCTATCGTGTTCTGCTTGGGTCACCGGCATAGCTAAGGTCTCCCTCTAGAGTTCCATCAACCTCGATACGCAATTGCTGCTCCACGATCCGTGCGAGTGGAGCGATCTCCTCATGAAAGCGTGCTGCGAAGATCGACGCATGCGAACGTGACGCGTGCCGCTTCCGCGTCGAGAACAGCGACGACCGTCCCGCTTCTCTGCGTCGTGATCGATGCCTGCATCCTCATTCCTCCTCTTCGACCACGTAAGGTTGAGTCAGTTCCGAATCTCGTTCAAGCGCGCACCAGGCCTTCGGAGCAAAGAATGAACGCACGAGGTCGGTGAGATATCCCCGCGGCCTCCCATACTTGAACAAAATCAGGAACGGCACGGCCAACGCCGGCACGATGAACTCCATGAAGACGTTCAACGGAATTCCAAACACATGCGCATTCCCATTCACGAAGTGAGCAAGGAGGTTCATCACTGCCGCCAATGCGAGCACTAGAATCAGGTCCTCAAACTCGAGGCCAAGGAACGTCACCTTGGTGTGGAGGTTGCGGTGAACAGGCGTCATATCGAGACTCATGACATTACCCTCCGATTCCGTGCGCTTGCGTCACCATCGATTCGGCCAGCCGCACCATTCCCGAAACCATGAGCGCGCCGATCGCTGCGACGAACTTTCTGATCCAGGTCGAACCCGGATAAATCTCCGAGACCACGCCGCCCATGTGCATTGCCATCGCTGCCAATTGGGTAAGCGCGAACATTGGCAGGATCACGTTAGCCGTCCAGTTCACGAGGCTCATCGTGGCCATCCAGAACGCATCAGCATTCGTAGCGCCCGCGTGTTGTACAAACCCTTCCAGAGCACGCAAAATCCCGGAGCACATTAATGAGGCGAAGCCTCCATACAACGGCTGCTCGAAAGGACCACCCTTGCTGTAGCGATACACGGCTCCTGCAAAGAACAGTCCCGCCATCGTGGGCATCATGGTGTTGCCGGCCCAGGATGCGAGGTTCGTGATGGCCCCATCAAGACTCATAACCTTGCTCCTCACGCCGCCATCGCTCGAAACAGCGACAGAAGGCCACTCACGCTCAGGAAAGAGATCGCGGCGAAGACAAGCCTGGTCCAGGGTCTGTGCCGGACAAATTGATCACTGCTCCGACACAGGCTAGCCCCGCCGCAGCCGGCAAAATCTGTCCGGCGATGTAGTTCCACAGGGAAGCGAGCATATCGGTCATCGCGTACTGGCTCCCTGAGTTCCATCCTTGAAAGAGCTGCATTGTTGCCGAGAGCGACATCAGGAAGAGTGCTGCAACGATCGAGCCGAGCGGATTCTCGCCTGCGGCCCCGTCGAGCGTCGCTTTCAGGACGAAGTACGCCGCAAGAACTGGCACCAGCTTGGCGACCACGATTTGGTTCACGAAATTCTTGAATACCGTTTCCATGCTGGCCAACCAACTCGTACTCACCGATCCGCTCGCGGACGGTATGTTGATGCCCTGCGCGGCAACCCACGACAACAGTTGCGGAAGGGTCAGAAGAACGATGGTCCACAGAATCCACTTTCCGGCCCGGCCGTTTACGTGGAAGTTGATCCCGCCTTCATGTCGTAAGCTCACTCCCGCGGCAGCCAGCGTGCAGAACGCCGCCGGCACCGCGAGATCGAGCAGCAACTGGAGGAGATCGAGGAGGAACTGTGGCGTCTGCATCACTCTCCGCCTTTACTACTGAATGCCTTGCGCTTGAGTGATGAACCCCTCCGCCATGCGTCCGAGACCGGAGATCACCATGAGGGCGACGCCGCTCACTCCCCAACCCATGTAGCCGCGTCCGGACTTGAAATGCCATCCCGCGATACCGAGGCACGCAACTGCGATGACCGGCGCAATGACATTGCAGCCCCAGTTCACGATGTTGAGGACGGTACCTTCGACCGTGGTCGCCTGCTGACCTTGAACGGCCTGGCCGAACGCAGGTGCGGTTCCGAGGTTCTGCGCTCTCGCCGCGAAGGGTGCGAGCAGATTGCCGGCGAAGATCAAACTGAGTCCCATCTTGATGGCGACATGCAACCAATTGACCTTGTCGGGGCGATGAAAGACGTGCGTGGAGGTGGAAGCGGACACTTGGGATCGCCGCCAGAAGGCCAGTGCGGTTCTCATAGGTTTTCTCTCCTGGACCCGGCTGCTCTGGGCATCCGTGTCGAGGTAGAGAATCGGTCGGATCCGAAATTCGGTCAAATTAGCTGGCCGGACCAGGATGGGCTATTGATCTATCTCTAATAATCTGAGGAAGTTCAGGGCCTAGAGATGCCGGACTCTACCGCCGGTTCTGGAAAGTTTGGATCGATTTCGGGAAATCGAGCTAAAATCTCAATCGAGGAGCCCGGTGTCGCAAGCTGTCGCCAGCTCATGGACAACGGCATGGCATCCGTTTCGCAGCTGAATCCGTATCAATGCGACCAATGCGGTACCGCGAACATCGTGGCTGCGCCCGTCCTCTATCAACAGGGCACACACACGTACTCGACCAGATTCCATTCGGGGACCACTCAGTCCTTTTCCGCGCAGGCCGTCACGCCACCTCGCGTCCGGGGCTTTCTCCGGCCGTTTCTTGTTTGGGGACCCGCAATTGCTTTTTTCACTCTTTGGACCTTCATCGGGTTCGACTCAATCCTCGAGCTACACAGGATTACAGTATTCAAGGCAGAGCTGGCCTTCGTATTTCTGGCTCTGTGTGTCACTTCTGTTGCAGGCATGGTCTTTAGTTTTCGCAAAGTCGCGCGCTACAACCGTGAGGTTTATCCTCGACTGCATTGGAACTGGGAGCACACCTATATATGCAGGCGTTGTGGACGGTCCCGCTTGATTCCTTCCTAGCTCAGAGACCTGGCTGGTTCATCTTGGCCTAATCGGCAAAACGGTTGAGTCTCTGAAACTCTCGGTGCGATCATTCTCATGTCCACACCGGCCTATTCGGGAACGACGATTACCCAAGTCGCACATTGGGTCATTTGGAAGGATCTTTACCCAATCCGGAATTGGGTAATCGGGAACAAAAATTCCTCAATTTGCACACTGGGTAATCGGGATGTTTCTTGCCCCAATCGCGAAGTGGGTCAACGGGACCGATCTTTGCCCAATTCGGAATTGGGTCATCGGGAACAAAAATTACTCATTTGCACACTGGGTCAATGGGACTGTTGTCTTGCTCATTCGCGAATTGGGTCAACGGGACCGATCTTTGCCCAATTTCACTTTGGGGCATCGGGAGCAAAGATTGCCCAACTGCGTACTGGGTCATGCGGACCGACCTTGACCCGAACGTGAAGTGGATCCAAGGGAAGGGCGCATTATAGGCACATTTCTTAGATACGCGACGCAACAACCGATGAGCCGCAAGGCAACTCGCCAGTTGAATATGATGGCCAAACACAAGAACGCCCCGGCACTGGGCCAGGGCGAAGAAGAGAGTCGTGCGGCGAGTGGACAATCTACTGAACTGTTGGGCTGACCTTGTGAAGCTCGGAAGGCGTTTGTTCGTGTTTGGTAAACACGACGTAGATCTTCGTGTCGGCCGGAACTGACACTACCACGCGGCTGTTGGCATTAAGGCTCATCACCTCCGAGTCTCCGGCCGTGCCGATGTTCTCCGCAAGCCGCTCACGAAGCATGTCATCCTCAGAGAACGCAGCGCTGGTGTTGTTCCCGGCCACTTCTGCAAGCACCGAACCGAGACCCGACGCTGCCCGCACCAGAAAGTTCTTGCCCGTATTCTTCCCGTACACGTTTCCTTTGATGGGGCCGAGGTCGAGCCCAGTGCCGACGGCGTCGATCTTCTCGCGGGCTCCATCGAGAAGTTCGATCTCGTCGAATTTCATGCTGACCAACTCCGCTTCGGTCGGCCTGCTGAAGTTGGCCGTACACGCGTGCGCCCGCAGGAACGATGATTCTGTCGCCGATCGCGTAGGTGTATTCGACTACGGCTACTACAGGAGCCAACACAGCGCTCGAAATCTGCGTCTCAAGCTTCGCCTGAATGCGCGTACCCGGTGTCAATTCCAGCCGCGGAGTACCATCCTCATCCGTATTCACCCTCTGTGCCGCCAACACCGGGCCTTGCGCCACACTCCGCACGAAGATCAGAGAGGGCTCCTTGAGACTGTTCTGCTGCGTCTTGCGGCGTTTCTGCTGTGGAGCCTCCGCCGTAAGGTGCCGGATCTTCCCACTTCTGTTGGGTGTCTGCAAAAGTGGGTACATTTCCCAGGGAGGTGGCAGCAGCAGGCTTGCCGGCGAACGGCTTCCCGATTGAGCCATTGTCCACTGTTCGCGTCCGCCGAATATCCCCCGGTCCGAGCTGCCCGCTACTGTTGTCCGGAGCCGGCGTGCGCACCGTATCCATGAGAGGCGTGACACTCCCTTTGGAGGGCGGCGACTGCTCCTGCCGAGCCTGCTGCGACTGCGGCTTTGTTGCCGCCAGTCTCTTCGGCGCCTTGCCAACGACCGCCGTGAAAACAAAGAAGAGAACAGCCACTGCGAGTCCGCCTCCGAGGAGCATCAGTTTGCCCTTGCTGATTCCTTCAGCTCCCTTGGCGGCAGTTCGCGTTGCAAACCTGGTGACGGGTTCAGTTTTCTCCGCGCCATCGATAGGCCCTGGCGTGCGCAACCGGTCCCTGCGAAGAGGCTGGATCTGGCGATTCGGTGACCGGAGTAGTGTTCATACCCCCGTTTCCATTCCTGTTGTTCTCATTGGTGGTCATAACTTCAGGGCTCCCTTCTACTTGCCATTGCCGGATATGGGCGGAGTAAACGGAAGATGGATCAAGATCGGATGATCCACCTGATCCGCTTGGGCAATCTGCAGAAATAACTTTTCTGTCGATTCCTTGAAGTTCGGTCGATCAAAGACGACCACGCCATCGGCGCGTTCTCCGGGCTCGAGCCGCGTTGTACTTAATCGATAGTCCCGGATCTCCAGTTGGTCCGAGATAATGCCTTTGCCTTCCTTCTTTTTCTTCTTGGTCGCCTTGCGGCCTGTGATCTGGATTTGCGGAGGGACAATCTCGATAGGCTCATTCGAGCTGTTCAGGATGGAGTAGGAGATCATGGTCTGATTGCTGAACTGCCGCATATCGCCAATCGATGTCTCGATCTGCTTGTCCTCCCATTTCGTCCACTTCGGAGCGTTCACACTCTCCTGCAGCTTGAATACCTCGTCGAGGCTCGACAGCGGCGCCGAACGCAAACCAGCGGTCCCGCCACTCACGCCCTGCGCGGGTTCCTTAGTGGGCGCGCTTCGCGTCGCCAGCGATTCAGGATCGGCGGAAATGAGGAAGCTCCGCGTCGTTCTGTATTCGATCAGAAAATCAACCGGCTGCGTTGGATTCGTGACACTTGAGCCATCGCTGACCAGTTCCAGCGTCACATGCTGGCCTGATTTAGTTGCGATGAGGAGGTTCGACTGCGCAGCCTCTTTAACGATCGGTTTGACGTAGACATACTCCGGCTCGCCTTCGTTATGTTCTGCCTTGAACTCCCCCGGGCTGCCGAGGATTACGGATGTGATCTCCTCCGGCATGCGGATGGTCGACTCAAACTCTGGCCTGAGATGAAGGACCGTGACTTCTCTCGGATTGATCGTGACAGTGGCGACACGTGCACCAACTGGTGTGTCACTCGCACTGAGACGAAGCGGAAGCAGGACTGCGACAGGGATGAGCCAGCGAAGTTTCATGGGGTTGACCTCCTCGACGGCCGATCGGCCGGATACCTGCGAAGCATGTACTGCCTTCGCACCGCTTGCACGTAGGCAACAACGTCCGGATTGCGATAATCGAGTTGCTTCCGTGCAATATTGCGGTCGCCGGCGTAGTAGGCCGCGGCGACAAGGCGCAGATCCCCGTGGAACTCCCACATCAATGTCGTCACGTAGCGGGTGCCCGCGGCAATGTTTTGTTCCACATCAAAGGGCTCGAAAGCGCCAAATCGCTTTGCCGTAGCGGGCATGAGCTGCATTATTCCCATCGCCCCCTTTGCGGAGACCGCTCGCGGGTTCCAACGCGATTCGACGTCGATGAATGCGGCGATCAACTCCGGCGGCACGCGATAGTGCACCGCATACTGCTTTACGATCCGCGCCGCCGGTAAAGGATCCGTTTGGCCAACGGCGAGACTGGGAAATACCAGCAGTATGAGTACGCACCGAATCATGATTCTGATCCTCCTCGGAGCGCGAGACTCTGCGCGAACCTGGCCCCGTCGTCGAGCAGGCTCTTGAACCCTTCCCGCAATAGGAGATGTCGACGGTCCTTCTCGGTCTTCGCCAAAAAAGGAAGCAGAACGTCACGGTGCTCCGCTGTTACGTGGTCGGTCCCGAGGAGTTGCAGTGCATTGGCGAAGTCGATCATCTCCGAGACCGATGGCGGCTTTTCCAGTGAGTAGTTGCGGAAGGAGAGCGCTATTCCGGCCATCTCGCGATGGAAGCTCTCATCGGCCTTCGGCGTGCGGCTGGCAATGATCTCGGCTTCGCGCTCCGGCGTCGGATGCTCGACCCGCACGTAGAGGCTACGCCTTCTGATTGGGTCGCCCAGTCTTCGTTCTTCGTTGCTGGTGAGCACGACAAACGGTATGGTCTTTGCCGCAACTGTGCCGAACTCTGGAATCGAGAGCTGCCAGGCCGATAGAATTTCTAAAAGCATGGCTTCAAAACCATCGTCGACTTTATCCAACTCGTCGATGAGCAGCACACAGGGCCTGTCGCATTCGAGCGCGCGCATCAGCGGACCCGGACGGAAGAAGTCCCGCCCCTTGAGGTTCGCCTGAACCGCTCTGCCAGTCTTCGTGCTGGCCCTTTGAGAACTCCATGTAGAGACGCTGCAGGCCCTCGTCGAAACGGCCGATTGCCTTGTCCTCGGTCACGCCGCGATAGCACTGAAGCCGCTCGATGTGTGTGCCGGCTGCGGCGGCAACAGAAACGGCCAATTGAGTTTTGCCTGACCCTGCGGGCCCTTCGAGAAGCAGCGGCTTTTGCAGCTTGGCAGCGAGAAAGACCACCTGAGTCATTACCGGATCGATGAAGTAGCCGGTGGCAGCGAGTTTGATCCCGAGATCGTCGATTGAATCAAACATCGCTTTGTCCTCGCTCCTCAGCCCCGGTGGGCGTCACGTTCCGCATTAATCTGGCATTCGCGCTCTGCGACCAGACGTGCAGGCCGGAGCCGCATTGAACCCATACATTCGCTAGCGAAGTGGCTTCCAATGCGGCAAGGAAGACCAGGAGCCCGCGCGCCGGGAGATCGCCCGTCCACGCAATCGAGATCGCCTTGCCGAAGTAGACCGTCACGATTCCTTCGAGAACCGTTAGCAATACCGCCATGATCAGATAGGTTACCTGCCACTTCACCTGGGCCTCCTCCAATGCGGAGACAGCATGAGGCAGTATCAAAACTCGGTCAAATTTCCATCTGCGGGTATGGATTAACCGCGCTGTGTTCGGTGCACGATTCCAACCGCGCCAGCGGCTAAGCTGTTTGAGCAAGTCGATTGCGCGATATGCGGACTGACCCCGGTCTCCGGCCGTTGCCGCCAGTCGGCAAGGCATCCACCCATTGCTCAATCGCTTCAGGGCGGTAGCGCACGAGCGGACCCACTTTCACGTACTGCGGTCCTTCTCCGCGGAGGCGCCACCGTCTTAAGCATGCCAAGCTGACTTGGATCTTTTCTGAAACCTGGATTTCATTCAGGAATGATTCCATTCTGTTCTCCTTGTGGCTGACATGCCGTAGGTCGAACTGACCGAGAGGCTAACCCGAGGTCCAATCTCGGTCAATTCGACCTGTACCTCCCCCGTTGCTACGCGGAGGAGCCTGCTTTCGAGGCAGAACCCAATCGAGAGTTTCCCTTTCGAGAGGCGATGACGGACTCCACCGCTTCGCGCTTCGCTTTCATCCGGATATGGCTGTAATGACGAAGCATCTGGCGGTCGACATGCCCGGCGATCTCCATGATCGTTTCGTCGCCGGCGCCACTTTCGGCCAGTTCTGTGATGAGGGTGTGCCGGTTATCGTGCCATCGACCCTTTACCTTTGCCTTTTCTCGCGTAGTGTTCCAAGCCTTCTTAAACGAGGTAATGTGGCGCGTCGGGTCCGAGGGCCTGGGCTTGCCCCAGGGAAAGACGTACCACTCGTCCCTGATCTCGCCGAACCGCTTGCGATACCACGCACGATGGTCGATGAGCGCCTGGTAGACCTCGGAGTTCAGAGGAACGATTCGCCCTTCTCCGGCTTCGCTTTTGGCTCTGCCGACCTGAACCGTATTCGCGACGAAGTTGATCTGGCCCCAGGTAAGGGTCTTGATCTCGGTATCTCGCAGCCCCCCGTTGCGCGCCAGCATGAAGGCTGGGTACATGTGGGGACTGCGTGAACTCTTTGCTTTGGTTGCGAGACTCTCAGTTTCTTCAGTGTCGTAGGCTTTGCCGATGCTTTTGTGAACGGCCAGCTTGAGCTGCTTGGTCTTCTTGAGATGAGCGCGGATCACTTCGCCCGGGTCTCCCAGCATCTTCAGAAGAAACCGGACCTCTTCATTGATCGACTTTGGCGCGGCCTTCTCACGGAGCCGGTCCTCCTGGTAACGGAGAACCGAAATCTCGGTGATGTCGGCGACGATCTTCGTGCCGAGAAGACGGCTGACGTGTCCGAGCGCATATTCGGCAAAAGTCGCCGACCGGTAGCGGAGCCGATAGCCCGTGAGGTATTCGTCGATGATCTCCTCAAGAATCCGGACACGGTTCTGCCGAACCTCTTTGAAGTTGTTGTAGCCAGCTTCGAGTGTTCTTCGGTGTTGCCGTTCAGCCTCTTTCGCGACGGTTCGCGATGTCGATTTTGTCGGTTCGTCGATGCGTTCTCCGGCGAAGCGAAACCTGTACCACCAGTATTTTCCTCTCTGATAAGTTGCCATTCGGTCACTCCTGTCCTGTCGGTGAGCGCGCCTGTGTGGGCGCGCGACTGAAGGTTCAGGCGAAGGCAAAACTCGATCAAATTTCAGGAGTCCCGACGCCACGCGAAGGCGTGGTTCAGGACATGAGGCTGGAGGTCTGGAGTCGATCTACCGAGGAGAGCCACAACTGAGATCGGTTGCTATGGGTTAGCATCCGTTTTGAAAGTGAGTGACGACAAAATTGACTACAATCGGGCCAATTTCGTGTCTTTCTGCTGCTTTCAACTGCTCTAAGTTTTTGATTTGATTGGCTCCTCAGGTAGGACTCGAACCTACAACCCTTCGGTTAACAGCCGAATGCTCTGCCATTGAGCTACTGAGGAGTGTATTTTTACGTTGAATTGTCCTCTAATAAGGTAGCAGAGAGTGAGCGGCGCGTCAAAAAATACCGGCAGAGGGTACTGTCCTAATTTGCGTAACCGGCTCAAGTACCCTAGTTTGGCCCTTCAATTGCCTCAAGCAAGTCTCCGAGACCCGAAACACAAGGCGTTAATTCTGCCGCCATCGCTGGGGTGATTCTCAAGGATTGGTGAACCCGAACAAAGTTGTAGTGCGCGAAATGCAGGGCTACAGACGCCTTGAGGTTGTCGAGCTTCTTTGAGAAGGCGTTCGTCAGCTGGGTAAACCGGCGCATTTGCATCCGCATGGTGAGGTTCTGGCGTTCCACATACGAGGTAGAGATTCCTTGGGCCGCCGGTCTGCCGGTGACAGGGAGAGGCACTGCGGACATAAACCGGGCGGCTACGTACCAACCCCGACCACCCAAACCTTGCGGCGGCTGGCCATAGACCTTGACCAACTGCGCGTAGTCTACATCCGCTCCGAACGTATCCTCTACGGCATTAACGTACGGCCTAAACCCGTCTGTGGTGAGTTGAATATGGGTTACTATCCGTTCGTGCAGGTCGCGCATGAAATAGTACGTGGAGGCCGCGTCCCGTTTACCAATAAATGGGAAATCACCAGCTTGGTATCAGCGTCCATGCCCACGAATACGTATTGGTCGCCCATTTTCGGGTCGTCAATACCAGGAACGTAACGCGCTTGCTTTTTGAACACATAGGTCCAAATCTCATCGGCCTGGACCTTTTCAGCCCGGACCCCGCGAACACGGGAATCCAGGAAATGGACGCATTGTTCGCCTGTACGGACCATTAGGCGCATGATGGTGTCGCGGTGAACGCCGGTCATTCGCTCCGTACTGCGGATGCTATTGCCTTCGATCATCGCGGAAAGAATTGTCAGCTTCTTGTCAAACGGCAACGTATTCATATCCTTACTATACGTAAGCCGCTCACGTATGTCAACTACTTTTTGCAGATTCCCTTACTAGTTGATCCTGTTTAGCTGCAAATGCTTGAATAGCCTTGAGTTGATCTGATTCATCGGGGCTGTATTCTCGTGGAATCCATAATCCTAATCGTCGCAGATTCCAAATCGGCTCTGTAACAGCTGATGGTAAATCTCTCGCCATTGCCTCTAACTTTTGCATAGCGGCATAGCTGTTTACCTTGCGCTCTTCGCGGATGAAATGTAGGAAACGATTACGAAGTAGGCCGCCCTTCAAAGCCACATAGACACCGTATGCGTTGTTGTAGGCCGCGCCGCTGAGAAGTTCACATAGTTCTCGATCCCGAGATAAACTTCTTGCCTCGTCCTCGATTCTAACTTGGTTATCTTTTGCGAATTCTTCTACGCTGGAGTCCGCTGGTGTGTGCCGAAGAACCAAATTAGCGACTCCGATAGCCAGGTCAGTAGCAACATCCTCATTCTCTGTCTTTTTGAAGTAAAGATGCAGATAGTAGCAGAGGCCGCCCCAAATGCTTTTTTCAGTGGCTTGCGCTACCTGGATTATGTAATCAGCAGTGGACACGATAGAATCCCCTTTCCCGCCTAAATGTCTGGCATACCAGATACATATCGTCTGATATTACCGACAAAATTAAGGGGTGTCCACAGAAAATCATCCCTTTTTAGCGGAGTTGGGAAACCGTATCCGAACTGCCAGAAAAGCGATGGGCTGGACCCAGACCGATATGGCGGTGTGCCTGGATATGAACCGGGGCCATATTTCCGACGTAGAGCGGGGAAAGAGAGAACTAGGCATCATTACACTTCAAATTGTGGCGAAGGGCCTGAAAACCACTATGTCCGATCTCTTGAAGGGCCTGTGATTGACTACGGGAGCCGGTTTCGTATACCGTGTGGGTATGTCCAAGAATGAAATGCCGTCTGAGCTACGGGCGTACCTGGCTAAGTTGGGGTCTAAAGGCGGGAAGAAGGGCGGCCCTGCAAGAGCCGCCGCTATGACGCCCGAGCAGCGCAGCGAATGAGCACGAAAAGCTGTACGGGCACGATGGGCTAAGACCAAACCGAAAAACTAGCTAGTCCAGTTGGGATTATCTTTTACTCTTTGAGCAAACCGCTGAGTTCGTATCTCTAACAAGATTTTCTTATGCAGGGACAGAGCTATCTTAAAAGCAGAGTCCAATTCTTCGTCTGTAGCACTAAAATCAATCGCAAACGGGAAAAGAAAACCAATAATTCCGTCGTATGACTCAAGCAGCCTTAATTCAAAACGATAATTGTCTTGACTCTTCCTGCTAAGAGACCCGTCCGAACCCATTATCAACACGTCTGTATCTTTTCCGCACCCGACTACACTATCCTTGACATGTTCAAGGATGCGGAGAGAGGCCATTTCGGCGGTTTCAAGAGGTACGTGGTCGGAGCCGTCAACATAGAGAAGTTTGAAAAGATACTGGGCGAGGTCTTTACCCGCGCCGACACAACGGTACTGGTTTTCTTCGACGACCGCTGTATTCTCTGTGACGAGCAATCTCAGGGACCCTTCAGCCCAAACTGCAACAAGCAAATCGAAGTGATTGTCTGGTTGCTGGTAGTCCGGCAGACTCCCGATGGAATCCGAGTATATTTCTTGTATTTTGTCTTTTACTGCAAACGATATTTGTGCATGAGTCAGCAACCCAGAGGACTTTATGACGGCAATTGATTCTTGAATTGCCATAGTCGCAAAATCCATTCCACCAGAATAGGTGAAGGCGATTGATACCTGCGGGCTTATTTGTTCGCCAAAGACTTTGGATTTTGCGTACTTACTTGCCCCGTGAGAAATCTCCCGATCCGCGCACAACAAAATTCCACCTTGGTACTTAAAAGCCGCCGCAATTGTCATGCTTCGCGCTCCATGTGATTTCTTCGGAGTATACGGTTTTCTACTCGGCAAACGGAAGTGGTTTATCGGGGCGGGAACTGTGACCATATGGTCCTCCATTCTGGTATAACAACGGCGTATTCTTACCCCGGCGGGTGACAGACAACAAAGATCGCCGCGCCGGAGTAAATGCGATGCACACCATCCTAGTGTTAAACGCACTTGCGGTACTTGGCGCAAACTTGCTAAAGTTTTGCCGCGAAGTGCGAAATCTGCACAAACGGCGTTAGCGAATAGCGCCTCTTACATTGACTCCGTTCTCTTTCGGGAGGCGGAGTCAATCTCAAGCTGTGAATTACTCTGTGGAAAAAGTACAGCCTAAAGGCAAATTAGGACAGTACCCGGCAGAGCGAGCGTTTGGCATGATTGTGCGCGGCGCAATGGGCTTCCGCCGGAATACAGAGGCCGCCAATTACAATAGGCTGATAGCAGGAGGCACAATGTCCCGTATTTCCCGGCTCGATCGCAGCGAAGTAACCCCTGAAATGGCAGCGCTCTACGACAAGGCCTATGCCCATCGCGGCAATGTGCCCAATATGTTCCGGGTGATGGCCCACCGGCCGGAGATCTTTGCCACCATGCAGGCGCACTTTGCCGCGGTGCTCAATACCGGCACGGTGTCTACCAAGCTGAAGGAGTTGATCATCGTCCGCACCAGCCAGGTGAACGTGACTCCCTACTGCCTGGCCAGCCATACCATTCTGGCCAAAGGGCTTGGATGGAGCGACGACCAGCTTGCGCACCTGGCCGAGTGGCCGCAGCGCGAGGATTTTACCCCTGCTGAAAAGGCAGCCCTGCGGCTGGCCGAGACCGTTACCCGCGATGCCCATAACGTCAGCGACGAGCAATATGCCGAGTTGCGCTCGTTCTACTCCGAAGGCGAGATTGTGGAACTGCTTTGCGCCATCGGGCTGTTCAACTACTTCAATCGCTTCAACAATGCCCTCAAGATGGAGCCCACCAAGCCCGGCGAAGGCGGTTGTGCTGCGCCTGCAGGGGAAACTGCTGCGGCACATTGAATTCAACCTGCTCGCATCATCTAACTATCATCTGATCCACCTACCAAGGAGCTCCCTCTCAGTATGAAACTGCAAATTCCCGCGGGCTCGTTCCGCGCCTATCTATTCGACTGCGACGGAACTATTGCCGACTCAATGCCGCTGCACTACATTGCGTGGAAGAAAGCGCTGGGCGAATGGGGATGCGAGTTTGACAAAGATCTGTTTTATTCGTGGGGCGGCAAGCCTGTGGAGGTGATCATCTCTACACTCAACCAGATGCACGGCCTGCATATGCCTGTCGAAGAGGTTGCCGTGCGCAAGGAGAATCTCTACTACGAACTGCTGCCGCAACTGAAGGCTGTGCCTGAAGTGCTTGAGCAGATCGAGGCTCAGTTTGGGCGGATTCCATTTGCGGTGGTTTCAGGCAGCAGCCGCGAGTCAGTCGTCTGCTCGTTGACCACACTTGGATTGCTCAACAAGTTTCCCATTATTGTTGCGGCGGAGGATTATAAGAATCCCAAGCCCGCGCCGGATGCGTTTCTCAAGGCTGCTGAAAAGCTTGGTATTGCGCCGAAGGATTGCCTGGTTTTTGAAGACACGGCATTGGGAATTCAGGCGGCGACGGCGGCTGGGATGGCTACGGTGATGGTTCCGTTTATCCGGCACAGGAACTGAAGGGAATGCGAATTCAGACAGAATTTGAACGTAAAAGCACCGTTTCAGACAAAATCGTGCAAAAACGAAGCATTTTCGTACCATAATTTTCGGTCGATATAAGATGTAAGTTATATATTATGTGTTACTTAGAAAACTATATAGGCGAAGATACGGTGAAATATACACCCGGGGGGGGTGCATTTGATTTCCAAGAGCAACAGATTTCGTTATTAGATCCATCAAAATCGCCGTAGCCAGAGGTCAGGGGCTGGAGATCTGTAAGGCCCCGCTCTGCAGGCTATTTCTATTGTGCGCCGGGGCGAGGATATTATCTGCAAATGTGAATCTGAACGGCCACGACGACACAAACAGGCTCTACCACTGTTTGAAGGAGTTTGACCCAGAACGATCTGTGCTATACCGTTGGGCAAATTGAGAACGGAGTGATAGATTGTTTGGTAGATTTCATGGAGAGATTCATGCAGTGCTATTGGAAAAGTGCGCTATTACTGGCACTCGTGGCAATCCCATGCCATTCACAACAAACTACTCAGCCAACGGACACGCCCGTGCCGATGGACCAATGGCAAACGAATAAGATCAACCCGCCGAAGATGCTCCGTGGTACACAACCCGATTTCCCATTTGAGGCGCGACCTAGGCGAATTAATGGCCGTTGTTTGATTAATATAACCGTGGGTACATATGGCATGCCGCAGAATATCAGATTGATCATTTGCACCGATCCAATTTTTGAAAAGAACAGTTTGGATGCAGTGAAGCAATACCGGTTTAAGCCAGCGACTACGCAGGATGGAAAGCCCGTTGATGTGGTGTTTCCGGTTGATTTTGAATTTCGCATGGTCAACGGCCAAAATCCGCCGTTTAAGGTTAGTTATGGAATCAATTCCCCGCCCGGAATTACTTCTCCCGATCCAGATGCGTCTGGCGTATATCCGCTGACCATGATGGCCGATCCACCCATTATGACCAAATTCTCCAGCGCAAACTATGGGGCCATAGCGTTTAGATATTACGGAAACAGCGCCTGCGATATCGTCCTAATCATTAGCGCGAATGGGAAAGCGTACGATCCGCATGTTACCCAATGCGAACATCAAGTTCTGGAAAATCCCGCGGTCCAGTCCCTGCTTGATTCTGAATTCAGGCCGGGTATAGTGAACGGGAAAGCTGTGCCAATGAGAGTCTCTATCCATATTGAATATGGCGTTACAACGAAGGACTATCCATCTCCGGTACTCAAATCCCGCACTCAGGGTCATTGAGGTTTGTGGTATCTCGGGTCTCAGAATCGAGACACTTCGGCTACGCTCAGTGCAGGCTCAGGGCAATCTGCTTCGTTATCAATATAGGAGCACGGCTACGCGGTAGGCGGTGAAGGAGCCTTCTACGCCTTGCGGCGGACAACTGCCTACGGCGGCCTGACGGAATTGGCCCGAGGCAAGCCGCTCGCGCAACTGCCTGGGAAGCTGGGTGAGGTCAGCCTCCTGCCACAACATGCGAAACTCCGAGCCGCCGCTTTGGATGGCGTCGCTGCCCTGGGCGCAATAGGCACGGGCATCGGTGGGATCATCGAGCAGGGTGACGCCGCGGTCACGCAGGAGTTGGGCGACGGAGGCCTCAACCTGCTCCTGGGTCATGACGGGCACGGAGCGCTCGTAGTCGGCAGCGGCATAGAGCACGCCGCGGCTGGCGACAACGGCCACGCCCACGCGGTCTACTTTCGGGTTCATCAGGTTGGCACGATGGCCGGGGGAGCTCATCCATTCGTTGTGAATGCGGGCGGGAGTGGGGCCGATGGCTACGTTTTCTTCAATCAGGCTGAAGTGCGCGCCGGCCTGCTTGGCTCGCTGGTCAAGATCGGGCTCACCCCCGTAGCGGTGGGAGATTGGCCCTTCGGCGGCCATGCGCAGGCAGTGCTGGCGTGCGGCCCTGGCCAGTGCCGCGTCCCACTTGAGCGGGCCGGCTCCGGCGGTGGCGCGGGCCTGGTTGGCCAACTGCAAAATCTGCCATGCCTCGGGCTGTATGGCGACAGAGCGGCCATCCGGCGCTGCGCCCCCCTGCGCCGACCCACACGACGGGTAGGTGAATGCCAGAACCAGCAATAAAACTCGCGCAAAATTTCTCATGTCTTCTTAAACCCAGGTTTCTTGCCGGTGTCGCTCTATTCCTTTTGCAGCCGCCGGAATTTCCCCATCACCTCACGGTAATTGATGAACGCTGAAGAAGAACCCAAGGGAGATGATCGTGGGGTTAGAAGCTGTTTCATAATGGTCAGGCACGCCGCGGGGCATTCCCTCAGGGGCTAAATGTCGTGTATCAAGAGGTTGTTTACTTCGATGCAAATCAATCAGAGTCGGTGGGTTATGGAAAAGGTGGAAAGCTGAAGAGCGCTTTCCACTTTCCCACAACCCCTGCTACGGCTACGGGCATGAATCTGCCGATGTTGCGTGTCTTCGTGGCTAAAGCCCCACTTTCTCGGTGCGACGTTCATTGGCACGGCTGAAGCCGTGCCCTTTCAAAAACAACGGCTGGAAGAGTAAACAACGTGTTGAAACTTTACAGCTAAAGCCCGCGTTTTTTCTAGCTTCCAGCGGCACGGCTGAAGCCATGCCCTTTCAAAGCCAGGTTATGAAACAGCTTCCAGTACTACAGTTATACTTGCTACGGAACGCTTCAATGCGGGCCTAAAGGCCTTGAGATTTGGGCCTGTTTTCAGGGGGTTAAAACCCCCTGCTCCCTCCGCCATCGCTATCCGCAACTGTAGTATTAATTTAGATTTTTTCCCCAGGGGGAGAATCTTACGACATTTCATGCGTACTTTTGAGGGCGGGCTTGAGCTGCTTATTCCTGGAATCGTCGCCTGGCCCGACCCAGAGGAACAAAATGATAGCCGGCAATCCGACGACCGTGGTGAGCAGGAAGAATCGAGCCCAGCCGAACTTCTCTGACAACACTCCTCCTGAGGAGGCCACCACGGTGCGGCCAAGCAAAGTAAGCGAGGAGAGCAGCGCGTACTGTGTGGCCGTAAAAGCGCGCGAGCATAGACTCGAGAGGTAGGTGATCAATGCTGTCCCGGCCATTCCGCCGGTAATATTTTCAGCAGTGACACATAAAGCAAGATAGCCGATACGATGCCCACCTACAGCCTGCAAGACAAAAAACAGGTTCCCGATTGCCTGCAAAATGCCGCAAAGAACGAGCGAGCGCCGGATTCCGAACCTGGCCGTCACCGCACCGCCTAGCAGGACCCCAGCCACGATGGAGAAGAATCCGAATAGCTTTGAGACCGCGGCGATCTCAGGAAGCGTAAATCCCACCGCTATATAAAGCGGCGTTGACATCACTCCCGCCATTGCTTCGCCCAGCTTGTATCCGAATATGGCGATCAGGATAACGGGCCACAGCGGACGGCGCATAAAGTCGCGAAAGGGAGCGATCACGGCTCTAGATAACACGTGGCCAATCGCTTGCCATCCTGGTTTGGCAGCATCGGGGGTTTCAGCCGGGGCCATCGGTTCGGGCCCAAACAAAAAGACGAGAAGTCCTACCCCGAGCAACGCAGCCATTGTGGCATAGGCTGCGAACCACCCGGCGTAGGCCGCGATCAACAGGCCGCCGGCGCCGGAGACCAGCATACCGACCCGGTAGCCGGCCTGGATCATGGCTGCTCCGGGAGCCTGGCTATCGCTATTCATGCTCTCGACCCGCCAGGCATCGATCACGATGTCCTGGCTCGCGGATAGAAATGCGACAAGAACCGCCAAGGCGGCCATCAGCGCCAGGTTGTGTTTTGGATTGCACAACCCCAGACCGAGAATAGCGCCGATCAGAAGGATCTGGATGGTGATTCCCCAACCGCGCCGGCGTCCTAAAGGCAGTGGCGGAGGCACGCGATCCATCAGCGGCGACCACAGAAACTTGAATGCGTAGGGGGCGCCCACCAGGGCAAAGGCGCCGATGGCGGCGCGCCGCACGCCGGCTGTCGCAAGCCACGCGGAAAGAGTTGAGTAGGTTAGCAGGAGCGGCAAGCCGCTCGAGAATCCCAGCGCAAGCACCCGCAGCACGCGCGGATCAGTATAGGCTGCGACCGCGCGCCGCCAGTTCGATTGAGCGTGCTCTTCGCCGCTTCGGGAGTTTTCAATCATTGTTCTATTTGGGCGTCCTGTTTTAGCCTAACTCACCCGCTTCGCTGATGCCGCTTATTCTAGATTTATGAAGATCGGCGTGGTCAGCGATACGCATGGGTTGCTGCGGCCTGAGGTTGCAGCGGCACTGGCCGGGGTGGAACGGATTCTGCACCTGGGCGATGTGGGGAAGGCTTCGGTGCTTGAAGCTTTGAAGGAGATTGCGCCGGTCACGGCGGTGCGCGGGAATGTGGACCGCGACGGGGCGTGCGGCAAATTGCCGGAGACGGAGGTTGTGCTGCTGGAAGGGCACTATATATATATGTTGCACGACCTGAAGACGCTTCACTTGGACCCGGCTGCGGGGAAGTTTGCCGCCGTGCTGTTTGGGCATACGCATGTGCCGAATTTTTATAAGAAGAAGGGCGTGCTGTACTTCAATCCTGGGTCGTGCGGGCCGCGGCGGTTTGAGTTGCCGGTTACTGTGGGGTTGCTGACGATGGGTGTTGATGAGGAGTTGGAAGCCAAGATCATCATCCTAGATTGTGCCTGATTTGCGCGTATAGTCCTTATTTCCTATTCCTGCTCCTTAGTTCTTATGACGTTAGATGTATTTATTTGTGTGAGTTACAATGATGTGATATAAATAGTGCGCTATGGTGAACTGGAAGAAAATCCTTCTGTGGGCAGTCGGAATCGGCGCTGGATTTGCACTCACTACGGCTCTTATCATTGGTGGTTTCATGTGGTGGTCAAGCAGACCGCCAAAACCCAAACCTTGGAACCAAAATGCAATAACCGCGACCTACGATAATCTCGGGACAGAAGGCGAAAAGAACAATTTTTGGTTCGCATATACACTTGAGAACCATACGAATGAGGATTACAGGATTGACAGTGAGAGTCCTGAAGTTCACTTGGCCGTCCTCCTTAGAAGAAGCAACAATGCTTTAAGCTTTGGCGACAATAAAGACATTACAACCGATTATCCGGTTTTCATTCCGGCCAAGAAGAGCGTCCGCTTTCAGGTCCGTATAACCTATCCTTATACGGATAAAGAAGACTACTCAGCTCCAGATGACGTTCGGCATGATTGGGAAACCAAGGCGGCAATTTACTTAACAAAAGAACTCAATAATGTAAATGGCTTTGCCCTGATAGATGAACGAACTCGCTATGAGATAAACATGCCGAATGGATGGGATGCTCGCGCAAAGGAGCAATTGAGAGTTAAGAAATGAATGCTGAAAGCTGGAAGAAACTCTTTATTAGGACGGCAGGGTTTGGTGCAGGTACTATTGTCGCACTTATAGTTTGCACATCGACCTTCTACTGGTGGTCGCATCGTCCTAAGCCGTGGACTGATTCTGTAATTAGTGCAAAGTACACACAGATTACCCTCGAACAGGAAGGTGAAGAGCTATGCCTTGTTTTCGAGTATGCGCTTACAAACCATACGAAGAATCCATATACTCTTCCATCAGCTTATTCTGGTGCTCTTATGAGGAGAATTCCAATAGAAAATTCTCTTGATAAATTAGACGACAGTTCATGGGATGATACTCTTATTATTCCACCTGGACAAAGATTTAATATGAAGTTCAAGGTAGTATATAAACTTAATGAATATGGAACCACATCTGAGAAGTTGAACACGTATGCGCCAAATGAAGATCATAAAGCAGTCGCGCCGGATTCTCTCAATGATTTCACGAATCGCAGGCTGAGTGAGATAGATGGTTTCGTATTTTACGACTATACGAGCCACTATCGAATCGAACTCCCAAGGAATTGGAACCTGAAACCTTCAAAGCCGTAATTTCTTCTCCACATCCTCAGGGCGTGGTCGCAATTGGAAATTTTTAAGACGGGCAAGCGAGATGTCAGTCTTCGGCGAAGAATTGTTTTCTTGCTGCCATATGCTGCTGAATAAGCGAGAATAAGGCATGGCTGAGCTTTCAAGAAAACCGCGCTATCTTCGCAGCGACATTGTTTTCGCGTTTGCCGTTGCCCTGGCTTGCGCATTGGCATGGCATATGCGCGACGTGCTGATGCTGCTTTATGTCAGCGCGCTATTTGCCGTCGTGCTGACGCCTGTGGTGCGGTATACCTCCGGTCTTCGGATTGGGCGGTGGCAGCCGTTCAAAGGCTCGGCTGTTCTTTTTCTGCTGCTGGCGGTGGCAGCCGCACTTACAGCTTTCGGCTTTCTTGCGCTGCCTCCGGTTATCCGGGACATGCAGGAGTTTGGCGGGGAGATGCCGAGGCGCTTGCCGGCGATTCTGGAGAAGCTAAAGGCGATTCCCTTTGCCGATCGTTTGAATACCGGCGAGATCAGTTCGCGAGTTCAGGATTTCGCCAGCCAGGCGGCTACGTATCTGCTGCTTTCTATCAAGGAGTGGGCCGGCAAGCTATTCGATATTATTACGGGCCTGATCCTTACTGTTTATTTCATTCTGGAAGGCGACCGGGCTTACGGCTGGTTCCTTTCTTTTTTCCCGGCTAAGAGCCGCGATCGGCTTGACAAGACGCTGCGGCGGGCAGAGTTCCGCATGGGCAAATGGCTGCTTGGACAAGGCAGTCTTATGCTCATCCTCGGGATAGCGAGCACGATCGTCTATCTTTCCCTGGGAGTTCGCTATGCTTATGCGCTGGGATTTTTGACCGGGTTGCTGAACATTATTCCGGTGATTGGCGCAGCGGTGTGCGTGACGCTGGCCTTGCTGGTGGCGGCGATTGACTCCTGGGTTCGCGTGCTGGGTGTTGCGATTTTTTACATGGTCTATATACAGGTTGAAAACGCTTACCTGATTCCGCGGATTATGAAGAACAGCGTAGGTCTTCCGGGGTTGGCGATTATTGTGGCCTTGCTGATGGGCTTCGCGCTGGAAGGCATTCCGGGAGCGATGGTATCAGTGCCCACCGCGGTATTGGTTAGCGTTCTCGTGGATGAATATTTCGTTCACAAAGACGTGGCGTAATTGTTGCGGACGTCAGTCTTCGGCTAAAAAGCGCTTTCTTGCTGCTTCATCTGCTGCCATGTCGGGGCCGGCAAAGAGCGAGTCTGGCTGGCGGGTGGGGTCCTGGGCGATGAGCGGCATGGCGCGGGCGCGACGGGCATCAGCTTCAGGGCCTGCGGTGAGATAGAGTTCCGTGTACCACTGGTTGAAGGTGTGCAGGCGTCCGGCATAGGCATCGTGGTCGGCGGCGTAGGCGTTTGCGGCGGCGTTCCAATCGGTGGTGCTGAGCAGGTGGTCGCGGAGAACGCGGGCGTCGCGCAGGGTGAGAGACAGGCCCTGGCCAAAGGTGGGATCGCTCGAGGTTGCCGTGTCGCCAAGCAGGACTACTCCGTCGCGGTAAGGATGAGAGACCCAGCTATGCGCGCAACTGAAGGTTGCCAGCGGGCCGATCTGGCGGGCATGCTCGAAATAGGCAGCTTTTGCGCCTGACTTTATTGAGTTTTCAATGAACCTTTTTAGATCGCCGTCGCCTTGAAAGCGCGCGTGGGCTTTGTCGTGGTAGCAAAGATACATGCGCACGCGGCCGCCGCCCTGGGGAGCGATGACAACGAGCTGTCCCTGACTGAAGTCGTAGATTGCGCCAAGAGTGTCTTCAGGCGCGGGCATATTTTCAAACAGAATGCCGGCGATCATGGCGTCCTCAGGATCGCGCTGGACGGAAAAGCGCGCCGAAGTGCGCACCATGGATGAGCGGCCCTCCGCGCCCACGACCAGCCGAGCGGTGAGATTTTCAACGCGGCCATTTTCTTCGATTATGAGAGTGGGATCAGCGCCGGGCTGCACTTCGCGAACGGATGCTCCGCGGCGCACTGTGGCTCCGGCGGCTGCGGCGGCGGCGAGCAGAGATTCCTGCATGGCGGGGTGATAGCAGGCCAGGCAGGGGAGTTGCTGCGGCGTGGTGGGAACGACTTCTCGACGGGCTACTCGATCGGCGACCACATAGGTGTCTACCCAGTGGACCTGGTGGCCGCCGGCATCGGCGAGAGTTGCGGTGATTCCAAGGGAGTGGGCTTCAGCATATCCCCAGGTAAACATGAGTTCACCGCGGACGCGATCTTTGAACTTCTGCTCGCGCTCGATGACCAGGACGCTTGCGCCGCGCTCGGCCATGTTTTTGGCGAGCGTGGCTCCGCCCACGCCGCCGCCGGCGATGGCCAGATCATAGGATGCTGACATGCTTGCTTCCTCCTGATAGGAATTTCAGTTGGGGATGCTTTGATTTTGGTCGGCCCAGAAGATTGCCGGGATGCTCAATCATAACTATAAAAAAGCGGGTGGTGGATATGGTGCCCTGCGCAACAATTCCCCTTTTATTCACTTTTCAGAACATTACTAAAGTTTGACGAGTCGTTAAAAATTCATTGATTAAACGTTACTGATGAATTTATCTTTCTCCACAATGAATTTTTTGTCCCGGGATTGCCTAATTTTGCCAATTCTCGAATGACGAGCCAATGGCGAGCCGGAGCAAACAAGGAGCATGTAAATGACAATCAGTCGATTTCTCTCCGGTTGGGTGAAGTCTTGCCTTCACTCACATGCGTTAAGCACGTTCAGCATAGTCTTCCTCCTTTTTGCATTCAGTGCGAGCGGCAAGCTGGCTTCGGCAGCTGCTCCAGCATTTGTGCAGCAATGCAACCAGTACACGACCGGTGGCGGCAGCGGCGCAACCGCGTCCTGCACGCTATCGGGAGTAAGTGCTGGACACGCTTTACTGATTGGCATCTGGACTTCGGATTCGGCTTTGTCATCGGTTACGGCTTCGTCGGGCACGCCTTCGAGCGTGATTTCAGCCTTCAACGATAACGGCTATGGGTATACCTACGCCTATATTCTGGCCAATACAGCTTCAGGAAACATTACAGTAAGTGCCAGCGAAACCGGCTATTATGATGCCGCCTACATTTCTGTTTCAGAGTTTTCAAACGTAGCTGCTTCTCCGGTTGACGTCACCGGCACAGGACAGACCAATACCTGGGGCGCCGCGGAAATTTCCACGGGTAGCTTCACAACGACTGTCGCCTCGGACATGATGTGGTCGTAGTGCTATGGGCTGTCAGGAGAAACTTTCAGCGTCGGCACGGCGCCGGTTACATGGACGCAGATATCGAACACGTCGCCAAACGGGGTGATGTTTACAGAATATGGCGCGACCAGCACTGCGGGATCGTATACAGGGCAGTGCTACAAGAGCAGCACCGGGTATGACACGAGCATCATCACTGTTGCGTTCAAGCCGGGTGGCCAGGCAGCTACGCCCACCTTTAGCCCTGCTGCCGGAACCTATGCCGCTTCGCAGACCGTGACCATCAGCGATTCAACCAGCGGATCGACGATCTACTACACCACCAATGGAACCACGCCGACGACAGCATCAAGCACTTATGCCTCGGCGCTCACCGTTTCAGCTCCGGAGACATTGGAGGCAGTCGCAATCGCTTCAGGCTATACATTGAGCTCAGTAGGTTCGGCAGCATATGTCATCAACGGACCGGCGGCCACGCCGACCTTCAATCCCGCGGCCGGCGCATATGGCCCAGCGCAGAGTGTGACCATCAGCGATGGGACCACCGGGGCAACTATTTATTACACCACCAACGGAACCACGCCTACGACAAGTTCTCCCACCTACAGCACGGCGATTACTGTGTCGGCTACAGAGACGGTAAAAGCGATTGCCACTGCTCCGCTTTATTTGGCAAGTTCAGTGGGCTCGGCTGCATATACCATCAACGGACCGGCAGCCACACCGACCTTCAACCCGGCAGCCGGAGCGTATGGACCTGCGCAGAGTGTGACCATCAGCGATGGAACTTCGGGCGCGACAATTTATTACACAACCAACGGAACAACGCCAACAACCGCATCCGCCACCTATGCCTCGGCGATCACGGT
This sequence comes from uncultured Acidobacteriaceae bacterium, assembly GCA_963780975.1. Lineage (GTDB taxonomy): Bacteria > Acidobacteriota > Terriglobia > Terriglobales > Acidobacteriaceae > Telmatobacter. The sequence goes on along the minus strand of CAWAEU010000049.1, from coordinate 14,101 downwards.
TTCGGCTACCGAGACGGTAGAGGCCATCGCCACGCACAGCGGTTACTCAAACAGCGCCGTTGGTTCGGCGGCGTACACCATCAACGGTCCCGCGGCTACGCCGACCTTCAGCCCGGCGGCGGGGACTTATTCAACATCGCAGACGGTGACCATCAGCGATGGAACCTCGGGTGCGACCATCTACTACACCACCAACGGAACCACGCCGACAACCGCATCGAATACCTACAGCACGGCGATTACGGTTTCGGCTACGGAGACGTTGGAAGCTATTGCAGCCAAGGCGGGCTACTCAAACAGTGCGGTGGGTTCGGCAGCATATACGATCACTGTGCCCGCAGCCACGCCAACCTTCAGCCCGGCGGCCGGCGCGTATGGCCCGGCGCAGTCGGTGACCATCAGCGATGGAACCTCCGGCGCGACCATCTACTACACCACCAACGGAACAACGCCAACAACCGCTTCCGCCACCTATGCCTCGGCGATTACGGTTTCGACCACTGAGACAGTAAAAGCCATTGCCACGGCAAGCGGCTATTCGCAGAGCGCTGTGGGTTCTGCAGCTTATACGATCAACGGGCCCGCGGCAACGCCAACCTTCAACCCGGCAGCGGGTACTTATTCAACATCGCAGACGGTGACCATCAGTGATGGAACCTCTGGCGCGACGATTTATTACACAACCAACGGAACAACGCCGACAACCGCCTCAAACACCTACAGCACGGCGATTACGGTTTCAGCTACGGAGACGCTGGAGGCTATTGCAGCCAAGGCGGGTTATTCAAACAGCGCAGTAGGTTCAGCGGCTTACACCATCACCGGGACTGTAGCCACGCCAACCTTTAATCCAGTAGCTGGTGCGTATGGTCCGGCTCAGTCGGTCACCATTAGCGATGGAACCTCGGGCGCAACCATTTATTACACAACCAACGGCACCACGCCGACGACCGCTTCAACTACCTATGCATCAGCCATCACCGTATCGGCCACTGAGACGCTGGAGGCCATCGGTGCGGAGACGGGCTATACGACCAGTGCGGTAGCTTCGGCGGCATACACAATTAATGGAGCGGTAGCCACGCCCAGCTTCTCGCCCGCGGCGGGTACGTATTCCTCATCGCAGACGGTGACCATCAGCGATGGAACATCGGGCGCAACCATCTACTACACCACCAACGGAACAACACCCACGACTGCTTCAGCCACCTATGCCTCGGCGATCACGGTTTCGGCAACTGAGACGCTGGAAGCAATTGCAGCCAAGGCGAACTATTCAAACAGCGCTGTGGCTTCGGCGGTTTATACCATCGGCTCATCGTCAGGTCCACCAGCCTATGTGCAGTCGTGTAACCAGTACACGGCCGGCCAGGGCAACAGCCAATCCGCATCGTGCACGCTTAGCGGAGTTACAGCTGGAGATTCATTGGTGATCGGCATCTTCACAACCGATGCGACCTTGCCTGGAGTCACATCCTCCACGACCGCGCAGCCTACGAGCGTGATCTCAGACTACGCAGGCAACAATGGCTACGAGAGTGTTTACCTGCTGCCGAATGCTGTTGCGGGAAGCATCACAATAACGGCCAGCAACACAGGCTACTACACGCCCATCTGGGTGTCGGTAACCGAGTATACCAACGTGGCAACTTCGCCATTAGACGTCAGTGCCGACGCGTCAACCGGAAATTCGAATTATGGAGCTACGGATGTAAATACGGGTAACTTTAATACTTCAACCACTTATGACATGCTGTGGACGCTTTGTGTTGGCGGTGCGGGACAGACGTTTACCATCGGCACCGCGCCTATCAGCTGGACACAGCGGATGAGCGTAAGCCCGAGCACGGTGGAGTTTGAGGAAGACGGCTTGGCCGCCACTCCGGGTACCTACTACGGGCAGTGCTACAAGAGCAGCGTCGGATACGATCAGGATATTCTTACCGTTGCACTCAAGTCTCTGGGTGGAGTTAGCCTGGCAGCTACGCCTACCTTCAGCCCTGGATCGGGAACCTATACCGCGATAGAGAATGTAACTGTCAGCGATTCGACCTCGGGCGCGACGATCTACTACACCACCAACGGCACGACGCCAACGACAGCTTCATCTGTTTATAACTCGGCGATCAGTGTATCGTCGCCTACAGAGACGCTGGAGGCCATTGCTACAGCCAGCGGCTATGCGCAAAGCAACGTAGGTTCGGCGACTTATGTCATCAACCTGCCGCAGGTGGCCACGCCAACCTTCAACCCAGCGGCCGGAACATATTCCGCGGCGCAGACGGTGACCATCAGCGATTCCACGTCCGGCTCGTCGATCTACTACACCACCAACGGAACTACGCCTTCGCCCAGTTCGACACATTACACCGGCGCCATCAGTGTCTCAGTTCCGGAGATATTGGAGGCCATGGCCATCGCATCAGGCTATACGAACAGCGCGGTGGGTTCGGCGGCGTATTCCATCAACCAAGCGGCTACGCCAACCTTTAACCCGGTAGCTGGTCAGTATGGCTCGCCGCAAACGGTAACCATCAGCGATTCGACATCAAGCGCAACCATCTACTTCACCACTAACGGAACCACGCCGACGACCAATTCTTCCGTTTATAACTCGGCTATCAGTGTATCGGCAACCGAAACGCTGGAGGCATTTGCAACGGCATCAGGCTATAACGCAAGCGCAGTGGCATCAGCGGCATACACCATCGTTTCCTGCGACGGCATGTCGGTTGGCTCATCCGTCGCCGGCACTGCGGATCTGAATGGATTCCTGCCCTTCCAATCCGCGACAAAAGGCCTGGTATCTCAATGGAACCTAAACATCGCAAACGCTGCGACCGACCCGAACAATGCGGCGATTCAAACTACGTCAGGGTTTGCCGGAGAAAGCACGCACGTTAATTTCGGATCTTCACCCGGCGACGGCGGCATTCCGATTATGATCGTTGACTCTTCGCAGACTCCCACTGTACCCATCTATGTGTACGACTACGCATCCAACAGCGATAACGTTGTGGCGCCGTATCCAAGCAATGTTCCCATCGAAGGCGCCGCAGCCGACTGCTCGGGCTGGCCGGATACTTACCAATCCGATTCACATACCAACGTGCTCGACCGTTATGGCTGCTGGGACTATGAGACATATAACACCAACCGCTGCAACGGTCTCTACGATGCCTCAGAAGAAGCGATCTGGGATATGACCAACGGTGAATATCGGCCATGGGGCTGGACTTCAACCGATGCTGCTGGCTTGTCGGTGATGGCCGGGCTGGTGAAGTATGACGAGGCAGCTTCGGGGACCATCAAGCACGCCATTCGCTTCACCATGCAGCAGTCAAAGAACGACGCTAATGAAGGCTATTTTGTGGAACCAGCCAGTCACGCGGCTGGTACAACCTATGGCGCGCCAACCGTGGAAGGGATGCGGATTCGCCTGAATTCGACTTTCAACATCTCAGGATATTCCGCGATCAACCAGGCCATCCTGACCGCGATGCAGCAGTATGGAATGATTATGGCGGACAACGGTGGTTATTTGTATATCCAGGGCGCTACGGATTCGCGCTGGAACGACTCTGATTTGACCAGCCTGGCCGGTATTCCGGCGTCGGACTTCACGGTTGTCCAGATGACTCCGTCTTACCCCGGCTACGATTCAGCCACTGCGCCAACAGGAAGCGCGCCGACGATCAGCAGCTTTACCGCGTCGGCAAGCAGCGTATCGTCAGGATCGCCGGTCACATTCGATTTCAGCGTAAGCGGCGACTCTTACGATTACATCGACATGATCGGACCGGTCAGGCTGACGTCGGGCAGCGGCAGCGTAACCATCAACCCCACGGCAACCCAGACTTACACGTTGTACTCAGTGAACCAGTACGGCAACAACGGATCAGGAGCAGGGTATGGCGTAACCGTTAGCACCCCAATTACGGTTGTGGTGCCGGGTTCGGTGGTGGCTCCGCCGACCTTTACTCCGGTAGGCGGAACGTATAGCGCGGCGCAGGTGATTACGCTGAACAGCTCAACGTACCCCTATGCGACGATCTACTACACCACCAACGGAAGTACGCCGACAACAGCGTCGACGATGTACCCGCAAATACCACAACCCATGAGCGCGCAGAGTGTGGGCAATGTGGAGTCGATCACTGTTTCGGCCACTTCGACAATCAAGGCCATCGCGGTGGTTTCAGGGTATTCATCGCCCAGCGCCGTCAGCTCAGCGACATACACCATCAACTAAAACCAACCTCGCATTACCAAATGCGAAGAGCCCGGGCAGTTGTCCGGGCTCTTCGCATTTAAATCGTCGTCGCACTGCTGATTCCGGCCGCTATTTTTATGAATCCCGAAACGGCCGTGGGAGTGACGATTCGGTTAACCCTTACACTTGCCAACCCACACCCTGCCGTGACATGTTTCTCCAGTCGCGATACTCTGAGAGGTATGCGTACGGAGCATTCAAGGAGCAATTGAACTCAAATGCCTATCCAACCAACATCGAAAATCTGGCATAACGGCGCTCTCATTCCCTGGGAGCAAGCCACCATCCACGTCATGAGCCACGTAATCCATTACGGCTCAAGTGTTTTTGAGGGAATACGCTGCTACGGACAACCGCACGGCTCAGCCGTCTTCAGGCTGCCGGAGCACATGCAGCGCCTGCTTGACTCGGCCAAAATCTACCGCATGGAGCTGCCCTTCACGATTGAAGAGCTCTGCGCCGGTGTGGTGGATGTGATTGAAGCTAATGAGGTTACGCCGTGCTACATTCGGCCTATCGTGCTTCGCGGTTACGGGGAGATGGGAGTGAGCCCGACAGGCACGCCCATCGAGGTTTATATCGCTAACTTCCCATGGGGCAAGTACATAGCCGGCCACGGCGGCGCGGACGTTTGCATCTCAAGCTGGAACCGCCTGGCCCCCAACACCATGCCCGCTCTGGCCAAAGCCGGCGCTAACTATATGAATTCACAACTGATCCACATGGAAGCCGAGATCAACGGTTACCAGGAGGGGATCGGGCTGGACGTGAACGGACTGGTGAGTGAGGGATCGGGCGAAAATATTTTCGTGGTCCGCAACGGGGTTCTGTTTACTCCGCCACTGGCCAATTCAACCCTCTCCGGCATCACTCGCGACAGCGTGCTCACCATCGCACGGCACCTGGGCCTGACGGTCGTCGAACAGGCTCTGCCGCGCGAACTGCTTTACATCGCCGACGAAGTCTTCTTTACCGGCACCGCCGCAGAGGTTTCGCCCATCCGCTCCATTGACCGGATCGTGATCGGGGACGGAAAGCCGGGCGAAATTACCAAGAAGATCGCCGACGAATTCTACGGCATTGCCAACGGCCTCAAGCCCGACCGCTTTGGCTGGCTGACCCCGGTAAAAGTGAACGCTACCGAGCCGGTAACCGCGTAAGCAACTACCTATCATCACCAAAGGGCGGCCCTTAACAGGCCGCCCTTTTCATTTGCTCCGGTTAAGATCTGATAAATCTAGAGAGATCGAATTCATAGATCGGACTTTAACCATTTGCCGGTTAGAATCGAAGTATGAAACTGCGGTCTCGATTCTTCCCTGCCCTGCTCGCTTTCGTCGCTGGTCTTTTTCTCGCCCTTTTTGCGCCGGTATCTGCGCCGGCCCAGGCATTTGTCGGCAAGCCCAAGCTGATTGTGATTGTGGTCATCGATCAGTTTCGCGGCGACTATCTGAACCGCGATCATGCCGAGTTCAAGGGACGCGGATTCCGGCTTTTTACTGATGAAGGCGCCTGGTTTACCGATTGCTACTTTGACTACGCCAACACCAAGACCGCTCCCGGCCACGCGACCATCGGGACCGGCGCCTACACGGACGGGCACGGGATTGAGACCAACGAGTTCTGGGACGCTTCGCGATCCTGGGATCACAAAGTCAGTTCGGTTGAGGACGAGCGCTACCAGTTGGTTGATCTGCCGGCTACCTCAATCCCCGCCAACCAGCCCGGCGCGCCCGATACGGCTCTCAAGTATGTGATCGGAGCGTCGCCGCTGAACCTGCGCGCTACCACTATCGGCGACGAACTGCGGCTGGCCACCAACGGGCGCTCGCGCGTATACGGCATCTCGCTGAAGGATCGCGCGGCGATTCTGCCGGCAGGACAGGCCGCCAACGCTGCTTACTGGATCGATACCTCGAGCGGCCACTTCACGACGTCCACCTACTATATGGAGCACCTGCCGGGGTGGGCACGAGCCTTCAATGCGAGCGACCGTCCCGCGCAGGCTGAGCGCGAGGCCAATGCGGTGGGCACCACGCAGTTCTTCAAAATGGTGGGCAAAACGCCGGCGGCCAACCGCTATGAGCTGGACTTTGCCAAGGCGCTTATCACAGGCGAAAAACTGGGGACCAACGGAGTGACCGACCTGCTGGTAGTTTCGCTTTCGGCCAACGACATTCAGGGTCATCAGTTCGGTCCCGACTCGGAGTCAGAGGAGCAGATGATTCTGAGCCTCGATCGCGATCTGGACAGCTTCAATACCTGGCTCGACAAGACTGTGGGCCTCAAAAACGTGTGGATGGCGCTGACGGCAGACCATGGCATTGCGCCGATTCCCGCCGAAGCCGCGAAGCTAGGCATCGACTCGGCAGTCGTGGATATGAAGGCGCTTTATGCAAAGCTGAATGCGGCGATGAATGCGCGTTACTCGCCGGGAAAAGAGGCGCAATACATCATGCCCGGTCCCGACTTACCTTATATAGTCCTCGACCGCAGGGCATTTGAGAAGGCCGGCGTGGACGAAAAGACCGCGGAAGAGGCCGTCTCCGCTCTCCTGCCCGAAGCCATAGCCGGCCTGGCCCCGCGCGGCGAAACGCCCTTGCCATCGCAACATCGTTTGCCGCCCACGCCTCAGGTTGCCGGAGTCTATACTCGCCTGGAGCTGGCCCACGGGCAATTGCCGCCCTCCGAGATTGGTCGCCTGCTGGCGCACAGCTATACCGAGCACGGCAACTGGTATGTGATGCTGCTGCTGGGCGCCTATCAGATGGAAGATTTCCGCGGCGCGCTGGGAACCACTCACTTCAGCCCATGGTCCTACGATCGCCATGTTCCCCTGGCATTCTATGGAACGCCGTTTGTGCCGGGCGAGTATCATGGACGTGTGGCTCCAGTAGATTTAGCGGCTACGCTGGCCTCGCTTGCAGGCATCAATCAGCCCTCGGCAGCAGTGGGACGCGTTCTGAAAGAAGCCATCAAGCCGGCTACCGAAAAGTAGAAAACACATCGTCAGAAGCACGGGAAACCTGGGCAAGCTGACCACTGACCGCTCGTAAAAGGAAGATTGCCGCGCGTGAAACCCGATATGAGAGTTTCGTTGGCCGGGCTGGAGTTGACTAACCCGATCATCGCCGCCAGCGGCACCTTTGGCTATGGCATCGAATTTGAAGAGATCATCTCCCTGGAGCGGATCGGCGGATTCGTCACCAAGGGCATCTCTTTGGAGCCGATGGCAGGCCACCCCCCACCGCGCATTGTGCAAACGGCGGCAGGCATGCTCAACGCCATCGGCCTGCAAAATGTTGGCGTAGAGGACTATCTGAAGCGCAAGTTGCCCCCGCTCAGCCGCTATCCCAAGTGCAAGGTGATCGTTAACATCTTCGGCTACACGGTGGGCGAGTACCTGGGCGTGATCGAGCGGCTCAACCACGCCGAGGGAATTTCGGCCTATGAGCTCAACGTCTCATGCCCCAACGTCCACGCCGGCGGCATGGCCTTCGGCGCCGATCCGGGATCGCTTGAATACCTTGTGGGCCGCGCCAAGGCCAACTCGCGGCGTCCGCTGATCGTCAAGCTCTCGCCCAACGTGACCTCAATCGCGCAAATGTCAAAGATCGCCGCTGCCGCCGGGGCCGACACGCTGAGCCTGACCAATACTTTCCTGGCCATGGCGATTGACGCAGAGACCAGGCGGCCATGCCTCTCGAACGTCACGGGAGGACTTTCGGGCCCGGCCATCAAGCCCATCGCCCTACGCATGGTCTACGAGGCGTCGCGCGCCGTGACCATCCCTATCATCGGCATGGGCGGCATCATTACTGTTGAGGATGCGGTGGAGTTTCTGCTTGCCGGAGCAACCGCCGTCCAGATTGGCACGGCAAACTACGCTGACCCGCGAGCCGCAGAACGGCTGGCGCGGGGGCTCGAGTCCTGGTGCCGCAGCCACCAGGTGGAACGGGTTGCCAGCCTGACCGGCGCACTGGAGATTCCGCGCGACTGAGTCCTTCCCGCCTGGGATGGGATAGTTCCCTCCACCTTCTGCCCACCTGTTTCTACAATTACAGCCAAAAATCATGTGATTTGGCTCATACCCTGTGGCCTATTTAAAAGCATTTAAGTGATTTACAACACATGTGATGCAGCGCACAGCCTGCCATAATTTCAAATGCGTACCGTCGCTAAAGTCAGCCGGCGAATCCCTGGGGCGCTCAATTTGTGTCTCCTTTCCCAGGGTTCCAGCCGGGACCTGCACTTTGAGCGAGGTAGGCATGGGTCAGTCAATTTGGAATTCGATGGAACAGAAAGGCTATAGCCGCAGAGATTTTCTACATTTCTGCGCCGCGGCCGCGACGGTGGCCGGGCTGGGTCAAACCGGAGTGGCACAGGTTGTCTCGACCTTCGAGAAGAAAGAAAAACCGGCTGTTATATGGATGCACTTTCAGGAGTGCACCTGTTGCAGTGAGTCGTTCATTCGCGCCTCGCACCCCATTGTGGTGGACGCGCTGCTGGATGTGCTGGATCTGAACTACTCAGAAACTCTGATGGCGGCCTCCGGCTTCCAGGCGGAGAAGAGCCTGAGCGACACCATCGCGAAGAACAAGGGCAAGTACATTGTGCTGGTTGAGGGTGCGGTGCCCACCAAAGATGATGGCGTCTACTGCATGATCGGCGGCAAGACCGCGGAATCAATTTTGCAAACCGTGGCCAAGGATGCGGCAGCAGTGGTGGCCTGGGGCAGTTGCGCATCGAATGGATGCGTGCAGGCAGCCAAGCCGAACCCTACCGGCGTAACGCCGATTTCAAAGTTGATTGACAAGCCGGTGATCAACGTACCCGGATGCCCGCCAATCGCCGACGTGATGATGGGCGTGGTGACTCACCTTCTGGTGCTCGGGCAGCTTCCGGCGCTGGATTCGCAGGGACGTCCAAAGGAATTTTATGGACGCCGCGTTCACGACACATGCTACCGCCGGCCCAACTACGATGCCGGATTGTTTGTGGAGTCGTTTGACGACGAGAACGCGCGCAAGGGGTATTGCCTTTATAAGATGGGCTGCCGCGGCCCGGTGACCTACAACTCCTGCTCGGTGACCAAGTGGAATGAAGGCACCAGCTACCCAATCCAGTCTGGCCACGGGTGCATCGGTTGCAGCGAAGCGGGATTCTGGGACAATGGCCCGTTCTATCAGCATCTGCCCAACTTCCCCGGCTTCGGAATCGAGAGCACGGCGGACACGGTTGGTTCGGTGGTGGGAGTGGCAACACTGGCCGGAGTTGCGGCACACGCGGTGGTGACCAACATACGCAAGCGCAGCGTGATTTCAGAAGTACACGCTGAAGATCAAAAGGAGTCGTGAGGGATTATGACACGAGTAGTCGTCGATCCGGTAACTCGCATTGAAGGCCACCTGCGCATTGAAGCAGTGGTTGAAAACGGCGTAATCACCGACGCATTCAGCGCCGGCACCATGGTGCGCGGCCTTGAAAAGATTCTCATGGGCCGCGATCCACGCGATGCCTGGGCCATTACCGAGCGCGTTTGCGGGGTTTGCACCACGGTGCATGCCCTGGCCAGCGTGCGCTCGGTTGAAAACGCGCTGGGCATCGTTGTTCCGCCCACCGCCGAGCTGATCCGCAACATCATGCTGACCACGCAATATGTGCAGGATCACGTGATTCACTTTTATCACCTGCATGCGCTTGACTGGGTGGATATTGTGAACGCGCTGAAGGCCGATCCCAAGAAGGCTTCAGAGCTGGCGCAGTCGTTCTCAAAGTGGGACAAGAACACGCCCGCCTATTTCGCCGGTGTGCAGGACAAGATAAAGGCATTCGCCGCCAGCGGACTGGGCATCTTTGCCAACGGCTACTGGGGCCATCCGGCCTATAAGCTGCCGCCGGAGGTAAACCTGATCGCGGTGGCGCACTATCTGGACGCGCTCGAATGGCAGAAGGAAATCGTCAAGATTCATGCTGTCTTCGGCGGCAAGAACCCGCATCCCAATTACCTTGTGGGCGGAGTTCCCTGCTCAATCAATGTGAATGAAGAAGCGGCCATCAACTCTGAGCGGCTGAACCTGGTCGCCCGGCTCATCAGCCAGGCTGACGAATTCATCAACCAGGTTTACATTCCCGATCTGCTTGCCGTTGCTTCTTTCTATAAGGACTGGGCCAAGTGGGGCGGCGGGTTGACCAACTACCTCAGCTATGGCGAGTTCCCCACCAAGGGCTACAGCCAGCCGAACGCCTTCAAATATCCGCGCGGCGTGGTGCTCAATCGCGATCTGAGCACTGTGCATCCGGTGAACACAACTGATTCGCAGGAGATTAAGGAATATATCGCCAGCTCCTGGTACAGCTACGAAGGCGGAGACAAGGCCGGGCTGCATCCGTGGGCGGGCGAGACAAATATCAAGTACTCCGGGCCCAAGCCACCCTTTGAAACGCTTGAGGGCTTTGAGAAATATTCGTTCCTAAAGACTCCGCGCTGGAAAGACAATGCAATGGAGGTGGGTCCACTGGCGAGGTTGATCGTAGCCTTTGCCTCCGGCCACACCGACGTGCAGGAGTTGGTGAAGGATACCCTGGGCAAGCTCAATGTGCCTGTGGCAGCTCTCTTCTCAACCCTGGGACGCACTGCAGCTCGCGGCCTGGATGCGGCACTGGCCATGATCTGGCTCAAGGAGTTCTATGGGCAGCTGATGGAACGCGTGAAGATCAACGAAGTCTCCACATTCAACGGCGAGTTCTGGGAACCGAAGAGCTGGCCCAAGGATGCCGAGGGCGTGGGCATGGTTGAAGCTCCTCGCGGCGCGCTGGCGCACTGGATCAAGATTCATGACGGCGCCATCGACAACTATCAACTGGTTGTGCCTACCACCTGGAACGGATCGCCTCGCGATGCCAAGGGACAGCGTTCGTCGTTTGAGCAGGCCTTGATTGGCACGCCGGTGGCGAAGCTCGACGAACCGGTCGAGATCATCCGCACCATCCACTCTTTTGATCCGTGCCTGGCCTGCGCCGTGCATCTGTACGATCCGCAGGGAAGGCACATTCACCAGATTTCCTTCGAGTGAGGGCTATGAGTACCCATGGCGTTGGCGTAAGGGATGCGTTCAAAGAGAATGGCAATGCGCCAGTCGAGTACCGGCGCGTGTATGTGTGGGAACTGCCGGTGCGCGTCTATCACTGGATCAACGCGGTGGCCCTGGTGGGCCTCTGCCTTACCGGCTACCTGATTGGAGCGCCCATCCGCGCCTTCTATGCGGCTGAGGCTTACCAGCAGTACTGGTTTGGCTGGGTGCGCTTCATCCACTTTTTGTGCGCGTTCGTCTACGTATTCAATTTCCTGGCCCGGCTTTACTGGGGATTCGTGGGCAACAAGTACTCCAGTTGGCGTGCGTTCTTCCCGTTCAAGAAGTCACAGCAGCAGGAGATTGTGGACGTGATCAAGGCCGACGTGCTTGAAACCAAGATGCACGGGCCCATTTCCACAGGGCACAATGCGCTGGCGGGGCTGATCTACTTCTTCACTTTTCTGGCGTTCGTATTCCAGACCATCACCGGCTTCGCGCTCTACTCAAGCATGAGCAACTCGTGGCTGCCGCAGATGTTCAACTGGGTCGTGCCCATCATGGGCGGCGACAACGGCGTGCGCTTCTGGCACCACACGTTCCTGTGGTTCTTTGTCACCTTTATCATTGTTCACGTCTATCTGGCCTTTTATCACGACTACATCGAGGGGCGCGGCACGGTATCCTCGATCATAGGCGGATGGAAGTTCGATAGGGAGAAGAGTGACAAATAGCGCAACGAAAACACTGGTGCTAGGGCTGGGCAACGTCCTGATGGGCGATGAGGGCATCGGCGTTTACGTGGTACGGGCTCTTGAAAAGCACACATTGCCAGAAGGCGTTGAGTGCCTGGACGGCGGCACCGGCGGCTTTACGCTGCTGGAGCCGCTGGAGGATGCCGGCCGCATTGTGCTGATTGACGCGGCCGATGACGGCAACCCGATGGGCACCGTCACCCGCACCACGCCCAAATTCTCACGCGACTATCCGCCCACGCTCACCGCACACGATGTCGGCATGAAAGATCTGCTTGATATGTTTTATATCCAGGGCGGCACGCACGAAATTATTCTCTACGCCATCACTATCGATCCGAAGCAGCCGATCCGTATGAGCCTCTCCGCTGATGGAGAGCAGGTGGCAGCAGTAGCCGTTGAGATGATTCTGGCTGAACTTCGAAACTCCGCGTCTTAGTGGTTGCCTGGTGAAGGGTTCTGCGAGCGAACGCTCGCCTGGGTTAAAAATTTTGCATAACGGTATATTGCTGGATGAAGGTCGCGCTTCTAAAAGTTATTATTTCGAGGCTGAGCAGACCAGCCCATAGAAACAGCAAAGGCCGGAGCGGCTGCTCCGGCCTTTGCTGTTATTACCCTGGAACGATCTTCCGGCAACGCCGGAAGATGCTTACGGCACGATGAAGGTTAGGACTGTGGACTGCGTTGCGCCACCCGCGGCAGTCGTGAGCGTCACGCTGTAGGTTCCCGGAGTAGCATTCGTTATCGTTGTCGAAGTGGTGTTGCAGCCAGACAGGGAAACCGTAATCCCCAGCAGGACCAGCAGGAATAGACCGGTCAGCTTGCGGCGCTTGCGCGCCATGCCCAGTGCAATCAATCCGAAGGGAATCATAGCCAGTGTCATGCCACCCTTGAAGTGATCGCGGAAGCGCTCAAGGGGGGCATTGTTTACCTTGCTACTTACGGACGGCGTGGTCTGCACAAATACGCTGAAGGGCGCCGGGGTTCCCACAGTTGCCGTCACCGATGTTGGCACTGTGCAAGCGACATTGTTCGATGAACTCGAGCAACTGAACGTCAACGTCAGCGTGTTGCTTGTGGCTGTGCCGCCCGTAACGCCGACCTGCAACAGATAAATCGCCCCACCGCTCGTACTGGCCGTAAGTGAGGTCGATCCACCTTGAGCTGCGACCGGTGCGGAGAAGGTGATGCCCCCTCCACTGAGCGGTATGTTCTGCGGACTTGCCGGATTGTTGCTGGCAATGGTGAGCGTGGCGGCCTCGGGGCCCGCCACTGTGGCTGTAAAGGTCACAGTGATGGAGCAACCCTGGTCCGTCGTGAACGTATTGCCGGCGCAGTTGTCGGATTCAACAAAGTCGGAGGCATTTGCGCCACTGACCGACACCGATGAAATTGACAACGTATTGTTTCCGTAGTTCCCGACATTGATGGTTTGGCTGGCCGAATTGCCGCCATTCAGCACTTGCACGGCATAGGTCAGGCTGTTTGCTGAAAGCACCGATTCCGGAGCTGAGACCACACCGTTGGCTACGCCGCGTACGACGTCGTTTTCCTCATCGGCAATCAGTAAATTGCCGAAGATATCGCCGATGGAAATATACGGGTAGTTGAGTTGGGCGCTGGTTGCCGGTCCTCCATCGCCGGAGTAACCCGGCGCTCCATCGCCTGCCACCGTGAAAATTGAGCCGTTGGCCGGCGCGGTGTAGGTGCTGCCCGTAACTTCGTATACTTCTTCGGCGTACGCGTCGGTAACATAGATGTTGGTGGCATAGTCTACCCACACTCCGGCAGCCAAATCAAATTCAGCGTTGAGTGCGGGTTGAGGGGTGGTTGTGACCGGAGAGGCGCTATATTTGTTGGCGACTACGGTCCTAATTTTGCCCATATCGGTGGGATCGAAGTGGTTAAGGCTCACTTCGCGGATTACGTAGTTATAGTAATCCGAGATGAATAGGTTTCCGTAGATATCCAGGGCCACGGTCGTGGGCAAAGCCAGCTTC
>CAWAEU010000048.1:0-39913 GCA_963780975.1 uncultured Acidobacteriaceae bacterium | reverse complement strand
CCATGTTGAAAATACGTTTGACTGATGATTCGAGTCCTACCTGAGGAGCCAAATTATATTTAATCTCCATTGGCACTCTCTCCAGGGCACTCAATTAACATAGATTTCACTCCGGGAGAGTCGTGTCTGCTTGAACGAAGCCAAATAGTTGTTGGTGGTTAAGCTGCACACGCTCTGGACTCAACTGAAAGGGCGGTCAACCGTATGGTTGACCGCCCTTTGAGCTCTGGTTGAAAAGATATTGTTTACTGCTCAGAGATATCTACGTTTGCTCCTGGTGAGGTGTTCTCGATGCAGGCTACCTTACCCGTTGCTCCGCTCTTGACCGGAGTGATGACGACGCAACTCTCGAATGTCATGCCCCATACGGAATTCGATAAAGCTCCATACGTTGTCGAGAGCCAGTTGTAGCCCATAACATCGCCGAACGCCTGGTCCCACTGCAATGTTCCATCGTTGGCCAGAATTTCAGAACCGGAGCCGATGCCGTTGCTATAGAATGTGCCTTCTCCTACGGTGTCGTTGTTGCCCGAACTCTGTCGCGGCAACTTGCCCGTCACGTAGCTGCCGGCGATGTTTGCATTTGAGAACGGAGGAGACGCCGGTTGCGTCTGCGCCTCCAGCCATCCCGATTCCATGTAGTAATTGCTACCATTCAACTCCAGGTAGAGGGCGGAGCCGACGTTGTAGAAATAGAAGAAGGCCGAGCCGCTGCTGTTGACCGTGAAAGTGGCGCGGCCAGGATTGGCGGAGTTAAGCGTGACGGTGTCCGCAGTGCCATTCTCTCTGCCGGCGGTGTAAGTGCCTGCATCGTCGTCATAACTCGCGTTGACAGTCTGCGTGCTTGTGTATGTGCCGCTGCTGACGTTGCTCACTTGATAGACCGAGGAGTTGAAGCCCGTTACACTGCCGCCGCTGGTTCCCTGGTATCCCTGCATGTAGAGAACCGACGAACCGTCGAGAAGGACCGCTGCGGTGTTGGCGGCCTGCAGCTGCCTGCGCATGTCGCCGGATTGTGCCTTTTCAACAGCGCCCGACATCAGAATGAACATGCGGTTGGTGTCGATGACATATACGGCGAAGGTGCCTGTTCCTCCGGATGTTGTGAGTGTGAGAGTCGAGCGGCCTGTGGCTGTATTCGGTGTGGTGATGGAACCGCCGGTGTAGGTCAGGGTTGTCTCCGAGGTATTGCCGAGAGTATAACCATCGGAATAGCCGCCTGAGGCCACGGTTCCACTTGAAGCGCTAATGAGGTTTAAGCTCGCCGACGGAACGCCGCTGCCGTTCACGCCATTCAGGCTAAAGACAAAACTTCCGCTCACGGCGCTGGCGTTGAAGTCGCCGGTTGTGGCTTGGTAGCAGACTCCGGCGCCGTGCTGGCCAGAGGGCGATGTGCCCACATCGTCAATCTCCGTCATGCGGAACTCGGTAGCTGTCGTGGTTGCCCCGTTAGCGTCGTTCAGTGCTATTCCCCACGTCGTTGTCTGGCTTCCCGTAGCACCAGTGGTCAAAACAGCGTTAAGGGTCAGCAGGCCCATATAATCGGAGCCGATGGAGTAGGTGCCGCTCGCGGTGCCAGACACCTCTGTTGAATCTTTGCTGCTATTCGTGTCGAAGACGCCGTTGGTGAAGGTTCCGGCACTGCCACTGGTCACGAAGCTCAAAAGCGCGGACCAAGGCGCGCCATTGATATCGTAGTAACCGTCCATCTTGCAGACGTAAGTTCCGTTGAGGAGGGCATTTTTTACGCCGCTTGCTCCCGGCCCGCTGCTGACGATGAGTGAGTAGACCTGAGAGGCGGTGTCGCTCACATTGTCAGTTACCGTAACGGCAAGATTAATGGTTTCAGCCGTAGTGGGTGTGCCAACGATGTAGAGCATGCTGCCCGAGTAGTAAGCCAGCAGTCCGTCGTTGCCGGTGAAGCTGCTCGCACTGCCGAGGCTGGTGTCGGAAATCGAAGTGCCATTCACGCTGAAGGTGTAGCCCGAGCCGCTGCCGCCAGAGGCCTGGATCCACGCGGTGAAAGGAGAACCGGCCAACGCGGGTCCCACCAGGCCGCCGTTGGTAGATAATGTCAGGCTCGACGTAGTTGTCTCGAAGGCAACTTCGGTGGTCGCTTCGTTGCCATTGCTGTCCGCGGCTTGAATATACCATTCATACTGCGTTCCGGTGCTCAAGCTGGATACGTTCGGCGTACTATTCGTACCGGTTGGATCCTCGCTCCAGTTGATGGCGTCGATGGTATATGGGAATCCGTTCAAGCCCTCGCCAACAATCTCCCAGATGCTGCTGTAGCCCGAAGTCATCAGATTGAACTGATAGACATAGTCGCTGGCGGGGGAGGGACCGGCCCAATCGAAGTTAGGCGTTGTGATGATGCCTGTCCCGGCGGGCGACAAACCGAAGGGATAGGTATCCAGGACGGCGCTGATCGAGGCGTTCAGGGTCTCAGAGGTGGCATCGCTGTAGGTGACTTTGAAGGCGTAGGAATCGCTGGCGACCGGGGTTCCGGTGGGTGTGAGCGAGAGGTCGAACTTGTCAGAGCCCGCGTTGCTATGCTCGCCGGAGCCTGCGTTTAAGGCGTCCGTGGCAATGTCCGAGGGCAACACCACATCCGCGGCGGCTCCAGCCTTTTCGGGTGTTTCAGAGAAAAGTTCGACGGACACCGGCAGTTTGTACAGTCCGTTGACTCTAAAGTCGATGGCGTAACTGTAAGTGGTGACGCCGCCCAGGTTAATCTGCTCCATGTCATACGTCCTGAGCGTGGCAACGCTATTGCCGTTGGGTAGGGTCAGGTTTTCATTGGGCATGGCGCCGGTAAGGTTGAATTGAGCCGCGCCGATTCCAGTGGTGGCATTGGAGATTTCTCCAGGGCCGCCGATGATGCCAGTGTTGTTCTGGTCAATGAAGCCAATCATGATGCAATTGGTGCCGGTGGGCACATACATCGAGTAGGCTTGCGGACTGACTGGGCTGGCAATCGGATCACCGTAGACAGCACCCGTGCCCGTGTAGCAGCCCACGTAGAGTGGCCCGGTGATGCCGCCGGAGGGCGCGGTAAAGGTGACCGTGCCGGAGACAAGGTTGCCGGTTGTTGGCGCGCCGATGAGCAGCCCACCCGAGGGCTCGATTGCGGAGTAGGTCAGCCCGGTGGTGGAACTGCCGCAGGCTCCCGTATTGCCTGCCGCGCGGAAGTAGTATGTATCGCCATTTGTGAGTCCGGTCACGATCCAGGGGCCGTAGTTTACGCCCACCGCCGGGAAGCATTTGCTCCCGACAGTTCCGCTGAACGTTGAACTGGTGCTGTATTCGAGCTCGTAGGAGGCAGGCATCTCAACATCATTGCTGGTGATTTTGTCGAAGCCGACAACGGCGTCTCCGTTGAATGCGCCAAACCCCTCGCTGGTATCCCATGTGGGAGTAGACGTGCCGAGCGAAACCGCGGCTGGATTGGCCAGCGTAACGGCTTTGCCGCTAAGGTTTGCGCTGGTCACGGCGACACTGGAGAGGTTGCCCGTGGGGTTGGAGGCGTTCGCTGCGCCGTAGCCAATGTTGTCCAACCAGGCCTCCAAGGTATAAGTGCCGGAAGGCACACCGTGGATGGTAAAAGCCATTCCCGAAACAAGGGATCCCGCAGTGGTTGCGTTGATGGCCGTGCCCATACCGCCGCAGCTGCTGCAGCCGCTGGTGGGGATCAACTCCAGATAGACCCAGCCGGTCAATGCGCCGCTGTATGTGACCGTTCCGGAAACCGTATAGCCCGGCAGCGAAGTGGGGCTGATAGTGTAAGCCGCAGTGGCTATCGGGCTGTTTGCATAGCCGGTAGCCGTGGCGATGGCTTCTACTGTTGCGCTGCTGGATACCGTGATCTCGCTCGAATAAACTGACGAGCCGGTTGTCGGTGCCGTTCCATTGGTGGTGTAGTAGATGGTCGCACCGGTCGTGGTGTCGGAGATGGTCACCGGCTGTGGCGAGGTATATGTCCCGGCTGCCGGCGCAAAGGTAGGCGTGGCCGCATTTGTGATCGCACTGATGGTGTATTTCGCCGTGGCTACCGAACTGTTGGTGTAGCCAGTTGCGACGGCAATGGCCTCCAGTGTCTCGGTCGCGCTAACCGGGATGGCAGCGGTGTACTTGGTCGAGCCAGTTGTGGGCGTAGTTCCGCTGGTGGTGTAGTAGATGGTCGCACCCGTCGTGGTGTCGGAGATGGTCACCGACTGCGTCGAGGTATATGTTCCGGCTGCCGGAGAGAATGTGGGCGTGGCAACGGTCTTATTGATGGTGTACTTCGCCGTTGCTACTGAGCTGTTTGTGTAGCCCGTGGCAACCGCAATAGCCTCCAGGGTCTCTGTCGCGCTTACAGAGATGGCTGCGCTGTACTTGGTAGAGCCGGTTGTGGGAGCCGTGCCGCCGGTGGTGTAGTAAATGGTCGCACCCGTCGTGGTGTCGGAGATGGTCACCGATTGCGCCGAAGTATATGTTCCGGCTACAGGCGAGAAAGTGGGCGTGGCCACGGTCTTATTGATGGTGTATACCGCCGTGGCTACTGAGCTGTTTGTGTAACCAGTGGCAACTGCAATGGCCTCAATCGTCTCAGTCGCGCTTACAGAGATGGCAGCGGTGTACTTGGTCGAGCCAGTTGTGGGCGTAGTTCCGCTGGTGGTGTAGTAGATGGTCGCACCCGTCGTGGTGTCGGAGATGGTCACCGACTGCGTCGAGGTATATGTTCCGGCTGCCGGAGAGAATGTGGGCGTGGCAACGGTCTTATTGATGGTGTACTTCGCCGTTGCTACTGAGCTGTTTGTGTAGCCCGTGGCAACCGCAATAGCCTCCAGGGTCTCTGTCGCGCTTACCGAGATGGCAGCGGTGTACTTGGTCGAGCCGGTTGTGGGCGCAGTTCCGCTGGTGGTGTAGTAGATGGTCGCACCCGTTGTGGTGTCGGAGATGGTCACCGACTGCACTGAGGTATATGTTCCGGCTGCCGGCGAGAAGGTAGGCGTGGCTGCGGTCTTATTGATGGTGTATTTCGCTGTGGCTACCAAGCTGTTTGTATCGCCTTTAACGACTGCAATGGCCTCAAGGGTCTCTGTTGCACTTACAGAAATGGCTGCGGTGTACTTGGTCGAGATGGTTGTGGGCGCAGTTCCGCTGGTGGTGAAGTAGATGGTCGCACCAGTCGTGGTGTCGGAGATAGTTACCGACCGCGCTGAGGTGTATGTTCCGGCTGCGGGGTTAAACGTGGGAGTTGCCACCTGCGTGCCACTTGCAGCAGCGGAAAATGCTAAGAAAAGGGCGGAACAGATAATCTGGGGTAACATCTTGAGGAGGAGGCGGGTGAAAACGGAAGTCAATTGAGACTGAGTGAATGTCATGATGCTCCTTTCAGCTTCGCTTTGACATTTCAAACGACCAGATTGTTTCCATCGGAATTTGCGAGGAAGATATTCCTCAGGAATGAGCATTGTCAATTTAAATTTGCAGCAAAATAGTAAGTGTAGTAAGTGCACGTAACTTATTACTGCGTGATATGGATCACATTACAATATAACTAGCTATCGCTGATGGGTTTGTGTTCAGTGTTATACTTCTGCCGATGATCGGCAAAGATAATATTTGTATGTTTGCAATGTAGCAGACGTGCTGAATGTAATACGGGTCGTGATGTATATGTCACGCAGTGCGTATAGGTGTTATAGCTCACCTACTCACAGGATAATTTTGCCGCGATAACTGGTATTCAATCCGTCTTCATTGCGCCGAGCTGATCACGATGAATTTCGCACGACTCGAATGCGAAGGATCGCGCCATCTCAGTGATTTCAGGTAATGGACGCTCGGCAAGACGGCGCAGTATAAAATCCAGCGCGGGAACATCGAAGTCCCGCGCTACCTCTCGTACCCATTGATCACGGGCATCAGCCAATATATCGGTTTCGGCAAGCATCTTATGGACGCTTTGTGTAAATGGTATTTCCATTGCTTTATAGCGCTGCATAAATCCGGCGATCTGCGGTGATTCAAGAAATCCGCGCCACGGTGTATCCTGGCGTACGGTCAGCATCCCCATATCGCGGAGATCCTTGTAACACCACATAGTCCAGCTCCAGCCTTTTTCTTCAAAGATCGAAACCAGGTCTCGCGTGATGGCGAGTTGCACTGCGAAGGACTGGGGCAAACTTCTAAATACTCCAAACTCCCCCACCATTACGGGACGGGCAATGCGCTGCTGGTCATACTTTCCTGTGAGCGTCTTCTCGAGTGCCGCGCGATCGTAGTTTCTTCCGTCAACGATTGCTGGGTAACTTGTAAGTTGAGCAAACCCGGCATCCTCTGAGAAGTAATGGTGAAGCGATGGTATTACCTGCGGATCGGTGAATAGTTCGTCGTGCAGTGTGGCGATATCTTTAGCCCACATGTTGGGGTCAAGCAGGATGAGATGATCAGAATCAACCTTGCGAATTGCTCGGATGATCTTGAGGTAAAAATCGTTGAGCAAAGGAACATTGGCAGTTACCGGTTCGCAGAGTAGGTTATAGCCGGCGATTGTTGCATCTCCACTGTAACGCCTGGCAATTTCAACCCATAGAGCCACGCTGCGGTCAATAAACTCGCGATGGTACCAGAGATAAGATTCGCCGTAAGCGCTGCCTGCATTTTGATCTCTGGCCTGTGCGCCGGGCGCGGCATGAAGATCGAGGACTACCCAAAGCTTGTATTTTCGGCAAAGGTTGATTACTCGATCGAGCTGGCGGAAGCCGCTTTCAATCCATTGGCCAGGCGCGAGATCGTCTTCAAAATGTCGGTAGTTAAATGGAATGCGGACAACATTGAATCCCTGCTGCGCTAAAAATGCAGTATCTGCATCGCCAATGAAGGCCTGGTCAAAAGCATTGAAGAAAGCGGTATAGGCATCGTCTCCCAGAACTTTTCTGAACTGTTCGCGGATCTTCCACTCGGTCCAGGGCAGGCCGATCATGTAATCTTCGATCAGCATCCAGCCTCCAAGATTGACTCCGCGCAACCGAACCGGCCTGCCTGACTCCACAATGTCAAGGCCCTTGGCCTGAAGTACTTTCCGCTCATTTAGCGCGCTGGTCTGGGCGCGAAGCTCACCGGAGTTACCCGTACTACCAACCGCAGCAGCGGCCAGAGACGTTTGTAGAAATGTGCGCCGAGTCATTGCCATGGTTCTCCCTAAACTATTGCGTTCGAAATACACGATGCATTAGTGCGCAGGTACGCGTCACGGAACACTCACTATACCAATGGTTGAATAAGTCTTTCAGGAGAGGACCTGGCGCGGTGGAATTCGTAAGCATCTCCGCGGTACAGTGTTTTTTCCCACCAGGCGGCTCTTTGTCCTGAGTAACCAACGGCTGAGACTAGTAAGGCGGGCGAACCACTGCGCACTTTCAGGATTTTTGCATCCTGCCCCTTCAGGGCCACAGCTCGAATGGTCTGGTCGGACTCAGTGATTTTCAGTTCATATTTTTCCCGGCACAAAGCGTAGAAAGATCCTTTCATTTCCTGACGTGTGAGTCCGGTGAAGACGTCGGTGGAAACCCAGCGTCTTTCAAGTATGACCGGAACTCGATCCGCCAGCCGCAAACGGGTGATGGCGAAGAGTTCCTGATTCCAGACCTGCAACTTGGCGGCGACCTCAGCTTCAGCTAACGATGCATTGATCCGCTTAAATTCAAGTACTCGCGTTGCCGGCGTCTTTCCCGCATCGATCACTTTTTGCGTAAAGCTGATCAGCGTCTGGATGTCATAGTTTAGGGGCGGAGGACAGACAAATGTGCCTACCCCTTTTCTGAATTCAAGAAGTCCCTCTGAAACCATTCCCGAAAGAACTTTATTGGCTGTAGGCCGGCTTACCTGGAAGCGCTCTGCAATCTGCCGCTCCGTAAGAAACCGGTCTCCTTCACTGAATTCACCAGTCTTCAACAGTGCGCGCATAATCTCATTCATCTGTTGGTACATGGGTTCGCGCACAAGCCGTTTTGCATCTGTAAGCTTCATAATTAGTATCCTCCGGGCGCCGCCGATGTGTTGATGAAGATTGGCTCAAGGCCGAGCCGTTTTCGGCATTCCTCGAGAACTGATTTTGTGCGTGTCGCGCCGACCCTGCTAACACCCAGGTCACGAACGGCCAGCAGCGCATCGAGGTCCCGAATCCCGCCGGCTGCCTTGACCTGTACACGCTCAGATGTATGTTCGCGCATCAATTTGAGATCGGGGAGGGTTGCTCCTCCGGAAGCGAAGCCGGTGGATGTTTTGACCCAATCGACGCCAATCTCCGAGCAAATTTCACACAAGTGAATCTTAGATGCATCGTCGTGATAGGCATTCTCAAAGATGACTTTAATTTTTGCCCCATCTGCATGAATGCATTCGGTCAGCTGCTCCAGTTCATCTCGTACATACTGCCAATCCCCGCTGCGAGCTTTGCTGATGTTGATGACAACATCCAATTCCTGCCCGCCATCTTTGAGCGCCTGACGGGCTTCAGCCAACTTTACTGCGGTTGCGTGCCCACCGTGAGGAAAGCCGATGGTCGTGCTGGCGCGAACCGTGGTCTCTCGCAGCAGATTGGCACACCGAGCCAGGTAATAGGGCATGACGCAAACACTTGCTACGTCATACTGAATCGCTAATGCGATACCTTCTTCAAGTTCTCCAGTAGTCAGAGAAGGGCTGAGCAGCGAATGATCGATCATCTTGGCAATCGTTTCGTAATTAAAAGAATTCGTCAACTAACTTCTCCAGATACTGGATTTTAAATCGCGAAGTTTGCCTCTACGACCGGCCGCAAGAGGCACTGTCTGCATGGGTTCCCGTAAGAAACACATATAGTGGCATAGCCACATTACCAGATTATTCCTATTTTGCGCAACCCATCTGTACATCCCTGATTACATTGGGTATAGAGATCAGTTACCGGCAATCATTTTACATTCGCGCCGCTATGTCCTCGTGGATCCGAGCTCAGAATCTCAGATCTGTGGTTCCTTGAATCGGATGCTTCTGGCCCTTCCAGACGAGTACGCCTGTCAGGCCCGGAGGCAGTAATACGCGCGCGTGGAGGCCGTCACCGCTACGGTCGAGCCAAACCTCAATGGGACCGAGGGGATGCGGCATGCGCGCGTGGACGTGTTGCAGTATGCCGAGTGAGGGTTCGATCCGCACCGTTCTGAAGCCAGGAGATGCAGGCTCGATCCCGGCAACGGTTGCCAGCAACTCGAATCCGGGACTTGTACCCCATGGGTGGCAATCCGAGCGTGGGTTCTTCGCCAATTCTCCAAACGTCTGCATACCGGCCTGCATCATATTTTCCCAAGGTTGCAGGTTCTCG
Source organism: uncultured Acidobacteriaceae bacterium (assembly GCA_963780975.1). Classification (GTDB taxonomy): domain Bacteria; phylum Acidobacteriota; class Terriglobia; order Terriglobales; family Acidobacteriaceae; genus Telmatobacter. Next base: position 30,558 of record CAWAEU010000048.1, on the reverse strand, counting down.
ATATAACGATCGCCAAGTCCTGTCTTCTTGAGCGCGCGGCCGAAATAATAGCGGAAGAACATAAAATCGGACGGATCAGATTTAACCGCGGCCGGTTCGTTCAGCATTCGTTCCATAATTTCCCGTTGGGAATTTTGCGGAACTGCATCGGCAAGAACGGCGAGCGTGTTCACTTCCTGTGTGTAGTTGTGCTCAGGTGTATCCCACAGGAGGCCGCGCTGTGGGTCGAAATGCGACACATAGGCATCGTGATTGATCTCCGCCGCAAGCTGGCGGTAATGCGCAGCTTCACAGCCCATCCCAAAATGCTCAAATAGTTCGGCGCTTTGCTGGAGTGTGAGCGAGAACAGGAGCTTATCCGCGGTGGCATTAGAACTCCATGACCACGGTACTTCACGATCTCCTTGCGCCTTGACTTGCCGCTCCCACCATCCAAGTACATCGACGATGCCGGGCAAAAACTGCCGCGTGAACTCGTCGTCGTCGCGATACATCCAATAGTCGTGCACCATGGAGACCCAGTAGAGTGAGAATGTCGGAATAAACTGCTCGAGGTTGGCGGGATAGCGCGATTGGGTCAAGCCGAATGCAACGCGCGAAGCATCAAAATCCTCGATTGCGATCCGCACCAACCGGTCGTCGCCGGTTAGGTTGAGCCAGGTCAAGGCCTGCACCTTGGTATCGGCTACATATTGCAGACGCTCCCAGGCTATGTCGCTGATGAAAGTTTCCTGCGCGTTGAGCGCAAGAGTGTGCCAGGCGGCATCCCAAATCGGCTGCAGTCGCTCTGAGTCGCTTTCAAATATGGCTGCACGGGTAGCTGGATAGACGCTGAGCAGGCTCGATGCATCTTCAATGACGAGAGGCTCGGCGAGTGTCTGGATGTCGAGTTGCATCCAGCGCCAGTTGCGTGTCCACAGAGGACGGTATTCCCGTTCCGCTCCATCCGGCAAAAATACATCCTCCGGCCCCATGACGTGCTTGCCTTCAATCTGATTCCGGTTTCCTTTCAGACCCTTGCTGTCGTACAAAGCTTCAGAGTAAGTGAGACGAACCCGTGCACCTTTGCCACCCGTAAGTCGCAAAACCGGGTAGCCGACGGTTAGTGTCCCCTGATCGAGAAGAATGGTAGCTTCGCTGTTGGCGGGGATGTGAATGGGCGCAGAACCTGCAACAAAGGCCTGCGATACTACTACTCCCTCAGTTCGCGCCACACGCCGGAACTTTTGAGTGTCCTCTGTCAGGAATGGTACGGTGCGCGGCTTGAGTTGCCAGCGCTGGTGGCTTTCAACGCCCGCCGGTGCGCCCTTGCTGATTTCAGAGGCAGGGAGCCAGGTTGAGTCGTCGAAGGCAGGTTGCTCCCAACCCCATGGATACTTGGCTGCATCCACTCGCTCACCCGGCCCAGCTACATAATAGTTCCATTGAAAGTGCGGGTCGTTATCTTTGTAAATGATCTGCTCATAAGCCGAATCTTCAGTTACTTTCCACGTGTCACTGGTATTCACAACCTGGTTGGCTGGGTCGTCGGCCTGCAGGATAAACCCAGTGCGATGGCTAATCTGTGCCATCGGTCTGGCGATGCCGCCATTCCACACCACTGCAGCAAGAACATTATTTCCCGTCTGAAAATAGGGAGCAAGATCGATGGTCTCGAAACGCCAGTTCAAAAGATCACTCTGTTCCGGGCCTATCGAAACGGAACGCCCATTCACGAATAATCTGTAACGATTATCTGCTGAAACGTGGACTACAAAATGCTTCGGCCTGACTGACAGAGTGAAGGTCTTCCGGAAGTGATATACGCCGAAGTCCGTAGGCGATGCGCTTGGGTGAGCGATCCAGAATGCCGGCCAGGTTTGCTGAAGCAGTACGGGGTTTACCGTCTGACCGAATGCTGCCGCAGAAAACAGAAAGGCGAAGAGAGTAAAAACTCGTTGCATCAACGACTTCATAACCAGGAAACTCCTCTTGAACGCTGTTTCGATTGGCTGAACTGCTTGAGTTTTCGGCTCTATGCCGGTACGACGATAGGGCTTATCCACGCTGAATTTGCACCCTAAGTTTCACCCGTGGAACTGTTGATCATTTGGAATAAATTGAATGTAACATATATATAGCATTCAATGCCGTCTGTCGAAAATAGAAAGGTTTCTATGCAGTCGCGACGCAAATTTCTTGGAATTCTGCCAGCCGGAGTACTTGGCGCCGGGTGTGTGGCATCCTTGCAAGCGGAGTCTCACCGAGATTCACCACTCACACTTTCGCCTGCTCAGACCGTGTATCGGCCACTTGACGAAGTTACAGTGCAAGGCACTGGCGAACACTGTCTCCGGGTTCTGGATGGGGAAGGGAAGTCGTATTTTGAACAGAGTGTGACGTTACCGGCCGTGTTTCGCGTTGGCGGTGCGCTGGGCACACACACTGTGCTGCTTCTTGATATGGACGGAAAGCTCGCTGGTAATGCCAGTCTTCAAGTAGATGCGCACACAGAGATTCGCGAGCCGAGCGGCGAATATCAGCATCTGCTTGATACTCTCTATTGGACCATGGCTTCAGACGGGCCGGTGGGTGCCCGCCGCCACAATAGGCGTATTTACACTTATTGGGTCGACTGGCTGCTCGACAATACAAACACGCTGCGAGGGATGCGCTACTTTTGGCCGGAGGTTCGTCAGAGCTTTGAGATTTTCTCGGTAACGCAACGCGAAGACGGCATGATCTGGGAGAACCATATTGATCGCACGCCGCCGGAAAGTGATTGGGACAGGCGATTCAAATACGGTGATTTTTCGCGCGCTGCGGATGATGGATTCCTGGGCCTGCGCCGTGCACCTGTCGAGAATCACGTGGAAATGTATTTTTTGGAAGCGCTTTATATGGTATGGAAGACAACGGGAGACGATGCATTGGATGCGACAGCATCTAGACCGTGCATTGCATGCCGTGCGGTACAGCACCAGCGATCCTTATCGCTGGTCAAAAAAGTTTGGCCTGCTCAAGCGAGGTCTCACCATTGATACCTGGGACTTTCTCTGCGATAGCGAGGCCGTATTGGTCGGCGGTGACATCATGGCCATCGATCTCGAAAAAACGCACTTCGGGATATTCTTTGGTGACAACACAGGATTAATTGCCGGATGCCGCTACCTGGCAGAGATGCTCGATTATGCTGAGCGCGGACAGGAAGCACAGGAGATGCGCAAACTCGCCGATGAACTTGAAGAGCGTCTGAATCGCATCTCATGGAATGGACGCTTCTACACACACTGGGTACCTGAAGACGCCAATTTTCACCCGGACCTCGGTGTGGATATGAGTAGCCAGGTTTCGCTATCCAACGCCTACTCGCTGAACCGCGGCATTGCCCAGCAACAAGCTCGCGCAATCATCCAGAGTTATGCAGCAATCCGCAAGCAAATGCCGGATAGTTCGCCGGGAGAGTTCTATTCGATCTTTCCGCCATTTCAAAGAGGATTCGGTAAGGAGCAAGATATATGGGACTACGTGAACGGCGGCGTATTGGCGTGTACGGCGGGAGAATTAGCGCGTGGCTGCTTCCAGCATGGATATGAGCAATATGGCGTGGATATCCTGAAGCGCGTGCATGAGATCACAAAACGCCATCGCGACTTTTTGCCGGGCATTCTGCGCGGCAAACAACCGGAGCGTCCGCCTACCGATTTTCTTACGCTTGATTTGCGTGCGCAGGCTAACTGCGACACAGGCAAGGGAACCGATGATGTTCCTGGGTGGGTAGACGAAGCCAATAACTATCTCATCGACTTTCCCACTGGGGAACAAAGCTTTAGAGGCGTTCCCTTTGAGATCGCATCCGCGGGCGGTAATGGTCACCGCGTGTGCATTGGAGTATCTAACGCTCCACGCTATTCAACAAAGACGCAGGTTCCTGTATACAAATCATGCCATACATTCTATCTACTGCATGCGTGCTCAGGCTCTGGATCAACTCTAGGCAAATTGACGATTCACTATGAAGACGGAGATAAGCAGGTTGAATACATTGAACGTGGCGTCAACGTGGGTTCGTTCTGGGCACCCGACGATGGAGAATTTAATAATCGTTATGGGAATCTTGCGCAGCAGCGCATGCAGGTTGCCTGGCGCGGCATGGGTGGGATTATTGAAAATGTAGGAGTTTGGATTGCCAGCTTCGAGCCCCGCAGAAGTGACGCTCAAATTAAATCTTTGGAATTGGAAAGCATGGAAACTGGCGCAAAGTGGTTTGTGATTGGAATTACTCTGTCTAACATGCCCCCATTCCTCCCTCCATGGAGCGACGTTTCGACGGGAATGCCAAACAACTGGGGTGCTGGATGTGTGACGGCGGCACTGCTTGAAGGGCTTGCGGGAGTAGAAGACACAGGAGCGGGCTTTCGTGCTGTACAGATTTCGCCGCGATGGTTTGCTGCTGGAATCAGTGACGCCAAGGTCTGTGTGCGCTATCCTGCCTCGCGCGGCTACGTTTTCTATCACTATCGGCAAGTGGGAAATATTATTACTCTCAACTACACAAGCTGTGCAAATAAAACCACTCTTCGTTTGCCGCTACCGACCGGACACCGCATCAAGAGCACGCTTATCAATAAGAAAACCGTCGATCTGCGTACCGACACGATCGAAGAGACCAAATACGCGATTGCGGAGGTGCAAGAGCGCGGTGTGCACGTCATACAATTGGAATTTGAATGAGCAGGTTGATCCACAGGAATTCCGGATTATGGATACTTATGGAGTTATAAACCGGAGGCCTGTCAGAAAAGAATCGGAGTGAGTATTCTTTCTATTTGCTCGCATCCTTCTCAACATGGTGCTCAACTTTTGTCTCGCTCGCTTTTAGAGACTCATGCGTAAGTATCTTGTGCTCGGTAAAGTTATAGGGAGGCACAGCCTGCCCTCGCAGGATATTCAAGCCGAGCGTGATTAGTCGCTCTCCATAACTCTCAGCGAAGTGCTCGATTGAGGCGACCAGGGGACTTCCTGGATTCATCATCTCCTCAATCGCTTCCGTGATGCAATCCTGACCGGCGATGGCCACAATCTGCACAAGTTGAAGTTCGCGAACTGCCTGCAATGCGCCCAAGGCAACAGTATCGTTATGCGCAGCGATCAGGATTCCACGGTCTTTAGGATGGCGCGTCAAAAATTCGTGGACTAGTTTGTATCCTTTATCACGAAGTCCTCTGCTATCCATGCGGACAAAGGACTCGATCGACAAATCAGGAAGCAAGGAGCGAATTCCGTTGAATGCACCGGTGGTGCGATTTTGCACGAATGCACCGGCTTGCTCCATATCCAGTCCCAGCACCCAGCTGACTTTGGATTTCCAGTGCTTGATTGCGTAACGGGCGAGCTCTTCTCCCGCTGAATAGCCAATGCGGTAGTTATCGGCCCCGAAGTATGTAGCGTGAGGATGAGGCATATCTACAGCGACCAAGGGAATGCCGGCGGTAGCCATCTTGTCGGAAATGAGCGCAGCCACGCCTTGCTCGATCTGAAATTCGATGACCAGGTCAACTTGATCCTGTACGAAGCGCTCCGCGTTACGCACCGCAATCTCCGGGTCATAGTGGTTATCAAGAACCAGAAGCTCAACACCGTTGCGCGTGGCGGCGGCTTTCAGGCTGCTGGTCACAATCTCTGAGAAAGGCATATCTGATGACTGTGCGGCAAAACCGAAGCGCACTTTTTTCGGTTGACTTGTGAGGCGATACAATCCATCCGGACCCTGGGCCACATATCCACGATGGACGCAAGTCTTCAAGAGCCTGTAGATGGTGGTCTTGGGCGCTTTTACCTGCTGGTAGATTTGTTCCAGCGACAGCGATCGCTTCTCTCGCTCAAGAAGCTCAAGAATGTCGAATACCTTGGAGACAGCGGGAACGAGATACGTTTTCTCCGGCTTGAGCTTGGGCACTTTCACCGTATGAATCCTTTCTCTGCATCGCCCACGACGGGCCGCCGGACGAGATGTTGTTCTGCATCATGACACTAAAAAAAGTTTACACACTGCTAAAGGCCGATACCAGAAGGAGTACGCCGCTAATAACCAGAGCTTAACGATAGTTTTCAAGTTTTTCCATCAGGGCAAATTCAAGCACATCAGGAATTGAATAGGCGACACGGCCCGCAAAGACCGCGCCGCCCGTTGGTTGAGTTGCGTTACCGTTTAAAACTCGAAGCGCCCGCCAATCTGCAAAAAGCGCTTGTTGTACGTGGTTGTAGAAAATCCAAAATTCGGACTGTCTGCTATATCGCTGTGAATCGGACCCCAATTTGTGCGGTTCAGAATATTAATGAAATCCGCGCGCATGGTGAACTTGGAAGTTCCATTTTCGATCCATGGAACATCGTAGGTTTTTGCCAAACTCAGATTGACGTTGAAGTAGCCCGGATTGCGGAACGTGTTGGCGCCCTGTTGGCTGAGCACCGGCTCAGTGCCTGCCCCAGTTGGATCAGTCCAGGTTACACCGGTAAAGGCTCCCGTCTCGGACACTTGCTTGCGCGAGAATCCTTTCCGTTGTGCGCCAGCTGAAGGTGTTGGAAACGCCGGTGTTCCGGTGCCTCCGCCATCAATACCCAAACTGTTGTCGTAAGCATAGGACGGACCACTGGTATTGCCTACACTGAACGGCGTTCCAGTTTGAACTACGGTGATGGTACTGATTCTGAACCCGGACAACTGACTCAGGTAATGCTGGCTGGGTGCAAACTTCGGAACCTCATAGCTTCCGCCTAAGGAGAACGAGTTGGCGATATCGAAGCTTGAAGGACCGTAGTAGGTCTTTGCGAGGTAAGCAGCAGGCCAGAAGGCCTTCTGATTACTTGCGGAGCTATCGTAGTAGGTAGGAGCCCACTGCCTGGCGCTTTCAAAGTTGTAGTTAGCCTGATAGCTTAGCCCCTTATAGTGCTGCTTGAGGGTAAAGATCAAGGCGTTGAAGTTGCTGCTGGTTCCGTCGTTAGTCGTGTACAAGAGCTGTCCCCACTCGGTTGCGGGCCTGGTCGTATAGCCTGGCATCAGGTTCCAGTCGGAATTTGATACACCGTTCGGACCCTGTCCAACAGCGCCGACCACCAGATCGTAGCCATGGCTGCCGGAATAGGTAGCGCCGACAACGACGCGTGCAGGGAGCTCGTACTCAACACCAGCCGAATAAAGAAGGAACTTTTCAGGCTTGACATTGGGTTCAAAACCGTTGAGGTTGACCGAGTAAATGCAGTTTGGGGTGTCTGTCATTGCTGGACACGAGTAGACGTTACCGGAAGGATCCTGGCCGTATACCGGGAACGGCAACTGATCATCGTAAGTCTGTCCCCACGGAGCAGCGGCCGTTGTGAAGTCGCCGTATCCAAATGGATTATTAAGAGACAAACTGATGCGCGATGGTGGTTGGGTGGGCAGGTTGTTAGCAACCTGTTCAGGCGTCAGCGCGTTCTCATAGATACCGATTCCGCCGTGAATGGACATCTGCCTGTTCTTGAACGGAGTGTAGGCAAAGCCGACCCTGGGCTGGAAGTTCATGCTCTGCGATTGCGTGAATGCGTTCGGTGAAACATGCACTGTGGTATTCAGTGCCTGCTCATGGAAGGTACTACCGGCGCCGGGATATAGCGGCGAGAACGGGCTTGAAGTCGAGTAACGAGACGGGTTTCCGAAGTTGTCGTAGCGAAGACCAGCGGTGATGGTCAGGTTAGGGTGGATTTTCCAGGAATCGTCTGCCCAAACGCCGTTAAAGATTGAGGTAGCGCCGTAATTCTGAGGAGAATACTGGCCGGTCAATCCGCTGATAGTCCAAAGATAGGAGTTGTAATTGGCTTCGTTGGCCATGAGTTGGAAGGCATCCATGAAGTTGAATCCGAATCCTCCACGGCCATAGAGTTGATCGTCGATGAGGTAGTCTTCGCGCGCGAACTGGTAGCCACCCCTGATTGTATGGTTGTGCCAGTTATAGCTCACGGTGTCGCGAAGGTTGTAAGTGTGCTCAAACTGGGTGTCGGGAGCGAAGGGCTCATCGGCGCCGAAATTGAAGAAGAATTGGTAGCCATCTGTGGTGTCGAGTCCAAGGTTACCGTACGGAATCGAACCAGCGATGGAGGGATCGGTCAATGTCTGTCCGCTTACTGTACGAACATTTCCGACGTGAATTTCATTCAGCAATTTGGGCGAAAACAGGTGAACCCAATTCACCGAGCCGTACCGGTTGGTACTGGGAGTGGTGGAATCCAGTGCGGGCCGGTCTGTCAGGTCACCCAGTGTCTGGTGTACGCGCTCGTACATGGCATAGATGCGGTCGCCGCCATTGCGGAAGACCTGGTCAATGCGAGCGCTGAACTGCAGACCGTTGAACGGCTGCGCCTGATTGAATACCTGGCCGTGGTCATACATCGCCGTGGAGCAAAGGATGCTGTAGGCCTGGCCACCCTGCGTTGCCCCCGAGTTAGGACCACTAACTGCGCCATTTGTAAAAGTCGGTATCGTGCTGGAGTAATAGGAAAGACTGGTTGGGCAAGCTGTTGACCCCAGCACGTCTTCAACGGTTTTTACCGCATAGGACGGCCCTGGTTGATCAGCCGAATTTGGGCATTAGTCATTGCCTGGGCCATGCCTGAGGTCGGGAAGGCCGTCATGCCCCACGAGACAAACGCGGGATCCCAATTGTCCTGACCGGTAGGAGTCGAGCCGCCAGACCCTTGATTCTGCTTCTGGAACGAGAAGAAGAAGAACGTCTTGTCCTTGACGATCGGTCCGCCTATCGAACCGAGAAGCTCGTTCTGATGGAAATCGCCTACGCCTGCGACAGACGGTGCGCCAGTAGGAACTCCGCCAGGGGTGTTAATGGTGTTGATGACGTTGTCGGCTGCAGCCAGGTTCGCACCGGCATAGGTGTAATCCAGGTCGCCGTGGACCTTGTTGGCACCCGACTTGGTGTTGAACGAGGTCTGCAGTGAAGCGGATATACCGTTCTCAACCGAGAAGGTTTGCGTCTGCATGGATACCTGGTCAATCATGTCCGCGTTGGGGAACATAATGGCAGCACCCTGGTTTACGTCATCGTTCACCGGCAGGTCATCGATCAGGTAGAGATTGCCATTAATGCCCTGGCCGTTGGCCTGGAAGGGTGGCGACCAATTGGCGGAAAAAAGCGTTGAGCCATATCCGCCGCCTGGTTGAGTTGGCTCAAATCCGGTTACGCCGGGGGTGAGTGCAAGAATCTGCTGCACATCATGACCCGCCATAGGAAGCTTGGTGATCTCGTCGGAGGCCAACGTAACTTCAATGCGGGTCCATCCGGGTTCAGGTCCGGAGCCACGGCATTCACCGTAACGTTGACAGTGCCCGCTCCAGCTGGAACCAGTGTCACGTCTACGCCGCGTGTTTCGTCCGGAGTCACCGTGACCGATATCGATGTTGTCTTGAATCCTGCGACTGCTGCAATGACCGCGTAGTTGCCAGGCGCTATGGCTTCAAACCGGTAAAAGCCGGACCCATTTGTCGTCTCTTTCAAGTCGACTGCGGTGCCGGTGTTGTGGAGCGTGACGGCCACTTTGGGAATAACCGCCCCGGTTGAGTCGGTTACCGTCCCTTGTACATTGCTGCCGAACTGCGCATGGCATGGTAGCCAAATGCAAAACAGGGCGGCAACCATAACCCATCGGGTAATTGAAATTGCTCTCGCTGACATCCTTGTCCTCCCAAAGGCCACGTCTTCGCAGCCCGGTCTTTCGAAGTGTTCATTGGTGAAATAGTTCCACATATGAATCACAAGGCGAAACGCTACTACAGGAATAAATCGTTGTCAAGGGAAAATTGAGAAGATTTATTTGTGAACTCCAACAGCCTAATTCAAACAGATATAAGAGAAGAGAAAGTTAACGTATATGATTGTTTAATAAAGTATTTATTCACGTTTTTATGTTCGCTTGCTCAAGGTCATTTACAGGCAAGATGCAGGTGCTTTCACTGTCCGACAATGGATCACTTGATATTTCATACTTGGTACTAATTAAATATATGGAATTTAATAATGGTTCCAAATTATCAAAATTAAGCACAAATTCTCAGATTGCTTCTTTTGAGTGTCGCCCGCTGCTTCTGGAATTTGAGGGTTGCCGTTGAATTTATTTGAACCGCCTCCCAGGTGGATTCAAACTCGCGACAAAGCATCCGTTTCAGAATTCGTGATGTTCATCCAGCATGGCGGCGATGGTCCTTGATTTATCAACCGGCGCACCGTCGTCGGGCGGCGTATTGGCTGCTTCGGTTTGATCGCGCAGTTTGGCTACTGTTAGCCAGTTGTCCTTGTGGGGCTGTTCGGTGATCCATGGTGGCAACGGCATATAGAGATGCCTGCTCAGCGTCAACGCATAACCCTCGTACAGGGAACGCATTTCGCGAAGCCTTTCGTAGGAGAGACCGTCGCGGCAGACTCTTATGCCGCTATTGCAGAGCAAACCGTAGATCTGCTCGTAACGCTCAGTGGGGAGACGGTCGGCAGCATTATTGATCGGGGCAAGCGAAAAGACCTGCGACAAGTCAACCAATGCGTGACGTGCCATGGCAAATGTTAACTGTGCCTGGCGCGCCTCATGCCCTTGTACGCCGGCAATCAGCAGCGCCGACGTATCCAGCACTGCAGTCAGCGCACTGATCCAACTCTGGTTGGTGTGCTGCGAGCGGAAATAGCATAGTTGCGGATAAGAGATGTGGCTTTCCAGTAGTTCCGCCGACCAGCGTTCCCACTCCATCAGCAGCAGCGAGAGAGCGCTTTCCCCGCCCTGAAAGGAATTTCGGCGCATCAATTCAGCGGCCGTCGGAGGAGACCCGGCCCGGGCGTCCAGCAGTGAAATGCTAACCTCGCGACGAGAAAACGCGGCATAAAGTACGGGAAAATATCCCATCACGACAGCCAGAAAACCCAGCCCGGTGCCCGACTCCAAAATGATGAGCCCGCGCGTCCAGCCGCTATGCGGCGTCACGTCTCCCAGACCCAGCGTAAAGATCGTAGTTCCGCTCACGTAGAGATCAGATCGAAAACCTGGCCCTTGTGCGGGATCGTTGAAGGGGCTGCCCAGGGCATAAAAAATTAGTGCAAAACCCAACACCATTCCGGCGGCCCATACCATCAGAAGAAAAATCAGAGACAGAGGTCCGTAGTAGCTGAAGACGGATTCTCGTTTGCGGGGATGGCGAATTCGCCTGGCAAAGAACGACCAGGGTTTCCAGGTAACAATATAGAAAATTCGCGTCAGACGAAAACGGCCTGTGGCGCGTCGCGGAAGAATGATGGTTTGGAAGGCATCGAGCAGCACGGCAAACAGGCAAATAATGCCGGCGATCAAAGTGAAAATTCGCATCGATCCTCCTTGTGCTGGAACCAGCAACGGGTTTCTTGCATATGTCAATTCAAAGTATCCTGGCCGAGAGATCAACCAGATGGCTGATTATGAATGAACTTGGCAAAATGCTACTTGGCCTCGGGCTCCGGCTCGTTGTTATCGGATCTGTCTTGCTGCTTGCTGGACGTTTCGGCCTTCCCCTGGGCCGCTTGCCAGGAGACTTTGCCTACAAAGGCAAGGGCTATTCCGTATACTTTCCACTCGGCACATGCATTCTGATCAGTCTTGTTTTATCGACGATCTTGTACCTGATCTCGCACTTCCGCCACTAGTCCCGGCGCCCTTCGTCTGTTCTTTCCTCATTGAATTCTATTGTCCTGCCCGCTCAATTGCCTCGCTGAGGGAATCGAAATCGGGTGATCCGTCGTAACGCTGTCCGTTGATAAAGAAAGTCGGCGTTCCATTTACGCCGCTGCGGACGCCTCCCGCAAAATCGGCGCGCACGCGGGCACGGTAAGTCTGCTCTGCGAGGGCGGTTTGCAATTGCGAAGGAGAGAGGTCAAGCGCATCGATTAATTCCAAAAAAAGGGCGTTGCCTAATCTCTCCTGATTTTCGTAGAGCAGATCGTGCATCTCCCAAAACTTGCCATGGGTACCGGCAAATTCCGCCACTTCGGCGGCAGGCTCCGCCCATTGATGCATCTTACTGAGAGGGAAATTGCGAAAGACGAAAGAGAGGCGTTTTCCGAAGTGCTTCTGCAGCTTCTTGACGACCGGATAGGCCTGTCCGCAGTACGGGCACTGATAGTCCCCATACTCGACCAAGCTACATTTCGCGGCACGATCTCCCTGTATGTGGTCGTCATCGCTGACCGCAATCGTAAGTGTGCTCATGGCCGTCTCCTATTTTGACAGATTTTCAAGAGCTTCAAGAATGCCGTCTGCTCCGGGATTGATGGCAATCGGCGAGAGGTAGCTCCAGGCGATAACCCCGTTCTGGTCAATGACAAAAAGCGCCCGCTCACTGACGCCATCACCGCTCCGATAAGCTCCGTAAGATTTTGCGACTGCACCCTTGGGTTCGAAGTCAGCAGCCAGAGGGAAGTGAAGGTTTCGGTCCTTGGCGAAAGCTTCGTGACACCAGGCGCCATCGACCGATATTCCAATCAGTTCCGCTCCAAACTTCTGAAACTCGGGCAGAATTTCGTTGTAAAGAGCCATCTGGTCACCGCAGACCGGGCTCCAGTCAGCAGGATAGAACGCCAGGATGACTGGCTTTCCCCGCAATTCGCTCAGGGAAAGCTTCTGGTCGGGCGTGACATTAAGACTGAACTCAGGCGCAGGTGTTCCGGCTGGCAACATATTGTCCATGTGTTACCTCATCTATGGGATGCCTCAGGATCAAATAAGTATCAAACCTGTGCCTCTATTCAACACCTTATAAGAGAAATGTTTCCGTGTAGGGTGATGCGCAGTTACGTAACTGTTACAACAGCAGCGTCAAAAGAAGAGCACAAAAGTGATTGCCACCACGACAACGATCACTGCAGAACAAAGTCTTCTCTTCAGGCGGCTGAAAGAGGTGTACACTGCGACACGGAGATCTCTTACGACGCCAGCCACGTTTCTATGCGCGTCAATCGAAAGCGGAACGAGCTTACCGTGTATGCCCTTCATTGAAGGCAGACAGACTGAGTGATACTGACCGTAATAGCAGGCGCCGGCTGGGCGTAATACAGGTGGCAAGATGAGTCTGGCAAAGAAAATGCGAATTATAGGTTGGCTGAGTATCACGCTGCTGGCTACTGCGGCAGCCCAGGCGCAGAACGGCCCGCTCAAGGATGAGATTGCCCAGCATGAGCAGAAGCTGGCGGATGCGCGCGAATCCAAAAGCTTGAAAGAAGAGGCAACGGAACTGAACATTCTGGGTTTTCTAAACCGTCAGGCTGGAAAGATGCAAAAAGCGCTGGATTACCTGAACGAGGCCCTGACCATTGAACAGAATGGCAACAACCATGCAGCCCAGGCAATGACCGAGAGCACCATGGGCCGGGTGTACACGGACCTGGGCCAGGAAGACAAAGCGCTGGCGCTGTTCGACCAGGCGCTGCAGGTTTGGCGCTCGATGGGAATTAAGCAGGCCCAGGCATTGGTGTTGAACAATATGGGCAGAGCCTATAACAACCTTGGGAAGCGGGAGGAAGCGCTGAAGGTCCTGAACGAATCGATGTCCATCTGGCACGAGATCGACAGCGGGAGTGGCAGTAGGCGGATGATGAGCAGCAGGGACCGCATTCACAACCTGGGACAGCTGAAGGATCTGAAGGAGCAGAGAGATGAGATGCCGGCGAAATGGCGGGAGGAGGGCGGCCACGCCGGCGAAGCCAGCACGCTGGACAATCTGGGCAGAACCTACGCCGACATGGGCCAGGGGATGAATGCGCTGGATTATTTTAACCAGGCATTGCCCCTGTGGCGCGATGCCGGAGAGCAAGGCGGCGAGGCGCTGACGCTGAACAATATGGCCAGGACCAATGCCGATCTGGGCAAGAAGCAGAGGGCCCTGGAGACCTATAACCAGGCGTTGTCTATATGGCGCGAAGTCGGCAACCGCCAGGGCGAGGCAAGCACGCTGAATAACATAGGACGGCTCTACCGTGACCTCGGGCTGCAACAGTCTGCGCTGGACTACTACAACCAGGCGCTGCCCGTATGGCGTGAAGTAGGAAACCGCAGTGGGGAAGCACTGGCTCTCAACGATATCGGCAGGGCCTATGCCGACATGCATCAACCGCAAAAGGCGCTGGAGTACTCCGACCAGGCATTGCCCATCTGGCGTGAGACAGGGAACCGGCGTGGCGAGGCGTCGACGCTGAATAATATGGGCAGGGATTACACCGATCTGGGAGAAGCAGACAAGGCACTGGAGTACGACGTCAAGGCACTGACGGTCTGGCGCGAGGTGGAGGACAGGCGTGGCCAGGCGGTGGCGCTGATGACCATCGGCTGGGCCTACTCGGCACAAAAGGAGCCGCTGCAGGCGCTGGCAAGTTTGCTTGCAGCATTGTCATTGACAAAGGCTGCGGGCGATCCGGAGATCGAAGGCGGGATTGAAACATCTCTGATGGTGGGCTTCCGCAAAGAGCATCGCCCCGAAGAAGCGATCTTTTTCGGAATGCAGGCTGTGAACTCCTACCAGCAGATTCGCAAGAATATCTCCGGACTGGATAAGAATCTGCAAGCTGGATTTGCGCAATCGAAGTCAGCAACCTATCGCATCCTGGCGGAGCTTTTGGTCCAGGCCGACCGGCTCGGCGAAGCCGAGCAGATTCTCGATCTGCTCAAAGAGCAGGAATTGAACGACATTGTGCGCGGCACCGCACCCGATGCCGGGGCCAAAATCGAGCCGCTGAAGCTGACTGCTGCGCAACAGAAGGCGCAGGGAGATTTGGCGACTCCGGAGAAGATGGCCGTAGCGTTGACGGAACTGTGCATGGAATATGTCGGGTTGCAAGCCAAAGCGACGCGCACCTCCGCGGAAGACGCTCGAATGAAACAATTGAACGCAAGCATGGAGCAGGGGATCAAAGAAATCCTTGCCTTTTTCACCAGCACAATCGATCCCGAGCTGGAGCAGAATCCCGGCGACGTTAAAGAGAACGGATTACCCAACGGTGGGAACTCCGCGCAGAGTTATCTGCAGAACACGCTGGCTAAACTGGGACCGCGCGTCATGGGCATTCGCCTTCTACTAGGCGAGGATCATGCCTATGTAATTGTGGTTACCGCAGGCAAACGAAAAAAGATTGAGTTGAAGGCCACTCCGGCCGAGTTGCGCAGCAAAGCCTTTGAAGTGCGTGAAAGCCTGGATTCACGCGCCTCCGATCCCAGGCAGCATCTCGAGGAACTGTATGCAATGGTCGTGGCTCCCATTGAAGAGGAGTTGAAACCGCTTGAAGCCGCCTCAACCGGGCAGAACGGCGTTCCCACGCTGCTGTGGTCCCTGGACGATGCGTTGCGCTACCTGCCGATGGCCGCCCTCTATGATGGCCATCAATATATGTTGGAGCGATTCAATAATGTTCTCTTCACTCCCGAGAGCTATGGCCACATGACGGATTCACCGCTGACAAACGGGACCAGCCCCAACGTGCTGGCCATGGGCCTGTCGAAGAGTTATGGCGGTCTGCCGGCGTTGCCCGGCGTAATGCCGGAATTGGATGCGGTTGTTCACGATCCCGCCGCGCCTGAATCGCATGGCCCCATGGAAGGCAAGCTCCTGCCCAACGATCAATTCACATTGGCCGCACTGAAGACAGAGCTTGGCCCCGGCAAGAGTTTCCCCGTGGTGCATATTGCAAGCCACTTTGTGGTGGAAACGGGCAAAGGCGAGGAACCTTACCTGATGATGGGCGGTGAAGAAGCCGGAGATGCAAAGGGGTACGAGTGGAATCTTTCCGATATGGAAAATTCGACGGTTGCATTTCACGGGACTCGCCTTCTAACTCTCTCGGCTTGCAGCACGGCGAAAGACTACAAATCCAGGGACGGTTTGGAGATGGACAGCCTGGGCATGATTGCCCAACAGAAGGATGCGGAAGCAGTGCTGGCAACGATGTGGGACGTGAATGATGCCAGCACCAGCCGGCTGATGAGCGACTTCTACGACCGATGGGTAAAGCATCCCGCCGACGGCAAAGCGGAGGCTCTGCGCCAGGCGCAGATGGCGCTTCTGCTCGGGCCTGCTGCGGCGCAGAATGCAGCCAGCGAACGTGGTTTCCAAACCCGTCAGGACACAACTCTGGGGACTCATGAAACCGGATATTCTCACCCGTTTTACTGGGCGCCCTTCGTTCTGATTGGAAATTACCAATAAAACAGCTGTGGGCAAAGGCCAACCCTGGGCCAGTCGATGCTTGCGAGCATAGGATATTCTTATGTGCGCAACCACTTGCTCACTGGAATGAGGACGGACTATGCAGTTATCAAGCAAAAACTTTTTTGGACTACTGGCGATGGCGGCTGTGCTGGGAGGTGCTGCGGCAAACGCACAGCTATCCAGCCAGAAATCGCCAGTAGCGCCGGATCTTGATTTCTCCACCGTCCTCTATGGCGCGTCCTACTACCACGAGTACATGCCCTATGAACGCCTGGACAAGGACGTCGCCCTCATGCACGATGCCGGCCTCAATGTAGTCCGCATGGGCGAGTCCACATGGAGTCTGTGGGAGCCCGAAGACGGCAAATTCGAATATGCGTGGATGGACCGCGTCGTCGACGCCATGGGCAAGGCGGGCATCAAAGTCATTCTCGGCACGCCTACATATTCCATTCCCGCATGGATGGCCCATCAGCACCCTGAAATCCTGGCGGTTTATCCTGACGGGCGCAAGAACTCCTACGGTATGCGCCAGAATATGGACACCGATTCGCCCGCTTACCGCTTCTATGCCGAACGCCTCATCCGCCATATCGTTGCTCATTACAAGGACAATCCAACCGTTATCGGCTGGCAACTCGACAATGAAACCTCAAGCTACGACGCCGCCAACCCCGACGTCTTCATCGGCTTCCAGCATTATCTTGAAAAGAAGTTCGTCACTCCCGAAGCTCTCAGTAAGGCCTGGTTCCTCAACTACTGGGGAGAAAACCTGCACACGTGGGAGGATCTTCCCACTCGCGACGGCACCATCTCCACCGGATATAAGCTCGAATGGACGCGTTGGAGCCAGATGCGTGTTACTGATTTTCTTCACTGGCAGGCCGCGCTGGTCCGCGAGTGCGCATCGCCCCGCCAGTTTGTTACCACCGACTACGGCGGCATGATGAATCATGACGTCAACGAGGAGGCCATCGCTACTGCACTAGATATCCCAGCCGATAACGTCTACCACGGGACGCAAGATCATTTTGATGGATTTTTTCAGTCCCTTCAGGAAAGCTTTACCCGCTCTCTCAAGCACGGGAACTTCCTCATCACTGAAACCAACGCCCAGACGACCGACTGGACCTCGTCCTATCAGTTTCCACCTTATGACGGGCAACTCCGCGAAGATGTTTATACCCACCTGTCCAACGGCGCTGATATGGTTGAGTACTGGCATTGGGCCTCCATTAACGCTAACCAGGAAACATATTGGAAGGGCGTACTCTCACATGATTTAGAACCCAACCGCGCTTATGCTGAAGTCAGCCGCACCGCCCACGAATTGCAGAAGATTGGTCCTCATCTCGTCGGCCTGCAGATTCACAACCGGGTCGCCATTCTCTGGAGCCGTGACTCGCTGAACGCCATCAACTTTATGCCATTCACGTCTTCAGGGAAACAATGGAGCAGCGCTCCGCCCGTTGCTGACTACAATTCTCTGGTCCAGCAGATCTACCACTCTCTCTACGACCTCAACGTTGACGCCGACTTCGTCTTCCCCACCACCCAGGATTTTTCTGCTTATAAGCTGCTCATCGTTCCCGCGCTCTACATTGCCGACGACGCCTTGCTCAAGCGCATCTCCGATTATGTCAAAAATGGCGGCCACGTCGTGATGACCTTCAAGAGTGGATTCGCCAACGAAAACTCAGCCGTTCGCTGGGAGCGCGCTCCGGGCCCGTTACGCGAAGCCGCAGGATTCAGCTACCAGGAATTTTCAAATCTCGAACATCCGCTGGCGCTCAAAGGCGATCCATTCCATGTGGGCGTTGAAGCCGCGAGTGACAATCAGGTTTCTTATTGGGCAGAATTCCTTATTCCCGAGCACGCCAAGCCAATCGCGTACTACGACCATCCCTTTTTTGGAAGATGGCCGGCCATCACTGAAAACGAATTTGGCTCTGGAACCCTGCTCTACGAAGGAACATTTCTCTCAGACAAATTGCAAACCGCCGTCCTGCGTGGCAGCCTGGATAAACTTGGACTAACCGGTCCTGACCAGCAACTCCCAAAAGATGTTCACGTACAGCACGGAGTCAACCGTCTCGGCAAACGCCTGCACTATTACTTCAACTACGGGAGCGGGGAAGTAAAAATCACCTACCCTTACGACGCAGGAACCAAACTGCTCGACGGAAAATCAGTGGGCAAATCTGCTTCAATAACGCTTGGCCCGTGGGACCTCGCAATCATCGAGGAGAATTAAAAAAGTGGGGCGGTTTGATACAGAGAAAAGACCAACAGGTCCGCGGAAAAGCTACGAAATAAAGAATAATGAGTTACTAACACCAGCCGATAATGGGGCTGGATGTCAACGTCAACATATATATAAGCAATCTGTTATCAGCAACATATAACTATCGAAATTCTATTGATAAACAATATATCAATTTCTATTTAGTAACCCATAAATCGTGGATATCGGTAATACTTCTTAAATTATTAGTGAATCTTGACAATTTTCGACAGCGAAGAGTAGGATTTCCTCGCTTTGCAGACATTCAATTTTGCCGTCGCCAAAAGCGAAACGAAGAGGAGTACTATGTCATCGACGAAATTCCAATCTCTTTTCACCTCAGTTTGCGCACGTCTTTCATTCCAGGCGCTGTGCGTTGTTACATTTGCCTCCCTCTTTTTGTTCGCTTCGTCCGCATCGAGCGAGACGATCATGACGGTTCAGCACAACAACGGATACACCGGTAATGCCACCTCGGT
Organism: uncultured Acidobacteriaceae bacterium; assembly: GCA_963780975.1. Taxonomy (GTDB): domain Bacteria; phylum Acidobacteriota; class Terriglobia; order Terriglobales; family Acidobacteriaceae; genus Telmatobacter. The sequence goes on along the minus strand of CAWAEU010000048.1, from coordinate 11,558 downwards.
TGCGGTTGCGTTTAACAGCAACGTAACCTCTGGGAACCTGCTCCTGGTGGCCGTGAGCACATACGACGGAGTGACGCTCGATACGCCAACGGACACATTGAACAATACCTTTGTTCAGCTCGTGACCAAGGGCACTACGGGAGAATCGGTGGCCGCTATTTATGCTGCCATAGCCAACGGTTCCGGCGCCGATACCGTAACCTGCGGCGTCAGCGCCTCGAACAACATTCACTGCCATATTTACGAGGTCCAGGGCGTAACGACAACAGTGGACCAAGACGGGAAATTCTTCTCAGACCAGCGCATCGCTGTCCGTGTCCACCAGTCGGCAACCACGAATGCCAGTTGATTACGTACTCGCTTTCTTTGCCGACAACAATAATGATTCGTGCTATACGGTGGGGGCTGGGTTTGGTGATACCGAAGCGTCGGAGGATCCCCGGCGGCGACAGCGCCTTCTCAGAAGATGAGGTCGTACCCGCGACAGGAATTCAGACTGCTACGGCGACGGATAATCTTTCACCAGACACCTACGTCAATGTGATTGTGGCGCTTGTAGCGTCAGGAACGCCGCCGACTGCCACCCCGGTCTTCAGCCCCTCGGGCGGATATTTCGCTTACGGCCCAGTCAGTATCGATCAGCGATGCCACGCCAAGCTCGACCATCTACTACACCACCGACGGAACCACGCCGACGACCGGTTCAGCACTTATGGCGGTGCAATCGCCGTTTCTGCCTCGGGACTCTCGAAGCTATCGCCACGGCGCCCAGCTATGGGCAAAGCACTGTGGGTTCGGCGACGTTTACCATTGGCGCGTTCAAGCGGGCCGATCGCGACTGTTCAACACCATAGCGGGGGCAACCCATCCGCAACCTCGGTTGCGGTTTCGTTCCACAGCAACATAACCTCTGGAAACCTGATTCTGGTGGCCGAGAGCTCATACCAACGGAGTTTCGGTGTTAACGCCTTCGGACACGAAAGGCAATACCTTTACTCAGTTGGTAACCGCAGGGGCCTCTTCCGGACCCTCCGTGGCCGCGATCTACGCTGCCACCGCCAACGCCTCCGGCGCCGATACCGTAACCTGCAACATCAGCGCCACGAATAATATCCACTGCCATATTTACGAGGTCGAGGGCGTATTGGCAATGGTGGACAAGACAGGAAATTCTACTGTGACCAGCACGGCACTTACCGTATCTACCACTGGCTCAACCTCCCATAGCGTCGATTATCTTTTTGCTTACTTTAGCGATAACGGGAGCGATCGACCTACACTGCCGGGTCAGGGTGGGGCGATACCGAAATGTCTGATAACTCCAGCGGCGACAGTGGCTTCTCAGAAGATCAGGTCGTAATCGCGGCGGGAATTCAAACGGCGACAGCGACGGCAAGCTTGCAGACGAATTTGTCAATGTCATTGTGGCACTGGAAACGTCGGGGACGCCGACGGTAGCCACCCCGAGCTTTTATCCTCCGGGGGGACCTATACCTCGGCACAGTCGGTGGCCATCACCAGTGGTACTCCTAACGCGATGATCTATTACACCACCGACGGAAGCACACCGACGACCACTTCGTCGATCTACGGCAGCACGATCAGCGTTTCATCTGCTACAACGTTGCAGGCAATAGCCTCGGCAAGCGGCTATGCAGTCAGCGGAGTTGGTTCGGCAGCTTATACCATCAATCTGCCGGCAGATACGCCGACCTTCAGCCCGGTGGCCGGAACATATGCCACAGCGCAGACGGTCACCATCAGCGACGGGACTCCAGGCTCGACGATCTACTACACCACCAACGGATTTACGCCCACCACCAGCTCGACCGTCTATACCGCGCCCTTTATAGTAGCGGCCTGGGAGACGGTAGAGGCTATAGCCACTGCTCCCGGCTCTTCGCAGAGCGCAGTGGCCTTGGCGCCTTACACCATCGGTAATCCAGCGGCAGCCGCTCCAACCTTCAGCCCGGGGGCCGGAAACTATGCCTCTACGCAGACGGTGACCATCAGCGACGCTACCGCGGGCGCAGCCATCTACTACACCACGGATGGGTCCACGCCGACGACAAATTCGACGCCGTATACCGGTGCGATTGGCGTTTTCTTCTGAGACGTTGCAAGGCATCGCCATTGCCGGCGGCTACACCCAGAGCGGTGCGGGCGTGGCGGTTTACACCATCAACGAATCAGCGGGAGCCTGCTCAGGCATGTCGGTTGGCAGGTCCATAGATGGCACCGCGAATATGAACGGATTTGTTCCGTTTCAGAGCGCGACAACCGGCGTAGTGGGTCTATGGAACACCAACATCGCCAACGCTGCTGTCGATCCAAACAATGCGGTCATTCAAACGACGCCAGGATTTGCCGGGGAAAGTACACACGTCAACTTTGGAGCTACAGCAGGCGACGGCGGCATTCCCTTCATGATCGTCGACTCCGGTACAACCCCCCTGGTATCAATCAATGTGGTCAACTACGCAAATAACAGCGATGTGGTATTAGCGCCGTATCCCAACAACGTTCCCATTGAATCCAATTATGCCGACTGCTACGGCTGGCCGGATGATGAACCGTCCTATAGCGATTCCCATACCAACGTAATTGACCGCAACACCTGCTGGGACTATGAGACCTACTACACCAATCGCTGCAATGGGTTGTACAACTCTGAGGGCGAGGTTATTGGGACTTGCTGAATGGCGAGATCGCGCCCTGGGGCTGGAGTTCGACCGATGCCGCGGGATTGTCTGTCATGGCCGGACTGACGAAATACGACGAAGCTGCTTCCGGGACCATCAATCACGCCATCCGCTATACCATGGCTAAAACCAGGAATGACCCCAACAATGGGTATTTCGTTGAACCGGCCAGTCACGCCGCAGCAGGAAATGGCTCCTATAGCGCGCCAACCGTGGAAGGCATGCGCATCAGGTTGAAGTCGACCTTCAACACTTCCGGGTACTCCACCATCAACAAGGCCATCTTAACCGCGTTCCAGCAGTATGGAATGATCATGGCCGACAACGGCGGATACTTGTTTATCCAGGGCGCTACAGATCCGCGCTGGAACGACAGCGATTTGACCCATCTGGCCGGAATTCCGTCGACGGACTTCGATGTCATCGAGTCGACTCCCGCATATCCCGGTTGGGATTCTGTGTCAGCGCCAACCGGAGCGCCGCCGGTGATTAACAGCTTTACCGCATCGCCTCAAACTGTTTCCGCCGGGTCTCCCGTAACCTTCAACTTCAGCGTTTCCGGCGACTCCTACGATTACATCGACATGATCGGTCCGGTCAGGCTTACGCAAAATGGTGGTGGTCCGGGCATCAACACCGGAAGCGTGACTGTTTATCCCACGGCAACCCAGACTTATACCTTCTACTCGGTGAATCAGTATGGAAACAACGGATCCGGCGCAGGATACGGCGTAACCCCAAGCACCCCCATCACCATTGTGGTGCCAGGCTCGGTTGTTGTGCCGCCAACCTTTACTCCGCCGGCGGGCCCGTATGTCTCAGGGCCGGCTCAATGTTCAAGCACCCCGGGCTCAGATGGACCCGGTTCGACCGTCCCCTGCATAACCCTCAATACGACAACGTATCCGTGGGCTACGTTCTACTACACCACCGACGGATCTACACCAACTTATCCTCCCACAGGCACCACGATCGCGTACCCGCAGCTTTCTCAGCCCCAGTCTCAGCAGCAGTCGGGTTATTCTTACCTTCCAATCACCGGGAATGAGACGATTAATGCTATCGCGGTAGCGCCTGGCTATTCGGCTCCCAGCGCTGTCAGCACGGCGACATACGAAATTGGCCCTGTGACTGCCACACCAACCTTCAGCCCAGTAGCCGCAGGCTACGGTGTCGCGCAGACGGTAACCATCAGCGATTCAACCGGTAGCTCGTCCATCTACTACACCATAACCGCGGGATCATCCGGGTCGACGCCAACCACCGCATCGACGCAATATACAGGGCCGGTCAGTGTTACCTCTACATCGACTATTGAGGCCATCGCTACCTCCGCCGGCAACAACAACAGCGTGGTCGCAACGGCAACATACTCCATTGGAGGCGCGGCTTCAACGCCCACCTTCAGCCCTGCCTTTGGAAACTATGCGGGGGCCCAGACGGTAACCATCAGCGATACATCCACCGGTACGAGCATCTATTACACATTGACGGCAGGTACTACCGGGACGACGCCGACGACCGGTTCAACGCTTTACACCGGCGCGGTTTCTGTTCCTGTGACCAGTGTTTTGGAGGCGATCGCTGCAGGTAGCGGTTATAGCAACAGCACTGCGGGATCGGCGGCTTATACCATCACTGCGGCAACGCCAACGTTCAGCCCTGGTGGCGGAAGCTATGCCGGGACCCAGACTGTAACCATTGCAGATTTAACCGGCGGCACAACCATCTACTACACCTTGACAGCAGGAACGAACGGCACCACGCCGACCACCAGCTCGTCGGTCTACACCTCACCGATTACCGTTTCCTCGAATAGCGTAATAGCGGCGATCGCTGCGAGCGGCACTTATGCCGGCAGCGCCATCGGATCGGCAACGTACAGCATTGCGGCAGCCGTGCCCACTTTCAGCCCCGTAGCCGGAAACTACCTGAATGCGCCATCGGTAACGATCAGCGATACAACCGGCAGCTCAACCATCTACTACACCACAAACGGAACCACGCCGACACTCGGCTCGGCGCAATACTCCGCTGCGATCACTGTTTCCGCAAACGGGACATTGGAAGCTATTGCCATCGCACCCGGCTACGTTTCCAGCGCCGCGTCTTCGGCCGCATATACCATTGGCGTAGCGACGCCTACCCTAAGCCCCACGGGCGGAAGCTTCACTTCAATCCAGACGGTTACCATCAGCGATGTAACACCCAGCGCGTCAATCTACTACACCACCAACGGATCTACGCCCTCCACCGGTTCGAGTCTTTACACCGGCCCGGTTGTTGCATCCGTGCCTATGACGGTCACTGCCGTTGCCTATAGATCCGGCTATGCCCTGAGCTCGTCTGCATCGGCGTCCTTCGCCTACACCACGCCGGCGCCCGCCGCGGTTTATGTACAGCAGTGCACTGGTTATCAGCAATACGGCAATTCAACCTCCTGCACATTCACGAGTCCGTCAACGGCGGGGGATACGATCCTGATTGCAGCCACCCAAACCACGTCGGGCGACACGATCACTTCTGTCACATCCAACATCGGCACTCCCACGCTGGTCACATCCAATAGCGGCACCGGCAACACTTTGTACGCCTATGCCCTTACCAATATTGCCTCGGGAACCTACACCATCACGGCAACTGCAAGCGCTGGAACCTCCAGGATGTGGATCGCAGCGGACGAGTTTACCGACGTGCCCGCCTCGCCCATCGACGCCAGCGGCAACGGGTATAACTCGGGCGGCTATGTGTCGTCTGTAGTCTCGGGCAACTTCAATACCACAGAGGCTTCTGATCTGCTGTGGGCGACCTGCTTCACCAACGCCTATATGAATGCCGGCACTGCGCCCATTACATGGGCTTTGCTGCCTCAGGACACATTGGGTTCTGGCGGCAATATGACCCTTGAAGACGGCGTGGCCGGCGCGGCAGGAACGTATTACGGTCAGTGCACCAGCGGCGGCGTTCCGACGCCTGAAATCGTTACCGTTGCGCTACTCGGAACTCCGCCGGCAGCGTCAGCGCCCAGCTTCAGTCCCGTGGCCGGAACCTACACCTCTACTCAGTCGGTCACCATCAGCTCCTCGGTGCCGTCAGCATCCTACTACTACACCACCGATGGAACCGTGCCGACCACCAGCTCCAATCTCTATTCGACCCCGGTATCTGTTGCCTCATCGCAAACATTGAAGGCCATCACCGTGGCCACCGGCTACAGTCCCAGCACAATCGGATCGGCTGCATATACCATCAACCTGCCTCCGGCGTCATCGCCCACCTTCAGCCCTGTGGCCGGGAACTACGCCACCACCCAAACAGTAACTATCAGCGATACAACCCCGTCGGCAACCATCTACTACACCACCGACGGGTCCACACCGACCACCGGCTCGACGCTATACACCGCGCCGATCAGCGTTTCCGCCACCACCGAGACAGTAAATGCGGCAGCCATCGCTCCCAGCTACACTCTCAGCCCAGCGGCGACAGCGGTCTACACCATTGGAAATCCGGTGGCAACGCCTACCTTCAGCCCAACGGCCGGAACCTTCACCACCATTCAGACGGTCACCATCAGCGATACAACCCCCAGCTCCACCATCTACTACACCACCAACGGGTCGACGCCGAACACCAACTCGTCCACCTACGGCGGAGCCATTACTGTTTCCTCGACGGAGACAATCAATGCCATCGCCACGGCAGCCGGATATGTCCAGAGCAACCAGGCATCGGCGGTATACACCATCAATCTGCCCACGGCAGCGACGCCCTTCTTCAGTCCACTTGCGGGAACTTACGGCGCGGCCCAGTCAGTAGTCATCGCCACCACAACGCCGTCGGCTTCCATCTACTACACCACCAACGGAACAACACCGACGACCGGATCGACGCTTTACTCCGTTGCGGTTTCTGTTGCAGCCACCGGGACGCTGGAAGCAATCGCCACGGCCACCGGCTACAGCAACAGCACGGTAGGCTCCTCGGCATACACCATTAGTGCGGGTGGAGGGTCAGCCCCAACCTATGTGCAGGAGTGCAACGCTTACTACAACAACAACACTGGAACTATGAATTGCCAACTCACCGGTGTTGGTGCAGGCCATGCGCTGGTGATTGGTTACTGGAATGGAGCCTACGCTCCGACTTCTGTCACCGCGACGACAGGCACACCTGCGCTGGTAACTTCAGTTATTCCATCAGGTAGCTCCACCAGCTATCTAAGCGCATATCTGCTTTCGAATGTCACTTCGGGAACCTACACGATAACGGCTAATTTCAGCAATGCCGGATACACAAAGGGCGGTCTCTCCGTCATCGAGTATTCCAATGTAGCTACGTCCCCGTTGGACACCTCTGCATCTGTGGCAGAAACAGCCTACACGAGCAATGCGCAAACACCCAATTACACCACAACATCCGCGAATGACATGCTGTGGGTGATGTGCGATTCCAATGGAACAACTCCAGTCGTTGGCACGGTGCCTATTACCTGGACAGCGGTGACAGGCCCGACAGGATCCGGAGCAAACATTTTAGTTGCTGATGGTGCGGCAGGAGCTGCAGGAACTTACTACGGCTATTGCAAAACCTTTAATGGTCAGGGACCAATCGCTTCGCTTGCGCTCTTTGGAGCCAGCACGCCGGTTGTGGCCGCGCCCACATTCAGCCCTGGAAGCGAAACCTACACATCGGTCCAGACGGTAACCATCAGCGATGCAACCCCAAGCGCGAGCATCTACTACACCACCAACGGAACCGCGCCAACCACCGCCTCGACGCTCTACACCACACCGGTTACCGTTTCCTCCACGGAAACATTAATTGCGAAGGGTTATTACACCGGCGACACTGCCAGCCCGCTGGGATATGCGTACTACGTCATCAACCTGCCGCAGGCGGCCACGCCCAGCTTCAGCCCTGTGGCCGGAAGCTTTACTTCGGTGCAGACGGTAACCATCAGCGACACAACGCCGAGCGCGACCATCTACTACACCACCAACGGCTCAGCGCCGACGACTGCTTCATCATTATTCGGCTCCTCTCCAATTAGTGTTCCCATATCCTCCACGGAGACGCTGGAAGCGATTGCCGTGGCTACCAACTACAGCAATAGTGCGGTGCAATCGGGGGTCTACTCGATCATCCTGCCGGCAGCCACGCCCACATTCAGTCCAGTGGCCGGAAGCTACTCGACAGTACAAACAGTAACCATCAGCGATACGACCCCAAGCTCAACCATCTACTACACCACCACCGGGATCGCCCCGACGACCGCTTCATCGGTTTACAGCGGCCCGGTCAGAGTACCCGCTCCGGAGACGCTTGAAGCAGTAGCTATCTCCAGCAGCACCTCTCTGAGCCCAGTAGGATCGGCAGTCTACACCTATCCCATCCCAGCAGCCGGCGCTTCATACGTACAGCAGTGCAACGCCTACGTACACAATAGCGGCGGCACAACTAACTCATGCCAGCTGACCGGAATAACCGCGGGGGATACGATCGTAATCGGTATCTGGACAACTGCTGCGACATTGACTTCAGTCACCGCCACAACCGGCACGCCAACGGTTGAAATTTCCGACTATGCTTCAACCCAGCAGTACTACAGCAATGGGTATACGAGCGCCTATATTCTGCCCAATGCCGCTGCGGGAAGCAACACATTCACAGTCAATACGCCATCCGATTACACGGATAGCTTTATCCAGGCAGTCGAGTTTAGTGGCGTAGCAGCCTCACCCTATGACGTTCAGGGCACCGGCACTCTGCATAACTACACCGCGGACGTATATGGAGCCTCAAGCACGTTTAGCACCACAGCCGCAAATGACATGCTATGGACGATGTGCGAATATTCGGCTGGAACCACACTTGCCGTCGGCAACGTGCCTATAACCTGGACTTCAATCACAAATCTGGCTGAAAACTCAGCGAATATTCTCACGGAATACGGCTCGGCCGGTGCTGCAGGAAGTTACTACGGAGACTGCGAGAAAATCCCTGCAGGTTATGGTCCGGATATCGTTTCCCTGGCGTTGAAGACGGCCGTCGCGACTGCGTCAACACCAACTTTCAGCCCCGTGGCCGGAAGCTATCCAACGGCCCAGACGGTAACCATCAGCACCACTACGCCGTCGGCGACTATTTATTACACAACGGACGGCACTACGCCGACAACCAGCTCGGCAGCCTACTCCACGCCAATTACTGTTGCCGCTTACGAGACCGTGAATGCAATCGCTGTGTCCACTGGCTACGCCAATAGCCCTGTCGGCTCAGCTGCATACTCGATCGGCGTGGCCACGCCCACCTTCAGCCCCGTTGGCGGAACCTACACTACCATCCAGACTGTAACCATCAGCGATGCAACCGGCAGCGCGACTATCTACTACACCACCAACGGCTCAACGCCGACCACGCTTTCGTCGGTCTACTCTGCTGCGATTACCGTTTCCACGTCGCAGACGCTTCAGGCGCTTGGCATCCTGGGCGGTAATGCTAATAGCGCGGTAGCATCGGCTGCCTACACAATCAACCTGACGACTGCTACGCCTTCCTTCGCGCCTGCGGCTGGAACCTATAATTCGGCCCAGACGGTAACCATCAGCGATGCAACCGGTGGTGCAACCATCTACTACACCACCAATGGGACGGCGCCCACCACCAGTTCGACGCATTACACAGCGCCCATCAGTGTTCCCGCATCGCAGACTCTGGAGGCGCTCGCCACGTACGCAGGTGACGCCAACAGCGTGGTCGCATCGGCGATATACACACTTCAAGTACTAACACCCACATTCAGCCCCGTAGCCGGAAGCTACTCGACTGATCAGTCGGTAACCATCAGCGATGCCACTGGCAGCGCGACCATCTATTACACAACTAACGGCTCCACGCCGACAACCGGCTCATCAATTTACTCCGGCGCGGTTGCTGTAACAACGGCGCAGACGCTTGAGGCAATTGGTGTGCTCTCCGGCTATAGCAACAGCTCTACCGCATCCGCTGCTTACACCTTCCCGCCACCATCGTTCAGCCCGACCTTGGTGCAGCAGTGCACTGGTTTGCAAAGCTACGGCGGGAGCGCATCCTGCACGCTCACCGGAGTAGGCGCGGGGCATGCGTTAATGATCGGCATAGATGCCAACACCACCCTGGCGGCGGTTTCACCTGTCACCTCAACGAGCGGCACGCCGGTATCTGTTGTTTCCAATACCAACGGAAGCAATATATACGCCTATGTTCTGCCGAATACAGCTTCGGGAAGCATCACCATTACAGCTACAACAAGCACCAGCACCGCGAGAATATGGCTTTCAGTTGTTGAGTATGCCAACGTAACTGCCTCCCCGATAGATGCCAGCAATTCGGGGTCGAATACGTCCTACGCTTCGAATGTATCCACAAGTTTCACCACAACTGCCGCGAATGATTTGCTGTGGTCGTTCTGCTATTCAGATGGAAGTGAGCCAACTGTTTACACTGTGCCAAGTCCCTGGACTGAGGTGGCTGCATCCCCGTTAGGAGCGCCTGACTATTTGCCTATAACTTTTGTGCAAGACGTTACGTCTGGCGCGGCTGGGTCTTATACCGGGGAGTGCGTCGGCGTTGACTCTGCGATTGCGAATATCCTTGGCGTCGCGTTGCTTAGTTCGGGAGCGCCCGCGGCAGCAACGCCCACTTTCAGCCCGGTGGCCGGAAGCTACGCGACGACGCAGACGGTAACCCTCAGCACCACGACGCCGTCGTCAACCATTTACTACACCACAGACGGCACGACCCCGATGACCAGCTCGACGGCCTACACAGCGCCGATCACTGTTGCCGCATACGAGACAGTGCAAGCGATTGCCGTATCCAACGGTTATGCCAATAGCGCAGTCGGCTCGGCGGCATACTCCATCGGAGTAGCCACGCCCACATTCAGCCCTGTGGCCGGAACCTATACCGGGGGCGCCGGGGGCTTGGCGGTAACCATCAGCGACACAACCGGTGGTGCTACCATCTACTACACCATAACGTCGGGGACGATAGGTACGACGCCTACGACCAGTTCGCCGGCTTACTCCAGCCCGATCACGATTCCTCTTGCCACTACAGGTGTAGTGGAAGCCATCGCTGTTGCCAATGGCTACAACGACAGCTCAGTCGGATCAGCGGCCTATACAATTGTTGCGGCAACGCCGACCTTCAGCCCCGCGGCCGGCACATTCACAACCATCCAGACGGTAACCATCAGTACCAGCACGCCATCGGCAACCATCTACTACACCACCGACGGAACCACGCCGGCAACCAACTCGACTGTCTACTCCGCTGCTGTCACCGTTTCCACGACGGAGACCCTGAGTGCCATTGCAACCGCCACCGGTGACACGACCAGCGCTGTTGGCTCGGCGCTTTACACCATTAACCTGCCGACGGCAGCCACGCCCAGCTTCAGCCCTGGATCTGGAAGCTATAGCTCGACGCAGTCGGTAACCATCAGCGATACCACGCCGAGCGCGACCATCTACTACACAACAGATGGCACCACGCCTACCAGCGCCTCGACGCAGTACTCGAGCGCAATCAGCGTTTCCGCGAACGAGACTTTGTCGGCGATTGCAACCGCCTACAACTACCTGAACAGCAACATAGGCTCGGCAGCATACACCATCGCTGCGTCCACGCCCACCTTTAGCCCTGCTGCGGGAAGTTACGGTACGGCGCAGGCGGTGACCATCAGCGACACCACGCCGAGCGTGACCATCTACTACACCACCAACGGCAACGCGCCGACAACCGGCTCGTCGGTCTACTCAAGCGCCATCAGCGTCACGGCCGATGATACCCTTCAAGCGATCGCCGCAT
>CAWAEU010000047.1:0-51906 GCA_963780975.1 uncultured Acidobacteriaceae bacterium | reverse complement strand
TCTTCGGTCGGCAAGCAGGCTCCGGGGTGATTAGCTATCCCTTTGAGTTTAACCAATCAGATCGCTGACAGCCTCTCAGCACACCTGGTGGAACCCGATTCCTATCAGCGCGGCGGTTTTTCGCAGCGTTGAGGCCACATGCCCCACGCCCACGGCGCAGTGGTGCGCCGCTCCCTGCTCGTTCCACGCCGTCACAAAGCCACGCGCCCCCAGCGGAAAGCGATAGCGGCTATTGGTGTTCCCAATCTCAAGAATTTCGCCCGCCACGCACTCCCCTTCAGCGGCCAGTAACATAAAGCCCGTCTCCGCATCTTCCACAACAGAGAGCAGCGTAACCGGCCCATGCTTCACGCTCATCTCTACTGAAAGCCCCCGCCCCACCTTGCCGTGATAAACCGTCAACGGCCGCACCTTGGTTTTCCCTTCGCTGATAGCCACATGCCCCGGCCCATCATGCCCCATCAGCACCAGGTCGTCGTTAAAGTCCATCGCATAGTACTCGGTAAACGAGCCGCCCGCCCCCAGGCAATCCATCATCTTCATAGCCAGCGCATTTTTTACCTCATACTCGCCCGCCATGGGAATATGCCGCGCCGTCAGCAGCGAAGCACCCAGAATAATGGAGCTCATCGTATCTTCGTTCGCCGCATTGCCGGACCCTTTTTGGTAGTAGGCCATCAAGTCAAGCTTGTACTGCTCCACAAAAGCATCCAGAGCCAGCGAAGTCCGCGCAGCCTGTCGCAATTCTTCGAGAGGGCAATCCGCCTGTACATCAAATACTTTTTTAAATTCCTCCACGCGCCGCGCAATCTCCGCATCTTTAACGCCTGCAGCCAGCGCGCTCAGCTCATCCACTTCAACCAGCTCCACATGTGTGCCAAAGACGATCGAAACCAGCGTCACATCGGTCATAATGTCGAGCATGCCGCTGTAGTAGTGCCCCATCAGCCCCATCCGCGCCACCGCCATCGCAGCCTTCACCCGCGCCGCCGACAGCCATTTCTCAATCTCCGCCCAGGTGCGCTCCTCATTCAGCACTCCCGTCACCTGGTGAAACGCAATCCCCGCCCTCTTGAAGACGTTCGCGATCTCAGGAACCGGGCAAGCTGAGCAAAACGCCAGCCACTCACCCGTCATCTCCGTGCGATCTTTCAGCCGAATGAATGCCTTGTAATCAATCGCCGCCTCAGGTTGCAAATTCAACACCACAACCGGCACACCCGCCCTCTGAACCAGAGGCAAAACAGTATTCGAAAGCGCATACGTAGTGACATAAAGAAACAGCACGTCGATATCTTCGCGGCGGCACTGATGCCCTGCCTCGCGCGACCGATGCGGCGTATCCACCAGCCCAAGGTTCACCACTTCGACCCCAGGCCTCGCCAGCCACGCAGCCATCTGCGACACGTACCCCTTCAGCCGCTCTTCAAGCCCCGCGAATTGCGGCCAATAAGCGTCCAGCCCAATGCCGCACAGTCCCACGCGCAGATTCTTTGTCGTGCTACTCATACCTTCGCATCCCTTTACGGCAGATAAAAAATCTCTTCCATCATGGGAAATCTCTCGCCCGCGCGCAAACCTTCCAGCGGCGCAAAAAATGGCTCCATGGTTTTTTGCCAGCGCAGATTTACCGGATGATTATCGATCTTGCTCCAGGCAGCTTCAAAATCCGCCGTCCTCAAAGTAAGAATCACCAGATCATCCCGGCGATAGATTGAGTACTCGCTGATGCCCGCGCTCTTCAGCAACTCCAGCAACTCCGGCCAAACCGCGCGATGCGCCTGCTCATAAGCTTCAGCCGTGCCTGGATTCAACCGCAGCATAAACGCATAGCGCTTCAACGGCTTGCCTTCCGCGCTCACCAGCTCACCACCACTACTGCAAATGGTTCCAGGGTAATTGATCCGTTCACCGGCGTAATGCTTCGTGCCGGCCCGTCGCCGGTTGAAAGATCCACCGCCAGTGCGCTAGCCTTCCCCGCATCGGGCAGCGAAATCTCCAGAATGCGATTGCGCTTGTTCGCCACCAGCAACTTGCGCCCGCTGGCAGTGATGTATGCCTGCGCCGCAAAGTCTTTCGAGCTCACGTCGGTTTCAACCAGCGTGTCGCCAGGATGGAAGTTATCCTTCAGCAGCTTCAGCACCCAAAAGCGCGCATTGGGCTTGTTGTTCTCCCAGTTCATCATGCTCACGCTGGGAAACTGCGTAGGGTAGCCAATCAACTGCGACTCCCCGATCACGTCAATCTGTAACCGCGAAAGCTCGATGTAGAGATAGGCATAAAGCGAGCTGGCCAGGTTCCAATAGGCCGGCGGCGGCGGCGTTTTGTCCTCCGGATTGTTGTCGGTGGGCAAAATCACTCCCAGCTCGTCCGTATCGGTTTTTGTCTGTGGCGAGAGCCTCTTGCGAATGTTCTCGATATATCGAACCGTGTTGAGAAATCCATCCGCCTGGTCAAAAAATGTATATTGCCAGTCTTCGATAGTCTGCGAAGCAGTCGGCCGTCGCGTAAAAATGATAGGAGATGTAATCCAGCGGAATCCCCTTCTTGTGATTAGCCGGATTCAGAAAGTACTGAACAAACTCAGGATGATCGCTCGGCCCTCCCAGAGCCATGCCCATAAATTTTGTATCCGGGCTCACGCGATGAATAGCTCTCGGCAATTGCGTCATAGCGATGTGTGTATTGCTCTGGAGTGGTGCTGTGTTCTGACTCCACTTCATTCAGCACCTCCCACACGGGAAATTTATAGTGGTAGCCGGATTCGTGGCGCACGCCGTTTTCATCGGTAAATCCGCCGTTCACATACCAACTCACCAGCCGCGCGTAGTAGTCGCCCAACTCCTTGCCGCTGGGATCGCGCAGCTCAGTGCCCTGCGTATAGTCCCAGACCACCTGGTTGGGGTCGTTGGGATAAGTGACCGGTTTATCCGTTTTAAAGAGCCATGTAGGAATGGTGCTGAAGTTCATCACCGTCGGATGGCCGTCAGTAGCAGCAAGAAAATCCTTGGTCATTGGATCGATAACCGAAAAGTCCCAACTTGTCTTCTGCGCCGTAGGCGGCTCCAGTTCAGCCACGGCCAACCGCGGATACGGCAGCCAGGGCACATAACGCACATAATCTGCGCCCAGATCTTTCACAGCTTTATACGAAGCAATGCCCAGAGCCTCGCCCGGACGCAACGGCGGATTGACCACCACTTGCAACGTTGGTGTCGATTTTGAGACCACAGTGAGCTTGTCCCAGTGGACAGTCATCTGCGGTGTTTGTTGAGCGGTCAATACGGCGGTGGCGGCAAACAATACCCCGGCTGCAATCATTAAGCGGAAAATAGCAAGCTGCTTCATCGACTTCATCTTCTTACTCCTCGTGCAACAAACAACGTATGCCACTCGGGCAGTGCACATTTATTATTGTTTCGCTTTAGCGCTAAAGATAGGGATCATCTTTTCCAGGAACTCATACCGCGGGCGCAGCGTATCCGGACCGGAAGTGATGGTGCTATTCAGATGGATGAGCTCGTCATCCTTGCCATACTTCGGCCAAAACGGCAGCCCCGGCCCGTTGGGATCGCCTGTTTTCGCAAAGTTGGTCCAGTAGTCCATCATTTGGTCGCTGAGTTTGCGATGCTCGGGCTTCCACATGCGCCCGGCCGCGTATCCAGTGTGCCGAATACGTAGACAATGTCGTCGGAATGAAATGCCAGCCCGCCCACTTCAAACTTGCTGGGCGGCGATGGCTGCTCGAAATGATAGCGGTAAACCGGCGATTCGCCCGTCTTTCTATGCGCCTCAATCCACTTCCATGTTCCGAAGGCGATGAACATATCTCCATTGAAGTCCGCCGCCGAACGCGCCGCCTGTTCATCGGTATCGCCGGGATAGAGTTTCAGAAACTCTTCCGCGCGATCCTTGAATTCATCCAGGGCAAAATTATTCCACTTCTCCATCGTCATGCCATCGGAGTTGCCTTCGTCCAGGTTCCACCCGGCCAGCAACGGCACATGAGCCTGTTTTCCCTGCGCGTAGGTTTCCGGCACCGGCTCGGTCAGCAGCTTGCCGTCGATATCCGGCCCAAAACCTCCGTGGGTCTTTTTTCTGGATTCGGTCAGAATCTTCTCTGCAGGCAAAGCGCGCAACTCCGCAAGCGATTTAACTCCCAGCGAAGTAACCCACTCGCCATCCTTCTTTTCCTTTTTTCCAACGTAGCGGTTGGCAACGTGTTGCTGAAGGCCGCGCCGCTTTCACCAATGGCTTTTTCAAAAAGCCCCTTGGCCATGGGCGAAGCCATCAGCGTGCTCACCGCAAAGGACCCTGCGCTCTCGCCGAAGATGGTCACGTTATCCGGATCGCCGCCAAAGTTTTTGATATTGTTCTTCACCCACTCAAGCGCGGCCACCATATCCATCAGCCCATAGTTCCCTGCCGCGCCGTCAGCTTCTTTGGCCAGGTCGGCCGTTGCCAAAAAACCAAAGACCGCAAGCCGGTAATTGATGGTCACCAGCACCACGCCCTTGGTGGGTAGAAAATCTCCATTATGCCGGGGTTCTGAGGCCGATCCGCCGGAGTAGCCACCGCCATAAATCCAAAACATCACCGGCAGCTTGCTTTTGCTATTCGCATCCGCAGGCGCGTAAACATTCAGGAATAAGCAATCCTCGCTTGGTCCCGGATCGGGGAACTCCATATCGTTGTAAATATGTCCCTGATAGCAATGGCTTCCAAATTTGGTGGCATCGCGCACACCCTTCCATTGGGCCGGCGGCGCGGGCGCCTTCCAGCGCAAATCACCCACCGGAGGCGCCGCATAGGGCAGCCCCAAAAAAGCCTTCACCTTGCCATCGTTGATAGTCTTGCCGAGCACTTTGCCTTGCTCGGTCTTTACCTTCAGAGGGTCGGCATGGATGGTTGTAGATAGTCCCATAGTGAGCGCCGCAATCGCCAGCGTGCAGGTCAGTTTCAATCCCAATTGCATCCCAGAAATCCTCCGCACAACACCTTATCAGGTAGCAGAGGAAGGTGCACGCATTTCACCGCCGGCAATGATGCAATTCAATCGGAGTCGATCGCCCTCTCCGGCCCCAGCAGATCGTCCATCGTCTCGCGACGGCGAATCAGCCGGGCCTTTGCGCCCTGCACCAGCACTTCCGCCGGCCGCATGCGTGTGTTGTAGTTCGAGCTTTGCGCCATGCCATAAGCTCCGGCATCAAGCAGCGCCACCAGATCCCCAGGCTCAACCGGCTTGAGTTCCCGGTCGCGCGCAAAAAAGTCGCCGGTTTCGCACACCGGCCCAACCACATCCACAATGCGAGCTTTTCCGCCGCGCAGCCTTACCGGCACAATCTCGTGGTGCGCCTGGTAGAGCGCAGGCCGAATCAGGTCGTTCATCGCCGCGTCAGTAATGACAAATGTCTTTTTACCGTTCTTCTTTACATAGAGCACCCTGGCCAGCAGCGCCCCCGCCTGCGCCACGATGAACCGCCCCGGCTCCAGCAACAATCGTCCCTTGAACCCCGCCAAAGATTTATCGATTGCCGCGGCATATTCGCCCACCTTGGCAGCCGCATCAAAACTCCCCGCATGATAATCAATGCCCAGCCCGCCGCCCGCATCGATGGCTTTGATCACGATGCCCTCGCCGCGCAGTTGGGCAGCCAGTTTTGCAACCCTCTCCATCGCCTTGCCAAATGGCTCAGCGGAGCGAATCTGCGAGCCAATATGCACGCTGATTCCGTGCGCCTCAAGCCAGCGATTGCCCACCACACTCTTGTAGATCCTGGCGGCCTGGCGGATATCGATGCCGAACTTGTGCTCGCGCAATCCGGTTGAAATATAGGGATGCGTCTCGGCAAAAACGTCGGGATTTACGCGCAGCGCAAAGCGCGCCTTGCGTTTCAGCTTGCGTGCCCGCGCAGCCAGCAGGCCAAGCTCCGCCTCACTCTCCACGTTGAAAGCAAGAATCCCAGCTTTAAGCGCAAGGTCGATCTCCGCCGCCGTCTTGCCCACGCCGGAAAAAACCACGCGTTCCACGGCATCGCGGCGCAGCAGCTCGCACACGCTCCAGTTCACCGCCAGAAACAATATCGAAACCCGCGCCATGCTCAGCCAGCAGTTTGAGAATCGCCAGCGCCGAGTTGGCCTTCACCGCATAGCAGACCAGGTGATCCCGCCCCGCAAATGCCTGCTGAAACAACCCCAGCCGCTCCACAATCTGATCAGCGGAATAAACATAAAGCGGCGTGCCAAACCGCCTTGCCAGCGATTCCAGCGAAACTTTGCCGCAATGCAGCGCGCTCGCCTTTTGCGGGTAGTGAAAAGGGCGCGGCATTGAAGATAGATTTGAGTTTGCGTTCAAGATCAACATCCAGAGGAAGAGCGTTCTCTTGAGCCTACAGCATTTTCACGCGGCATTCGAGCACCCGCCTAACTAACTCAAGCTCATGCTTTAAACTGCCGCAGCCACTCCGTCAACAATGCAGCAACCTTCCGTGGCTGTTCATAAGCGGAAAAGTGCCCGGCATCCGCCAGCAGGTGAAATTCGCATCCTCCCAGCGTAGCTTTGAAAACCTCCATCTCCGCCGCAGTCACCACACCATCCTCGCCCCCGGCAATCGCCAGCACCGGCACATCGATAGTCGCCACCGTAGGCACTGAGTCCGGCCGAACAGCCAACCCCGCCTGCACGGCCACTGCCGCCTCCGCTCCCTGCGTCATCCGCGCCCGCAATTCAGCCGTGATCGCAGGCCGCCGCTGCCGAGCCGTTTCCCCAATCAGCAAATGCGCCATCCCATCCATCAGCGCGCCAACGCCTTCAGTCCTCACCTGCACGATATTGGCAACCCGCTTTTGCAATCCCGCTTCAGTGTCCGGTTGCGGCTTTGAGCAGACAAACGCCAATCCCCTCATCCGTCCGGGAGCCTTTCGCCACAACTCCAGCAGCGTATATCCGCCAATCGAGCAGCCAACAAAAACTGCCTCAGGCACCTCAAGATGATCGAGAAGCGCAAAGATATCGTCGGCCAGTTGCCCAATGGTCAGCACCGGCGCATCGGGTACGCGCGCAAACCCGCCCACCGGCAAATTCCGCCCCAGCTCTGAAGCCCCATGCCCGCGCAGATCGGGAACGATGGCGCGCACCCCCGTCAAATCCTCCACCATCGGAAGCCAATAAAAATGATCAAGAGGTGTGGGATGCAGAAAAACCACCGGCTGCCCCGCCCCGGTCTCGTAATAACTGATCTTCGTCCCGTCTGCTGCTTTAAAACTCTTCATATCTATAAAGATAGCAAGGGTAGCTCAAGGCCGCGGCCATCTCTCAAGGCACCGCCAGCGGCTCCTCGGGAATCCCAATCCAGCAAGCCAGGTAGGCCACAGCCACCAATCCGCCAGAAAAGAAAAACCCAATCACCGTCAAAATCCGCACCAGCGCCAGATCCCAACCGTAAGTCCGCGCCAATGCAATACACACTCCGCCGATCTCCCGCCCAGCCCGCGGCCTGATCAGCGGCCTGCCCGCCATCGGCTGCGTAAACTGAATCCCCACACCACAGTTCGAGCAGAAGCGCGCCGTCTGTGGCAACGCCGTTCCGCACTGAGTACAAAACACGGCCATCGCTCCATCCTCCCCGCAAAACCCAACCACGTTTGAAGATACGAAACCAAGGAAGCCATGGTTCCGCATTCGTTGAAGGGTACGAGCTTCAGCTCGTACGATGAATGTCGCCTTATATCTCCGGCTTTAGCCGCCGAGGTTAGCAGCCTCTCAGTTCCCTGTATAAGCGCTATGCAAATACCTCTTCGCCGTTCCCGCCCGCGAAGTATCCGGCCCCGCCGCAATCGCCGCCTGGTAATCCCTCACCGCCGCCTGCCTCTCGCCATTCAAATCGCGGCACTCCCCCGCGTTCACCAGCGAGCGAATCTTCAGCTCCGGCCCCACGTTCTGCGTCCATGCAGCCTGCTCATAAGCCTGCGCCGCCTCGCTAAAATGCCTCTGCCCCCGCAGCGCATCCCCCAGCCCAAAATAAGTCAGCTCCATGCGTGCTGAAAAGTAATACCCCGGCTTGGCATAGTTAGCAAGAATCTCGCAGTAAGCATCCACGGCGGCCATCCCCTCACCATCATCCTTGCGCAGGTTCGCCTCTTCCAGCCCAAACAAATAATCCCGCGGATACTGCTTCTTCAGCCCGCGCACCACCTCAATCGCCTCTTTATACTTGGCCTCGCGCCGCAAAAACAGCGCAATCACCGTCCGCGCCTCAATGCTGGTTATGTCCCCGCGCGCCCCCGCATCCTTCAGCATCGCCATCCCCGTCGACTTCGACCCGCTAATCCCAGCAAACCCAATCAGCAATTTGAACGGCCACGGCAGCGCGCCCACCACGTACTCATAAACCCCCACCACCAGCTTTGCGTCCACATACTCCGGATCAATCGCCAGCACCCGCTCATCGTCCTCTTTAGCTTTCGTCGCCAGCCGGAACCCCGCTCCAAATCCCCTCTGCACCATCGCCAGGTAAGTACACTTCAGCGCCCGCGCCCACGCCCGCGCACTCAGCGCATCCACATCATTGGGATTCTTGCTGATCCGCCAATCAGCCTCGCTCACAGCCTCGTCGGCCAGCGCCATAATCCGATCGCGAGCCTTCGGATCCTCCTGCGTAGCATGCCGCCCCGTCAAAAATCCGTCATTGGCATAGAACGTTGTATCCAGCAAATCCTGCCGGTAAAGCTCCTGAAAAAGCACTGCCTCCAGCAGCAGCGCCGTCGGCTGCGGATCGCCCGGATGCGCGTCATGGAATCTCTGAAACCGTTCAATCGCCCCCGGATAATCAAGGTTATAAAAGTGGTCGAATGCCTCCCTCACCAGCGGATCGTGGTTCAGCTGGTTGGTATGCACATCCGCACCCCAACCCACGCCGGCAGCCGCCAGCGCCACCATCCCCCACCCAACCGCGCGCACCCAAAACAATCCCCTCTTCAACGTCAACACTCCTTCTTGCACTCATCGATCCTGCTTTAAACGAGCACAACACTATGATGTTGTCATCCTGAGCGAAGGTCGCCGCGGCGACCGAAGTCGAAGGACCTGCGGTTGCTTTTATATTTATTTTTTCTGCGTTCCAACCTATGAATACAGATCAATACTACGAACGGATTCCGCCGCGAGGCTGTCCAAACCTTTGAGGATTGTTCAACGATTGGCACTCAATCAGAATAGTTCATCGAATTCACCCGCAAACCGCTCTACCCTCAACACCGCAAATGCCTTAAAATCAAGTCATGCCCATCCCCGAGCGGCAGACCCCCACCCTCGCAACCCCCAGCCAACTCACACCAGACCCATTTCAGGAAGCCCGCCGCCGTCTCATCGTAGCCCTCGACGTCCCCGACGCCCCCTCCGCCGCCGCTCTCGTCAACAAACTTGAAGACTCCTGCCAGTGGTTCAAGGTTGGCCTCGAGCTCTTCACCGCCGCCGGTCCCGCCATCCTAACGCCGCTCCTCAACCGCGGCCACTCCGTCTTCCTCGACCTCAAGCTCCACGACATTCCCAACACCGTAGCCGGAGCCGTCCGCTCAGCCGCCTCTCTCGGCGCAAGCATGCTCACCCTCCACGCCTCCGGAGGTCCCGCCATGCTCGCCGCCGCCCGCGACGCCCTCGCCGGCCTCACCAACCCTCCCCAGCTTCTCGCCGTCACCGTCCTCACCAGCATCGACCAGCAACAACTCAGTGCGATCGGAGTCACCGCCTCACCCAGCCACGAAGTGCAGCTTTTGGCCAGGATGGGCCTCGACGCCGGCATCAACGGCTTCGTCTGCTCCCCGCAGGAGGTAGCAACCCTCCGCGCGCTCACCGGCCCCACTGGAGTACTGGTAACTCCCGGCATCCGCCCCGCCGGAGCCGAAACTGAAGACCAAAAGCGCATCGCTACCCCGTCCGCAGCCCTCCGCCAGGGCGCAAGTTACCTCGTAGTAGGCCGCCCCATCACCCACTCCCCAAACCCCGCCCAGGCCGCCGAAGCCATCCTAAAAGAAATGGCCGCAGCCCTCTAACGGCTACTTTATAAATGGGTTTTGAAAGGGCACAGCTTCAGCTGTGCCGCCAATGCCCAATAAATATAAACACTGTCATCCTGAGCGACCGGAGTCCGCCGTAGCGGACATAGAGAGTCGAAGGACCTGCGTTTCGGAGGGAGACGGGGGTTTCAACCCCTGCATAAAGCCAACCAGATTGAAGAGGCCTTTAGGCGCGGAAGACTAACTCCTCATCCCGTTGGGATGAAATGAAAATAGCCCTGGATGAAATCCGGGGACCGCGCCCCAATTTATCTTTCGCCTCCTGTAGGGACGCGGCGAATCCCTTCCGCAATGCGTCCTCGAAATATACATATGCAAAAAAGCCCGGCATTTAGCCGGGCTTCTGTACTCTGCAATACCTTAAGCAGTGCTTAAAGCTTCTCGTAGAAGTCGCACACCGAGCATGAAATATACACTCCACCGGGTACGCCGCGTTCACGGTCCTTCACGCGCTTCACAATCCGAGTCGGCTTCTTGCACTTGGGGCAGTCCGTCGACTTCGTCGTATCCATTTCCTTCTTGCGGTCACCTGTTTTTGCGATCTTTGCCATCGATTGGGTGTTTCTCCTTCTGTGATTGTCTCTGCACACATCCGCATTGGGACGGCTTCAACGGCGCGGTCGTTTGCCTGCCTCTGATTGCTCCTGAGACCTGCGGGACTCGCTCCTCTAAGTTTACCTCAACGAACCCCGCGCCGTTTTGACGGTTACTTATCCTGATTCGCCCCTGAAGGAGTCTGTGGCAGCGAGGAAACCGGATTGATCTGCACCAATCCGGGCGCAGCCGGCTCAGCCGCGGGTCCCATGGCGGCATCATGCTGGCGCCTGGCCGCAGCATCCAGGTCAACCGGAATCCCTCCCGCAACAATCACTAGCGCGTTGTACCGGAAGTTCAGATCGCTTGTAAGCCTGAAAAGCACCGGCAGCGCAGCCAGCAGCACCACAAAAGCCACCCAACTACCGTCCAGCCCGAATCCTCCACCGGTAACCCAGAACGGCCCCATCGGATCGCCCTGTACCACGGACGAGTGGCTGTTCACGCCGCTGACGGCAAGCCCAAACAGCAGCGCGCGGCTTGCCTTCCAGCCGAAATTGAGTCCCCAACTAACCCACAGAGCCTTCGTCCGCAGGTAAGCCGCCGAAAGCAGTACACTGAAGACCACTGAAACAGCCACGCTGGCATGGCTCGAGCCCGGCAGCAGCGCCTGAACAATGGCATAGAAGGCTGCAAATCCCAGCGTCGCGCCAATCGGCCCCATCGCATAGGCAAACCGCTGAAACCCGTATCCGCGAAAGGCGACCTCTTCAGCCAGCGCCGCCAGCGCAAAGAATGCCCCGTCGGCCAGCAGCCATCCCCACGCCGAAGGCTGCAGGTTGAGCACAATGGCGATCCCGCCAACCAGCAAAGGCAATACGCAAACCACAGCCAGCGCCCAGCCAATCGCCAGTCCCAATCCCGCCTCGCCCCGCCAGCCCTCGCGCAGCGGCAATCCCTGCTCGCGAATCGGATGCGTCTGCCGGTCAAGCCAAAAGCCCATTCCGGCATAGCCAAGCATCAGCAGGAAGACAAGAATCCCCTGCTCCACCAGCGGAGACCACTGCTCTCTCGCCAGCCCCTGCGCGCTGTGGTGCGCCAGGCTTTGCGCCAGAAAGAAGTAGAGAACGGCGGCAACAAATTGTATGTAAGCGCGGAAACGGCCGCCGCGTGAGCTGGTATTCGCCTGGGGAGTGCTCATCGCCGTTAGCCTTCCGTGTAGAACTGCGCGATGTTGCGGAACTTCTTCTGCCGCGCGGCAATCATTTCATCCACCGGCATGGCCCTGAGGGTGGCCAGGTGCTTCTTCAGCGCGCTGCCCAGCAGCCCGCTACCCGTCTCCCGGTCAGTGTGCACGCCGCCCGGCGGCTCTGGCACGATCTCATCCACGCACCCCAGCGCCGCAACCTCAGGCGCGGAGATGCGCATAGCCTCAGCCGCCAACTGCTTGTGCGCCGCGTCGCGCCACATGATGGCCGCGCATGATTCCGGGGTAATCACAAAGTAAAGCGCATTCTCTAGAATCAGCACCCGGTCACTGACGGCCAGTGCAAGCGCCCCGCCCGATCCACCCTCGCCGCTGATAACCGATATCGTAGGCACCCGCAGCCGCGCCATCTCCAGCAGGTTCCGCGCAATAGCCTCAGCCTGTCCGCGCTCCTCGGCGCCCAGCCCTGGATAGGCGCCCGGCAAGTCAATAAAGCTGATCACCGGCCGACCAAACTTCTCGGCAATCTTCATGCACCGCAGAGCCTTCCGGTAGCCCTCGGGATGGGGCATTCCAAAGTTGCGCCGCACCCGCTCCTTGGTACTACCCCCCTTGCGATTGCCGATGACCATCACCTCGTCCGCCCCCAGACGCGCCATTCCGCAGGCCACGGCCTCGTCGTCGCCAAAGGCGCGATCCCCGTGAATCTCGCTGAAATCGGTGAAGATCCGCTCGATAAAGTCCATGGGATAAGGCCGCTGGGGATGCCGCGCTTGTTCGATTTTGATCCACGCCGGCGAGATCGCCTGCGCCGGAATTGAAGTCCCTGATTCCTCTTCGCTCATTGATACCTGAGTGCCGCTCCGGACAACTTCGCCGTCGGTCCTCTAGTGATTCTACGGGTCGCAGGCGGCTGGGACAAATGGAATTAAAGCTGCCCGCAGTTCTCAAAGAATGGTTTGCGGCTTTTCCTGCTCCGAAGGCTGCGATTCCTGCGCTGATTCCTGCATGATTTCAGCGTTGGGACCAACAGATTTACCAGACTGCTGATCGATTCGATAGCCTGCATAAGCGACAGCAGCCAGGGAATCATCAACGGTCTTGCTCAGTTCCTTCACTGTTTTGCGGCTGACCGCCGGATTGCCAGCCATGCTGAGAAGCGTAGGCAGTTGCAGCCACCAGAGCATCTCCTCATACGGTTCACGAACCAGGTAGGTGTGCCCCTCCGTCTGGTGCAGGCCGGTCAGCCAACGCACGTCCGGATCATGCCACAAGTCCGGCGAGAGCGGTCCGCTTCCCTTTCCTGCAAGATCCTCTGCGCTTGCAACCGACTCACTTGCGGCCGGTTTTCTTGCCTCACTTCCCTTTCCAACAACTGATTCGGGAACGACGGATGCTGGGGGCTGCGTATCAACTGCGGACTTGGCTTCGCCGGTTTTTACGAATGCTTTACCGACGCCTGCTCTGCTGAGCAGCAAAACCTTGATCCGTGCCGCGGCGCGCCAACTATCCTCGTCCGCGAATCCGAGGGCGGCAAATGCCTGGGCGAAGGGCTCGCGCAGACGGAGCCGGTCAAACAAATCCAGCGCCACGCAGTCTTGGTTTTCAGCATCGATAGACTCAGCGAGCAAATGCAACACGCACCAGCCAAAAACTGGCCCCCACATCGCCGTAGCAGTAAACAACGGACTGGAACTGGGAAGCACGCGACGGGCGGCAACGGGCCAGGGAGACAGAGAGAGCGCTTCGATAGCTGGAATTCGCAAAACTGCACTCAAACGTTCGCGGAAGTCAGAGGCCAGCAATGCGGGATTAACTGCCGCCTGGACGGCGTCTGTCGCTTTGATTTCTTGTGCAATGCGCAAGGCATAGGCCATCTGCGCCTCATGCATAAAGATTTCGCAGCGTGCCCATGCCTGCTCAATGAATTCGTTATGCTCCTGCACGTTCTTCTTGCTGAGCCTGCCCGCAAAACTGCGGGGACGTTCCGCCAGGTCGGCTAGCTGCCGCACAATAGCCAGATCGAGTTGCTGGCGAAGCGCATCGTGCACATGACGCAGTTCAAGATTCACCAGCGCATCGTCAAGGTTGGGAACGCCGCGCCCGTTGAGGTGATTGCACAACCGTTCCCAGGGCTTTTCCGCCGTTGATTGCATCTCCCGCCAATCGAGAAAAACGTGGCACTGGTAGGCATGCAAATCGAGGGTCAGACCTCGCTCGGCTAGATCGTATGCGCGTCGCAGGTATTCGAGCCCGGTCAGCGAGTCGCGCCACGCAATCACTGCGCCTGAACCGCTGTCGAGGCCCAGCCCTTCCCTCAAGCGCTGCTGTCGAAGCTGCCCTGCGCCCTTGTCGGCGTATGCAGCGGAGAAATCGATTGTGCCGTGAGTATTGCCGTAGCGATTGTTATAGACCACGAGAGCGCGTTCACCATCTTTGCGATTGGAATATGCAAAGACGTTCTCGTCTACCTTGCCCGAATCCTGATAGAAATCGTAAAGCAGGAAGTTGCTGCTTTCAGCGAATAGCCAACGACGGTGCAACAGCGGAGCAATCCCGCGCTGGTGGCGATTGACTAATCCTTGGTCGGGAGTCTCGTCGTAACGCGGCCGCTGGTACTCCATGCCATATTTCTCGGTGAATCCCTCAATCTGGCCGTGGCCAAACATGGGCAGGCCAGGCAGCGTAGCCATCAGCGCAGTCACACCGAAGCATTTATCGCTTTTACCGAATTGGTCGATTGCCGTGCGTTCATCGGGATTGCTCATGAAGTTGACATAGCGCTTCATGATGTCGGGATCAAATTCGAGGGTGTTCTTGATGACCGAGCGGTACTTGGCGTTCTCCTCGTCGCGCATCATATTCATGAAGGCGCTGTTATAAACACGATGCATGCCCAGGGTGCGGACGAAGTAGCCCTCCATGAGCCAGAAGGCCTCAGCCAGCAGTAGCGTGCCTGGGACTTCTGCGGCCACGCGATCGACGACCTCGCGCCAGAACTCGTGTGGCATGCAGTGATCGAATTCCGCCTGGCTCATGCCGAATTCTGCGCGGGATGGAATTGCGCCGCTGGATCCCGGGCCGGGAAACCAGAGCCGATGGAAATGCCGCTTGGCCAGTGTCATTGCAGCGTCGAAACGGATAACGGGAAACAGCCGTGCAACATGCAGAATGGTTTGAATCACCTGCTCGCGCACAGCCGAATTCAGGTAATCGAGCTGTGCCGTATCGTTCCAGGGGAAACTGGTTCCATCGTTGCCGTGATAAATGTAGCGCGTCTCGTTTGTGGCTCGGTCGCGGCGGCGGAAGACCACGGCAGCGTCGGACTGCTCGAAGTAGTGATCTTCAATCTTGATCTCCACGCGACCGTCGTGGGAGAGATCGGGGCCGTTGAAGCTATAAGCGGGGTAAGGCGAATCCTGCCTGGAGATGAACCACTCGGGGTGCTCAATAACCCAGGGCGAGTCAATACCCATGTGGTTTGGCACCATGTCGCTGGCCAGCCGGACCCCATGCCGATAGGCGCGATCGCGAAGATTGGTGTATGCCGCCTCGCCGCCAAGATCCTCGGCAATCCGATAGTCGAAGAGCGAGTAGGCTGATGCTACTGCGTCCGGATTGCCACATAGCTGCTTGATGGTCTTCGACGCGCGGCTACGCTCCCAAACACCAATCAACCACAGCGAGTTGAGTCCGCGCCGCGCCAGTTCTTCGAGTGCCTCGTCGGGAATCTCATCCAAATGTGTAATCGCCCGACCATACTGTTTGCTCAGTTGCGCCAACCATACGTAAGTGCTCTTGGCGATTAGAACAGCCGTGGGCATCCACGCCATATCCTTGCTGAACTTTTCATATTCGTGCGCCGGATCACCGAAAACCGGCACCTCGGAATGGCTTATCACCGAAGGCCCTTGCTGCCGGGCAAGACGGCGCGTCGTCTCAGCATCCTGAGCACTGGGGGGATTGAACTGCATCCAGATAGCCAGCTCTTCCTCATGAAGAACTTCGCCGGCAAGCAGTAGCAAGCGCTCCAGGCTATCGCCCAGCAGTGGCTTCCAGAGCCGCCGGATGAGGGCGAGCTGGTCGTTCAGAGATCGGGGTGAGCCCACTGCCGGCGCGCGTAACAGGTCAAGAAGGCTGATGGGTTTGGAGTCCGCGAGCGCAACCAGCGGCCGGGAGGCAAAGTATTCAGGAAATTGCTGCGTTACCTTACGGTAGACAGTTTTTTCAGCCAGAGTCTTATCTTCGAAAAGCTCTTCGAATGGCTTGAAAGCTTCATTGCGGTTGGCGGCCCACAGCAGCAGCAGCTCCTCAAGCGCGGCGGCGCGATGGGGAGTGCCCTCTGTTGCGCTGGCCAGCCATTGCTCGGGCGTCTCCAGGCCACGAATCACGCTGGAACCTGGAAATTGCTCAACAAATGTGAGCAGCATGCCGTCGAGCGCCTCTGCGCCTACCTGCGAGGAAAACCAGTCCAGGGCGCCGGTCATTATTTCTGGATCGAATTGCTCACGGTAGCGCGCTATCAGAACGTGACTGGCTTCGTCGATCAGGCCCATGGCGTAAAGTGCGCCGGCGTGAATGGCCCGTTCGGGATGCCTATCAGCGTCGCGCACCAGATTCATGCGCTGGGCAAACTCGCGGGCTCCGGCCAGATTGGCAAAAACTACGTTCCCAGAAAAGGAGAAGAGGGATTCTTCAAACCGGTAGCGTTCACGCGCAGTCCGCGAAATGTGGAATTCCATCATAAAATACCGAACTTCCAGCCAGCTAAATAGCAGAGATGCAACCGCGCGGGCGAAGGTGCTGGAAACTATGATTTTAACCTGTATATGCCGTTGCTTGCCGGCATCAGCTCCGGATGCGATTTGAGGCGAAATTCGTGCCGCTTTCTCATAGCCAAAGCAGAAGTGCCTGGTTCAGTTATGCCAAGAGGCTGCCGATTATGGCTCATATGAACTGTATTGTTGCGCAATGCCGGGATATCCTTATACATTTTGAGAATCATCGGTTGCCGAGCCGCAACTCGATGCACATTGTATTGCTCAGCTTGTTCAGCTGTACCACCTTTCAACTGTCAGGACTATCGGTATGTCAGACTCGAACCACCTCGATGTACCCGGCATGCAAACGTCCTCAGCAGCCCCAGCCTGCTCTCTCGCCTATCTGGTCAGCACCTATCCAACCCTGTCGATGATCTTTGTCCTGCGGGAAGTTCTTGCGCTTCGAGCCCTGGGGTTGCGCATTGAAACCGCCTCAATCAACCCGCCGGACCGCTCAAAGGACCAACTCACAGACGACGAAGCTTCTGAAGCCGCGCGCACCTACTGCGTCAAGAGCCATGGACTAACCGGTGCCGTAAATGCTCATTTGCTCGCTCTTCTGCGAAACTTCCTCGGCTACGTTCGCGGTATTCGATTGCTCTTACGCCTGGGTGGACTCGACCTGAAGAAACTGTTCTTCAATTTGATGTATCTGACTGAAGCTTTGATGGTGGGCCGTTGGATGCGGAGGCTGAGCCTGACGCACATCCATTGCCACCTCGCGCAGCAGGCCGCAACCGTAGGCATGTATGTGGGCTGCGTCTTCGGATACGGATTCTCGATGACCGTCCACGGACCCGATGAATTTTACGACGCCAAAGGCCAGTACCTCGAGCAAAAAATTGCGGCGGCTGACTTTGTCATCTGTATCAGTAACTATGCTCGCAGCCAGCTAATGATGTTATCTCCCTATATCTACTGGAATAAATTCATCATTTCGCGTCTTGGCGTTGATCCACAGCTATTTTCACCTCAGTCCAGAGCGGCTACACCGGAATTTTTTGAAATCCTCTGTGTCGGTCGCCTCATCCCGGCCAAAGGGCAGCATATGTTAATTGATGCAGTGGGGCAGCTGATCCTGCAAGGACGCCGTGTACGGCTTCGCCTGCTGGGCACGGGGCCTGAGATAGCTTCGCTGCGCAAACAGACTGCACAGAACAGGATTGTCGACAACGTCATTTTTGAAGGCGCAATGAATCAGGATCGCATACGTTCTTTTTACGCGGTGGCGAACCTGTTCTGCCTTCCCAGCTTTGCTGAAGGGCTTCCGGTAGTGCTGATGGAAGCCATGGCCATGGGGATTCCCTGTGTCTCAACGCAGATCACTGGCATTCCTGAGCTAATTCGCGACGGGACCGACGGCCTGCTGGTTGCGCCTTCTGACCTGGAAGCTCTGGTTGATGCCCTTGCTAAGCTAATTGACAGCCCGGCTCTGTGCGAGCGTTTCTCCAACAGTGGACGGAAACGCATCCTGAAACAATATGATCTGCATCGCAATGTGAAAGAACTGGCCAGCCACTTCGCCGAACGCGTAAAGGCCTGAATCCAGCCTCAGAAAGTGTTGATGGGAAAAGCAATGCACGAGCAGGCACTTGGAGCGTGCAGGCATTGCAGATGCACTCCGTTTACCGGTAGACTAGATCTGTAACGCTGTGTTTTCGCCTCTGATGAAGACGTTACAACGCGGAGAGGTGGCAGAGCCCGGTTGAATGCACCTGACTCGAAATCAGGCAAGGTCGCAAGGCCTTCGGGAGTTCGAATCTCCCCCTCTCCGCCATATAAGATCATAATAATCAATTAGTTACATAAAATATCCCAGGCTATCAAGTCTATGCGCTGAACCCGACTACGCCCTATCGCCAGTCTTCTCTGCCAGCAATAAACTATCGCACCGCCCATCCCCGGCGTTAGCTCCGGAGATGAACGGTGCGATTCAAATTAACCTTATATATGTTTCTCTTCTTTATTTAGTCCATGGTTAGAACGCCGAATAGGTGTAGCTGGCATATTGCCAGGCGCCGTTGATGTACCAGTAGAGTCTTGCATATATCTTCTCGCCATTGTTCGGCAGCCCGGTCACGGTCTTCGATGTTACCGTCACCGAACCCGAGTTATACAGGTTCGATGCCCCGTTGGTCGAGCCCAGCCACAGTTCGAAGTTCTTGGCCGTGTTGCCGGGCGTCCACGAGAAGGTCACGCTGCTGCTCGTCAGCTGGCTGCCCGGCGTGGGCGTGGTAAGTGCAGCCGGAGTCGCCGCGCCGGCGGTTGTGTAGGTGTAGTCGGTATATATCCAGGCTCCGTTCACGTATGAGAACAGCCTTGCATACACCGGCAGGCCGTTGCTGGGCAGGTCGGAGACCGTCTCCGATGTTACCGTCACTGAGCCCGAGTTATACAGGTTGTTCGAGCCTGCACTGGTGCCAAGATAGAGCTGGAAGTGCGTGGCCGTGTTACCCGGCGTCCACGAGAAGGTTATGCTGGTGCCCGTCAGCGTGGTGCCCGGCGTGGGCGTGGTAAGCGCAGCCTGCGTCGGCGCGCCCATGGTGGTGTAAGTGTAATCGGTATATACCCAGGCTCCGTTGATGTACGAGAACAGCCTTGCATACACCTTCTCTCCGTTGCTGGGCAGGTCGGAGACCGTCTCCGATGTTACCGTCACCGAGCCCGAGTTATACAGGTTGTTGGTGCCCACGCCGGTGCTGCCCAGGTAGAGTTGGAAGTTTTTGGCCGTGTTGCCCGGCGTCCACGCAAAGGTGACGCTGGTGCCCGTCAGCGTGCTGCCCGGCGTGGGCGTGGTAAGCGCAGCCTGCGTCACCGTGCCCGCCGACGTGTAAGTGTAGCTGGTATATTGCCAGGCTCCGGCGATGTATGAGTAGAGCCGCACATACACCTCCGAATCGTTGTCAGGCAAATCGGATACGGTCTCGGTGGTAGCTGTTACCGCATTCGAGTTATACAGGTTGCTCGAGCCGCTGGTTGTGCCAACCCAGAGCTGGAACTGCGTAGCCACATTGCCCGGCGTCCACGCAAAGGCCACGCTGGTGCCCGTCAGTTTGCTGCCTGGCGTGGGAGCTGTAAGTGCGGCCGGCGTCGCCGAGCCGGTTGCCGTGTAGGTGTAACTGGTATATTCCCAGGCGCCGTCGATGTACGAGTAGAGCCGCACATACACCGGCTGACCGTTGCCGGGCAGGTCGGTGACGGTCTCGGTTGTCACCGTCACCGAACCCGAGTTATACAGATTGCTCGAGCCCGCGGTGGTGCCCGCCCAGAGTTCGAAGTTAGTAGCCGTGTTGCCCGGCGTCCACGCAAAGGCCACGCTGGTGCCCGTCAATGTGCTGCCTGTCGCGGGCGTGGTGATCGCTGCCTGTGTCGGCGCGCCGGTTGCCGTGTAAGTGTAGCTGGCATAACTCCAGCTTCCGTTGATGTACCAGTAAAGGCGCACATACACCGGTTGCCCATTGCTGGGCAGATCGGAGACCGTCTCTGACGTTGCCGTCACTGAGCCCGAGTTATACAGATTGCTCGAGCCCGCGGTGGTGCCCACCCAGAGCTCAAAGTTCTTGGCCGTGTTGCCCGGGCTCCACGCGAAGGTGACGCTGGTGCCTGTTAACGTGCTGCCCGGCGCGGGCGTAGTGAGCACAGCCGGCGTCTCGATGGTGTAGATGCCCGATGTTACCGCGCTCGCAGGCGCGCCGGAGATGGCGGCAATCGCTTCGACTATCTCCGTCGCTGTTACGCTAACCGGAGCGCTGTAAGTTGTTGAGCTGGTCGTGGGCGTGGTGCCGTTGGTGGTGTAGTAGATGGTTGCGCCGCCGGTTGCATCGCTGATGGTTACCGTCTGCGTGCCCGCATAAGTGCCCGGCCCGGGGCTGAAGGTGGGTTGAATCGGTGAAGTTGTATAGGCCGCCGAAGCAACCGCGCTGGCGCCGTAGCCGCTGGCCGTTGCAATCGCTTCCAGCGTCTCCGCGCCGGTAACGGTAATCGCCGCTGAGTAGACCGAAGAGCCGGTCGACGGCGTGGTCCCGTTGGTGGTGTAGTAGATGGTCGCGCTTGGCGTCGTGTCGCTGATAGTTACCGACTGCGCAGAGCCATAGGTTCCGATCCCGGGCTGAAGCTGGGCGTAGCCGCGGCGATGGTGTAAGTTGCCGAGTTAGTCGCGCTGTTGAGATAGTTATAGGCAACAGCGATGGCTTCCAGCGTTTCATTTGATGAAACGCTGATGGCGCTCGAGTAGACCGACGAGCCGGTTGTCGGCGCAGTTCCGTTGGTGGTGTAGTAGATAGTCGAGCTCGGCGTGGTATCGCTGATGGTTACCGACTGCGCCGTACCGTAGCTTCCAGATCCGGGGCTGAAGCTGGGCGTGGACGCCGTCGGCAGGTTGATGGTATAGGCCGCCGATCCGACCGGGCTAGTAGCGAAGCCCCCGAGGTAGCTGGTGGAGGTTGCAACCGCATTCAATGTCTCAGAAGTAGAAACAATGACGGGGGTGGAGTAAACCGTTGAGTTGGTTGTCGGCGTCGATCCGTCCGTCGTATAGTTGATCACCGCATCCGGGGTTGTATCACTGATAGTCACCGTCTGGACCGCAGTGTAGCTTCCGCCGATGGGGCTGAAGGTGGGTGTGGCCGTCTGTATCGTGTATGCTGCTGAACCTGTTGCACTTTGTGTATAGCCGTTGGCTGTTGCAAACGCCACTAATGTCTGATCCGAGGAAACACTAATCGGAGTGGAGTAGGTCGGCCCACCAGTTACCGGCATCGTCCCGTTCACGGAGTAGTAGATGATCGCGCCTGGGGTCGAATCGCTGATGGTTACTGTCTGGCCCGAGGTATAGGTTCCCGCCACAGGGCTGAAGGTGGGCGTAGATGCCGGCTGCAGGTTAATGGTGTATGCCGCTGAGCTAACCGAGCTATTGCCGTAACCGGTGGCCACGGTAATTGCACTTAACGTCTCCGAAGCTGGCACATTGACCGGATACATATAGACGGATGAGGAGGTTATTGGCGTTGATCCGTCTGTGGTGTAGTAGATGGTTGACGCCGGAGTGATGGTGCTGATGGTTACCGACTGCGTGGTTGTGTAGGTTCCAGCCACAGGGCTGAAGGTGGGCGTTGCCGCAACTGGTGCAGCTCCCTTGAGCGCGATAGATACGATATCTGTTTCATAACCGCTACCGGTTTTATCGCAATCTCCGTAGTAACTTCCCGCTGCACCGGCCGTTCCGTCTTCAAGGAAGAGCTGAGCGCCGGCATCATCCGCGTTATAAAGTGATGTCCATGTAACTCCGGCTGGCGCGTCTCCAACAGTAAATGCGACCCCAGGCAGATCAGAGCACATTGCCCACAACATGTCATTTGCAGAAGTCGTAGTATACGCACTTGAGGCTAGATAGGCGGCTCCATAGTTATGGAGATTGCCGGTTCCACTTCCGTCAAATGGAGATGCCCCAACATTGGTATACTCGACTGCTGAGATCCAGCTATCAGTGTAATCGGCAGGCGTATTGACTGTTAACGTAATACTCCCCGCTGCAGAGTTGGGCAGAATATAGACGCTCTGATAGCCGTTGCTGTAGTTTGCGGTGGTGTTAGTGTAGTCGGATATTTCAACCACAGGCGTGCCCGTTGTGGCAGTGACTGATGACAAGGTTGCAGCAGTTGTCCAGATACCAATTACAATAGTATCCCCTGCCGTTACTGTGCTCAGCGTGCATGAATTCGCTGTACCCCCGCTGCTATGTAGGTAATTGTTGCACTGCTGCACGTAAGTCGGAGAGGCTGATGGGGCAGCAAAAGCGTATGCCGCTGACCCGACCGGACTATTGCTAGACCCGCTCAACGCAGCAATCGCTTCCAATGTCTCCGGATTGGAAATAGCAATCGGGCCACTGTAAAGCACCGAACTGGTTGTCGGCGCGGTTCCGTTTGTGGTGTAGTAGAGCGCTGAGCCCGCGGTCACATCGCTGATGGTAACTGTCTGAATCGCAGAGTAGGTTCCACTGCCGGGGCTTAACGTGGGCGTTGCAATACCAATGATGTATGCCGCCGTTGAAACCGTGCTGTTGTTGAAGCCGCTGTAAATCGCGAGTGCCTCCACAACTTCTGTCGCAGAAACTGTAAGCGGAGCAGTGTAGTGCGTTGAGGCGGTAGTGGGCGTCGTACCGGTTGTTCCCGCGGTAACTGTGTAGTATATCGATGCGCTTGGGGTTGTATCGCTGAGGGTAACCGCCTGTGCCGTAAGGTAGTTACCGGCCGCAGGGCTAAAGG
Organism: uncultured Acidobacteriaceae bacterium; assembly: GCA_963780975.1. Taxonomy (GTDB): domain Bacteria; phylum Acidobacteriota; class Terriglobia; order Terriglobales; family Acidobacteriaceae; genus Telmatobacter. Next base: position 29,005 of record CAWAEU010000047.1, on the reverse strand, counting down.
ACGGTGTGCCCACAGTAAGTGTATACACCGCCGATGTAACCGTACTGTTACCGAATCCAGTTTCTACAGCGATCGCCTCTAATGTCTGCGAGGTAGAGACGGATACATTGAGGGGACTTGTGCCGTGCGTTACTGTACTGGTTGTTGGAGCAGTTCCGTTTGTCGTGTAATAGATTGTTGCTCCCGGTGTTGTATCGCTGATGGTTACCGTCTGCAATGTACTATAGGTCCCGGCGGCTGGACTGAATGACGGCGCAGCAGCTGTAAGTGTGTATGTCGCCGATGTGATCGAGCTTGTAGAGAAGCCGCCGCCAGAAGCGATAGTCTCCAACACGCTGGTCGCGGAAACAGTAACCGGACCGGTGTAAGGCGTCGAACTGGTTGTGGGCGTTGAGCCGACTGTCCCGGCAGTTAATGTGTAGTAAATCGATGCGCCTGTAGACATATCGCTAATGGTTACCGTCTGCGGCGAACTGAAGCCGCCTGTACCAGGGCTTAGTGTTGGTGTTGCCGCTGTGCCTCCTATGGCATAAGCAGCCGATCCGACTCCGCCTGTGATGTAACCGGGAGCCGCTGCAAGCGCCTTCACTGTCGACGATATGGAGACAGTAATCGGGCCTGAGTATTGCTGAGTGGTTCCAGTCATCGGATAGACCGGTGTGCTGCCGTCGGTGGTGTAGAAGATGGTTGAGCCGGGGGTTGTATCGCTGATGGTTACCGTCTGAGGCAGTCCATAACCGCCGGCTACTGGGCTGAAAGTGGGTGTTGCCGCAACCGATGCAGCTGTCTTGAGAGCAACGGTGAAGAGGTCCTGATCATAGCCGGAGCTGGTTTTGTCGCACTGGCCGTAGTAAGTTCCAGGGGTATTGGCCAGCCCATCTTCCTCAATGAAAACCACACCTGGATTTGTATTCAGCAGTTGAGTCCAAGTAATTGGAGCAGCGCCAACAGAGAATGTCTGCCCTGGCGATCCAACACAGAGGGTCCACAACATGTCATATTGGGCTGTTGTAGTGAAGTTGCCTGTGGATATCTCCGTGGCGCCATAATTTGAATTACCTGTCGACGCATCGACATCAGCATCCAGTGGAGAAGCAGCCACATTGGTATATTCAGTTACTGAAACCCAGATTGGAGTGTAGTAGCCCGTGTTACTGGCAGTAATCGTAATACTTCCCGACGTAGCGTTTGGCAATAGATAAACGGCTTCGTCACCGTCATTGCCGGCGTAGTTAGCAAATACGCTTACCGGCGTGCCAGTCGTAGAGGTGATAGAAGAGAATGACGCGGCGGATGTCCAGGCACCGATTACTAATGTATCTCCGGCCGTTACTCCTGAGAGAGTGCATGATGCCGACTGAGAGCTTCCTCCACCCGCCGTGTATTTATTGCACTGCTGTACGTATGTCACGGGAGATGCAGTCGCAATAAGAATGGTGAAAGCTGCCGAAGCGGCCGTACTTGATGTGTAACCGCCGCCAGTAGCAATTGCCTCCAGAACACTTGTGACGCCTACAGAAATTGTCCCTCCAGTGTAGACCGTTGAGGAAGTAGTCGGCGTTGTCCCGGTGGAACCGGCTGTCAGGGTATAGTAGATGGTTGCGCCAACGCTGGCATCGCTAATGGATACCGCCTGGGTGCCAATATAGGTTCCGGGCGCAAGGCTGAAGGTGGGTGTTGCCGCCGGACCACCAATGGAATATACCCCCGTTGCGACCGTACTATTGTTGATTCCGGGAGCCGTAGCGAGTGCTTCCAGCGTTTCATTCGAGGAAACCGTAACAGGTGTGTAGTAGACCGGCGAACTGGTCGACGGTGTTGACCCGTCGGTTGTGTAGTAGATGGTTGTGCTTAAGGTTGTATCGCTGATGGTTACCGTCTGCGGAGTGCCGTAGCTGCCGGCAACAGGGCTGAAGGTGGGCGTTGACGCCTGGATGATGTATGTAGCTGACCCGATGTTGCTGTTGGAGAAGCCGGTGTACGTAGCGAGCGCCTGCACTGTCTCAGACGACGCAACCGTAACCGCACCAGAGTAAACCGCCGAGTTAGTAGATGGTGTGGATCCGTCCGTCGTGTAGTAGATAGTCGCAGACTGTGTCACTGAGCTGATGGTCACTGTTTGAGTTGTAGAGTAGCTTCCTCCGCCGGGGCTAAAGGTAGGAGTTCCCGCCTGAAAGTAATATGTTCCAGTCGCGATCGCACTGTTGGTCAAGTCACCGGCCACCGATGCCGCGATGGCCTCAAAAGTCGTGGTCGTGCCTACAGGTATCACTGCCGCGGGTGGGCAAGCGAAGCAGCCTCCATTATCGTTAAACGCCAGCGTGGGAAGCGTGGGAGCATTGCCTGACGAGGGAGCGGTCGGAGCAGTCCCGGTAGTGCCAGCGGTCATGGTGTAGTAGACCGTATTTCCATTGGTGCTGTCGTCTGTTGCATCCTGGAAATATATTGTCTGGATGGTATTGTAGGTTCCCGGCGGCGGCGTCAATACAGGCGTATCAACAGCCGTCGAACTGCTGCCGATGGTGTAAGAGCCGGAACTAACTGTGCTGGCGCCTGAATAGCCGGGCACTACGGCGATGGCCTGCAAGGTAAGTGATGCCGCAATATTGATTGCCGTGCCGGTAGTTCCCGTACCGGTATACTTCGTCGAATTGGTTGTCGGCGTAGATCCGTTCGTAGTGTAGTAGAACGTCGCGTTGGTAAGACCTGCGGATGTTTCCGCGGCGCTGGGCGTGCTCAGGGTTACAGGCAGCGCAGTGCTAGAGGCATAGGAACCGGGTGCCGGGGTAAAGACCGGCGGTGCCAGCGTAGAGCCAGTCACCTGAACTATAATCGACGAACTAACCGCCTGACCTTCAGTGTTCAATGCGTAGAACGTATATTCCTGCGTCGCTGTTGGAGTAATGGTCGCACTCCCGCTGCAGGGGCATGGACCGCTAAGTCTCTGCGGGCCAATGTTATCAATGTAAGTATATGGAAGACCCGTCTCGGCGGTGTAGTTAGCGTTGTAGTTGGTGCCGTTCACACTGTAGTTGAACGTGACGGGCGTACCTGGAGCTACGCTTGTCGACGTTGCAGAGAAAGAAGTAATCGTAGGCAGGCTTTCGGGATAGTGGTTAGGCGCTGAGTTCGAATCCATGCCATCGTATTCAGGCGTCATTTGAATTACATCAAAGTTGGCCGCAGTAACAGTTTTCAAATTGCCTAAATCATCGTCATCCCAGTTTGGATCGGTATCGCCGCCGACGTAGAAGTTGCTGCCGTTGTCTGCCAGGATCATTCCATACTGTTGCAGTCCCGTTAAAATGGCCTGATTGATGGGAGAGAAGCCGGAGATGTCGAAGCTCGACTTCAAGCGCAGCCGGGCCCCTTCAGGAAGCCAATTGGACGACGTGTTGCTGCTGGCACCATGGCTTGCCGGCAACACGAAATAGCCGTTATTTGAATCGCCCAATGTATCTTGCATCGTAAAACGTATGGCATGGCCGATTGCCCCGGAGGCTGCTTCAGAGTATTTTTCCAGGCCGGCAAATATCGACAACCCGGCGGCATCCGCCGATGTCCATCCCCAGGGACGCGCGTTGTAGTTGACTGCATCCCACAGGATCTCTCCGTCGGTACTTATCTGTGAGACTCCGTTCGATCCAGTACAGCGATTTGTGTTGTAAGTTTCATATATCCAGCACGTCGCCCGATCAAACACGAGTGAATGGGCGTCGCCTAAGTAAGTATCCGGCCAGCCGGAGCAGTCGGTTTCATCTCCTTCGATGGGAACGGCATCCCCCGCGGGATACGGCGCTACGACCACATCGCTATTCCCTCCGTAAGCAATAATATTGAGCGGCACGGCTGGAGTCTGAGTTGAATCTACGACGATGTAGGGAATGCCTCCGTCAGCAGGCGACTGACCGAAATTGGGATGAATTTTAGTAGCTGCACCAACTGTGCTCATGAGAGATGAAGAATTGGGGTCAACTGCCGCACTGGCGATGCTGGTATTCCAAAGATTGGTGGATGGGAACGGAACAAAATTGTTCAATGCGCCGTAGCTCGAGCCGTAGGGTTGATATGCGGGGCTACCAAGCGTCATTCCGTTGCAGGCTGACAGGGAGCCGTAATTCAGATTCAGAAGGGTGTATGACGCAGATACGGGCAAGCCGGTGCTAAATCCGCTGCCTGAAGCGATCGCCTCCAATACACTATTCGCGGAGATAGTAACCGGGCCTGTATAGACAGTCGAATTAGTCGACGGCGTCGTCCCGGTCGTCCCGGCTGTTAGTGTGTAGTAAATCGTTGCGCCTATGCTTACATCGCTGATGGTTATGGACTGGGTGCCGACGAAGGTACCGGTTCCAAGGCTTAAGGCGGGCGTTGCCGCGATACCTCCCACTGCGTACACCGCTGACCCAACCGAACTATTGTTGTAGCCGTATTCTTCAGCAATCGCCTGCACCGTCATTGCTGAGGAAACATTAAGCGGTGCGGTGTATAGCTGCGTAGTGCCGGTAACTGGATATGTGGGCGTGCTTCCGTCGGTGGTGTAGTAGATCGATGTACCGGCGGTTGAATCGCTGATGGTTACGGATTGAGTTGAACCATAACTTCCTGATCCGGGGCTAAGAGTCGGCGTCGCTGCTGTTGGCAGGGTGACGCTGTAGGACGCCGATCCCGCCGAGCCCGCGGTGTAACCACCGCCTGCGGCAATCGCCTCCAATACACTTGTCGCTGTAACTGCAATAGGACCTGTATATGCCGACGAACTAGTCGTTGGTGTCGTTCCGGTTGCCCCTGTAGTCAAGGTGTAGTAAATGGATGCGCCTACGCTTGCATCGCTGATAGTTACCGTCTGGATGCCAGTGTAAAACCCGGACACAGGACTGAAAGTGGGCGTTGCCGCCGGACCTCCAATGCTGTATGCCGCCGATGAGGCTGGGCTATTGCTGAAGCCGGGAGCCGAAGCGATGGCCTCCACGACACTTGTCGCAGAAACAGTGATTGGTGTGCTATAGACCGTAGAGCCGGTCGTCGGTGTCGTTCCGGTTGTCCCCGCTGTGATGGTGTAATAGATGGTTGAATTCGGGAAGCTATCGCTGATAGTCACCGTCTGGGCCAGTCCATAGCTTCCACCTGCAGGGCTGAACGAAGGGGCTACAGCACCAATCGTGTATGGAGCATTTCCAACCGCGCTTTGGCTGGAACTTCCAGCCGTAGCAATCGCCTCCACTGTCTCCGTGACTGCCACAGTAATCGGGGCTGAATAGGTTGTCGAACTGGTCGACGGCGTCGTTCCATTGGTCGTGTAGTAAATCGTTGCACTAGGGGTTAAATCACTGATGGTTACAGTCTGCGATGAATTATAGATTCCAGGTGCGGGACTGAACGTGGGAGTCCCCGTCATATTTCCGATGGTATATTGCGACGATTCGATTGTGCTATTGGCGAAGCCGGTGTACGTAGCAAACGCCTGCAATATCTCTGTTCCGGGAACACTAATCGGCGTGGTGTAAATTGCCGAGTTGGTCGTCGGTGTCGTCCCATCCGTGGTGTAGAAGATGATTGCCGACGGTGTCACCGAACTGATGGTTACTGTCTGGGCCGAACCGTAGCTCCCGCCTGCCGGATTGAAGGCGGGCGTTCCCGCCACCATGGTATATGTGCCTGATCCGACCGCACTGAGCGTCGTAGTATAAACGCCCTCTGCAACAGCCTCAATGGTAGAGGTTGTGTCAACGGTAATCACTGCAGTTGGAGGGCAAGCATAGCAGCCATTGTTATTGTTGAACGCAAGCGTGGGGGCTGTGGGAGGATTCCCGGATTGGATCCCGGGCGCTACCGGCGTAACTCCAGTTGTACCCGCCGTGATGGTATAGAAGACCGTATTGCCATTTGAACCATCGTCAGTAACATCGCTGAAATAAACCGTCTGGATTGAATTGTAGGTTCCGGGCGGCGGATTCAAGACCGGAGTGTCGGTCAATTCCGTGCTCCCAGAGCCTGTTATGTAGGTCGCGGTGGTGACCGCACTGGCCCCCGTATAGCCCGGCACCGTAGCTATAGCCTTTAACGTAGTCGTTGCGGCTGCCGGCATATTGATCGCCTGGCCACCATTGTCAGTACCTAGATACTTTGTCGAGTTGGTTGTTGGCGTCGTTCCATCAGTCGTGTAATAGAACGTTGCGTTCGTCTCTCCAGAGGTTGTATATCCGGCAGATGGGGTATTCATAATTACCTGGACAATTATGTTATCCGCATAAGAACCGGCCGCTGGATAGAAGACCGGCGCAGCCACCGTGGAACCTGTCACCTTGACGGTAATTGTCGAACTATTTACCCGTCCTTCAGAGTTCGCAGCGTAGAGAATATATTCCTGAGTGGCCGTGGGAGTAATTGTCACGCTCCCGCTGCACGGGCATGGGCCGTTTAGTCTCTGCGGGCCAACGTTGTCAATGTATGCGTAAGGAAGGCCGGTCTGCGCGGTGTAACTGGCGTTGTAGTTGGTACCGGTAACTGTGTAATTAAAGGTGACTGGAGTCCCGGGGCTTACGCTGGTCGACGTTGCTGTAAAAGTAGTAATCGACGGCACGGTTTCGGGATAATCGGTTGGCGCTGAAATCGCATCCATACCCGCATATTCGGGCACCATTTGGAGTACATCAAAGTTAGCCGATGTAACGGTTTTCAGATTACCCAAATCGTCGTCGTTCCAGTTCGGGTCGGTGTCGCCAATGATAAAGAAGTTAGAGCCGTTGTCGGCCAGGATCATCCCATACTGTTGCAGTCCGGTTAAAATGGCCTGATTGATGGGGGAGAAACCGGAGATGTCATAGCTCGATCTCAAGCGCAGTCGCGCGCCCTCGGGAAGGTTATTACCGCCGCTGCTACTCGCGGCATGGATGGCCGGAATAATGAAATACCCGCCATTCGAATCTCCCTTTGTGGTACCCATGGAAAAGCGAATGGCGTGACTGACCGTACCGGAGGCAGCTTCAGAGTACTTCTCCAGACCGGCATATATCGACAATCCCGCGGCATCGGCCGATGTATAGCCCCAGGGCCGCGCGTTGTAATTGATCGTGTCCCAAATCGTTTCGTTGGCGTCATCGAACTGTACCTGGCCGTTTGAACCAGGGCAGCGATTCGTCTGGTACGTTTCGTAGAGCCAGCATGTAGCGCGGTCAAGCACGAGCGTATGCGAGTCAGATAAGTAATTATCCGGCCAGCCCGAGCAATCGACTGCATCGCCTTCGATAGGGACGGCATCTCCTCCGGGGTACGGCGCTACAACGACATCGTCGATATCCGCATAGTCGATCGCATCGAGTGGCACTGATGGAGTCTCGGTTGAGTCAACAACGATGTAAGGGATGCCGCCATCGGCGGGCGACTGACCAAATGCGGGATGGACTTTATCGGACCCTCCAATAGTGCTCATCAGTGAGGCCGAATTGGGGTCGAGCGGTGCGCTGGCGATGTTGGTATTCCAGGCATGGGTTGATGGAAACGGAACAAAATTATTCAGCTCTCCACCATATGGCCCGTATGTGGGGCTGCCCACGGTCATGCCGTTGCAGGCAGACATGGAACCATACTCGGGCGAACTCTGCGCCGATGCGAAGGGTACGAACAATAAGAGGGCGATAACGGCTGTTACGCAAAGCACCTTGATTGGGAGACGGGTGCAAACGGAGACAAATTGTGACAAGGACAATGTGGATGGCATAATGCTCCTCTCGGCATTCGCATTTGGCGTCAGAAAAATAGCCATATTCTAAAGTGGTGGAAGCCTATTACTGATGCGAGTGCTTTGTCAATTAGTGATTCTTAACATTCAATAATGGGTCATCTGTTTTGATGGCCGCGCAGGTTACTATTTTCGGTTACTATAATGCCGATAGCATTGTATCTATATCTATGATATCAATACGGTTATGCGCGTACGCCTCAAAACTGAAAAGATCAAATCGCGGGAGGAAATTGAAATTTTGGGCCAGCTAAGCCTTCAACGATGCACCGTTCTCTGCGGTCGGCTATGGTAGAGACCAACCCGGTATTGATAGTCGCCTCTTCCCTACCAGGTCTTTAACCTGTATTGCATCATTTTGCCATCGCCATACGGCGAATGCCGTTCGAGCAAACCCTCCCATGGCAGGACAAAGTGAATTCGGATTTTCGAAAGCCTGGTTTACGATAAACGACCGGTGATTCGATGGCTGCACATTCATAACGCTGGGTTATGGTAGTGGCCCGGATGACGCAATAATCGAAAGCAGGACAGCTGAGCACATTAACATAGGCCATGAGCACACTTTCGGCCTGGAAGTTATGAATGTATTTAGCCCGACACAGACGGATTATTCTATTTTCGCCACAAGCTTTTCAATAGTAAGTATTCTTAATCGGAATTATCTCGCTAAGTTTTCCGGAATTAGATATCACGAATCCTACGAATGATTGGAATGTTGCGATGGAATATAGCATCTTGTTTTTCCACTTACTCAGCGTTATCCGGCAACTGACCATTCTACTGTTCTAAGCCGGTAATCTCCCAGTTTGAATCCGTCTGGAAAGCCTGTGAATAAAAGGCTCTCAAAGCTCGATCAGTTCTTCTCTTCATAGATTCTTTATGTATTCCTAACGCGGCATTTAGATGGTTGCATTTATAAATCTAGCAATATCAACAAAAGCATCTTTCGATTGAATCCAACAATCACAAAGTAGCGCGAGAATTGTGCGACTTTTAAGTTATATTGTCCTGCCACTTACTAATTTACTGTACTTTATTTTCGACTCCCTTATGCCGTTTCACGCAAGAATCTGACTTGAGGTGAGGAGAGCTGAATGAAGCGGCTATCCCTCAATAAGATCCAGCATTTCTTAATCCTAAGATGCCAGGCAATGAGGAGATCGATTACAAATGAAGAAAGACTTCAGAACGGCCATCATAATTGCTACTGCAATTTGCGGGTTTACTGTTCAACACACTTGCCAGGCCCAAAGCTCGGCACCAAACCCTGACAAACAAAGCACACAGCACTCTGACGCTGGCTCGCCTGCGCATAAGACAAATTTGGTTGATTTTGCGGCCTTTGAGGGCCCAGGATCAAACCCTATTGCAGCGACAAAGAATCCCGCAGCGCCTACCACTGACTCCACTTCCACCCCTGCCACTGAAAATGCCGCGCCGGCATCTGGTACGGCCCCCGCTGCGTCTACCCCCGCAGTGGTTCCGCTGAAAAACGATGCGGTTGTCAAAGAGTTGGTTGAGATGAAGCAACAGTTGGCGGATATAGCGAGGACAGAGGCCGCTGTAAAAGCCCGGATGAAGAAACTGGAGTCTGAGTTGAATATCGGCGGGGCAACTTACGACGCCTCAGACGCGGATGCGGATGCCAGCGCATTGCGTAACGCCGAGGGGGGCGGAACTGGCGGTTCGCCTGGCCAGGCTGTTGCGGCTCCTCCACCGGTTGTAACTCCGCCGGCTCCCGAGATCCCGGCTCAAACCACCACCAAGGGCGAACCGTTCCCTGGCGACTGGACCTGGCTGAACAACAACGGCCACCAGGTTGATAGCCCGATGGCCACCAAGTATTTCACGCCCGAGTTCCGCGCCGACGCTAACTACACCATCGATATGAACCACCCCGAGGATGACACCCTGGGTGGATCGACTGAGACATTCCGCTCTGACGAGTGGCAACTTGAGCAGATCAGCGTCGGCGGCGACATCCGTATCGACAACGTGCGAGGGCGCTTTCTCTGCCTCTGCGGCGGATTGTGGGCTGTTACCACCACGCGCAACGACGGCAGCGTGGTCCGCGGCAGTTGGGATCTCTCCGGCGCTTACAAGTACATTGCAGAAGGTTGGGGCGGCTATCACTGGGATGTGCAGCATGGCCTCAATGTCGACGCAGGTATCTTTGTCTCTTACATCGGCTTGTTCAGCTACTACAATTTCGACAATTGGACTTATCAGCCGTCGTTCGTTTCCTCGAACACGCCTTGGTTTTTCAATGGAGTGCGCGTTCAGTGGTTCCCCACCGCCAAGTTGAAGATCGAGCCATGGTACATCAACGGGTGGCAGACGTACGCCCGGCCCAACGGTAAACCCGGCCTGGGTGGACAGGTTCTCTATCGTCCCAAGCCGTGGATTGATATCGTATCGAATAACTACGGCCTGGGTGAAGATGATGCTCTCGAGCAACAAAGTCAGCTTACCGGGGGTACTGGAGCGACTCGCTCGCGCATCCACACCGACAACAGCGTTGAGATCAAGTACTACGATAAGCCAAAGAAGTTCCTCGACAAAATGGCCTTTAGCGTTACCGGCGACCTTGGCTGCGAATACGGCGGTGGCCCTGCCTCGTATGGCAGTTCGAATGGCGCAATAAATTCACAGGGACTTTCCCCTGAGATGGGCACTACCGATACCTACAATGGCGGCGTGAACTGCCACAACAGCAAGAACGGCAGGCCCAAGCAAGCCTTTGAAGGTTGGATGATGTACAACCGTTTTTGGTTTAAGAAGGATGTGTGGGCCGTCACCCTGGGCGGAGGACAGATGACCAACCCTGGCCGCTACCTTACGCTGCTGCCACCCATCAATGGCGCAACTGCAGTAACCAGCTCTCCGTACTACACTGAAAACCCGGGCGATCGCGCCCAGATGCACGACGGCACATTCACATTGGACTACATGCCCAGCCAGTTCATTACCTTCCGCTGGGAGGCGGGTTATCGCTATTCCGATACTCCTTACTGGACCGGCCACGGCGGCATCACGCCCCCCGGAGGTGACAATAGCTCTCCATCGCAGTATGCCTGCTCCAACGGCGCTCCCTCCGGTGCTGGATATATAAGCAGTTCAGCCTTGTACTCGTCTGGTTTGGCTCAGGCGGAAGCGTACTGTGTCGCAAACGGTAATAGCTTGCAGGGGGGCAAGGCCGCTATCTGGTGGCCTGATCTGCGCACCAACCAAACAGTCGCAACAATGGCTATTATGGTCAGGTTCTAGCAGCCTCGATCAGCGTACATTGGCTTGTGAATTGCTGGCAGCATCGGGGTTGATTGCATCTTCGATGCTGCCCAGTCTTGACGAAGGTGCACCGCAAGACCTATATTTGCAATCAGTGGTGACGGAGTTCACCCTTAACCGCTGTCCATTCCAATAGGCCGGACAGATGATGACTCCTGACAGGGTACCCTGTTGCGGAGCCATGTCCCGGCCGAGTCCCTGATCTAAAACTTAGGAGTTCACATTGATGACGAACACTTGGGCTCTGTCTGCGCTCTGGGTAGGTCTGGCGCTTGCTGCCACGCTGCTGGCCATCTGGTTCAAAATATCAACAGCGCTATCTGAGATTGTTGTGGGCACGGTAGCCCAGCTTGTCATCGGCGTATTCCTTGCCAAAGAAGGCCTCGCCGGCAATACACAATGGATCACCTTTCTGGCAGGAACAGGCGCTATCGTCCTGACGTTTCTCGCCGGTGCGGAGCTCGACCCGGTGATCTTCAAAACCAAGTGGCGCGAAGCGTCGGTGATCGGATTGGCAGGATTCTTTGGCCCCTTTCTTGGTTGCACGGCGGTCGCGCATTACGTGCTGCATTGGGCGATGATGCCGAGTTGGCTCTGTGGTGTAGCACTTTCGACAACTTCGGTTGCTGTGGTGTATGCGGTGATGCTGGAACTTGGTTTCAACGTCACGGAATATGGAAAAGCGATTCTTGCCGCCTGCTTTATTAATGATCTTGGAACCGTGATTGCTCTGGGATTGATCTTCTCTCCGTTCACCATCAGGACAATGATTTTTGTGGTGGTTTCAATTGCGGCCTTTATAGCGCTTCCCTTTCTTACGCCGTGGTTCTTCAGGAAATATGGCGGGCGCGTCTCTGAACTCGAAGCTAAATACCTCCTCTTTTTTCTCTTTGCATTGGGCGGGTTGGCCGTTTGGGCTGGCAGCGAAGCGGTGCTGCCTGCATACATGATCGGCATGGTTCTGGCTGGGACTGTAGGAAAAGACCACTCGCTTATTCGCCGCCTGCGCACGCTTACCTTCGGGCTGCTCACGCCGTTCTACTTTATCCGCGCAGGATCGTTTGTCTCCGTGCCGGCATTGATGGCCGCTCCCCTTCTCTTGCTCATCCTGTTTACGGCTAAGTCGCTGTTTAAAGCTATTGCTGTGTATCCTGCTGTCAGGGCGCATAAATACGATGGCAAGGCAGGCGCCTATTACACGCTTATGATGTCAACCGGCCTCACATTCGGCACCATCTCGGCGCTCTTTGGCCTCAATCACCAGATTATTACGCAGGCGCAGTACTCCTATATCGTGGGTACTGTCATCGCCAGCGCTGTGATCCCCACCATGATTGCGAACTCTTTCTTTTTACCCCGGCATCTTCTTCCCCACGCAAAACCGGGCAAAACATCTGAACAAGCGACGCAACCTTCATTGGCCGCAGAAGAGGTATAGTCAAGCTCATGGGAAGCTCAGTGTTTGTTGGAATTCAAAGAATACTGGTTGCATTCGACGCGTCCCCGCATGCCGAGCACGCTTTGGATGTTGCCCTGTCGATGGCTGGGGATCTGAAAGCCAAGTTGTTCGTTATAGCCGTGATCCGCCCGCCCGAGCCGGCTGAGAGTGCAGAGTTCAACGCGGTTCTCGAAGATGGGCGTGAGCGCTATGAACGTAGTTTCGTGCCGCTCCGCGAACGCGCCCGGCAAAAGGAGATTGAACTCGAGACGGACATCGTTGTGGGCCATCCGGCGGAGCAGATCATTCACAGGGCTGAAACCATCCAGGCCAGCATCATCGTGATGGGCAAGCGCAGCCATACCCTTCTTCATCGTTGGATGCTGGGCTCGAATACGGAACGTGTTCTCAAGTATGCCCACTGCCCAGTGATGATCGTTCATTGATTGGGGAATTCAGATTATCGAAATGAGAATACCTGGAACAGCCATGCCAGAACCGGAATTAGTAATTGAAAAGACGCGACGCCCTGGGGAGCTGAACGAGCCTCAGCAGCGGCGTCTGGTCATTACCTGCAAATACATTGACAGCCTGCTCTGCGACATTGAGAACGCTCTCCATTCCGCGGCATCGAAATCTCCGTTCCCCAGGTACGTGATTGATGTTACTCCCGCGCAGGCGCAGGAGATTGAAGGTCATATCTGCCGGCTTCGAGCCCAGCTGCTGCGGACGATAGACTGGCAGCAGATGAAACCCGAACCGCCAGAGGTTGAAGTTACAAGATTGATCACAACCGATCTGGCATTTGTCGATATTGCCATTGAGGAGCTAAAGCCTAAACATCTACGCGGATGCGGCGCTGTTCCAGAGGACGCTGTCGATGAACTCAATCAGGTCATTTTTGAGCTAAGCTCTATGGTCAAAAGCATGGACAGTTATGTCCGGCGGGAATTAGGCGCAAAGGACCGGGAATCTCCGATGTAACCATCGACAAATGTTAGATCAAGCTGTAAGTGAAACCATGGATAGGGAGATGCAGATTGCAGAAATACTTACTTATCGCGTTCGGCGGCGCGCTCGGCTCCATTGCCAGGTACTGGGTGGGCTCAACGATTGCCGGCCGCATGGGGACAAGATTTCCATACGGCACCTTTGTCATCAATATGACAGCTTGCGTGCTCATCGGATTCTCGCTCACCTTTCTGGCCAGGCGAGCGGATATGAACCCCGCCTGGAGGTTCCTTGTGCCAATCGGCTTTATAGGCGCCTACAGCACTTTTTCCACCTACGAGTGGGAGACTCTTTCCACCATTCGCAGCGGTGCTTTCCTGCTCGCCGCGCTCTATGCAGTTAGCAGCCTTATTCTTGGGCTTGCCGCAGTGTGGGGCGGCTCTTTGATTGCCGAGATCCTCTGATGAAAAGGCGATAACAACGCGAGTTAGATTTCTGAGGGAGAGAATATGCTGAGCGCCGGAAAAGCATTGAAGGTAACCATCTACTTGAGTGAGGGATCAACGCATCACGGGATCCCGATTTATTCGAGCATCCTTGACTTCCTCTTCTACCGGGGCATCTCCGGTGCAACCGTCTTGAAAGGTGTAGCCGGGTTTGGCGCAGATCATCACATGCATTCCGCCGGCTTGGTTGAGATTTCAGATCATTTGCCTCTCAAGATTGAATTTATTGAATCCCGTGAAAAGGTGGATGAGCTTCTTGGCAAGCTTGAAGAGATGGCCGGAAGCGGAATGATCGAGATTCAGGAAACTACCGTGGCAAAGCCTGCCCAGATCTCAAAGCAAAAGAAACCGGTGGCTCCCGAGCACCTGAAGATCGAAGGCAAGGCCAGGATGATGCGAATCTATATCGGCGAATCCGATCGCTGGAAAGACAAGCCTTTGTACAAAGCGCTTGTTGAAGCCATGCGGGCCAACGACATTGCCGGGGTCACGGTCTACCGCGGCATCCTCGGCTATGGTGCGCACCGGCGAATTCACAAAGACAAAGCCCTGCACCTGTCCCACGACAGCTCGATCATGCTCTCGGCCGTCGATACCGAGGAAAAGCTGAAATCCATTCTTCCGCTGGTAGAACAGATGGTGGAAGAAGGATTGGTCGTTATGTCGGACGTGAGCATTATCAAGTATTCTTACCGCGCACTGGATGTTGATATTGCATAGGCATAGCATGACCCGGAAAGATTAGTAAGAATGGGGACTTCATTATGAAAGAGCAGTTTCAAGCACGCATGTTGCGCATTCACTTTGGTGAGGGCGACAAGTGGCACGACAAACCGCTGCATGAAGCAATCTTTGCCAAATGCATGGAGCTTGGGATGGCCGGCGCCACTGTCTTCCGTGGCATCGAAGGATACGGATCAAGTACCCGAATTCGACACACCAGCCATTGGAAGTTTTCCAAAGATGCTCCGATTATGTTGACCATCATCGATAAAGAGGAGCAAATCAACCGCTTGATTCCCCACCTGGATGCCATGGTTGAAGAGGGCCTGATCGTCATGTCTGATGTCGATGTGATCCGATTCGTCCGTCAGGAAGGTGTTCGCCCGCCAGCGTGATATCAGATGCAGCAATTCAACAGTAGCTCGACAGTGCAGGATTTGAGCAGCCTTCCCGCTGAGACATCCATATATATGGATGGCGCCTCCCGCTTGTTGCGGCTCGGCAGATTCGCTCAGGAACTTGAAGCAGAGCCTGTCGCCGAGGAGGCACGAGAGCTCGCGACACGGGTTTCCGAAGGGCGATTCTATGTAGCCTGCATCGGTCAGTTTAAGCGCGGCAAATCCACACTGCTTAACGCTCTGGTCGGCTGCGAAGTTGTGCCCACCGGATATGTTCCGGTCACGGCGGTGCCTACTGTGATTCGGTTTGGCGACGAACTTCACGCGCGCGTTCGCATGCAGGAAGGCTCCTGGCACGACGTTGACCTGTCCGACTTAAAGGAATATGTAACTGAAGAGCTAAACCCCGAAAACAAAAAGGCTGTGGATGGCGCGGAAGTATTTGTGCCCAGCCCCTTGTTGTCCACCGGCATGTGCTTTGTTGATACGCCGGGCCTCGGCTCAATCTTCACCGGAAATACGGCAACCACGCAGGCGTTTATTCCTCACATTGATGCGGCTTTGGTTGTGGTTGGCGCCGATCCGCCCATTGCGGGCGAGGAACTGGCGCTGGTGGAATCAATCGGCAAGCAGGTTCAGAATTTGATCCTGGTGATCAACAAGGCCGACCGCACCAGCGATCCTGAGCGGGCGGCGGCGGCTCAGTTCACGCGCGACGTTCTCACGAAACGGCTGCATCGCCCCATGAGCGAGGTTCTTGAGGTCAGTGCCGTAGAACGGATTGAAGACCGCGGCCCGCAGCGGGATTGGGAGAAACTGCTGGCAAGTTTGCATCGCCTCGTTGAGGACTCGGGCGCAAATCTTGTTCGTGCCGCTTGTGACCGAGGCCTGCAGCGCTTAAGCGAGCAACTGCTGGTTACCATCAGCGAGGACCGCGACGCGCTTCAGCGGCCAATCGAAGAATCCCAGCGGCGTATCAACTTGATGAAGGAAACCATCAGCGAAGCTGAGCGCTCCATGCACGAGCTGAATTTCCTGTTTATGGCGGAGCAACAGCGGATTTCAGACTTTTTTGTTGAACGGCACAAGCAGTTCTTCCAAACCGCGTGGGCGGAATCTGCATCGGAATTTGCAGAGGAGTTGCCGTCAGTACCCCTCGGTTTTGGCCCACGCTATCGGCGCCGGCTGATGCGCCTTGCCCAGGAGATTTCGCGCCGCAAGGTTATGCCCTGGCTCAAACCTGAGCAGGAAGAGGGCGAGCATCAATATCGCGCTGCAGCTCTTCGATTTGTAGAGATGGGAAACAAATTTCTTGAAAAGCTTGCTGCCGCGGGCCTTGGCGAACTTGCGCGGATGCCCCATGCGCTCGATCCAGAGAAGGGTTTACGTGTGCGTTCCAGGTTCACTTTCGAGGACTTTATCGGAATTGCACAACCCCCATCACCGCTGCGATGGCTCGCCGACATTTTTTTGCCTTTTGCGGGTGGGCGCAAGCTCATCACCAGCGATGCTCGAGAATTTCTGCGGCATCTTTTAGAAGTAAACAGCTCGCGCGTACAAAACGATGTTCTCAATCGCATTCAGGAAAGCCGGGACCGCCTGGAGGTCGAGATTCGCAAGCTGCTGCATGAAGTCAGCCGCATTGCAGTACAGGCGCTCGACCGGGCGCGAATAGTCAAGGAAGAAGGAATGCCCGCCGTGCAGTCGGCAATCGAACGGCTCAACCGGTTGGAGCGAAACGTTTCAGCACTCGTCTAAATTCCGCTCAGTGACGTTGCTTGCGCGAGCGACGAGCCAGTTTAGCTGGCGGGTTCGCGGCGGCATTGTTGGTGGCCATTTTTTACTACAAAAACAGTCGATTGTTGGCTGAAAGAGCTTGGAATCGAACGTTTTGCACGATTTCTTACCACTATTTCCCGAGTCATTATCGAATGTAATCAATCACTTAAGCATAGAAAAAGGCGAACAAACGGCGTTTGGAAACCCGGGGGGGTGAAAAACCGGGCGGGGTACGGACCGGCCACATCCCTGACAGTTTGGACCGGGCACATTTCTGACGATTGGACCGGGGTAGCGAGACTTCCTTTTGCCGCTCGATTTGGTTTTGCGCTCGACATTTGATTGGCCTCTTTGGCTCTGGGACACCTACTTGATATTGTGCGCCGGCTGGAGGTAATTATCTGCAGTTTAAAACAGGTGATAAGTGCTTTGGTTTCAACCTTATTGAAATTTCCCCTCTTTACATTTTTCCGGGTGCGGCAGCGCCCCATGCTGGACTGCAAATTGTGGAGGTGAAAATTGCAGCGCAGCCGTAAAAGCTGATGGGAGATTGTGGTCTCCCACCCATTCAACAAAAAACGCTGACCGATGGGGCACGTAGTTCTGTGTTTATGGGGCGGATCGATCAAGCGAAATGCTATAGACGCAACTGGGCGCCTTATCTCGGCTGGAGTTTTTCTGGCGCAATTACTGAATTTATAGCCAAAGTATTGCGTTGGCCGTCACATCCAGCTGCTCTACAGCCGACCTACAATTAAGCCAGTTACCGGACAATTCCACTCCCGCAATAGTGTTCTGCGCCTTTCGGCACGAGCAAAGTGGGTGCAATGCCAGAACTCAACCCAACTGAATAAAGGAGCGTAACTGCAAATGCATACGCACGAAATTGAACAGATGTGTGTCGTTGCCAAGGGGCCGAATCACGGCCCGGCGCCGATTCCACAAGAAGGCCGCTGGACCAAGGCAAAAGAGGTCAGCGACATCTCCGGCCTGACCCACGGCGTGGGTTGGTGCGCACCACAGCAGGGCGCATGCAAGCTGACATTAAACGTCAAAAACGGAATCATCGAGGAAGCGCTTATCGAGACGATTGGCTGCACCGGAATGACACATTCGGCTGCCATGGCCGCTGAGATTCTTCCCGGCAAAACCATTCTTGAGGCCTTGAACACCGATCTGGTTTGCGACGCCATCAATGTGGCCATGCGCGAACTGTTTCTGCAGATCGTCTACGGCCGCACCCAGACGGCGTTTTCAGAGGGCGGTTTGCCCATCGGGGCCGGCCTGGAGGATCTGGGTAAGGGATTGCGCAGCGTAACCGCGACTATGTACGGCACCAGTGAAAAGGGCGCCCGTTATCTCGAACTGGCCGAAGGCTACGTTACCGAAATCGCTCTCGACGCTGACAACGAGATCATCGGCTACAAGTTTGTACGGCTTGGACCCATGATGGATTCAATTGCCAAGGGCGTGGACGCGCAGACCGCGCTTACCAAGGCGACCGGCACTTATGGCCGCTTTGCCGACGCCGTTAAAACCATCAACCCGCGCAAGGAATAAGGAGAGGATCATGGCTTTATTTGAAGGATATGAGAGAAGAATTGCGCAGATTGATTCCTTTCTTGCCGCTCAGGGCATTGAGTCGCTCGAAAATGCGGAGAAGATCTGCCTCGACAAGAATGTGGATGTGCGCAAGATTGTGAAGTCCATCCAGAACATTTCATTTGAAAACGCCGGCTGGGCTTATCTGATTGGCGCGGCTGCCGCGATCAAGAAGCATCAGACCGTTGCCGCAAATGTTGCTGAAACTCTGGGCGCCGGTTTGCAGGCATTCTGCATACCCGGCTCGGTTGCCGACGATCGCAAGGTCGGCATTGGCCATGGAAACCTGGCCGCCATGCTGCTGCGCGAAGAGACCGGCTGCTTTGCCTTTTGCGCCGGGCACGAGTCGTTTGCCGCCGCGGAAGGCGCCATCGGGTTGGCTCGCTCGGCGAACAATGCGCGCAAAACGCCGCTGCGCGTGGTTCTGAACGGCCTGGGCAAAGATGCGGCGTTGATCATCTCGCGCGTCAACGGATTTACCTACGTGCAAACTGAATTCGACTATGCCACCGGCAAGCTGTCGATCGTGCGCGAAAAAGCCTACTCCAAGGGCGAACGCGCTGCAGTGCGCTGCTATGGCGCCGACGATGTGCGCGAAGGCGTAGCCATCATGCACCTGGAGAAGGTCGATGTGGCCATTACCGGCAACTCGACCAATCCCACACGCTTCCAGCATCCGGTGATGGCGATCTACAAGAAAGAGCGGCTGCTTGAAGGCAAGAAGTTCTTCTCAGTGGCTTCAGGCGGAGGCACGGGCAGAACCCTGCATCCTGATAACATGGCCGCCGGCCCAGCTTCATACGGTATGACCGACACCATGGGCCGGATGCACTCCGACGCGCAGTTTGCCGGATCGTCTTCAGTGCCCGCGCATGTTGAGATGATGGGCTTGATCGGCATGGGCAACAATCCGATGGTCGGCGCATCGGTTGCGGTCGCCGTTGCGGTTGAACAGGCAATGAAGGCATAGCAGCAATCCACCGGGTGCCGCAAAATGACGATCATTTTGCGGCATCCGTCTTGGATTTGCGATTGAACGCATCGAGCTTGCGGCATTCAATCTGCCTGTGATACATGTTGAACTGGCGAAGGAATCCGCCTTTAACTGTCCTCCGAAATGGAGCGGCTGATGACTCCTGCGATCGCGTGGGGGTCTTTTTTATTGCCCCTATAACATGTCAACGAAGGGGCAGCAGGGACAGCTAGCCCAAACTTCCCACTGCCATAACGCCTTTTTGAAAGCCATGCCAGCTAGTTATTCCCGGGCAAAGAGGACCAGCCGCGATGCCTTTATCTTCAGCCCAGCGTGAGCCGACCCGTGAATACCTGATTTGCGTAGAGCGCGAAGAAGAGATGGGCCGCCTTCAAAGCCAGGCGAAGATGCGCAAGCCGCTCCTGCTATTCGGAGCTGAAGGCGTAGGCAAATCGCGATTGCTGCGGGCCTTTGTCGAGAGCCACCCGTTGGCGCTCTACATCGAGCGAATGCAATCTCCACGTCAATTCCTTCTCGCCTTGCTCCATGCACTGCATGCCGCGGACGCGGGAATCGAAGTTCAGCGAAACATTGCCGGTCTATCTTCCTCTTCATTGAAGGGCATTGTGCACCGGGCGCTCGATGCGCAGCCTTTTCTTATGGTTCTCGATCATCTCGATGCTCCGTCTCGCGTTGTCACGGGCATGATTAAAGATCTGCACTATTACGGACGCACACCCGTCATCTTTGCATCCCGATCGCAGCATATGGAAGATATCGGCGCGCTGCGATCTCTGTGCGCAAACAAGTCAGAACAACTGGAACTGAAGAACTGGCCGCACCAGATTGCGCTGGAATTTGCGCAACGCGAAGCGGAGAGAAATCAGCTCTGGGCCTCTAATCTGGAGACGGTTTTACAGTCACTTGTCGAGTGGAGCGATGGAAATCCCGGCGCAATAATTCACTTGATAAAGATGGCGCAACTCCCACAATACAAGGCAGTTGATCAGATAAAAGCGCACATTCTCTATGTGGACTATCGCATGGGCCGCAGATAGCGAAGCGGTTTGCACACAATCTGGTGCAAGTGTTTTCCACCGCTAGACTATTCGTCTTATGTTCGCCTATTCTGGTTCACTATGACATTCGGAATCAGGGAACTCAGGCTATTCGTAGTCGCCTGCAAGCGATGCCGGCGCGACATACTTGCCGGGGTCAGGGAGTTCCCTCCGCTGTCGATCATTGTCACTTGCCCATTGTGCGGGGAGAAGCGCCGATACAGGCCTTCTGAGGTTTTTCTTGACCGGCCAAATCATCAGATGGCGAAACAGTTCAGAAGCAAGGCGCGCTAGCTGCTTCGGTGCAACTACTGGGTTGCATCTGGAAGGCTAAAGTCGACTCCGGCATCGTGATTCACCTTCGCCGTCGCGATCAGGTCAAGTTGGCTGGTGGGAATATCGTGACGATACGAGTCGTTCACGTAGAGAGTGGTCCGCGTGAGCAGGTAATTATGAATCTGCTCGGGAGGCCGGCCATCTTTGAAGATGATTGTGACTGCATCCTGGCTGCCTGGGGCCTGCGACTGTTGCGAGATGCCAGCGCTGGGCTGGGAGGGCTCAATCGTCGGTGGCTGCCAGGGCGGCGGCTGGGCATCGTTTCCATCGGGAGCAGCATCTGCCGATGCCTGAGAGTCGTCACTGCCCATTGAATCACCGTACCCATAGGGGTATCCGCCAATCAATCCGGGATAACCGTACGGCACTCCCGTTCCATAAATCGATATGTATGGCCTGCGGTAGTGCCTGGCCCCGGTATAGGGTGGGCGAGCGCCCGATCTAACGGAGACGCCACTCCGCGGTCCGCGTACTACACCGCGCGATCTGTAAGCGGAAGAACTATGCGTGCCTGCGAATCGGCTGGGAGCGGAAGATCTGAAGCCCGAGTGAAATCCCGATGAGGAGTGGCCCGAAAAGCCACTGTGTGATGCGGACCGCTGCGCACAGACCGGGAGCGCAACCCCTACCACGATCAGCGCAATCGTAGCCAGACGCTTCATGTAGGCATTTTACGCCTGTTGAGTAAATTGCGTTTAGCTGCAAGCCACCTGTAAACGAGAACTGGACCAACCGTGCGGCAAGCGGTTGATTCAACATGAGTTTATTGGGGCAGAGCAAAGGCCACGTAGTCTCCGCCCGTACCACCCTTGTGATTCATCCATGAGCCACCGGAAGCGACGACCACATATTCTCGCCCGTTCACTTCGTAAACAGCGGGAGTCGCATTGCCGGCAAAAGGCAGTTCACCTTCCCACAGCAATTTGCCCGTGGTTTTGTCGAAGGCGCGAATCTTGTGGTCGTAGTTTGTTGCCGCGATAAAAATCAGGCCTCCAGCGGTTACCACAGGGCCGCCGTAGTTTTCGCTGCCGGTGTCAGGCATGCCCTTGGTAACCAGCTCGGGGTATTGGCCAAGCGGAACCCGCCAAAGATATTTGCCTGTCTTCAGGTCGATCGCATTCAGTGTGCCCCATGGAGTCGCGGTGGCCGGGTACCCATCGGGATCAAGAAATCTGCGGTAGCCGGTCATGGTGTATTGCCCTGCGCTTTGCGCTGCTGGTGTTGGCGCCTGAGGACGCAGAAAGCGCAACAGTGCCTGGGTCTGCACATCGGTGAGCGTGGTAAAGGCCGGCATGCGTCCCCTGCCGGTGTGGATGAGATCGAGAATCTGTTTATCAGAGTAGCGATTTCCAACTCCCAGCAACGACGGAAATGACGGCGGATTGCCTTCGAGCTTATCGCCGTGGCAGAGAGCGCAATTGTCCTGGTAAACCACTGCTCCTGCATGATCTCTGGGCTGCGAAGTTTGCGCCGGTTCTGCTTCGTTTTCCTGCGCATCGCCCGACGGGGAATCTTTTTCTGTCGCCAGATAGGCGAGCAGGTCCTTCATTTCGCTGTCTTCCAACGGCAAAACAGGCATGCGTCCCTTGCCACTGCGGATGGTTGCGGCAATCTGATCCACTGTGAGCCGCTGGGTGATATTGATAAGCGACGGAAACTCGGCCGATCCCTGGCGATGTTCCCCGTGACAGATGCTGCACTGGGCCAGATAGACCGTCTGCCCCGGAGAGTTGCCGCTGTCAAAGGCCAGCGCTCCCATCGACGCGTAGTTGTTTGCGTTCACATAAAGAACGTCTGTCTCCGCGTCAAAGGCTGGACCACCCCACTCGGCGCCGCCCTCAAAACTTGGATTGACGAGCGTGTCTTTGCCCACGCTGAGCGGAACAAACTGCCCTTCGTGACGAATTTCGCGCAGACGCTTTACAGCCCACTCATGCGCCTCCGGTGTCCGGTTAGTCAGATCATTTTCAGTAATGTTCTGCCGCACCAGTGGCTCCGGCGCCACGGGATAAGGCTGCGTTGGCGAGGCCACTTCTCCCGGGGTTGTGCTCGGCAGCGCAGGTCTGTTCTCAATGGGAAACAAAGGCGCGCCGGTTTCGCGATTAAATACAAAAACAAAACCCTGCTTTGAAGTTTGCACCACCGCGGGAATCTTTTTGCCATCGCGCTGGACAGTGACCAGGCTCGGCGGTGAGGGTAAATCTCTGTCCCACATATCGTGGTGAACGGCCTGAAAGTGCCAGATGCGTTTGCCGGTTGCGGCATCGAGAGCCAGCAAAGTGTTGGCAAAGAGATCATCGCCGATTCTGGTGATGCCATAAAAATCGGGCGCCGCGGAGCCGGTGGGAGCATACACAATGCCCCGCTCAGGATCGACCGCCATGCCCGCCCAGTTGTTTGCCGCGCCGCTGGTCTTCCAGGCGTCTTTGGGCCAGGTATCGTAACCGAACTCTCCGGGGTGAGGAATAGTATGGAACGACCAGCGAAGCGCGCCTGTTCGCACGTCGTAGGCGCGAATGTCGCCCGGAGGCGCAGGCAGCGTTTCAGGATTGCGGCCGCCAACAATCAGCAGATCCTTGTAAATAACTCCCGGGCTGGTAACAGACCAGGACTGGTGCTCAGGGTCGCGCCCGAGATTTTCGCGCAGGTCAATTCTTCCATTCTTGCCGAAGCCCGGAATCGGCTTGCCGGTTGCCGGATCGAGCGCATAGACAAAATTCATCACTCCCACGAAGAGTCGCTTTTCCTTGCCTTCGCTCCAATACGTGATGCCGCGATCAGGTCCGGTCCCGTTGATGCCGGAGTCGAACTTCCACAGGAGTTTTCCGGTTGCCCCATCGAGAGCAAACGCCTGTAGCGTGGGAGTAAGCGCATAAAGAACTCCGTCCACAATAATCGGCGTAGTCTCAATTCCGCCCTGCTGCCGGTATCGAATTTCCACGCCATTTGAAGCTTCGCGACGTTGGAGCGGTTAATCTGTTTCAGATTGGAGTAATGTGTATTTTCCTGAGTGCCGCCGATGATGGGCCAGTTGGCGGAGAGTTTCTTTGCTCCATCCTGGCCAGGCCCTGTGATGCACAACGCAAGCGCGCATACAACGATGAGCGCAGCAAGCCACGCTCTATTGATCTTCTTCAGGGCTCGCATCCCGGCCTCCCGTTATCTCATTTACTTGATCCGGGATCCATATTCAAAATCGAACCCCACCAGCTTATCTGCAAATTTAATTCTTATTAGATCTTCGTTTCACATACCAGAAAGAACTTAAGTCCCATAAATCTGGCTAGGACGACGGGGCTCGAACTTGTACCCCTGCTGTGACAGAGTGCATTGACTATTTGAATCATAGATTTACATGCAATTCTGCGACACTACAGGAAGCCGCGAATCCATTATAGAGCATAGGGTTTTTGGATATGTACCTTTAGTTTGCATCTTTGCCACAATGGACTCTGCAACCATTACGTTCCTTTTCGGTATGGCCTCGAATCGCTATTTGTGCAAGCCATACCGCCGACCACTGGTTTCGGCCTTGATGGTGTAACCCTGGCCGCGAACTGTGCACAGAACGCTTGGTCCTAGCTTTTTGCGCAGTCTGCTGATGTAGGTGGCGATCAGGTTAATACTCGACCGGTTCCTTTGCAAGACGCGCTTGATCAGTTCATTTCGACTCCAGACTTGGCCCCGATGGAGAAGTAAAAACGAAAGTAGTCCGTATTCATGACCTGTGAGTGGGCAGAG
This sequence comes from uncultured Acidobacteriaceae bacterium, assembly GCA_963780975.1. Taxonomy (GTDB): domain Bacteria; phylum Acidobacteriota; class Terriglobia; order Terriglobales; family Acidobacteriaceae; genus Telmatobacter. The sequence goes on along the minus strand of CAWAEU010000047.1, from coordinate 4,468 downwards.
CCTGCCTTTAACTCGACAGGTACGGGTGAGACAGTCCAGTTCAAGGCTCCCATGACGGAGGATCAGAGAAGCGACAAGAACCTCGGTATCCTTAGCGCCTGTCGGGCTTAGATGAATATTCTGCCCCAACTGGAATACATCGTCAGCAAGTGCACGATTAGACAGCAGCTTCGCCATTGGGCTTCCCCTTCCTATCAATAGTGCTTATTGATCAAATCGCACCGCCCATCCCCGGCGTTAGCTCCGGAGATGAACGGTGCGATTCAAATTAACCTTATATATGTTTCTCTTCTTTATTTAGTCCATGGTTAGAACGCCGAATAGGTGTAGCTGGCATATTGCCAGGCGCCGTTGATGTACCAGTAGAGTCTTGCATATATCTTCTCGCCATTGTTCGGCAGCCCGGTCACGGTCTTCGATGTTACCGTCACCGAACCCGAGTTATACAGGTTCGATGCCCCGTTGGTCGAGCCCAGCCACAGTTCGAAGTTCTTGGCCGTGTTGCCGGGCGTCCACGAGAAGGTCACGCTGCTGCTCGTCAGCTGGCTGCCCGGCGTGGGCGTGGTAAGTGCAGCCGGAGTCGCCGCGCCGGCGGTTGTGTAGGTGTAGTCGGTATATATCCAGGCTCCGTTCACGTACGAGAACAGCCTTGCATACACCGGCAGGCCGTTGCTGGGCAAGTCGGAGACCGTCTCCGATGTTACCGTCACTGAGCCCGAGTTATACAGGTTGTTCGAGCCTGCACTGGTGCCAAGATAGAGCTGGAAGTGCGTGGCCGTGTTGCCCGGCGTCCACGAGAAGGTTATGCTGGTGCCCGTCAGCGTGGTGCCCGGCGTGGGCGTGGTAAGCGCAGCCTGCGTCGGCGCGCCCATGGTGGTGTAAGTGTAATCGGTATATACCCAGGCTCCGTTGATGTACGAGAACAGCCTTGCATACACCTTCTCTCCGTTGCTGGGCAGGTCGGAGACCGTCTCCGATGTTACCGTCACCGAGCCCGAGTTATACAGGTTGTTGGTGCCCACGCCGGTGCTGCCCAGGTAGAGTTGGAAGTTTTTGGCCGTGTTGCCCGGCGTCCACGCAAAGGTGACGCTGGTGCCCGTCAGCGTGCTGCCCGGCGTGGGCGTGGTAAGCGCAGCCTGCGTCACCGTGCCCGCCGACGTGTAAGTGTAGCTGGTATATTGCCAGGCTCCGGCGATGTATGAGTAGAGCCGCACATACACCTCCGAATCGTTGTCAGGCAAATCGGATACGGTCTCGGTGGTAGCTGTTACCGCATTCGAGTTATACAGGTTGCTCGAGCCGCTGGTTGTGCCAACCCAGAGCTGGAACTGCGTAGCCACATTGCCCGGCGTCCACGCAAAGGCCACGCTGGTGCCCGTCAGTTTGCTGCCTGGCGTGGGAGCTGTAAGTGCGGCCGGCGTCGCCGAGCCGGTTGCCGTGTAGGTGTAACTGGTATATTCCCAGGCGCCGTCGATGTACGAGTAGAGCCGCACATACACCGGCTGACCGTTGCCGGGCAGGTCGGTGACGGTCTCGGTTGTCACCGTCACCGAACCCGAGTTATACAGATTGCTCGAGCCCGCGGTGGTGCCCGCCCAGAGTTCGAAGTTAGTAGCCGTGTTGCCCGGCGTCCACGCAAAGGCCACGCTGGTGCCCGTCAATGTGCTGCCTGTCGCGGGCGTGGTGATCGCTGCCTGTGTCGGCGCGCCGGTTGCCGTGTAAGTGTAGCTGGCATAACTCCAGCTTCCGTTGATGTACCAGTAAAGGCGCACATACACCGGTTGCCCATTGCTGGGCAGATCGGAGACCGTCTCTGACGTTGCCGTCACTGAGCCCGAGTTATACAGATTGCTCGAGCCCGCGGTGGTGCCCACCCAGAGCTCAAAGTTCTTGGCCGTGTTGCCCGGGCTCCACGCGAAGGTGACGCTGGTGCCTGTTAACGTGCTGCCCGGCGCGGGCGTAGTGAGCACAGCCGGCGTCTCGATGGTGTAGATGCCCGATGTTACCGCGCTCGCAGGCGCGCCGGAGATGGCGGCAATCGCTTCGACTATCTCCGTCGCTGTTACGCTAACCGGAGCGCTGTAAGTTGTTGAGCTGGTCGTGGGCGTGGTGCCGTTGGTGGTGTAGTAGATGGTTGCGCCGCCGGTTGCATCGCTGATGGTTACCGTCTGCGTGCCCGCATAAGTGCCCGGCCCGGGGCTGAAGGTGGGTTGAATCGGTGAAGTTGTATAGGCCGCCGAAGCAACCGCGCTGGCGCCGTAGCCGCTGGCCGTTGCAATCGCTTCCAGCGTCTCCGCGCCGGTAACGGTAATCGCCGCTGAGTAGACCGAAGAGCCGGTCGACGGCGTGGTCCCGTTGGTGGTGTAGTAGATGGTCGCGCTTGGCGTCGTGTCGCTGATAGTTACCGACTGCGCAGAGCCATAGGTTCCCGATCCCGGGCTGAAGCTGGGCGTAGCCGCGGCGATGGTGTAAGTTGCCGAGTTAGTCGCGCTGTTGAGATAGTTATAGGCAACAGCGATGGCTTCCAGCGTTTCATTTGATGAAACGCTGATGGCGCTCGAGTAGACCGACGAGCCGGTTGTCGGCGCAGTTCCGTTGGTGGTGTAGTAGATAGTCGAGCTCGGCGTGGTATCGCTGATGGTTACCGACTGCGCCGTACCGTAGCTTCCAGATCCGGGGCTGAAGCTGGGCGTGGCTGCCGTCGGCAGGTTAATGGTGTAGGCTGCCGATCCGACCGCACTATTGGTTTCGCCTGCAGGGTGGCAAGTGCATTCAGCGTCTGCGACGAAGACACTATGATTGCGCTGGAATAGACAGCCGAGCCGGTTGTCGGCGTGCTGCCATTGGTGGTGTAGTAGATGATCGCGCTGGGAGCCGTATCGCTGATGGTCACCGTCTGGATGGTGGTGTAGGTTCCAGCCGCGGGACTGAATGTAGGCGTGGCCGCGACCAAAGCCTTGCCCGTGCCGTTGACCGGGACCAGTTGTTGCGCACCGGTCACATTAAGAGCGTTGTCAGTGAGAGTCACGTCTTCGTTCAGCAAGCCGGGATTCTCGGGAGTGAACTGGATGGGCAGATCGCACAACTGCCCGGCGTTCAGGCTCGACGTGCCGCTGCAGGCGTTTGCGTCTCCGCTGGCCATGGAGAAGTCAGCCGGATAGCTGAGCGCGGTCAGCGTCAGCGCCTGGTTGCCAATGTTCTTAACCCGCACCGTCTGCGTGCCGTCAGTGGTGTCGATTGAACCCACGTTTGTCTCTGTGTTGAAGTTCAGTGTGGGGGGCTGAGAACGCTGCAACTCCACTACCCAGTTGTTGCCCGGATCCGACATGAACAGATTGCCGGCGCCGTCTACCGCAATGCCCTGGGGACCAGATGAACTAAATGTCAGGTTATTGACGGTCGGGTCGAAGGCAATCGCCGCGCCGCCGCCTGCCGGCACTTCTACCACGCGGGCGTTGCCGGTGTCCGCAATGAACAGATCGCCGGCGCCGTCCACCTTGGCAGCCTGGGGATAATTCAAAGTCAGGCTATTGACCGTCGGGTTGATGGCAAATGGCGTACCGTCTCCAGCCGGCACTTCCACTACCCAGCCGTTGTCCTGATCCGAAATGAACAAATCGCCGGCTGCATCCACCGTCACGTCGGAGGGTTCTCCCATCGGTGTGCTATTCACCGTCGGGGCGATTGCTATCGCCGCACCGCCGCCGGCCGGCACTTCCACCACACGGTTGTTAACGCTGTCCGCAATGTACAAATCGCCGGCGCCATCCACGGCAACGCCATCGGGACCTTGCAACGTTAAACTGCCCACCGTCGGGCCGATGGCAAACGGTGCGCCGCCGCCGATTGGCACCTCTACCACCCAGTTATTGCTCCAATCCGCTACGAAGATATTGCCTGCGCCGTCCACGGCCACAGCAGAGCCGCCGCTTGTCACGCCACCCACAGTAGTGTTGATGGCAGTCGCCGTGCCGCCGCCAGCCGGCACCTCCAGCAGGCGGGTGTTGACAGAATCCGTTATGAACAGATCGCCGACATCGTCCACACCTATGCCCTGAGGAGAATTCAATGTCAGGCTATTCACCGTCGGGGCAATGGAGGTCGGCGTGACGGGACTATAGGCCACCTGCGGACCCGTCCCAACTGCATAGATCAGCACCACGTTCATCACCGAGCCGGTGTAGCCGGCCCCGGAGTAGAACACTACCGCGCCTTGCCGCAGACCGGAGGCCGCTGGTTTGACGCTCACGTTCACTACGCAGTTGGTAGCCGATGAGTAAGTCTTTGCCGTGCAGGTGCTCGATCCGGCGTCGGCAAAATCCTTGCCTGCAACACCGGTGGTCAATATGCCAATGCTGCCCACTGTCGTGCCCGAGGTGATTGAGAAGTTCAATGGCTGCGCAGCGCTGGCCGTGCCAATAGCCTGTGAGCCGAAGTTCACATACGGCAGCGCGCCGTTAAATGTAAC
>CAWAEU010000046.1:0-108994 GCA_963780975.1 uncultured Acidobacteriaceae bacterium | reverse complement strand
GATGGTTTGTCTTTCCGTGCAAACCCAAGAGCAAGGAACCTCAACTTTACGGTGCCTTCCACAACGCCAGCAAGGATGAGTCACAGATACGGGACTGGTGGTCCAAGTTTCCCAATGCCAACGTTGCAATTGCACTGCGCAAGAGCGGGCTTGCCGTCCTTGACTGTGACCACGGCAACGTCACAGAAGCAGACTTCCGCACGTGGGCAGCGGCACACATGCTACCCGAGACATACACTGTGCGGACGGGCCGCCGCGTTAATTCAAAGACCGGAGAGTCTGAGTTCGGGACTCAGATGTACTATGCGGCGGATGACTTGCCAACCGCGCCATGGGTGGACGGTCCGCATGGAGGTGAGGTCCGGTGTGCAACCGGGCACGTCATGGCGGCCGGTAGCGTTCACCCGGACAGCGGCGAACTGTACGAGGTCCTTGCGGATGTGCCGATTCCGTTCCGGCTCCTTCCCGTATGTCCGCAACCTGAAGGCTTACAGGCTGCCAGTGAAGGCAGGGCCGATGGAGAAAATACCGGAAGGTGGCGGGAGACATGCACAACTCACGTCCGTTGCCGGGAAGCTGCGTGTATCCGGGCTGGATGCGGATGCCATCCACGCGGCCCTCATCCCGATCAATGACGCCATCTGTGCGGACCCGGTATCGGACGCGGACCTGGAGCACATCGCAGAGAGCGTCTCACGGTATGCGGTGCCCGCGCCGGAAATTGACGTTGTGATTGGGAGCGGCAAGACTCAGCCGGAGCCTGCCAAACTGCCGGAGCGCGTGCGTCCCGTGTATCCCATCTCCGCTTGGGACGGGACCGTTGTTGCCGAGTTTGCAAAGCTGTGCGGAGCTGACAACAACATCCCGCTCAAGATGTATGCAGGAGCGTTCCGCTGTGTGCTTGGGGCGGTTGTTGGTGACCGTTTGTCGTGCCCAAGCGTGGACGGCGGATTACCGCGCACGTACACCGTCATAGTGGCTCCGAAAGGAAAGGGGAAGGGCACTGCCATCCGCCGTGCTGTCCGCTTCTTTAATCAGCCTTGCGATGGTTGGAGCGGCAACGGCAGTGGTAGCGGAGTCCGTGTGTCTTTTACTCACGGTCTGCTTTCAGGAGAACGCGATTTTGAGTGGAAGCCGAAAGGCATAGGCGCACACATGGCAGCCGCGTCCAGCGTGCCCGGCATGTCCCGGCTGTGTAGGGACCTGGACTCAACCATCAAGAACAAGCCGCACATGACGTGGGGCAATACACTGCCGCGTATCCTCAGCGTTCATGAAGAAATGAAGACTTTCCTCAGCACGTTGTTCATTGAGGGCGGAGTTGGCAGCGGCATGGAGGGCGTTGTTTGTCAGCTTTGGGATGATGTGACATTCCACGGCACTGCCACGGGCACGCGCGATGCGGCCTATGGGGAAATGATGTTCTCTATGCTGTGTGGTGTGACGGAGGAAGATTGGTTTGACTTGCTCAGCCGTGGCAACGCCGTGGGCAGTGGGTTGATGTCCCGGATCAACATCATCGGCACTGAGGGCGGCTTTGAAAATGTCAGCAAGATGAAGCCCACGGACTTCAAACAACTACAGAGCACATTCCTGCCACGGGTGATGCAGCTTGAGGATGCACACGTGCGCTTGGTGCCATCGGCAGCCGCTGAAGGCATCATTTGCGAGTGGGCTGACAACTTGCCCGATGGCTCAGAGCGGATGAACATTCACGCATGGCGTAACGCATTGCTCATAGCATGGCTACGGCACGAGACGGTAATCAGCGCACAGACGGCAGAGGATGCCGTGAGCCTTGGTCAGTACCAGATTGCATCGCACGAATACTACCGCACCACTCGGCGGACAACCCGATTGCGAGAATTGCAAGGAGACATTGTTCGTGCCGTGGAGATGAAAAATCCAATGAAGAAACGCGAACTGCAACAGGCATGCACGCGCAAGCCGTGATGGAACGGAGTTGTGGAATCGGCGCATTCACGGATTGCATCCGGGATGGGACTCTTGGCACGAGGGAGGACGGGACTGTTTACCGGGCGGAATAAATGTCAGCCAGTCCCCACCCCGTCCCTTTATGTCCTTACGTCCTTCTTTATTATGTATGTATGTATTTGATAATAAACGTAATAGAGAATTGATGGTTTAGAGGGACCCGTGGCTACACGGCTACGTGGCTACAAATCAGCAACCCTAACCGGAAAGGACAAAATGAAAAAGGAACGGACAATCCGTACAGTATCCGGCTTGGTGACAGCCATCCGGCAAACACTCCCGAGAATGCGGCACCGGGTCAATGTCGTACAAGGCGTTGCGCCGGGCAGTCAACAATGCTTGCACGGAGCAGCAATGGGCAATCGCCATGCACGCCCTCACGCGTGATGCTGAAATCACCGTGGTTGGTGACCATGTGACCATCATTGACATTCCGTATGGCAGCCGGTCAGACCGGGATGACATCGCCATTCACAACATTTTGCATTAGAAGGCGAACACAAAGCGAAAATGGGATTTATTCTTGTGTGTGGTGAAGAAATGACTACTGGTGTGCTCTCCTACGGACCCTCTTTAACATTGACCAGCCCGCCCCCCGTCCCTTTCACCCCGCTGGACACATCGCATGAAAGCGGGTGGGGGGTGGGTCAAAATCTTGCACATACTCCCCTATAGAGCGCCGCAATCCACAAATCTACATACACGGACAATTCTAGGAAAATAGTAAACTATTCAAAATAATAGGCTTATTGTGAGAAAGGCCCGCCCGGAGACGGGCCGCTGATGGCCTAGTTTGACAGCAGAGAAATCCGCTGGTGCGCGGCTTGCAAATCGGCAACTGCAAGGTGGCAATACCGCTGCGTGGTCGAAAGGTCGGCATGGCCCAATGTCCGTTGCAAGGCGATTGCGTTCCCGCCCCGGCGAAGGTAGTTGGAAGCGTAGCTGTGCCGGGCCGCGTGTAGTGTCCGGGCGGGTGGTTCAAAGCCAACCTTGCGGCAGAGTTGCTTGACGCTGCGAAGGACATTCCTCCGGCCCAACTTGGTCCCGTTCCGCGTTATGAAGACAAGCCGATTGCCGGGCGCATCTGCGATGTAGCGCACCAAACGCTTGCGGAGTTCGACACTAAATGGAACGATTCGTGTTTTGCTGCCCTTCCCGTCCAGCCGCACCAGCAGATTGTCGAAGTCAATGGAGTCAGCACACAGAGAAAGCACTTCGCTGATGCGTGCTCCCACATCGAACAGGAACAGCATGATTAGGTGCGTTCGCAGTTCGGCGGTGCTTGGCTTGTATGCCACCAGACGATGTATTTGCTGCTCCGAGTACACGGGCATGTTGTTCTGTGGTTCCTTGAGCCGGGTGAGTTTCGGATGCTTGCAGCCCGGCCCGCATTTTGTCTCAGGAAACGCAAGCCAATGCGCGTAGGCATTCCAGCAAGTAATTGCGCTGTTGATTCCCGTGGGCTTCAATCCCCGTTCGCGCATCGCAATCACGGCGTTCTGGAGGTCGGCTTGTGAGGGATTCTCGGGTATCAAGCCAAAGCAGTATTCATACCAGCCAAGAGTTGCGGGCGAGACACAAACGAAGTATTTGCGGTGCTTGATGAAGTCAGCGAAACCAGCCATGAAAATTCCTCCCCAAGGGGTCAAATTCCGGGAGGAATCTTGCAACTGCATGATTCTAAAGGGGAGTGGCTCAGCCTGGTAGAGCACCTGGTTCGGGACCAGGGGGTCGGAGGTTCAAATCCTCTCTCCCCGACCAATATTTTCAATAGCTTACAGCCGTTTTATCCCAAACAAAAAATCCGGTGTAGACGAATTTGTAGCGGTCAGAGCCTCCAAGTTCAACAAGTGGAGAATCTGAATGGCCACTTCACCCACGACCCCGAAGCACTCGTCGGGCTACGTGCAGAAACTCGCACATTCAATGCTCCTACCAAGCTCCTAACACCCCAGTTTCTGAATAGTTAGCTTTTTCGGAACTCACTCCTCATCAAAGTTCGAAGGCTCAGCTTTCGGACTCTCCAGTTTCGCAGACTGAGCAAGGAACGAATTGAACACGGGAGACTCGCTAAGTTCACGGAACCTCAACATTCTTACCCAACTCAGCCAAGCAGCTACAGCAATAAACACGATCCCTTCCGCCGCTATCGTAAGTCGAAACTCCCAACCAGATGCATCGAGTACGCCCCGGATCAAAGGAAGAAATCCAAGAAGCGAAAGCACCCACAAAGAGCGGCTTAGTGACTACGCCAATGGCACTGCGACGCCCGTATCCTTCACTGTCAGCCCGGCCACGCCGACGCTGACCATCAACCCGATTCCCGAGCAGACTTATGGCGCAAGTCCGTTCACTGTCAGCGCAGCATCGGCCTCATCTGGAACGGTCACCTATAGCGTCGCCTCCGGTCCCGCGACCATCGCCGGTTCCACAGTCACCATCACCGGCGTCGGGACCGTGACATTGAACGCATCGCAGGTGGCCACAGACAATTACACCTCAGCCACTGCAACGCCTGTGTCCTTTATCGTCAGCCAGGCCACGCCGCTCATCGCCTGGGCAACACCGTTGCCCATCACCAGCGGCACGGCATTGAGCTCCGCTCAGCTCGATGCGTCGGTGTCATCCTCGATCACGGGTTCCATCCCCTACTCATCTACCTCGGGCGCGGTTAACGTAGGCACAATTCTGGCAGCTGGAACCCAGCCTTTGACAGCGACATTCATACCCTCCGGCTCTTCGGCTACGGACTATGCCACCGCTTCGGCTAAGGTTTATCTCATCGTGAATTCATCGGGTACCAATGCGGATACTGGCACCGCGACCCTCACCGTCAACGGCAATACCATCGCTTCCACCACCTATCAGGACGGATCGACGCCCAGCAGCATTGCCGAAGCGCTGGCGGGGGCCTTGGTCAGTGGCTCGCCGGTCACGTTGACGGCCGTCGATGACACCCTGAATATTGCCGCCACGCCTGCGAATGCGGGCAACGATTACTCCTACACGCTCGATATCGCGAGCACCAATTCTGCGTTCACCTCCACCGGACCCTCGTTCTTTGCCACGCCTTCGATCGGCACTCTCGAAGGCGCAACCTCCTCGGGCGCCACCGGGACGACGGTCTACAGCTACACGGTTTCCACCGGCGGCTACGACCTCGTCGGCAACCTGCTCAGTTATACTGATTCCTCAGCGGGCAATCCCATCATGGGCACATGGACCTTTACCTACGACGCGCTGAACCGGCTGATCAGTGGCACGCCCGCCACGGGTAATCAGAGCAACGGCGGACTGAACCTCTGCTGGAGCTATGACAACTTCGGTAACCGCACGGCGCAAAGCGCACAGCCCACTGCCTGCCCAACGCCGCCGTCAGTTCCAACGCCAACCGCAGTCTATAACGCCAACAATCAGTTGACCGGCGGGAACTACACTTACGACGCGGCGGGCAACGTGACTGCCGACAATGTCTCCGTGCACAAATATCTCTACGACGGTGAAGGCCGCATCTGCGCGGTGGCCAGTTACCCATATGGCACCAACGGCGGTATGGCGGTCATGACCGGCTACATCTACGATGCCGATGGAACGCGGGTCTCCAAGGGTTCGCTGACTTATTTTTCCTGCGACATGAATCCCACTGACAGCACCTTCAACGGCTTCACGCCGACCAACGATTACATCCTCGGTCCCTTGGGCCAGCAGGTCACCGAGATGGGCGTGGGCGGCACATCGGACGGCAGCACTACGAGCAACCTGGTATGGCAGCACACCAACATCTGGGCCGGGGGCACGCTACTCGGCACCTACGATGGCGCAGCCGGAACCGCAAGCGCAGACACGACCTACGGGCTTCACTTTTACTTCAACGATCCGCTGGGCACGCGGCGGGTGCAGACCGACTATGCCGGTGTGGTCGAGCAGACTTGCCAAAGCCTGCCCTATGGCGATGGCGAGACCTGTGCGCCAACTCCTACGGAGAATCTCTTTACCGGCAAAGAACGCGACTCAGAATCAGGTAACGACTACTTCGGGGCTAGGTACTATGCCAGCTCAATGGGACGGTTCATGTCGCCCGATCCGTCGCAGTTGTACTACGCCGATCCGACCAATCCGCAGAGCCTGAATCTGTACAGCTATGCCTACAACAACCCACTGATCAATATCGATCCGAGCGGAATGGAATGCGTGTGGGATGACGGAAGCTACGATTCTGCAGATGACCCTGACACAGGAAGCGCGGACAAATGTGGTGCGGCCGGCGGAACATGGCAGGATCCTGATCAATTCGAGGCTTTTCAAGGAATTCAACGAGGTGATTGGAGTGGACAGGCCAGTTCGCAAGTGCAATTTGATTGGCTCACGCCCTCGGCCATCGTCAATACTCCTAATAACGCTCCGACATTAGACCAGATAAACTCCATGCTTGTTGCTGGTTCGCTAAACGACTTTTTCAAATGGCTTTCTTGTAATGGAAAGCAGAATTGTTATCCGGGCGCACAGTACCCGCTAACTAATTTCTGGAAATATCTTCTAGGGGGCCCATTTGGGAAAAACAACTATTGCGGCCCGAATGGCGCTGGAGATCCCCTAAGCACAAACGATTGGGCGTGCGCTGTGCACGACTACAACTATCGACAGATTGGAGGAGTGGGCAATAGCAACTCTTTCTTCAGTAACCCTGACCCCACAACTGCATTTAAGTTAAGGCAGGCAGACAGAATTCTATTCGAGAACACGTCTGGATATGAAGGAGGAATGATTGGTGGAATTGAACTTGTGGCAGCGCCATTCAACGCCTATTATGCCCTGACTCACTAGGGCAAGCCGACGCTTCGTGAAGTCAGCGGATATCTGGCGTGAGACAAACGCGGATCGGAGTTGTTCTTCAGCCAATTAGCTCCCAGCTAAAATGAAGGATTGGTTGAGGCGTTGATCGGAAAGAGGTAATAAGGGTGCGACGCAGAGCGAAGATGAACGGACTCGAGCTCCTGGCGGCTGTGACCGCAGGTTTCCTCTCATTTCTTGATGTCTTTATCGGATTAGTCGCTATGCCATTTGCCGGGGCAGGGCCCACGGGATTTCTTAGTGTCCTCTCAATTACACTGGGATTCGAGTTTCCCGTGTACATCGGTTTCTTTTTTGTATCGCGTAGGGCGCTGATGTACGCATGTTGGTCGATGTACGCGATAATTCATGTTGAGGATTGCGTGTTTGAACTTTCTCAAAAAGTGTTTCCATTCAATGTATTTGGAATCCTAAAAGCATTTTTAGTGACAATTGTGTTTTCTTCAGAAGGGTTAGTTAGCCTTGCGGTCGCACTCCTGGCGACCTACTTATATAGAGAAGATCGGCGGGCGACTCTGGCCTTTAAGGATGCTGACTGAGTCACATGGGGGCCGACCTGAATCGCCGCAGGCCCTTTCTGGGGCGGTCTGTGGAGCGTTTACATCTGTAAACGGCAGTGTCGCGCTGGCAGTGACGAGCACGCTGCCTACGGCATCGGGTTGAGGTGTGACACGTCACCCCAGAATGGTTGCTGTAGAGCTGTGCCTCGCCAAAATTCCATCCGGGCGCAATACGGACCGAATTCTTGAACTTGCCGGTCGCTTTGGCAGTTGTGCCTCGCCAAAATTCCATCCGGGCGCAATACGGACCGAATTCTTGAACTTGCCGGTCGCTTTGGCAGTAGCCTTTGACTGGGAAGGTACTATTCGTGATTGTTGAATACAATGAAAATAGGGCGAAGCGCGTAATGCGGGGATCGGTAGGTACACTTCTCCCGCCGGTTATCCTCAACTTCTTTGGGAACGGATCGAAGAGCAGACTCAGGCAGCCAGATCGTAGCGATGATGCAGGCCGCCGAGTCTGGGAATTGCTATGACCTTACTATCTGCATCCGAATCCGTCGCCGCTTCACGACCCGATGGAGTTTGCTTCTCCAAACCAAGGTGCGTCCGATCATCGTGGTAGTAACGGACGTACTCATTCATCAGGCGTTTGAGATGCCGTTCGTTGAGAACGATCACATGGTCGAGCAGATCCCGGCGGCAGTTGCCGACCCACCGTTCCGCAACACCGTTCTGCCAAGGACTTCGGAAGCTGGTTCGCTTCGGTTGGATGCCGAAATTCTTTATCGTGTCAATGACTTCTTCATTGAAATTCGATCCACGGTCGAAGATTAGATAGTCAGGCGCAGAATCGTAAGGGAATGCCTCGCGCAATTGTTGAACAACCCAAGCACTGGTCGGATATTTTGTCACATTGCAGTGAATGATACGCCGCGGGTCATGCGCAATGACGAAGAAGCAGTAGAGAACGCCGAAGGTGAGTGTCGGCACGGTGAAGAAGTCCATTGCCGCAATGGCCTCACGGTGATTGTTCAAAAACGTAGCCCATCGCTTTGCCGGTTCTGGATTTCTCGGAGCTTTTCGCATCCAACGCAGCACCGTTCGCTCCGAAAGATCGAAGCCCAGCATCTTCAATTCACCGTGAATACGCGGGGCACCCCATGTGGAGTTCTCGACGACCATGCGAAAGATGAGTTCGCGCAATTCCTTGCTGACGCATCTTCTCCCCACGCGTACGCGATGCCGCGAAAGCCACGTCCAATACAACTTAAATCCCGCCCGATGCCAGCGAACAACAGTCTCCGGCTGAACGAGGATCAATGCCCGCCTCCATTTATCCGGAGCGGCAAATCGCGGCTGAGGGTGATTTAGAGTAGAAGACGGAAGTCGGTTGTACAGCGCATCTATTAGCGATTTTGTTCAGGAGAATGCAATGGCAGAGTCGGAGCGAACGCGAGCTAATGAACTCATTGAAGCTCAAACCAAGGCGGTAGCACTTTTTCATGAAATAGAAGCACACGGCCTGATCAGGCATGGCGTCACCGAAACTGACATCAACGCTGACATCTACGCTCTCGCCAAAGAGATGTACGGGATCACAACTTACTGGCATAAGCGAATCGTGCGTGCGGGCGAAAATACGCTTCTTCCCTATGCCGAGAATCCTCCCGACCTGACTATTGGAGAGGATGACATCCTCTTTCTTGATCTGGGCCCGGTATTTCAGGAATGGGAAGCCGACTTCGGTCGTACCTTCGTTCTCGGCTCCGATCCGTTGAAGCACAAACTCCGACAGGACGTAAGCCAGGCTTTTGCCGATGGCAAGAAGTTCTTCAATGAAACGCCGAACATTACAGGCAGCGAATTCTTCAATTACATTGTGTCTCTGGCGGAACGATACGGATGGGAGTTTGGCGGCCGTATCGCGGGGCATCTTATCGGACAGTTTCCCCACGAGAAAATAGCTGACGACAAAGTGACACTCTACGTTCATCCGAAAAGCCATCTGCCGATGCGCTCAGTCGATGAAAATGGTCAGCTGCGCCATTGGATTCTGGAGATTCACTTCGTTGATAGAGTGCATCAGATTGGCGGCTTCTTTGAAGAGTTGCTGACGGTCTAGCGGCATTCCGCAGACGCTTCAGAAAAAGTCCCCATCACGCGACGGATCCAATGGAAGCGAACATCACGGAGGAAACCTACATTCCTGCTCATCGGTCCCTCTAAGGCACCAACAATTCTTCGTCTCGTCGTCATATGAGCGGATCCACCTTTAGATGGAAATGACATTCTGGCCGGGAATCTGCATGAAATGCCGCAAATTCACGGTGAACACAGAGAAGCCGAGAGACAATGCCGTGGCGCCGATCAGCAAGTCGGCAAACGGAATGATAACGCCCTTGGCGGTTTGTTCGCCATCAATCCGTCCGGCCAACATTGCGGTTTCCGCAGCGTATGGATACACGGTCAGTCCGATACGAAGCTCTTCCACGAAGGACCGCCTACAAAGGCGTATTTGGTCGGAATTAGCTCGATAGATGCCATGTACCAGTTCAGTGAGGCCGACAGAAGAAAGTGCGGCTTCCTGATTGCCAGCCACGCCTATGACCTGCTGCACCAACTGTTCAGGTGTATCGCCACGACGCTCGGCGGCAATGACTACACTGGAATCGAGGATCAGTCCCATGCCGGAGGATTCAGCGGTTCACGATGGCTGTTGATAATGGCTTCAAGGTCGCGGCCGAACTCGCCATCCAGGGTTACATTTGAGCCGCGTTCCTTGAGAATCTTGAGCGATTCGGAGAGCAAGCGGGGGCGGGGGGCATCACCAGGCAGCAGCTTGGCGACGACACGGGCATTCGATTCGATGTGAATCTCATCGCCATTTGCCGCGCGAGCCATGAGTCCGTCGAAGTCGCTTGCCGCTTCAGTTCGCGAGATGTGAACGACCGCCATGTCATGATGATACAGCGGTTATTGCGGTCGCTGTAGTCGAAATCGTAGCGGTCAAAGCACTCTAGAACAATATAGGACTACAGCTTTCAACAGCATTGCCGCAACGCATTCAATCGAAAGCAGTTAAATTCATTCAATTTCAACGAATTTCAACAAATAGCAAAACTGGTTCGGGACCAGGGGGTCGGAGGTTCAAATCCTCTCTCCCCGACCAATAAATAACATACACTGAATTCTGCCCAGGTCAAACAGCCTGGGGTTCCCAAGGGGGTTCACACTCTTTGCCAATTCCGCTGTCGAAGAGGCTCTTCAGCGGAGTAGCGCTCACTCTAATCTTCGATAAACTTTTGACGAATTAACACCTGTCTGTTACTTATCTTCTAATCGTTAGGACTGGGCATTCTGCATCAGCGATGATCCTAAAAGCTCCTGATGTTCTCATCTCCATGCTGAGATGGGATGTCTTCCTTATTCCAAGCACTAACAGATCTATAGATCGCTCTTGAATATGTTCAAGAATTTTATCGTGCGCGCTGCCAACAGCCACATAGGTTTTGGGATCGCTAAACTCTTTGGCCTTTTGAGGCACATAGCCATCAAGGATGCTGAAGAATCTGCTTCTGAGATCGGATAAACGGTCCGGATGCAACATGGCGTCATCCTGAACTACGTTAAGCACATCAATTTTGGCGCCGAACGTCTGTGCAACGAAAACTGCAAACGCTGCTGCCTGTGCGGCCGCTGATGTGAAGTCGGTAGCAAAAAGGATCTTTTGGAAAGGGAAAGTTGACTCAGAGACAGGTTTAACCTGTGGGCCGACGGTAAGCGCCGGCCAACTGCTAGACCGCAGGATCTTCTCCGCGACAGAGCCAATAATCCCTCGTTCGAGCCTGCCCCCACCATGCGTCCCCAAGACGATGATGGCAGGCTCATTTCTATCGGCAAGTTGCGTAATAGTGTCATTCGGATTGCCTTCCAGAAGAGTGGGAATGGTTTCAACCGAACCCATTCCAAGAAGAAGTGCTTCCTTCGACAGGAGACGCTCCAGGTCGTATCTTTGCTGGCTCAGTTTTCGGTCGCCGATCTCAACTTCCAAGGCCGCTTGTGAAAGCGTGAAAGCATGAGCAATAAGAAGCTTCGCTGAAAAATAGGCGGCCATTCTTGCCGCGTATCGTCCAGCGTTCCGGGAACAAAGAGAGAAATCGGTTGCGAATACAACCGCCTTTGGATTTAGTACAGGTTTCTCAGCTATTACCGGCATCATGGCTATCTCCCAGCCTTCTCATGTTTTTCTGCTTGTACATTTCTGAGCGCAATTGCATTTTCCGACTTATCGACCATTAGAATGCCGGCTAATACCGTGCTGGCTGCGCGCACCATACTCACGAAGGATCTGCAACAATTGACCGGCTGGTCCTTTTGGATCCGGCCCATTGGGAAGCACAATGCTGAGTTCGCGTCTGATCGGGCCGTTTTCAAGCTTGATTGCCTTGACACATCCCAGTTTCAGCGGCTTTTCAATGGCCATAAAAGGAGCAAACCCAATTCCAAGACCGGCCTCCACAGCGGAGATGATTCCTTCGGTGGAGTTTATGTCGATGCAGGTGCGAAGTTGCTGTCGCAGTACGCCGTTGCGCTCCAGGTATTCTTCGACAAAATGACGCATCCCAGACCCTACTTCGCGAAGCAAAATTGGTTCCTGGACCAGTTCGGCAGCTCTCACTATTGACTTCTTTGTCCAGCGATGGTCTGGCCTGACGATGAGGACAAGTTCATCTTCTCCAATAACCTCGATCTTCAGATCGGGACGATGTGCTGGAGCCTCAATCAACGCAAAACTTGTCTGATGATCAATCAGGGCTTGCAACACTTCACTCGTGCTGCCGCCCATAACATGAATTCGGAGCTTGGGCCAATCACACAATAAAGGAGGAAGCAACTTTGGCAGGAGATGGACAGCTATGGTGTGGGATGCGCCAATACGAAGCTCCACTCCCTCGAGCCCACCGAAAGGAGTAAGCGCGGCAATAGCGTCGTTGGCAATGGTTTCGATACGTCTTACGTATGGCAAGAGAGTCGCTCCGGCCAGGGTTAGGTTGGTTTCGCGGCCAATGCGATCGAAGAGAGCTATTCCCAGACTCTCTTCAAGCGACCTGATTTGAGCAGTCACAGCCGGTTGCGTAAGATGGAGTTCGTCGGCTGCCTTGCGGTAATTCAGCGTATCCGCGACCACGCGGAACACTTTCAATTTGAAGTTTTCAATCATGGAGTAGCTCCAATCTGGTAACTGAGACCGGCAATGGAGAGTTTGTATTGGTATTGCGCGTCAGTGTTGCTGATTGCGGCATCGGTCTGCTGGTACTGCGCCTGGCTCAGCTCCACGATTGAACTGAGCCCGAGCCGATAGCGTGTTTGCGCGAGCAAGAATGCCAGGTTTGCCTCTTTGAGCAGTTCCTCAGTCACAGAGATGCGTTGATACGCAGTATTTGCCGCCAACCACGCAGTACGAACATCCCTTGCGATCCGGTTACGCAGGTCACGGGTCTGTTGCGAATCTGCCTGAGCGCGAATTGAAGCCTCCTTCGCCTGTGCCGAGAAAAGAAAGCCGTTGAAGATTGGAATTGACATGTTGACTCCAATGCCACCCCACCAATTCGATGTGTAATATTCATCAGATCTGACAGGCACACTGCCGGCGGTTCCCATGGCACTGATAACCGGCAACATCTGGTCGCGCTGTGCATGACTAAACTTGACTGCTGCCTGTTGGCTATAGTTGAGCGCCTGCAGGTCAGGCCGTTGCTGAAGTGCAAGCTGCAGTAACTGATCAACATCAGGAGGAGGCGCGTTCGACATTTGATTGTCGTCGACCAAGTTATAAACGATTAGGTGATCGAGACCAAGTACAGCGTCCAACGCTGCCATAGTCGAGTCAACGTTGTTTTCGGCATCGAGCAATAATAACTTTGCCTGCGATAAGTTGACGTCAGCAAAACTCAAATCGAGCGTTGATTTGAGCTTGTTTTTTGTCATTTCGCTGACTTGCGTATCGGTTGTTTGCCTGGTGCTGACGTTTTGTTTCGCTACTTTGAGCAATGCCTGGGCCTGAAGAGCATTGAAAAACGCCTGATCGGCCACCAGGACTATATCTTCAGTTGATGCCAGAGCATTTGCGTTTTGCGCCTTTTCCTGAAGCTTTGACGATGCAATGAGATTGCCGGTTCTACCGAAGTCCGTAATCAGTTGGGTAAATCCAGCCCCAGCCCCTGCATGCTCAATGAGCCGCGAAGCTGTGAGAGAGCCCGCAGAGATTCGGCTGCCACTTGCCGCATCCTCAGCAGTAATGTTGCTAACGACAGCCGGCATTTCTGCTGCTCTCGCTTCTCGAACAACCTGATGCTGTGCCTGCGCAAGCAGCCGGGCAACGCTGACTCTTGGATTGTTTGTGATGGCCAGCCTTTCAGCATCCGCCTGCGTCAAACGCAGTGTCAGATCGGTTACAGAGCTGTTTGCCGGAGAAGCTTCGACCTGGCCAATTCCATTGGTCATCGGCATCGCGCTTTGCTGCGCAAGAACTACGAGCGATATCTGCGGAGCATCGGGCAACAGAGATTTGGATTCTGTGGCCTGTCCGAATAGAGAGCTGGAACAGGCGATTGCAAGTGAGAGCAGGATTTTGGAATCCCGGTAACGGATAGCTGATTGGTTAGCCATTCTCTACACCTCCTCCGCAGGTACGGACTGCTTTTCACGTCTGCCGTGAATCATGAGGTAGACTGCCGGCACTAGAAAGACGGTTGCCACTACTGAAACCGCAAGGCCGCCGATGACCGCGCGCGCCAGCGGTGCATATTGCTCGCTGCCGGCTTCAATTCCGAACGCCATAGGAATCATGCCCAGAAGGGTTGCCAGCGAAGTCATCAAAATTGGACGCAGGCGAATTTTGCAGGACTGCACAACGGCTTCCAATACGGGCTTTCCCTGCTTATGCAGGACGCCGGCAAATTCGACGATGAGAATACTGTTTGAGACCACGATGCCGGTCATCATGATCACGCCCATCAAGGACATGATGTTTAGCGTGCTCCCAGTTACGAACAGGGTTAGCACAACCCCTGCCAGGCCGGGCGGAATTGCCATGAGGATGATGAAAGGATCAATGAAGGAAGTGAACTGGGTCATCAGAATCAGGTAGACCATCAGCACCGACATGATGAGCCCGAGGCCAAACTCGAGAAACGATCGGTTCATGCTGACCACTGCGCCGCGCACCTTCAGCACTGTATTTTTGTCTGTTGTGGTGTTCGCCACCAGCTTGTTGATTGCCCCTCCCACCGTCTGCAGCGCCTCGGATTTGGTAGAGACGTAGATGTCGATCACGCGCCGGATCTGATAATGATCCACCTCTGTGGGAGTATTGATCAACTGAATGTCGGCAACCGAACTCAGCGGCGTATAACCGGCATCATGATCTCCATCAATGGACTCGTGCGATAGTGGAGTGGCGCCGCGAGCCTCCTGCATGGGACTGTATCCGGCCGGTTGAACGCCGCGCAGGGGAATGTTCTCAAAGTCCTGCATCGACATGTTATTGATGAAGCGGTTCGCGTATTGGACCGTAACCATGTAATTGTTGCCGCTCTTGGGGTCGATCCAGTAACTGGGGGCAATCATGCCATCGGAGGTCATAGCTGTAATCACGTTGTCCACCACATCCTTAGCAGAGAGGCCGATCAGGCTAGCCTTTTCACGATCGATGTTCAATGCGATGCCTGGGTAGTCAAGATCCTGCGGAATGTAAACACCGCTTACATTGGGAATTGTTTTGATCTTCTGGGCCATGCTTTTGGCCAGCGTGTAAGCACCATTCATATCGTTGGAGCCGATTTGTATATCAATCGGAGCGGGCAGGCCCTGATTGATCACGCTATCCACCAAACCTCCTGCCTGGTAATAAGCGGTGAGCTCAGGCATCTCGCGAGAGAGCTTATCGCGCACACGCTGCATATATTCGTAGCTGCCTACACTATGACCCTCTTTGAGGCTGGTCTGAACAAACGCCGTATCCATTGAAGCGTTGGTGGTGTAGATAGCTGAAAGGTCAGGATAGACGCCTATATTTGAGACGATCATGTCAAGATCGGATGGTTTAACAACGCTGCGAATAATATCTTCGACCTTGGCAATGTAATCGTTGCTTACTTCTAAACGCGTACCGCTGGGCATGCGCACATCAATGACGAATTGGCCCGGGTCGGTGCGCGGGAAGTAGGCGCGTCCCAGGAAAGGGAAGAAAAGCAACAGCGTCAGCGCAACGCCGCACAGGATCGCGGCGGCTGTAAATGCCGGCCTCTGCATGGCGCGCATGGCAAGGCTCTCATACCACGCGAGCATGCGTTGGAACTTCTGATTGAACTTGCGCTCGAAGCGGGCAAAGAGGCTCGGTTTCAGATCGGCGATTTCTGCCTCATCCCGCAAACGGATAAAATTGGCGCAGTAGAGCGGCACTACCGTCATGGCGAAGAAATAGGAAGCGAAGATGGAAAGGACGACGCCGAGCGCCAGTGGAGTGAAGATATATTTACTGACGCCGGAGAGGAAGCTTACCGGAAAAAAGACGATGGAGGTAGTCGAGGTGGCAGCCAGCACGGCAAGCGAGACCTCCATGCCTCCTTTTTCCGCGGCTTCTCTTGGAGGATGCCCCCATCTCCATATGGCGGAAGATATTTTCGAGCACTACTACGGAATCGTCGATCAAACGCGAGAACGCAAGCGCCAGACCGCCCAGAATCATGGTGTTGATTGAACCGCCCATGGTATTGGTTATCAGCAGGCAAACCAGCGCCGAAAGCGGAACCGACAGAAGGACCGCAAAAGTGGCGCGTGGGCTGCCAAGAAACATTAGAATCATGATCCCCGTGAGCACCAGTCCGATGCTGGCTTCCCTGACCAGTTTTTGATGGCCAGTTTGACGAAGACCGACTGGTCAAAGACCACCGCTGTTTTCAGTGAGGCGGGAATATCGACGAGATGCTTGATAGCGGTCTTCATGCCGTTGACGATGGTGATGGTGTTGCTGTCGCCGCCCTGCTTGAAAACCGGCATGTAAACGGATCGCTGCCCGTCGATGCGAACGATGTTGTACTGCAGCGCTCCAGCGTCAACCGCCTTGCCGATGTCAGCCACCAGCACCGAGGCGTTGCCTACTGACTTGAGCGGCATCTCGTTCATCGAGTTTGCGTCGGGAAACTGGCTGTTGGCATAAATATTGAAATCCTTTGAACCGATGCGCACGTCGCCGGCCGGCAAAATCAAGTTGGAGCTGTTGACCGACTGCACCACGTCGTTGAGGCTGAGGTTGCGCGCCTCCATTTTCTGCGGATCCACGTAGACCTGAATCTGGCGGTAAGTGCCTCCATAGGGCTGCGGAACCGATGCGCCCTGAACATTCGAAATCTGATTGCGCACCTGGAACTGAGCCAGATCTTTCAGGTTGGTTTCGTTCAGTCCCTGACCTTTCAACGTCACCAGGCATACCGGCTGAGTTGAAGCGTCCATGCCCAGCACGACGGGAGGCAATGTACCCGGCGGCAGGCGGCGCAGGTCAGCCATGGCCAGATTGGCAATATTGCTCAGCGCCGCATTGGGATCGGTGCCCGGCTTGAAGTAAATCTTGATCAGGCTCACGCCGGTTAGCGAGCGCGATTCGCTGTGGTCGATATTGGCGCCCAGCGTAAAAAAGCGCTCAAAGGTATTCGTAATGTCAGCTTCGATCTGCTCGCGGCGGCATGCCGTTGTAGAACGTCGCCACCACTACTACAGGCATGTCGATCTTAGGGAACAAATCAACCGGCATGCGAACCACGGTTACCACTC
The DNA here is from genome assembly GCA_963780975.1 of uncultured Acidobacteriaceae bacterium. GTDB lineage: Bacteria > Acidobacteriota > Terriglobia > Terriglobales > Acidobacteriaceae > Telmatobacter. Next base: position 91,814 of record CAWAEU010000046.1, on the reverse strand, counting down.
CGACCAGGGCCACCATCAGGCACAGCATGAGAATAAAAAAAGGATATGAAAGAGCAAATTTAGGCATTACTTTGCACCTCCGTTGTTCTCTTCTTCCGCTTTCATGTCGATTACGCCACCCGCATCACGCATCACGTCAGAGGAAGGCTCCTGAATCAGGTTCGGGGACACTTGCTCACCTTCGCTGTACTTCTCCTGGCCACCCAGAATTATGCGATCGCCGGGCTCCAGTCCGCTTTTGATTTCGGCGAGCTTCGATCCAGTCAAGCCCACCTCGACGTTGCGGATATGAATGCGATTGCCAGAGTCCAGCAAATAAATCGTCTGCTGATCTCCCTTGAGCACTAGCGCCTCAACGGGAATGGTCGTTACATTTTCAATGTGAGCGAGCTGCATTTGAGTATTTGCGTACATGCCTGGAGCGATGGAGAGATCCTGGTTCTCCACGTCGATCTCGGTCTCCATGGTTCGCGTTTCAAAATTCACGTCGCGAGTAAAGCGCGCGATCTTGCCTGTGAAGGAACGGCCTATGGCATCCACCCGAACCTGCATCGGGTCGCCGATATGCACATACTGCACATCGTTTTCCGGAATCGGCATGCGCAGGCGCAACAGGCCGCTCTCAGATAGCCTGACGATCGGAATATCCTGCTCATTGGAGTTAGAGCCGCTCTGGATGAGCGCGCCGGTGTCGGCATAGCGCCAGACAATTACGCCGTCCAGCGGCGCCACGACATTGGTGTAGTTCTTGATTGCCTGCACCCGGTTGTTGTCAGTGTGAGCAACCTCCGCATGCTGCTGCGCCGCGGCTGCTGCGGCTTTGGCCGCATCTACCTGCGCTTCAGAAGAGAGATCTTTACTTTGGGCATCGTCCAGTTCCTGTTGCGCAATCAGCCCCGGCTGCGCTTTTGAGGCTTCAAGGAGCCGGGTGTAGTCAGAGTGCAGCGATGCATGGACGGCCTCGGCGCGCTTGATCTCGTGCTGCGCACGAAGCATATCGTCCTTGGCCCGCTGCATCTCAAATACGGTGCCCTGCAACTGCGCATTCAACTCCGGAACTTCGAGCACTGCCAGAGTTTCTCCCTTGCGCACTTTATCGCCGATATCCACGTTGATCTTGACCATGAAACCGGTAACCTTGGGGTGAACATCCACCACCTGATAGGGCTGAAATTGTCCGGCAAGGCTTAACGTGTGCGCAATGTTTCCTCGTTGAGCCGCAGCCACCTGCGCGGATGGTATATCCGCGGCGTTTGCGCCGGAGTGATGATTCCTGGAATTACACGCAAGAATGCCTGCCAGAGCAGGAAATAGCATGCCTGCGGCAACGATAAAGGAGGATCGCTTTCGCATATCTCGAATGCACCTCTAAATGGATTTTTGATTGCTGGGTTTAAGACGGCATGACATGTTCTCCGTTGGAGAGCGTGCAATGCTGCAACCGACGATCGATCTGAATCGCTATCGGATGCATCAGCTTTTGAGTATGGGGAAAGCTAGACGAGAGCGGGAGGGGGACGAACGAATACGGTACTGAAGATGGCGCAGCTTAGCTGTCGCGATCGATTTGCACGCTGCGCTACCGGTAGGGATGTTGTTGAGTTGAAAATGCAGAGTGTGAGCAGCAGAATAAAGAATATGGAGGTAGACGCCGTATATAGAACGCTGCCGGAGGCTTTCGTGCTAAACGCCATCAGGCTTTCAGTTCCTATGGACTGCTTATCTTTTAACAAAAGCTTGGCGATTGGAATCTGATGAGAAGAAGCCTGGGGTGGATCATAAAGGGAGAGTTTGTACTGTAATCCCCACACAAAAACCGAGCATGCCAACCCGAGGACCGCAATGGTCACCAAGCGATTGGACAGCCGATTTGTGATGCAATCATTCACAATCACTCGAACCTGAATTGAAGTCTACTCAAAAGAACGAGCCGCACTCCATTTGGCGACGACTTCGGGAAAGAGTACTCTTATTTTTTGATAATACAATGTGTATGAAGGTTGCCTATTTCTTTTTAATCTTTCATAAATAATACTGTTAGAACATGATAAGCCCCACTGCCCTTCGTCAGAATACCGATTTTATTTTAAATCAAGCCGTACGCGTAACGGTAGGCGCAACTTAATAGCAGAAACGCATGGGAATAATCTTCGCCTAAACCGGGTGCGAAGCGCCGGTCAGCGCGCTACCGTCAACTACGACGGGTGTGTAGACGCTTCATGCTGTTTTTTGCAATAGGACGCCGTTAATTTGGTTAAGGATGCATCGGGTGAGCTGTATTGAGGGAGCCTCCACTTTTTTGCCACATTCTGTAACGAATTGCGGGTTTGTGGGCATTATTCAATTGAACGCACCGAGGGACACAAAACCTCATGAGTTTTATTCATTTTCGAACCTTATGCCCTGGCGGACTTTTTGCTGAATGCGTTTAACAGTCCTCAGACGATTGGTAACTTCGCCGCACGATTTTCCGAATCAAGAACGGCATTTGACTCGCTCAAATAGCCGGCATGAAGAAAATCTTCCCTTTCGTATTTTCGGGGAGCACCAAAACGCTTTCGTTGCCAAAGCCGGGTGAACGTATTGCGAGCGGAAAGGGAGATTATTACGACGCCCGCATACATAAATAGCGACTCAGATTAAGCGGAAATAATTCCCTGGAGGCTGACAAGCGCGATTTGCCACATTGCAAGATCTGTGCAAATTGCCATGCCGTTAGCGCGCTTTTTTATGCAAATCGAAACATATACCTGGTCAGGGTAATTCGGCATGAACGATCCTCGATTTGATGCGGTGATCTCAGATGCTGCCATTGAGATGTCTTAACACGACACCGAAATCACTTGTAGTTCCGTTGCCGCACCTAAAAGCAATACTTCATATAATGCGGTTAGAGCGCTCCACGCAAAACGAGTACGACGCTGCAATAGCAGAAAAGCTATATGACTGAGCGCAAGGATAATCAATTATCCGTAACAATACGAAAGTAAATGGTTATGTTTGCGAATAATACTCATCTTGTCAGATGTTTGCCGCCGATGTGCCGAGTTGTAAATACGGGCTTGGCTATATCGTCTAATTTAATGCAAAAGACCGGTCGCCTCGCCGTAATGATTCGTAAGTAAATGGTTACGAATAAGAGTATATAAGGCTTGAATATTTGCATGTCTTATGCAAAATACCATGTATTAATAAGTTCGCAGGAGAACGTAAATACTTACCAGTAACATTGAAAGCAATATTAGTAACCAACATGTGTGACCGAACACTTAGTACGCAAATAATATCAGTTTTCATCAATAAATCTTAAATATTGTCTTGACAAAGCATCGTTGCTAATTAATATTACGCTATCACTACACCCTTTTAGTGATTCATGCCGAACGCTTAGGTCAAAGCTAAATCTATCAGGAGTACTATGTCAACCGCGAATTCCCTGTCTCCATTGCACCGGACTTGGGCCATTCTTCCCCTGAATGCGCTCTGCGTAATAACCATACTTGCACTCATGCTGTTTGCACCATTTGTTTGCGGACAGGCGAGTCCGGAGTATGGCAACTGCTCAGTAACAACAGTTGGCTCTCCTGCGAACGGCCCCAATCCCCTGACAGATGAATACGGTGGACAACTGAATGGATTTCTTCCTTATCCATCCGATTACGTCTTGTATAACAATATCTCAAGCTCCCCGATTGACCCCAATTCAACGGCGCTGATCGCCAACCTTAATACCGTTTCGCACAACACACTTCACATTCTGTTCGGGTCTGCGCCCGCTGACAGCGGCATTCCCTACTACGTCACGGACTCGAGTGTTACCCCTACAACGTTGCCCTTCGTGAGCGGTGACGGTCTGGGAGAGGGCGAAGTGATGGTGGTGGCGTATCCCAACAACGATGCCGTGCCCACCGAATCGAATGCACCGGACTGCAGCATATGGCCGGATACAGACTCGAACGACCAACATTCGCTGGTGCTCGACCGCAACGGATGCTGGTTATATGAGATGTGGGTCACCAGCCGCTGCCCCGGTTCTGACCTTAATATGTATTATCAAGCGAACAGCCTTACTCTTTTCGACGCGACCAATTTCAATGCGCGGCCCTGGGGCTTCACATCCGCTGATGCCTCCGGTATGTCGGTTTATACCAATACATTGAAATACGACGAAGCGGCGTCGGGTACGATCCGACATCCCATACGATTTACAGTGCCAACATCAGCGGGAAGCAGTGCTTTTGTTCTACCTGCCAGTCACGGCGCGAGCAGCAGCACCTTGGCCAATAAGCTCCCCGAGGGGGCGTTGCTGCGCCTGAATCCGTCAAGGACGCCGACCATAAGCACAACAGGCATGTCCACGATCGATGCAGAAACCATTATTCCCGCCATTGTTGCCGGCCTGCAGAATTACGGAATGATCATGGCCGACAACGGCTCCAACATGTATCTTATCGGCGATATCGATCCGCGCTGGAATGACAGCGATCTGAGTAAACTGAATGCTATTGTGGCGAGCGACTTCGATGTAGTTGAGATGACACCTGAAGGCCCGTCCTATATGACTGAGAACACGTCGGCAAGCACTTATTATCCTGACGCTTCTCCCGTGCTCGCGATCAACAGCTTTACCGTAACCCCGTCAGGGGGTTCGGCCGAGACAGGGACAATCACCGTAGCCCCCAACACTCCAGTCACTTTCAATTTTTGCGTGACCGGAACCAACTATAACGAAAGCTTCGGCGGAACGACAGCAGAACCTTACACCTACATTGACATGGTTGGGCCGGCAAGGCTGAGGGCTGAAGGCTGTGGGAGTTTGACGACTACGCCCACTATCACCCAGACATATACGCTTTACGCCGAGAACACGCAGGTAAATGCGGTCAACGATGGGATGCCACCCTTTGAGGCGATCAATATTGTGGTGACGGGCGCTCCTACGACTCCAGCGCAAGTGGTATTTATCCCGCCGCCGACAATCATTAACGGCAAAAATCTTGGATATACGTACTCAGCAGACACGCTGCAGGTGACGCCGGTAACGTCAACCTGGGCGCCGATGAGCTGCGGTGGCACTGCACCTGCATCGTGCAACACAGACAATTATTGGGGTTATCCGAATGCGACGTACTACTATACGACCGCTACAGGAACCAGCACCACGTTGCCGACTATAAATTCAGCGACTATACCGACGACTTCATCGACGTCGTTGAACCCCATGAACACATCCACCGTGACTCCGAATACGATTACAGTCACCAAAGCAGCGCCAGGCGCCGGCGAATATGGATATGAGGTGGTATGTGCCATCGCCACAGTGCCTGCTATAAGCACGTCGTATGGCAATTCGAATCCCAGCGCATCATCCTGCGCAACCTATATCTTCACCGGCACATCGTCATCGTATGCGAACGCGCCAATCATCTTGCCACCGTCGGGAACCTACAACACTCCTCAATTTGTTTCGATGGCCGCGGCAACGCCGAATCAATCCAACTCAACCGCTACATTAAACGCGATTTTCTACACCACCAATGGAACTACGCCAACAACGGCGACGGGATCTGGATTTAGCGCTCCGCCAGCTCTGCCAACACTGATTTATGCTCAGGGACAAAACAGTGGTTGCTACGGAGGAAACACAACCTACGGGGCGACTCCTTCGTGCACTCCGACACCGGTTTATGCCACTAATGGCATGACTATCGAGGCAATTGCCGTATCCAAAACCCTTGCCAGTGCCGTGACAACAAACACATATACGATCATTGCGGCAACGCCTACCTTCAGCCCTACAGCCGGAACCTACACCTCGGACCAGGAAGTGACCATCAGTACGGCATCAACAGGAGCAACGATTTACTACACGACGGATGGAAGTACGCCAACGACAGCCTCGCCTGAATTTTCCAGCGCAGTAACTGTCTCCGGGGTGGAGACATTGAGCGCGATCGCTGTGTGCACCGGATGCGCTAACAGTTCGGTCGGATCAGCGGTATATACCACGAATGTTAATACACCCACGTTTAGCCCGGTGGCTGGCAGCTACGGAACGGCGCAGTCGGTTACTATCAGCGATGCAACGCCAAGCTCAACCATCTACTACACGACGGACGGATCGACGCCGACCACCAGCTCAGCGACTTACTCTACATCGATTACCGTTTCCTCGACGGAGACATTGAGCGCGCTGGCGACGGCCGCCGGCATCAACGATAGCGCGGTCGCAACAGCGGTTTACACCATAGGAGGCACGGCAGCAACGCCCACCTTCAGCCCTGTAGCGGGAAGCTACAGCGGAACTCAGACAGTGACTATCAGCGATGCAAGCAATGGCGCATCAATCTACTACACCTTGACGGCAGGGTCCACCGGAACTACACCGACGACCAGCTCGACCGCCTATACCAGCCCAATTTCTATTCCTTCCACACAGACATTGGAGGTAATCGCTTCAGGTGGCGGTTACACCACGAGCACGGTTGCAACGGCCACGTACACTATTGCAGCAGCAACGCCTACCTTTAGCCCTGTTGCCGGAAGCTACACTTCGGCCCAGTCGGTGACCATCAGCACAACAACACCGTCGGCAACAATCTACTACACCACCAACGGGACAACACCGACCACCATCTCGTCGGTTTACAGCACTCCGGTTACCATTACTGCAACCGAAACGCTGGAAGCGATTGCTGCTGCGGCCGGCGACGCCAATAGTCTGGTCGGATCAGGAGTCTATACCATCGTTGCGGCTACACCAAGCTTTAGCCCTGCGGCCGGAAGCTACACGACTGTCCAGTCGATAACGATCAGCGATACGACCCCAGGCGTAACCATCTACTACACCACCAGCGGAACGACGCCGACGACCGGCTCATCGGTCTACCCAGGCAGTCCGATTATTCTGGGCACTAATGCGACAACTACAATTGAGGCGATCGCTGCGGGCGGCGGTTATGGCACAAGCGGGGTGATGTCAGGGACGTATACCCTAAGCGGCCTGACGGGAACCGCAAACGAACCGACCTTCAGCCCCACTCAAAATAGCCCCCCCTACCTGGGAACCCAGACTGTAACGATCTCCGATACAAGTGCAGGCGTATCGATTTTCTACACCTTGACAGCGGGGACGGCCGGGGTCGCGCCGACAACATTCTCGCCACAATACACCACGCCTGTCACCATTACTCAGACAAGCGTATTGGAGGCGTTCGCTGAGGGCGGCAAGTATCCCGCAGGCTCGGTTCGCACAGGGACATATACCATTACGGCTGAAACTCCCACCTTCAGCCCAGCAGCAGGAAGCTACTCCTCTATCCAAACGGTAACCATTAGCACGACGACGTCGGGAACTACAATCTACTACACGACCAATGGCAGCACGCCGTCGTCGAACTCGACGACTTACTCCGCTCCGATCACAGTCTCTGCCTCAGCGACATTAAAGGCAATTGCTGAAGGAACTAATCTCACTAACAGCGCGGTCGGATCAGCGGTATACACATATACTGCGGCAACGCCGACCTTCAGCCCTTCAGCCGGAACCTACACGGGGACCCAGTCGGTAACCATCAGCGATACAACACCATCGGCAACGATCTACTACACGGTAACGGCAGGGACGAGCGGAACTACGCCGACAACCAATTCGACGATCTACAGCCCAGGTACTCCGATATCCGTATCTGTGACAAGTGTAGTTGAAGCGATCGCTACCTACCCCGGCTTCACCAACAGCACGGCAGGTTCAGCGGCGTACACAATCACGATACCAACGCCCACGTTCAGTCCTGTTGCAGGGCCATACACTGGGACACAGTCGGTTACGATCAGCGACTCAAACGGCGGCGCGTCGATCTACTATACCTTAACCACGGGGACGGCCGGAACGACGCCGACGACCGGCTCGACGGCCTACACCGGCCCTGTTTCAGTTTCTGCGACAAGTGTATTGGAGGCGATCGCTACGGAAAGCGGCGATACAAATAGCTCGGCTGAAACAGCAGCGTACACCATTACTGCGGCGACACCCGCGTTCAGTCCCGTTGCCGGCACTTTCACCACCGTTCAGTCGGTAACCATCAGCGATGCCACGCCATCGACAACCATCTACTACACAACTGACGGCACGACGCCGACGACCAGCTCTTCGGTCTACTCCAGCGCGATCATAGTTTCCGCGACGGAGACCTTGAGCGCAATAGCCTCGTCAAGTAACACCATTCCAAGCGCGATCGGGTCAGCGGCCTATACCATCAACCTGGCGACGGCGGCCACGCCCAGCTTCAGCCCTGGATCGGGAAGCTACGGAACGGCGCAGTCGGTGACGATCAGCGATACCACGCCGAGCGCGATCATCTACTACACCACCAACGGATCGACTCCGAATACCGGCTCATCGGCCTACTCGAGCGCAATCAGCGTTTCATCAAATGAAACGCTGGAAGCCATCGCTGTTGCCTACAACTATCTCAACAGCGCAACCGGGTCGGCGGCATACACCATTATGGCGGCCACGCCCAGCTTCAGTCCGGGAGCCGGCACATACAGCACAATTCAGACGGTAACCATCAGCGATACCACGCCGTCGTCAACCATCTACTACACAACTAACGGAAACGCGCCGACGACCGGCTCGACAGTCTACTCTGCTGCGATTACTGTTTCCTCGTCGGAAACCCTGAGCGCAATCTCCGCGGCTAACGGATACGCTGCCAGCGCTGTGGGGTCGGCGGCCTACACGATCAACCTGCCGACAGCAGCCACGCCAAGCTTCAGTCCCTCAGCCGGAACTTATACCGGGACGCAGTCGATCACCATCAGCGACACGACGCCAAGCGCGACCATCTACTACACTACAAATGGGACTGCACCGACTACGAGCTCGTCAACTTACTCCGGCGCGATCAGTGTTTCAGTTAACGAAACTATTGAAGCGATTGCTGCGGCCTATAACTATCTGCAAAGCACAACCGGATCGGCGGCTTACACCATCGTTGCACTCACACCCACATTCAGCCCCGCGCCTGGAAGCTATACCGGCACGCAGTCAGTAACCATTAGCGACGCAAGCCCCGGCGCAACCATCTACTACACCACCAACGGCACCATGCCGACGACCGGCTCAACTGCGTACTCTAGCCCGATTTCTGTAACCTCGACCGAGCAAATCGAAGCAGTGGCCGCGGTCAGTGGCGCTCTCAACAGCACAGTCGCATCGGGCATCTACACCATCGAGACGCCGGCTGTGCTCACCACGCCCGCACCGGGCAGCACGTTGACGGGCACCAGCGTCACCTTCGCGTGGACGCCCGGCAATAGTGCCACACACTTCCAACTCTATGTGGGAACAAATGGTGCAGGCACCAGCAATCTGTATAACTCGGGCTCAGTGACGGCAACGTCAGAGACGGTCTCCGATCTGCCCAGCAATGGGCAACCGGTGTATGTGCGCCTCTACTGGTACATCAACGGAAGCTGGAGTTATGCAAGCTACACTTACACGGCAACCGGCGCGCCGACGCAGGCAGCACTTACAACTCCCGCGGCAGGCAGCACATTGACGGGCACCAGCGTGGCCTTTGCGTGGACGCCGGGCAACACGGCTACTAACTTCGAACTCTGGGCGGGCACCACCGCGGGCTCGAGCAATCTGTATAACTCGGGTTCGGTGACGGTGACAACCGAGACCGTCACCGACCTGCCCGGCAACGGTCAGCCGGTGTATGTGCGGCTCTACTCGTACATCGACGGCGCCTGGGAATATACCAGTTACACCTACACGGCAACCGGCTCGGCGACGCCGGCCGCACTTACAGCTCCCACGCCAGGCAGCAAACTGACGGGCACCAGCGTGGCCTTTGCGTGGACGCCGGGCAATGTGGCTACGCAGTTCCAGCTCTGGGTTGGCACAACCAGCGGCTCGAGCAACCTGTATAACTCGAATGCGGTAACAGCTACCACCGAGACCGTATCCGATTTGCCTGACAACGATTCGGAGGTGTATGTGCGGCTCTACTCATACATCGCCGGAGCCTGGCAATATACCAGCTACACTTACACGTCGGCGGGCACGGTGACGCAGGCTGCGCTTACCACGCCCACGCCGGGCAGCACGCTGACGGGCACCAGCGTCACCTTTGCGTGGACGCCGGGCAACACGGCCAAAAACTTCCAACTCTACCTGGGCAGCACCGGCGTGGGCACCAACAACCTGTATAACTCGGGCTCGGTGACGGTAACATCGGAGACGGTCTCCGACCTGCCCAGCAACGGAGAGAAGGTGTATGCAAGGCTGTTCTCGTACATCAACGGAGCCTGGGTATATACCGATTACACTTACACCACCATGGGCGCGCCGACGCAGGCTGCACTTACCACGCCCACGCCGGGCAGCCAGCTGACGAGCAGCAGCGTGACCTTCTCGTGGACGCCCGGCAACACGGCCAAGAACTTCGAACTGTGGCTGGGCTCGACCAACGGGGCATCGAACCTGTATAACTCAGGATCGGTGACGGTAACATCGAAGACCGTGACCGGGCTGCCGAACAATGGCGAGAAGATATATGCAAGACTCTACTGGTACATCAACGGCGCCTGGCAATATGCCAGCTACACCTATTCGGCGTTCTAACCATGGACTAAATAAAGAAGAGAAACATATATAAGGTTAACTTGAATCGCACCGTTCATCTCCGGAGCTAACGCCGGGGATGGGCGGTGCGATTATTTTATTGCTAACCAGGATTGCCTCCGCCTATCGGGAAGGCCGATCAGCAGGCTCTACTGGGATACGCGCCACAGGGATTTATTTCCAAGGCTACAAAGAAATTACGATTGGCAAATCCAAGACCATGATTCGAAATAATGTTGATTCCCTTAAACACAATTGTTTTGAGCCTCCTGAGTAAGATCGATATCGGGAAAACAAACGAACAACATTAGGAAATTTAAATCCTCGATTTCTGACTATGACAGTCTGATCGATTAAATATTGCCAAAAGCCGAATTCCTAGTACCTATGAAAACATAACTGATCGGCCTTCCCGATAGGCGACGGCCATCCTGGCTAGCAAAAAACAATTGCACCGCTCATCCCCGGTATATGTGCCGGAGACAAGCGGTGCGCTTGAAACATACTGGTTCAGTTCCCTCAATTGTCGATCGTTAGAACGCCGAATAGGTGTAGCTGGCATATTGCCAGGCGCCGTTGATGTACCAGTAGAGTCTTGCATATATCTTCTCGCCATTGTTCGGCAGCCCGGTCACGGTCTTCGATGTTACCGTCACCGAACCCGAGTTATACAGGTTCGATGCCCCGTTCGTCGAGCCCAGCCACAGTTCGAAGTTCTTGGCCGTGTTGCCCGGCGTCCACGAGAAGGTCACGCTGCTGCTCGTCAGCTGGCTGCCCGGCGTGGGCGTGGTAAGTGCAGCCGGAGTCGCCGCGCCGGCGGTTGTGTAGGTGTAGTCGGTATATATCCAGGCTCCGTTCACGTATGAGAACAGCCTTGCATACACCGGCAGGCCGTTGCTGGGCAGGTCGGAGACCGTCTCCGATGTTACCGTCACTGAGCCCGAGTTATACAGGTTGTTCGAGCCTGCACTGGTGCCAAGATAAAGCTGGAAGTGCGTGGCCGTGTTACCCGGCGTCCACGAGAAGGTTATGCTGGTGCCCGTCAGCGTGGTGCCCGGCGTGGGCGTGGTAAGCGCAGCCTGCGTCGGCGCGCCCATGGTGGTGTAAGTGTAATCGGTATATACCCAGGCTCCGTTGATGTACGAGAACAGCCTTGCATACACCTTCTCTCCGTTGCTGGGCAGGTCGGAGACCGTCTCCGATGTTACCGTCACCGAGCCCGAGTTATACAGGTTGTTGGTGCCCACGCCGGTGCTGCCCAGGTAGAGTTGGAAGTTTTTGGCCGTGTTGCCCGGCGTCCACGCAAAGGTGACGCTGGTGCCCGTCAGCGTGCTGCCCGGCGTGGGCGTGGTAAGCGCAGCCTGCGTCACCGTGCCCGCCGACGTGTAAGTGTAGCTGGTATATTGCCAGGCTCCGGCGATGTATGAGTAGAGCCGCACATACACCTCCGAATCGTTGTCAGGCAAATCGGATACGGTCTCGGTGGTAGCTGTTACCGCATTCGAGTTATACAGGTTGCTCGAGCCGCTGGTTGTGCCAACCCAGAGCTGGAACTGCGTAGCCACATTGCCCGGCGTCCACGCAAAGGCCACGCTGGTGCCCGTCAGTTTGCTGCCTGGCGTGGGAGCTGTAAGTGCGGCCGGCGTCGCCGAGCCGGTTGCCGTGTAGGTGTAACTGGTATATTCCCAGGCGCCGTCGATGTACGAGTAGAGCCGCACATACACCGGCTGACCGTTGCCGGGCAGGTCGGTGACGGTCTCGGTTGTCACCGTCACCGAACCCGAGTTATACAGATTGCTCGAGCCCGCGGTGGTGCCCGCCCAGAGTTCGAAGTTAGTAGCCGTGTTGCCCGGCGTCCACGCAAAGGCCACGCTGGTGCCCGTCAATGTGCTGCCTGTCGCGGGCGTGGTGATCGCTGCCTGTGTCGGCGCGCCGGTTGCCGTGTAAGTGTAGCTGGCATAACTCCAGCTTCCGTTGATGTACCAGTAAAGGCGCACATACACCGGTTGCCCATTGCTGGGCAGATCGGAGACCGTCTCTGACGTTGCCGTCACTGAGCCCGAGTTATACAGATTGCTCGAGCCCGCGGTGGTGCCCACCCAGAGCTCAAAGTTCTTGGCCGTGTTGCCCGGGCTCCACGCGAAGGTGACGCTGGTGCCTGTTAACGTGCTGCCCGGCGCGGGCGTAGTGAGCACAGCCGGCGTCTCGATGGTGTAGATGCCCGATGTTACCGCGCTCGCAGGCGCGCCGGAGATGGCGGCAATCGCTTCGACTATCTCCGTCGCTGTTACGCTAACCGGAGCGCTGTAAGTTGTTGAGCTGGTCGTGGGCGTGGTGCCGTTGGTGGTGTAGTAGATGGTTGCGCCGCCGGTTGCATCGCTGATGGTTACCGTCTGCGTGCCCGCATAAGTGCCCGGCCCGGGGCTGAAGGTGGGTTGAATCGGTGAAGTTGTATAGGCCGCCGAAGCAACCGCGCTGGCGCCGTAGCCGCTGGCCGTTGCAATCGCTTCCAGCGTCTCCGCGCCGGTAACGGTAATCGCCGCTGAGTAGACCGAAGAGCCGGTCGACGGCGTGGTCCCGTTGGTGGTGTAGTAGATGGTCGCGCTTGGCGTCGTGTCGCTGATAGTTACCGACTGCGCAGAGCCATAGGTTCCCGATCCTGGGCTGAAGGCTGGCGTAGCCGCGGCGATGGTGTAAGTTGCCGAGTTAGTCGCGCTGTTGAGATAGTTATAGGCAACAGCGATGGCTTCCAGCGTTTCATTTGATGAAACGCTGATGGCGCTCGAGTAGACCGACGAGCCTGTTGTCGGCGCAGTTCCGTTGGTGGTGTAGTAGATAGTCGAGCTCGGCGTGGTATCGCTGATGGTTACCGACTGCGCCGTACCGTAGCTTCCAGATCCAGGGCTGAAGCTGGGCGTGGCTGCCGTCGGCAGGTTAATGGTGTAAAGCGCCGAGCCAACAGCGCTGGTCGTGTCACCGGTGGCGGTTGCAATGGCACTCAGGGTCTCCGTCGTGGAAACGGTGACAGCAGCGGAGTAGACAGTCGAGTTGGTTGCCGGCGTGGTTCCGTCGGTGGTGTAGTAGATGGTTGCCGATGGCGTGCTGGTACTGATGGTTACCGTCTGGATAGTCGAGTAAGTGCCGGCCGCGGGGCTGAAGGTCGGCGTTGACGCCTGGATGGTATAGGCTGCCGACGCAACAGCGCTGCTCGATGTATCCGGCTTCAGCACCGATGGCTTTAAGCGTCTCCGCAACGGAAACACTGATCTGCACCGATGTAGGGTGGCGAGTTAGTGGTTGGAGCGTTTCCATTGGTGGTGTAGTAGATGGACGCGCCGCCGGTTGAGTCGCTGATAGTTACCGACTGGGTACCAGTGTAGCTTCCGGCCACAGGGCTGAATGTGGGCGTGGCTACGCCGATAGTGTATGCAGCCGAGCCGACCGCGCTATTGGCATAGCCGGTGGATACGGCGATTGCTTGCACTGTCTCGTAAGCGGCAACAGTGATCGGCGCTGGAGTAGGCCGTCGAGCTGGTCGTCGGGGTCGTGCCGTTGGTGGTGTAGTAGATGGTTGACGACGGCGTGGTGGTGCTGATGGTTACCGTCTGGGGCAGATCATAGCTTCCGGCCGCAGGGCTGAAAGTGGGCGTTGCTGCCGCAGGCGGACCCGAGCTAAGCAACGCGACGGTAACGATCTTCGACTCGCCGGCCTGAACGGCGCACTGCCCGGTATATGACCCCGCGGCGCCAGCCCTAACGTATTCAGCGAAGATAGGAGGCAAATAATCCGGCGATCCGCCTGCGGGGCTGTCGCCAGCAAAGTCCAGGTAATTGGCGCAGTGCCGGCAGTTAACGTGCCACCTCCATCAATTGTGCACATCGACCACAGCAAGTCATTATGCGGCTGTTGTGGTGAAACTGTCTGTGGATATATTCGAGCCCGAGTAGCCCGCGATATACCCTGGGTTGCTGGTATCTAACGGAGACGGCGGCACGCCGGCATATTCACTAACTGTAAGCCACCACCTGGTGCTACCGCTTTGATTGGCGGTTATGGTGATGGTTCCCGCAGCTGCATTCGACAGGATATAGGCGTATCTACCCTGGGTATCGGAAACTACAAATGTCGGTGTGCCAACTGAGGCGGTTACCGACGTCAGAGTGGTGGTCCCTCTACGCCAATCACTAACGCATCCCCTGCCCTTACTCCATTGAGTGTGCACGATGACGCTTGATGGCCCGCTGGCCTCGTTGCTGCACTGCTGCACCAAGGTCGGGGCTAGAGGATGGTGGCGGGAAGGTGTAGGCCGCCGATGCGGTCGCGCTATTGGTATAGCCGGCGAGCACGCCGATTGCCTCAAGTGTCTGTGCCGTAGTAACAGCAACCGGGCCGGAGTAAATTGCCGAGCCGGTCGTCGGCGTGAAGCCGTTGGTGGTGTAATAGATGGTCGCGCCACCAGTGGCATCGCTGATGGTTACCGACTGATCGGTCGAGTAGCTTCCGGCTACGGGGCTGAATGTGGGCGTTAGCACTTGAATGGTATATACCGCCGATGCTGACCGCGCTGTTGGCGTCACCGGCATATGTAGCGAGCGCCTCCAGAGTCTGCGATGCGGAAACACTGATGGGAGCTGTGTAAGTTGTCGAATTGGTGGTCGGCGCGGTCCCGTTGGTGGTGTAGTAAATGGTCGACACCGGTGGAATCGCTGATGGTTACCGTCTGGGTCGAATTGTAGGTTCCGGCTACAGGACTGAAAGTAGGCGTGGCCGTGGTCAGGTTGATGGTATAGGCAGCCGATGCTACCGCGCTATTGGCATTACCGCCAAGGACGCCAAGCGCCTCCAGCGTCTCGTTCGTGGAAACGGTAAGGGCAGCGGAATAGACAGACGAAAGCGTGGTCGGCGCATTTCCGTTTGTGGTGTAGTAGATGGTCGCGCTGCCGGTTGCATCGCTGATGGTTACCGTCTGGACGGAAGTATAGGTTCCACCGACTGGGCTGAACGTGGGCGTGGCGACACCAATGCCATATGCTGCGGAACCTACCGTGCTATTGGCATAACCCGTGGATACAGCGATTGCATTCACTGTCTCATATGTGGCAACAGTAATTGGCGCGATGTAGGATGTCGAGGCGGTAGTCGGGATCGCGCCGTTGGTGGTGTAGTAGATGGTTGACGACGGCGTGGTGGTGCTGATGGTTACCGTCTGGGGCTCACTGTAGCTACCTGCAACAGGGCTGAAGGTGGGTGTTGCCGCAGTCGGAGTAGATGCCTTGATGGCGACAGCCATGATGCTCGCTTGCAAAGCGCCACCATTGGTCGTTGTGGTGGTGCAATTCCCGTAGTAAGATCCTGCGGCACCGGCTGAGCCGTTTTCAACAAAGACTCCCTGCGCGCTGTAACTCCCTACTGAAGTCCATGTAATTGGTAGAGTACCAACGGACCACGAGACATAGGAAGGTATGCCATAGCACATTGACCACAACATATCGGCATTGGATGTTGTGGTGAAGTTTGGTGAAGATATACTGCTGGAGCCGTAGCTACCGCTCAGCGATTTAGTGGCGCTCGTGTCCAGCGCAGGGTTAGCTGCATTGGAATATTCGGATACTGAGATCCAAATATTCATGTAGGCGGATGTAGCAGCTGTAATCGTAATGCTTCCTGAAGCGGTGTTGGACAAAATTGCAGTGTCCATAACGCCGCTGTAATCAGCCAGGTTGGAAACTACAGTCGCCGGAGTGCCTACCGAGGAGGTAATGGTCGTAGTATATGGTAGAGTCCCACTGGTATAAACGCCAATTATCAGCGCATGCCCAGCACCCACCCCGGTGAGGGTGCACGAGATACTCTCGACGTATCCCCCGTAGTTACTGCACTGCTGCACGTATGAAATGCTGGAGGATGGGATGGGATAGGTGTAAACCGCCGATCCTACCGAGCTCAGAGAGTATCCGCTGGCGATGGCAATTGCCTCTATAGTCTCCGGCGCGGGTACGGTGATGGGACCACCGTAAATCGAAGAACTCGTCAAGGGCGTTGTCCCGTTGGTCGTGTAGTAGATGGTTGAGCTAGGGGTCGTATCGCTGATGGTTACCGTCTGCACTGTCGAGTAGCTTCCGGCTACAGGACTAAATGTGGGCGTTGCTGCCTGCAGGAAGATGGAGTACACCCCCGATGCGACAGCACTATTTGTGTAGCCGGTTTCCACTGCAATCGCTTGCAGCGTCTCCGTTGCGGAAACAGGAACATTAATTGGGGAGGAGCTGAACAATGATGAAGCAGTCGAAGGCGTCGTTCCGTTGGTGGTGTAGTAAATGGTCGAACTGGGGGTTGAATCGCTGATTGTTACTGTCTGGATGGTCGTGTAAGTCCCTGCCGCGGGGCTGAAGGTAGGCGTAGCTGCCGGCGGCAGGTTAATAACATAGACTGCTTCTGCGACCGAGCTATTGTTTTCGCTGGCCGCCGTGGCGAATGCCTCAAGCGTCTGCGATGTGGATACGGTAATCGGCGTGGAGTATACCGACGATGTGGTTGTCGGCGCAGATCCGTTGGTGGTGTAGTAGATGGTCGAGCTTTCGGTTGAATCGCTGATGGTTACCGTCTGGACAGAAGTATAAGTTTCAGTTCCAGGGCTGAAAGTGGGTGTGGCCACCGTCGGCGTGCTAGCTCCCATGAGGGCGATGGCTTCGATATCAGGCCCATAACCTGAAGGGATTTTTTCGCAGTCTCCGTAATAACTCCCCGCAGCGCCTGCCGCGCCGTATTCGGTGAGGATATTTGCGTTAGCTTCAGCCACGTTAGTCACCAAATTCCAGCTAACTGGCGCATCACCAACTGCAAGCGTGGTTCCGGCCGAATAATCGCACATCGTCCACAATATGTCATTCGCCGCTGACGTGTTAAATGTGCTTGTGGTTCCGTAAACGTCAGCCGCATAGTTATGAAGAGTTCCGGTACCTTGACCGTCATACGGAGAAACAGCCACATTGGCAAACTCTACCACCGAGACAAAGATAGGATCATAATAACCTGTGTTAGTGGCTGTTATCGTAATGCTTCCTGCAGCAGCATTGGACAGAATATAGGTGCTCAGATAAGCATTGCTGTAGTATTCCTGGCTAGAAGTATAGTCCTGAATTTCATTCACCGGCTGAGCGGTGGTCGAGGAAGTGACTGTCTCGGTTGAATCTGAATCCCAAACACCAATCACCAGAGTATCCCCCGCCGTGACTCCGATGAGAGTGCATGCGGCGCTCTGGCTTTGGCCGCTACCGGCCGTGTACTGGTTGCACTGTTGCACGTAGACGGGCGCTGACCCTCCCCCCGCACTAATGCTGTATGCCGCAGACGCGACCGCGCTGTTGTTATATCCGGTGACAACAGCGATGGCTTCAAGCGTTTCCGTGGAGGCAACGGCAACAGCTGTGGAGTAAACCGACGAACTGGTTGTGGGTGCGGTTCCGTTGGTGGTGTAGTAGATTGTCGCGGACGGTGTGGTGGTGCCGATAACTACCGACTGGGCTGTGCCATATGTGCCTGCTGCGGGACTGAAGATGGGCGTGACTGCCGTAGGCAGGTTGATGGTGTATGCCGCTGATGCGAGGTTGCTCTGTACGTAACCGGCAGCCGTGGCGATCGCATTGATTGTCTCCGTTGTGGAAACATTAATCGCACTGGAGTAAATGGAAGAGTTGGTGGTGGGAGTGGAACCATTTGTGGTGTAGTAGATGGTCGAGCTGCCGGTTGAATCGCTGATGGTGACCGATTGGATGGTGGAGTAAGTTCCAGCAGCGGGGCTGAAGGTGGGCGTTGCCGCCGGAGACCCAATGGTGTAGACGCCTGATCCGACCGAGCTTAAAAGGTAATCGGGAGCGATAGCTACCGCCTGTAATGTCTCCGTTGTCGCGGATACGCTGATTGGCGCGGTGTAATGCGTAGAGCTTGTAGTCGGCGCGGTTCCGTCGGTGGTGTAGTAGATGGTCGCCGATGGAGTTGTGTCGCTGATGGTTACCGTCTGGGCAGTGGCATAATTTCCAGCCGTGGGGCTGAAGGTGGGAGTTGCCGTCTGCGGCAGGTTGATGGTGTATACAGCAGATGCAACGGTGCTGTTACCATAGCCGCCGGCAGTTGCCATCGCCTCAAGTGTCTCAGTTGCAGAGACAGTGATGGGAGTAGAATAGACCGATGAGGCTGTTGTCGGCGCGTTTCCGTTGGTGGTGTAGTAGATTGTCGAGCTGCCAGTTCAATCGCTGATGGTGACTGTCTGGATGGAAGTGTAGGTTCCAGCTACGGGGCTGAATGTGGGCGTTACTGCAACCGGACCAATTCCCTTGAGGGCAACGGTCATGATACTCGCTTGAAGGGCGCCGCCATTGGTCGTAGTCGTGGCGCACTGCCCGTAGTAAGTCCCGCGCACACCGACCACGCCGTTTTCAACAATGGCGCCATCACCGTCTATAACTGTTCTCCGCTGTCCAGGTAATTGGCGTAGTGCCCGCATACCATGCGACTAGGATGGTATGCCGTAACACATGGTCCACAACATCTCATATGACGCTGCCGTGTTGAAGTTGCCGGTGGAAATATGTGGAGCCGTAGATCCGCTCAGCGATAAATCGGCACTGGTGTCAACGGTGAAGGAGCTACGTTGGTATATTCGATTACCGAGATCCATCTACCAAGTGGTGCTAGTTGTCGTTGGCTGTTATGGTGATGCTTCCAGAGGCGGTATTGGAGCAGAATTGGCCGCATCCATCCGTCGCTGTATCGGCGCAGTGTCGGAAATTATGCTTGCTGGCGTGCGCGGTCGTTGAGGAAGTAATCGTCGATGACAGTGCGCATTGGGAGTATAGACGCCAATCATTAACGCATGCCCGCATCTACTCCAGTGAGCGTGCAATTTGCGCTGGCGCCGCTGCCGTCGCCCGCCCGTAATTGCTGCACTGCTGCACGTAGGCCACGGTAATCGTAATGTTATAGGACGCCGAATCCACTGCGCTTGGAGTAAAGCCGCCGCCCACAGCGAAAGCTTCTAACACACTTGTCGAGGGAACACTAACCGGGCCGGTATAGATCGTCGAATTGGTTGTCGGTGTAGTTCCCGACCGTTCCCGGCGTCAAGGTGTAATAAATCGTTGCGCCTATGCTTGTATCGCTGATGGTTACCGTCTGGGTCCCAATGTAACTTCCGGTTCCGAGGCTAATGGTAGGGTGTTGCCGCTGGCCCTCCGATAGTGATGGTGTATGCTACCGATCCAACGGCACTATTGTTATCTCCTACGGCAGTGGCAAGAGCCTCCAGCGTCTCCGTACTGGATACACTGATCGGAGAGGAGTAGACTGATGAAGTTGTCGTTGGCGCGGTTCCGTTGGTGGTGTAGTAGATGGTCGAACTCGGAGTTGTATCGCTGATGGTTACCGTCAGGGCTACTCCGTAGTTTCCGGCGGCGGGGCTGAAAGTGGGCGTTGCCGCCACGATGGTATATGCCGCCGATCCAACTGCGCTCGGGGCATTACCGCCGCCTGCAGCGAGTGCCTCCAATGTTTCGCTGGCAGAGACAGTGATCGCTGAGCTATAAACCGGTGAACTGGTTGTTGGCGCGGTGCCGTTGGTGGTGTAGTAGACGGTTGTGCCAGAGGTTGCTTCGCTGATGGTGACCGTCTGGGCATTAATATAGCTTCCAGCTACAGGGCTGAAAGTGGGTGTTGACGCCAAAATTGTGTAGGCCGCGGATGCGACAGGGCTGTTGGTGTAGCCGCTGCCAGCAGCCAACGCCTGCAATGTCTCGGACGTGGAAACGGTAATCGGAGCGGAGTAGACGTGAGCCAGTGGTTGGCGTTGACCCGTTGGTGGTGTAGTAGATTGTTGCGCCTGATGATGTATCGCTGATTGTTACCGATTGGTTGCCAACATAGTTTCCGGCAACAGGACTGAAGGTGGGCGTTGCCGCCGTGCCTCCGATTGTATATGTAGCCGTTGCGACCACGCTATTGTTTGCGCTGGCGGAGGTAGCGAAGGCCTTCAGTGTTTCGTTGGCAGAGACTGTGAGCGGTGAGCCATATATCGATGAGCCGGTGGTTGGCGTGGTGCCGTCGGTGGTGTAGTAGATGGTTGCGCCACCGGTTGAATCGCTGATGGTTACCGTCTGGGCCAGGCCGTAGCTTCCGGCTGCGGGGCTGAAGGAAGGCGTGCCAGTTATGGGGCCGATTTCGTATATGCCTGTGTGACAGCGCTGGGAGACGCATAGCCCTGGACTACGGCGATGGCATTGACCGTCTCTGAGGCGGAGACAGTGATGTCGGGCAGATTCCCGCTCAGCGGAGACATGGGCTGATATTTTACCGGGTACTGATATCGTTGTGCCGGTGGGAGGATAAGTTGGCGTTGATCCGTCGGTAGTGTAGTAGAACGTGGCATAAGGATAAGTTGTTGTATTAAATGTAACTAACTCTGCGCCGTTGTATACGGGCCTGCCGGTGGGGTAAAGGTGGGAGGAGTCACAGCAGAACCTGGCACCACAATTGTGATCGGAGTGCTTACGGTTACGCCATATCCTTGTCCAGTTCCATTGTCGTTATTGACTCCGACTCCGTTGTTGCCATACTGGTTTACCGAGTACAACATGTAGTTTTGGGTTGTGGTGGGATAAATGGTCACACTTCCGGTATTTACGCCGGGACCACCACCGTTTTGCGTAAGCCTGACCGGTCCGGCCATGTCAATGTAATCGTAGGAGTCGCCGGATACGCTGTAATTGAAGGTGACGGGAGTCCCGGCGGATACGGTTTGAGGTGACGCGGTAAAGCTATTAATCACTGGCGGGGGTCCGGTAGGCGCCGTCATACGGAATCCCAACCGGGGTATACGGGAGTCATTGTAGTCGAGCTTGGAGTCCCGTCAATGACATCGAAGTTTGTAAATGATATATGGCCCAAATTAGCCAAATCGCTGTCACTCCATCGTGGATCGGTGGCGCCTATGAAATAGCCGTAGCCGCCATTGTCAGCCATGATTAACCCATACTGCTGCATCGCTACCAGGATGGCCTTGTTGATGGCGGAGTAGCCGTTGGTGTTATAGCTTGCTTTCAAGCGAAGCCGCATGCCTTCCACGGTTGGCGCGCCATAGGTGGTGCCCGCGGCATGAGATGCCGGCTCAACGAAATACCCGTCATTGGCGTCGTTCTTTGATTGCTGCATGGTGAAGCGGATGGCGTGCTGGATGTTTCCGGAAGCCGCCTCGTCGTACTTCACCAGCCCGGCGAATACCGACAGTCCGGCGGCATCGGTCGAAGTCCAGCCCCAGGGCCGAAACTCGCCGTTTTGCATATCCCAGATCGCCTCTTCCGCGGCGTCGTAAAGCCCATTGCAGCGATTGGTTTGGTATGTCTCATAGAGCCAGCATGTGTTGCGGTCGAGAACGTTGGTATGAGAGTCGCTCTGATAAGCATCGGGCCAGCCTGAGCAGTCGGCCGCGGCGCCCTCAATGGCAACGTTGTTGGGATACGGCGCTAAAACCACATCGCTGTTGGATGCGTAGTCGATTACATTGATGGACACCAGTGGGGTTTGTGAAGAGTCAACAATTGAAAACGGAATGCCGCCGTCGCCGTCGGTGGATCCAAAAAGAACCCGCGCGGCCTCACCAGAGAATCCGGCCGTAGTTTGAATCGCCGCATTGTTTGGATCAACGGCTGCGTTGGCGATGTTGGTGCTCCATAGTGCAGCGGGTGTGCCAGTCGCGTTTTGGAAAGGAACAAATCCGTTCATATTCGCGGCGCCATCTACGGATCTGCCAAGCGACATTCCGTCGCAGGCTCCCGCAGTATTGTTGATGGTGTAAAACGCCGAACCGACGCCGCTCGACGAGTAGCCGCCTGCTATGGCGAAGGCTTGCAATGTCTCTGACGCCGAGACGCTGATCACCGCGCTGTAAACAGGCGAACTAGTCATCGGCGTGGTTCCATCGGTGGTGTAGTAAATGGTTGCGCCCGCAGTTTCGTCGGTGATGGTTACCGTCTGCGTAGCGGCATAGGTTCCAGTTCCGGGACTGAAAGTTGGCGCAGCTGCTTCTCCGTTGCCGATGGTGTAGGAGGCCACGCCCACATTGCTGACAGATTTTCCGGGAGCTATGGCGACGGCCTGCAAGGTTTCCCACACTGCTACGGTGACCGGCGAGCTATAGGCAGTGGAACCGGTAGTGGGAGTGGTTCCGTCAGTGGTGTAGTAGACGGTTGCGCTCGGGGTTGAATCGCTTATGGTTACCGACTGTGCCGTAGGATATGAGCCGCCCGCGGGACTGAAGGTTGGAGTAGCCGAGGGCAGGTTGATGGTATAAACCGCCGAATTCATTGGACTATTTGCAAAACCGGCCGCCGTGGCGATTGCCTTTAATGTCTCCGTGGACGAAACAGAGACTTGACCGGTGTAGAGCGTCGAGCCAGTTGTCGGCAGGGTTCCGTCGGTGGTGTAGTAGATGGTTGTGCCAGCGGTCCAACTACTGATGGTGACGTATTGTATCGAGGTATAACTTCCTGTGCCCGGACTAAGGGTCGGAGTGGCTGCGGTTGGCGTGCCTGTGGTTGTGAGGGCAACGATCAAATTCTCAAAGCCGTCATTCTGATTCGAAGTTGCCGTTGCCGTCTGAATACCTGTAGTGACTACGACCTTATCCTCTGAGAAGCCGGTATCACCGCCATCATTCGACAGTTCGGCATCTCCCATTCCCGGTCCCGCCGTAAGATATGAGCCGTTGTCGTTGTCGGCGTAGAAGGCGAAGATGTAATCGGCGGCATTTGTAGTGGCTGCGGAGGTGGAAACGTTGAGGGATGTACCGGTTTCAGAAAAAGTTCCTATTTGATCAACCGTTGCGGTAATTCCCTGCACCTCGTAGATATTGCAGTGAATGTTGTTTGATGAATTATTCGTATTGCAGGTTACGGTATCGGCTCCGGAAGAAGTGGCGGTGGCAGCGTAGACAGCGCCTACCGAATGGGTGGCATAGTTTCCGGTTACCAGCAGCGTGTAAGTATTGCCCAGCAAGTCAGTCGGCGCTTCGAGTGTTACGCCGGCGTATGAACTCTCGGCTACGATGAGAACGTTGCCGGATGTTACGTGGCTGTTGAACGGAACAGCAAGCGAGGATGCGTCTTCGTTTGATCCACTGGTATGTTGAACCGTCATGATCGGTGTGCTTGACGAACTGATGGTGTAAAACGCCGAAGCCACATTGCTCTGCAAATAGGTGTTGGCCGTGGCGATAGCTTCAAGCTTGACAGAGGCAGCAACAGTGATCGCGCTGGTGTAGACCGAAGAACCGGTTGTGGGAGTGGTGCCGTTGGTGGTGTAGTAGATGGTTGCGCCGCCGGTGGAATCGCTGATAGTTACACTTTGCGCTGAGGTATATGCGCCACCCGACGGGCTGAATAAAGGTGTAGCCGCCAGAGTACCGATTGTATAAACCACAGAACCCACCGCGCTGTTCGATTGGCCGGCAGCTGTGGCAATGGCCATTACCGTTTCCGTGGCGGAGACCGTGATGGGGTTGGAATATACGGACGAGCCGGTAGCCGGAGCGGAACCGTCGGTGGTGTAGTAAATGGTCGCGCCGCCGGTCGCGTCCGAGATCGTCACAGTCTGCGCCGTGGCATACGTTCCCGCGGAGGGGCTGAAGGTGGGCGTGGCCGCCGGATTAATCAAATAGACCGCCGTAGCTACAGAGCTGGGCGCAAAGCCGGTGCCGCTCGCTGTAGCCAGGGCCATCACCGTCTCCCCAGCGGGGACCGAGATGGGACCGGAATATACCGATGAGCCTGTTGTCGGCGTGGTGCCGTCGGTGGTGTAGTAGATCGTCGCACCTACGGTCGCGTCAGAGAGCGTTACCGACTGCGCGGTTAGATAGGAACCCGCCACGGGGCTGAAAGTGGGCAAGGGGACCGTCGGCGTCCCTGTCGCCTCCAGAGCCACAATCGCGTTGTAATAGCCGTCGATACTATAGGTGTTGCCTCCACCAGCATTCGTTGCCGTCGCGGTCTGAATCCCTGTTGAAATTACGACCTCATCTTCAGAGAATGCGCTATCACCACCGTCACCATTCGACAGTTCGATATCTCCGAAGCCCGGCCCGGCAGTATAAGTTGATGCCTGATAGTTGTCGGCAAAGAAACCGAAAAGATAATCGACTGTGTTCGCGGTTGCCGAAGAAGTGGAGACGGCCTGATTGTAGATGTTCAGTTGGTCATTTCCCGCTCTATCGACGATTGCCGTTACGCCCTGGACCTCGTAGATATTGCAGTGGATGTTGTTCACGGCGCTGATGTTACAGGTAACGGTATCGGCCCCGGAGGAGTTGGCGGTGGCAGCGTAGATTGCGACTACCGCGACGTCGTTATTGTTGATGCCCGCGATTACGAGTTGATTAAAGCTATTGCCCAGCGAGTCCGTTGGTGTTTCGAGCGTCTCTCCGTCGAATGTGCTCTCGGCTACGAGAAGTATGTGTCCAGCGGTTACGCCGTTACTAAACGGTACAGCGATCGAGCTGGCGCTTTCGTTTGATCCACTATTATGTTGAACGGTCAGGATGGGCACACCCGTCCCGGCAACGCCCATAGCGTAAGCGGCCGAAGCCACCGAGCTTTGCGCATAGCCGCTGGCCGTTGCGAGAGCTTCAAGTGTTTCCGCGGCAGAGACGAGGATGGGGCTGGAATAAATAGACGAACCGGTTGTGGGAGCTGAACCGCTGGTAGTGTAGTAAATGGTCGATCCGAGGGTCGTATCGGCCAGGGTCACATTCACTGCCGATCCATAAGTTCCGGTAGAGGGACTCAAGGTGGGCGTGGCAACCGTTGCCGTCCCCGATGCCTTCAAAGCCACAATCACATTGACATAAGTATCCGCAGTACCGGATAAGCCAACACTAAAGGATGTGGCCGTCGCGGTCTGAACACCTTCCGCCGTCACGATCATGTCTTCAGTGAAGCCGGTGTCGCCGTCGGCATTATCTGACAATTCGGAATCTTCCCACCCCGTCCCCGCCGTAATGAGATCTGCAGTGCCGTTGTCGGCAAAGAAAGCGAGTAAATAATCGTCGGCATTCGTGGTTGCCGCGGTGGTGGGCACAGACAGTGAATCGCTGGTCTGTTGAAGGGTTCCCGTTTGGTCAACAACCGTGGTTATGCCCTGGACTTCGTAGATATGGCAGTGGATGTTGTTCGCGGCGCTGATGTTACAGGTCACGGTATCGGCTCCGGAGGCGCTGGCGGTGGCAGCATAGATAGCGACCGATGAGTTTCCGGAAGTGCCGGCAAGGGTTACGAGTTGAGTAAAGCTATTGATTTGGGAGTCAGCAGGCGCTACGAGCGACACTCCGCTGGCTGAACTCTCGGCCACCAGGATCACATTTCCAGTGGTTACGCTACTGTTAAACGCAACCGCAACCGAGGTTCCGCTTGAGGTGCCTCCGCTATTGTGTTGAACCGTCATGACCGGAGTGCCTGACGCGGACGAAGCGAATAAGAAGAGGATGGCAAATGCCAGAACGTACTGCGCTTTGAGTGGTAGACGGGCCCAAATGGAGATGGATTGGGACTGTGTGAATGTCATAATTCTCCTCTCGAATTCGCTTTGAAATTTAAAATTTACATACGAACGGAATGTTCGCAATGCGTAGTGCGAGCAAAATATTCCTCTAATATGTGAATTGTCAATATTTATTTGCTTTAATAATTGACGAGATAAAAATTATTTTGCTACTACTGAATTGCATTTATGGTTGCACCATTGGGATTAATCAGGCCGACCTGCCAGCCAGGCTGGAGGTCCTAATACAAAGTCCTCGACAAACATCAGCCATTAAAAACCACACGGGAATACTTGGCCTGCGGCCTTTATCTCCTCTGTTACAGGCACAACAATGGCTTTAATATCAACTATTTACACAGATTCCTAGTCGGAAAAAATTGTCTGGATACTTCCACTCTTTTTGAGTTTCTGCTACGGGAGACCCATCAACGGAGCGTTGGTTTCTTCTCTTCACCTTCGATGTCCGCGTCAGCCAAGACAGCTTCGACCACTCTGTTCCCCATAGTGCATACGTGCAAAGCCTGAAATCTCCGGTCTTCGGTAGCTTGAGCTATTGCTATTGTGTTCACATGCCTGGGAACCGGGTCATGTCGAAGGTTATGGCCGCGTTATCCACAAAGTTGGAATGCGAACTCGGTCAAACCTCAGACTGCAGCATGAGCGAGGTCGTTTATTCGGCATATAGAAACTTGTCAAGGCGCAGAATTCAACGCGCAATAATCGCTTACGCGGGTTGGAGTTGAAAAGGATTACAAGCGAATGATTTGATTGACGATGAGTTGTCAGGGCGCTAACATAAAGCCAACAAATTTGGGGGTGCAGTGTGCAGCGCTCGTCCGTTTCAGTCAGTAGTTTGCTGGCAAAGTATAGGGCGGGGGACCAAGAAGCGCTGCACGCGCTGATACCGGTTGTTTACGACGAATTGCGTGGTTTGGCGCGCCATTACCTGAGGGTGGAGCGACCCGGTCATAGCCTGCAAAGCGTGGACCTGGTGCATGAAGCGTATATGCGGCTTATGGCCCAGAGTCCCGCTCCGGCGCAGGATCGCGGGCACTTTGTGGCCATTGCGGCGAAGCTCATGCGGCAGATTTTGGTTGATCACGCGCGCAGCCGCCGGGCTGCCAAGCGTGGACCAGAATATAAGCTGGAGTTGGATGAAGCGCACGGTCTTCCGCAAAAGCAGGCGATCGATATCATTGCTCTCGATGATGCGCTCACTGAGCTATCGCGACGCGATGCGCAGCAGGGACAGATTGTGGAGATGAGATTTTTCGGCGGACTGACAGTGGAAGAAGCGGCCGGCGTGCTGGGCATATCCGCTGCGACAGTGAAGCGCGATTGGAGCTTGGCCAAGGCCTGGCTGACGCGGGAGGTTCGTAACTACCCTCATGGATCAGACAAGGCAGTGGGAGCGTGTTAAAGAACTTTTCGATGCCAGCTTGCAGTGTGAGCCGGATAGGCGGAGCGACTTTCTTGCGCGACGCCTGCGGCAGCGACGATTGCTCTACGTGCCGAAGTAGAGTCATTGCTTTCCGCTTACGAGGCGTCAGAGGGACTATCTGCAGGTCCCTGGCAAAGCGAAGATTTTGAAGATCTTGCAGCCCCAAAATCCATCGGTCCGTACCGCCTGATAAAAAAGATTGGCGAAGGTGGAATGGGCCAGGTGTGGCTGGCCGAGCAGACAGCTCCCCTCCATCGTCAGGTAGCGCTGAAACTGATCCGCACTGTGCTTCACGACGAGACTCTTCTGCGCCGCTTTCAAGCCGAGCGGCAGTCGCTGGCCATCATGGACCACCCCGCCATCGCCAAGGTCTTTGACGCTGGGGCAGATGCCAATGGGCGGCCATACTTTGTGATGGAGTATGTGCCCGGCGAGCCGATCACGGAATATTGCGACCAGAGAAAACTTACGATTCGGGAACGCCTGGAGTTGTTCGTCAAGGTATGTGAAGGCGTTCAGCACGCGCACCAGAAAGCAGTAATCCATCGTGATTTAAAACCAGCCAATATTTTGGTGGTGGAAATTGATGGCAGGCCGATGCCGCGCATTATTGACTTCGGATTGGCCAAGGCAACTACACCGATCTCGCCGGATGAGGCGTTGGCTACAAGAGCGGGAGGCTTTGTTGGGACATTTGGCTACACCAGCCCGGAGCAGGCTGATCCGCGGATACAGGACATCGATACACGCACTGATGTTTATTCGCTAGGCGTGATTCTCTATGAATTGCTTGCCGGCGTGCCGCCATTCGATATCACGCAGTTAAAGAAGCTGCCACTGGATGAGGTGTTGCGGCAACTGCGGGAGCGGGATGCGGCGCCGCCCAGCACGCAGGCCAGAAACAATCCGCAAACAGCTGAACTGCGTGGAACGGATCGAAAACATATGGTGAGCCAGCTTCAAGGCGATCTGGACTGGATCACTATGAAGGCGCTGGAGAAGGACCGCGGCCGGCGCTATGGAACAGCATCGGAACTGGCGGCGGATATTACGCGCCATTTGCACAATCAGCTGGTGGTGGCACGTCCCGCGCTTGCCGGTTATCGCCTGCATAAATATCTCCTCAGGCACCGCGTTGCTGTTAGCGTTGCTACCGGGTTGATTGTTCTACTGGCGGGATTCTCGGCAGTGGAGGCGGTGCAGCTGCGCAGGATTACGCGCGAGCGCGACCGGGCAAACCGCATCACCGATTTCATGACCGGTATGTTCAAGGTTTCAGATCCCGGCCAGGCACGAGGCAATAACATCACCGCGCGGGAGATTCTTGACAAGGCGTCGAAAGACATTAACACAGGACTCACGCAGGACCCCGAACTTCAGTCGCAGATGATGATGGTGATGGGTCTGGTCTACGAAAACCTGGGACTCTATGACCAGGCAGGATCGCTTTACGGCCAGTCGGCGGCGATAAGGGAACGTCAACTGGGTGCGGAGAATTCCGACACGCTGAAAGCCAAGGCCGCCCTGGCCTGGGTGCTTTATCGCCGTGGGCATTATCGCGAATCGGAGGATCTGTTGCGGAAGGCATTGGCCATCCGCACACGCCGCTTCGGCGCCAACAATGCAGACACCATGGCCGTGATGGATAGCCTGGGCGCTGTTCTGAATGAAGAAAACGATG
This sequence comes from uncultured Acidobacteriaceae bacterium, assembly GCA_963780975.1. Taxonomy (GTDB): domain Bacteria; phylum Acidobacteriota; class Terriglobia; order Terriglobales; family Acidobacteriaceae; genus Telmatobacter. The sequence continues at coordinate 62,473 of CAWAEU010000046.1, read as the reverse complement.
CCGTGGAAGCAGAGTCGCTTGAGCGCCAGGTGCTTGCCTTCCGCCGCCGCGTGCTGGGCGACCACAATTCAGACACACTGGTCGCCATGAATCATCTTTCCCTCACGCTGCAAAGCCAGGGCCGCTGGGCTGAGGCGGAAAACCTCGATCGGCAACAGCTTGCGCTTTGGAGACAAATCGAAGGCGTGGATTCACCGCATTGTCTGATGGCTGCGGATAATCTGGCCATTGTCCTTTACCGCGAAGGCCGCCTGGCTGAGGCGGAGTCGCTGGATCGAGAGACCCTGGCAACCAAACGCCATATACTCGGGCCCGATCACCCCGAGACGGTCCGTTCGATGAATACTCTGACAGCCGTGCTGACCGACGAAGGCAAATTGAATGAGGCGCGAACTCTGGCCGAGCAGGTCGTGGCCGTTCGTACCCGTGTTCTGGGGCCGGACCACCCGTTAACTCTCTCTGCGATGAGTAATCTTGCTGAGATTCTCACCCGGCTGGGGGACTATTCCGAGGCCCAGAAATTGCTGGTGCAGGCCAAAGCAACACTCATCAGGACCCTGGGACCGGATAGTGCCCAGACCGCGATGACCACATATAACCTGGGATGCCTGGCGCTGCGGCGAGGCCATCGCGATGAGGCACTCCAAATACTGAGCGAGGCCGTTCATCATGGCCTCGCATCGTGGGTTGACGCGGGTATGGCAAAAGATTCTGATCTTGTGGCGCTGCACGGCGATCCGAGATTCGACTCGCTGCTCGCGGAAGCGCAGAAGCATATCAGCGCAGGTCGTTAGACAAAGGACGCTCGCTGCAAGAGACTGCTCTTTTGTTTTGACGAATACGGGCGTAGATAATCTACGAGGGTTTCTGCTTATCTATATATGTGTTCACAGGCATCGAGTCAGCCGTTTCAAACAACTGAGGTCTTCCGTCGTGGTCGCGAACTGGGCGAGATAATCGTCCCAGGCAACGCCTTATTCCATAGAAAAACAAGCATTTAGAAAATTCCCAAAATAATTTGTTAAGCGATGAGCCCCTTCGCCTCCGCATTCCGCATTAAGGAGTAAGGGGAAGGAACGGAAGCTAATCTATCGCCCCTTTCTAGAGCGATTCATGTAACCGCAAGTGCGCTTCCCCGGCAAGCAGCGGAGCCTGCGCAGTTATTCGATGAAAGGCCAGTACATCCAGGAGGTTCCTCATGGCTGCAAATAATTCATGCCGGACTCTCATTGCTCTCTGTCTTGGCTTGCTCATCGCCTCGGCGTTTGGCCAGGCCGCCGCGATTAATGGTCCTTCACGTAGCAATCCAGCTGCCTCGTCGAGAGTGAAGGTCCAACTGGATCAACTGCCGCTGCGCTTCGAGGCCAACCGCGGCCAGGCGGATAAGCGGGTACGTTTCATCTCCCGCGGCCCGGGCTACACTTTGTTCCTCACATCACGGGAGGCCGTACTGTCTCTGGCCACCCCGGCCGCAAAGCAAGGTGCTCCCGGTAAGCGAATGCAGCCGGAGGCCGCCGCGTCGCCCAGGACACCCCCGGCAGTTGTGCGCCTTGAATTGACGGGCGCCAATCGCCACCCGGCCATCACGGAAGAAGATCAGCTGCCGACGAAAACCAATTATTTCATCGGCAATGACCCGACCAAGTGGCGCACTAATATTCCGAACTATGCGCAGGTGCGCTACCGGGACGTCTATCCGGGCATTGACCTCATCTACTACGGCAACCAGCATCGGCTGGAGCATGATTTTGTGGTCGCGCCGGGCGCCGATCCTGCCCAGATCAATTTTGCTTTGCACGGAGTGAGCAAGTTGCACATGGTCGGCGGCGACCTGGTGATGAGCGCCGCACATGGCGAACTGCGCCTGCTCAAGCCGGTCATTTACCAGTCGTCGGGAGGATCGCGCCACAGCGTTCCCGGCGGCTACGTGCTTAAAAGCGGCAACCGCGTCGGTTTCAAAGTGGCGGAGTTCGACCGCCAGCTACCGTTGGTGATAGATCCGGTGTTGAGCTACTCCACATACCTGGGCGGCGACGGCGACGACCAAGGGTACAGCATTGCCGTGGATTCCAGCGGGAATGCTTATGTCGCCGGATCGACATCGTCCACAAATTTCCCGACCAGCAATGCCTACCAGAGCAGCTATGGCGGCGGCGTTTTCGACGCATTCGTAACCAAGTTCTCGCCGGATGGCTCCCTGGTCTACTCCACCTACCTGGGCGGAAGCGCCGAGGACGCTGCTCACTCCATCTTTGTCGACTCCAGTGGGAACGCCTATGTCACAGGAACGACATACTCCACCAATTTCCCCGTTACACCGGGCGTCTTCCAGACTGCCCTTGCCAACTCCAATGGCGGCAACGCATTCGTGACCAAGCTGAACTCCACAGGTACAGCCCTGGTCTACTCCACCTACCTGGGTGGCGGCAGCGGCGGCAGCTTCGGCGATGTCGGGTGGGGCATAACTGTGGATTCCAGCGGCAACACCTATGTGGCCGGGATAACGGGGTCCGGCACTTTTCCCACCACCCCCGGCGCCTTCCAGACTGCCAATGCCAACTCCAATGGTGGCAACGCCTTTGTGACCAAGCTGAACTCTACCGGTACCGCCCTGGTCTATTCCACCTATCTGGGCGGCTCCAACAACGGCCTCGGCATAACCCCCAACGGCGCGGCCAACATCGCCGTAGATTCCAGCGGCGACGCTTATGTGACCGGCCAAACGGAGTCCATCAATTTCCCCACCACGCCGGGCGCCTTCCAGACCACCGGCGGGGGCTTCGAGACGAGCGCGTTTGTGACCAAGCTGAACTCCACCGGTACCGCTCTGATCTACTCTACCTATCTGGGAGGCACCGATTATGGGTTGGGCATCGCCGTGGATTCCGGCGGCAATGCCTATGTGACCGGGTGGACGGGTTCCAGCACCTTCCCCACCACCCCCGGCGCCTTTCAGACTACGTTTGGTGGCAATCGCAACGCCTTCGTGACCGAACTGAACCCCACCGGCACCGCCCTGGTCTACTCCACTTACCTGGGCGGAACAGGCCAAAACGGATTCACCGCTGATACGGGGAACGCCATCACCCTGGATTCCAGCGACGACGCCTATATAACCGGGTTCACGAATTCCACCAACTTCCCCACCACCTCTGGCGCATACCAAACCAGCCTCCTCAGCACCCAGGACAACGCCTTCGTGACTGAGCTGAACTCCACCGGCACCGCACTGGTCTATTCGACGTACCTGGGTGGCAGCAATTTAGATACGGGGTCCGGCATCGCGGTGGATTCCAACGGCAACATGTATGTGACCGGAGAGACGAATTCCGACAATTTCCCCACCACGTCCGACGCCTTCCAGGTTAGCCTTAGCGGCCCTCAGAACGCTTTCGTGGCGAAGATCAGCGCCGCGTCAACTCTGACCAGCCAGACGATCACGGTAACAGACGCAGCACCAGCCAGCGCAGCCGACGACAGCACGTTCATGGTTGCCGCAACAGCCAGTTCCGACTTGCCCGTTAGCATCTCAGCCAGCGGAGCTTGCACGGGCAGCGGCACGGGGTCGGCGACGATCACGATGACCGCTGCGACTGGAACCTGTACGGTGACCTATACCCAAGCAGGCAACGGCACCTACGCCGCTGCGCCCACCTTGAACAACATGACCACGGCAACGGCTGCCGCGCTCGCGCCGACCTTCAGCCTCAGCTCGCCCACCGGCACGCAGACCGTTCAGCCCGGCAACTCCGCGCAGTACACCATTACCGTCACCGCGCAGGATGGCACCTTCTCCAATGCAGTCACCCTCACGGCCAGCGATCTTCCCAATGGCGCAACCGCCAGCTTTATGCCGCCATCGGTTACGCCCGGCAGCACCTCCGCAAGCTCGACGCTGACCATTCAGACTACGCAGGCTGCTGCAGTTCAAACTGCCGGGGACTCCCGCTGGCCGCTCGCTTTTCCCGCGTTGGCTCTCATCGGCCTGCTCTTCCTGCCAGGCAAACGGCGCAGGCGCTGGATTACCTCCCTGTTGTTGCTCATCGCTTCGCTAGGAGTATTCACGGCTCTCACTGCATGCGGAGGCGGATTTGGCGCAAACGGAGTCAATAACTCAACCACACCTGAGAATTACACCGTCACCGTAACCGGAACCAGCGGCGACACACAGCAAACCACCACCGTGCAGATCACGGTCGAGTAAAAAATGTGACTTCATGCTGCTGAGTTTGACGCCGGTGAGAAATTCTCAAAAAAATAATTTGCCGGCCAGTGAGCCCTTTTGTCTTTGCATTTCGCATTAAGAAGTAGAGGGAAGAACGGAACTTTAACTGCCGTACACCCCTTGCAACTGCACTTCCCCGGCACGCTGCGATGGACCAGCAGTCAAAAGCTTTTTCAATAAGGAGGTTGTGATGGGATGGAATCTTAGTTTGGTCCTCTCTAGAGGATTGGAATTCACAGGGTCGAGAACTATTGGTAAAAGATCTAGATCGGCCCATAGAGCCATTCTTGCTCTTCACCTCGCCTTATTTGCGCTACTGCTAGCCTTCTTGATACCCAGTGCGGCTGCCCAGCATTCCATTCGCAGTGCGGCTACCCGGCGGATCCTCCCTAGCGCGGGGATTGCGCAGCTCACTCCAGGACAGCTTTCCACCGTGGCGGGCAAACCCTATTCGGGATTCTTTGGATATTCCGGCGACGGAGGACCGGCGATAAGCGCTGAGATGTCAAGCCCTCAGGGCGTGGCGCTCGACGTAGCCGGCAATCTCTATATTGCAGATACCGACAATGGGCTGATCCGAGTTGTAAACCAGCAGTCCACGGCCATTACGATCCTTGGCATTACCGTGATGCCTGGCGATATCCAGACCATTGCAGGCATCTACTCCAGCACGCAATTTGGCGGCTTTTCTGGCGATGGCGGTCCCGCAACCCAGGCGCTGCTCGATTTCCCTTACGGTCTGCTGTTTGACAATAACGGCAACCTTTATATCGCCGACTCAGGCAATGGCCGCGTCCGCGTAATCAACATGCAGTCCCAAGCCATTACGGTCTTCGGCGTTACTATTCAACCCGGAGACATCGACACGGTAGCTGGGGACACCGTAAACAGCATTGCCGACATTTGTGCGAGCACAACCGACAACATCGGCGACGGGTGTATTGCGACGCAGGCCGATTTGTATCAACCTTTATCGCTGGCATTCGATAGCGCCGGCAATCTATACATTGCGGATGCACTTAACTTCGACGTGCGCATGGTCAGTGCGACCAGCGACATTATTTCAAATGTGGCCGGAGACGGCATCGACGGATACGCGGGAGATGGAGGGAGTCCGCAAGATGCCGAGCTTTGGGATCCCGAGTGTGTGCAATTGGACGCCACGAACAACATATATATATCGGAGACGGGTAGCAATCGCGTCCGCGTAATCAACACGCAATCAGCACCAATCACTCTCTACGGCGTGACCATCCAGCCGAACACGATTGAGACGGTTGCCGGCAGCGGAACGAGTGCCGGCTACTCCGGAGATAACGGCCCAGCCAACGAAGCCGTTTTCAATGAGCCGAAAGGAATTTGGCTCGACCCGGCAGGCGACCTCTATATTGCCGATTTACTGAACGGCCGCGTACGCGTGGTGAATGTACTCACCGGCGTTGTAACGACGATCGCCGGCGATGGCGGAGGCCTCAACTTAAACGAAGCGAATGCGAACGGCGGACCCGCAACTGCGGCCGCACTGGATCTGATTTCTTACATTACGATGGATCCTCAAGGGGACTTGTTCTTTTCAACAGATGCGAGCGAAGAAGTTGATGAAATCAGCGGCGGCACCGCAGTAATCAATTTCCCATCCACCATCCCCAGCCAAAACAGCACCCCACAATCCGTGACCTTGCAGAATATCGGCAATGCCGCGCTGGATATTTCGAGCGTAACACTTGGAGGAACTGATCCCGGTGACTTCAGCGACAGTTATGGATGCGGCTCTTCGCTGGCGCCGGGAGCATCCTGCTCCATCAGCGCCACTTTTTCTCCGCTAGCCTCCGGAGATCTGTCGGCAACGATCTCCATTGACGAGTCCACTGCGGGAACTTCTCAAACCATTCTGCTGAATGGAATCGGAGCCACAACAGCCGTTGCAACTTTGAGTGTATCTCCCATGCAGCTCTCTTTTGGCAACCAGGCGATCGGCACCGCCAGTGCCGCACAGGTGGTCACACTTTCCAACACCGGAACTGCTCCGTTTACGCCGCAGGCCGATGAGTCTTCGATTATCAATATCACGGGTATGCAAGCAGACGACTTTACTGAGGGCGATAACTGCGGAGCTTCTCTTGCTCCCGGTTCCAGTTGCACAATCTCAGTCACATTTTTGCCGGACGCGCCCATCTCCGCTACTGCATTCCTGAGCTTCGAGGGCTCGGCAACAAACGCGCCGCAGATTGTGCAGTTGACTGGAACGGGTACCGGTCCCGCAGGCAGCGGTAGCAGCACAGTGCCTTTTCTTCAGGTGATTCCTGGAACCGTGGAAACGATAGCCGGAGATGGATACGATGCCGGCATACCGGACGCAGGCGGATACGCCGGTATGGGTGGGCCCGCCGTTGGCGCAACTTTGCAGGGACCCACCGGAGTGACCAATGACGCGAACGGCAATATCTACATCGCCGACGGCAACAACAACGTGATCCTTTTTGTAAATATGCAAAGCACACCCGTCACAGTGGCCGGAGTGACTACGCAGCCCGGCGACATTCAGACCCTTGCGGGGAACGGATACGGCGCCGGCATAAACACCGGCGGATATTCAGGGGATGGAGGTCCGGCACTGTCCGCGGAACTGAACCAGCCGATCGATCCGATACTGGACAAAAACGGAAATATCTATTGGGCCGAACTGAACAACCAAGTGGTTCGGATGGTTAACACACAGTCCACTTCGATTGTCGTCAACGGAGTTACAATTGCCCCCAATGATATCCAAACCATTGTAGGGCCGGTTAACGCGATTTGCGGTGAAGCAACGGACGCGACTGGAGATGGCTGCCCCGCAACCAGCGCCCAGCTCAACGAGCCCTACCAGATCGCATTCGACCCAGCCGGTAACCTATATATCGCGGACAGCTGCGATATGGTGGTTCGTGCCGTCAATATGGGATCGTCTACCAGTACCATTGCCGGAGTGAGCATAGCGCCCGGCCAGATTGAGGTCGTGGCCGGGACATTGGCCTCAGATGCCGGGATTCACGGCTGCACGAAGCCTACAGCTTCAGGAGACGGAGGACCGGCACTGAGTTCTGTTATTTCAGGGCCACTCGGCCTTGCAATCGATAAGTCCGGCAACCTCTACATTGGCGACCTCTATGCATTCACCATTCGCGCAGTGAACACACAGAGCACCCCAATCTCCATCTTCGGAGTCACTATTGCTCCGGGCGACATACAGACGGTTGTTGGAAACGGCAATCCCGGCTACGCGGGGGATTTTGGATCCTCGACATCGGCAGAGATTTCGGTCGTTGAGAACCTGAGTCTTGACTCCGCCGGAAACCTGTATCTCGGTGACGCTCTTAACAATGTGGTTCGCGCCGTCTTCGCCTCCACAGGCATCATTCGCACCGTCGCAGGAAACGGATACGGCGCGGCTGTATGGGCGAATCGGGTAGAGACTGGCTACACCGGAGCGTACACAGGCGACGGAGGCGCAGCTACCTCGGCGGAGTTTTTCGGCACATACGGCTTTACGATCGACTCTCAGGGAAACATGAGCATCGCGGACTTGTTCAACAAAGTGGTTCGCCAGGTATCTGCAGCGGCGGCAGGCTATATTTTCCCACCAACCCAGGTAGGTTTGACGAGCGCATCGCAGATTTACACCCTTTCAAATATCGGCACGCAGACGGTCACGCTTTCAGCACTCACCGTCAGCGCAAATTTTGAGCAGGTGCCTTCTGGCCTGACAGATTGCACCGCAACCACCAACCTGCCTCCGGGAGGAACCTGCCAGCTAGCCCTTGAGTTTGCGCCCACCACGATCGGATTGTTGAATGGCCATGCGCAGCTGACCTACAATCTCGGCGCACAGACAATTCAGCTGAGCGGCGTAGGCATTGTGGGGCCGAGCGACGACGTGCTTGAAAGCATCGCCGTAACGCCAACAACATCTTCCGTGGCACAGGGCGCGACGCAGTCTTACATTGCAACAGCAACATACAGTGGTGGCGGCACGCAAGATGTCACCACATCGGTTACCTGGACCTCTTCCACGCCCTCAATTGCAACCATTGGCATTGGCAGCGGGGTAGCCACGGGAGTCGGCACCGGCATGACGCAAATCACCGCAACCGCAGGCGCGATCTCAAGTTCGCCGGTCATGTTGACGGTGACTCCTGCTGTTTTAGCGAGCTTCATCGTCACTTCACCCACCGGACCGCAGGCAGTTGAGCCAGGCGGCTCCGCGCAGTTCACCATTACCGTCACTGCGCAAAATGGAACCTATTCCAACGCCGTCACTCTCTCGGCAAGCGACCTTCCCAATGGCGCAACGGCCACGTTTATGCCACCCTCGGTTACGCCCGGCAGTTCTTCGGCAAGCTCGACTTTGACCATTCAAACCGCGCAGGCTGCGGCAGTTCAAACCGCCAAAGATTCCCGCTGGCCGTTTGCCGTTCCAGCGCTGGGACTCATCAGCCTTCTCTTTTTGCCGGGCAGGCGGCGCAGGCGCTGGATTACCTCCGCCCTGCTGCTACTTGCTTCACTGGGAGCATTCACGGCTCTCACAGCATGCGGCGGTGGATTTGGCGTCGGTGGAGGTGAAAACTCATCAACGCCTGAGAGTTACACCGTCACCATAACCGGAACCAGCGGCGACACACTGCAAACCACCACCGTGCAGATCACGGTCGAGTAAAAAGGAGACCTTATGCGATTCAGAATCAGACACATTCTCACTCTGCAATTGACTCTTGCCGCGGTCTTCGCTGCTCAGACCGTCGCACAAGCGCCCGTGCAACCTTCGGCAACCGCAAAACCGTACCGCGCCGAAATTGCCTTTGGCTACAGTTACGTACACAGCAATGCGCCGCCGGGCGGCTGCGGATGCTTCAGCCTGAATGGTGGCAATGCCACCTTTGCGTGGCCGGTGAAGCCGGGAAGCTTTGCCCTGGTCGGAGATGTCACCGTCGCTGACTCGGGCGCGCTTTCCAGCTCCGGAGCTAATCTTATTCTGAGCACATTCACCGCGGGAGGCCGCTATCTTCCCAAACTAGGCCACTCACCGGTGCAGCCGTTCGGGCAGGCACTTGCTGGCTTTGCGCACGCCGGCGGAAGTGTTGTTTCGGGATCGAATTCAGGGAATGCCAGCGCTGCCTTTGCTGCAAACATAGGGGGTGGCCTCGACCTGCGTGCCTCGCGCAGATTTTCGATTCGCCTAGCCGAGGCCGATTATTTGCTGACCACCTTCGACAATGGAAGCAACAACCACCAGAACAATCTGCGCATGAGCGCGGGATTGGTGATTCATTTCTAAGTTGCTATTGCGTTTTGAGGGCTACCCCTTTGAGGAGCGCACCATGAATTCGATCTACTTCGTCACCTACTGCGCAGCTATCTCGTTGGCATGCGGATGCAACGCCATTGCAACCAATCCGTTGATGCCGGCCGGCGCTTCAACCGGATCATCTGCCAGCCTCAACTGGGTGCGTTACACCGACTCAGCTGAGGGAGCATTTTCGATGGAAGTTCCTCTTGGCTGGCAGGTGCAGGGCGGCATGTATCGTTTCGGTTACTTCGATGTACGTTGGATGATGGACGTTCGCTCACTCGACGGCAAAGTCATCATCCGCATTGATGACCCCAATGTCCCGCCCTATGTGCTGCCCGGCCCGCACTCCGGACCGGCCGGTCATGCGGCCATCAAGCCGCAGATGTATCAGATGATGGTCGACAATTATCAGCAGGCCGCGCCCTACGCCGCAAGTTACGCAAAGCGCCGCTTCGCGGGCTTTTGCAAGTTCCTCACTCCACGGCAATCGGATTGGACTCCAACCATGCCGGCCTCGTGGAACGGCGGTTCCAGCGATAAGATGACGCAGGCAACCGTTACTTACGATTGCGCCACTTCAGATGGTCCCCGCATTGTTACGGTCTTTGCGCGCAATACACTGCATCCCGATAGCGGTTTGTGGCAGGTCGATCCCATCCTCAGCATCATCGCCACTCCTGACCTCACGGCATCAGCTCAGTCCATGACTCAGCACATGATTGACAGTTGGCAGGTGAACCCGCAGTGGCAGCAGCATCAGCAGCAGATGACCACTCAGGGTTTGGCGCAGATGCGCGCAAGCTTTGGACAATTCCTGCAACAGATGCAGGCCTACCACCAGCAACGCGAAGCGGCAATGAACCAGCAGGTGTCTCACTTTGAATCGCAGCAGCATGCCCAGGCCCAGCAAGTCTCCGACTGGGGAGAAATGCTGACGGGTCTCACAACCGTCAGCGACCCGGCCACCGGCACGAAATTCCAGATATTCAGCGGTCCCAAGGCCAACAACTACATCAATGGAAACGGCGTCGTCGTCAACTCCAACTTCTCACCCGGCCCCTGGTTCCATCAGGTCAATTAGGTTGGTTCTGCGTCAACGGCTTCGACTTGGCTATTTTGGAATGGTCAGCATTGTCCTGAATCGTCAGCCATGCTACCACAGAACTGGCAAGAGATAGCCCTGCACAAGCCAGCATCACAATTCTGAATCCGAATACAAATGCTTCATTGACGGATTCTCTAATTGCTATACCGATGCTGGGACTGAGACTAGGGGGCACCTGCAAGCCCGCAAGTTTGATCTCGTCGGCATGAAGTTGCAACAAAATGGCAGGCGATAACATTAGATGAGCCAAGTTACGGTTCAGAACATAGGCAAAGACTTTCACCATTACAATCCCGAATATAGCAATCGCAAGTACCCCAGCTATACGCGCCACAGCATTGTTAATTCCTGAAGCTGAGCCTTCGCGGTCTTCTGTAACTGAGTTCATGACGACAGTGGTGAGAGGAGCCACCGTGACTGCCATTCCAAAACCAAGGCCCATGATCGCCGGGAAGAATGTTTTCCAGTAGCTGCCCCCAACTGACGGCATTGCAATCAGAACAAAACCAAGAGTGACAATGAATGGACCAGCGATCAACGGAATTCTGGGACCACATCGGGCAACAAGTCCGCCGGACCAACGGGAAAGCAAGAAAATAAACAAAATCAACGGCAGGACAGCAGCACCGGCGGCTGTGGCGGAATAACCCTGAACTTGAATTAAGTTCAATGGAATCAAGAAAAATAATATGCCGGTCGCCGCATATAAGAACAGCGTAAGCAGGTTTGCGCCACTGAAACTGCGAGATGCGAACAAAGATAAAGGGAGCATCGGCGATGTAACGATACCTTCAATAAACAATAAAGCGGAAAGGCAAATGACGCCGAGGATCAAACTTCCAAAGACCAGCGGATTTCGCCAGCCTAAGTCAACCGATTCCATGAAACCGGCAACCAAGCCCCCTAATCCGACAGTGGCAAGCAGAGCTCCTAGCCAATCAATACGGCCTGTGCTTGCGATGCGGTTTTCTGGAATTTGCCAAAGCGAAAGGACTATCACCATTGCAGCGATGGGAAGATTGATGAAAAATACCCAACGCCAGGAACCATGCTGAACCAGCCATCCGCCGAGTACCGGTCCAATAGCAGTAGTAATGGCGGTAAAGCCCGACCAGGCGCCTATTGCACGGCCCCGGTTCTTCTCATCAAAAGCCGCACTGATTATCGCCAGGCTGCCGGGCACCAGGAGTGCAGCGCCAACACCTTGAAAACTTCTGGCAATGATTAACTGTTGAATGCTTAATGCTGCGCCGCAGGCCGTTGAAGTTATGGCGAATATCGCAATGCCGATTACGAATATCAGGCGACGTCCGAACAAGTCCCCGAGCGAACCACCGACAAGGATCAGCGCGCTTAGAAACAGACCGTAAGATTCGACCACCCATTGCACATCGACTACGGTTGCATGAAAGTTGGCTTGGATTGCGGGTAAAGCGATATTGACGACCGTACTATCGATGAAAGCCATGCTGGAGCCAAGAATAGTTGCGACCAATATCCAGATCCTTGCCTCTGCCCTGCAAGGGACTTCGGCGTTTGTTGATCGCATGACGGCTTCATCACAAGGCATTCTCATAAGTGCTTATGATGCCGAACCAGGCGTATTAGGTTCTCGAAATCGGCGGTAGTTGCAAGGAAACGAGCATATTACGGCTATACATCTGGGCAAAATTACCATCGACGGCACTTTTGTCTGGATACTCATGAACACAATTGCATTCTATTACTTAGGATCTCGGACTTCGATCGTGTTATATATTTGGAATTCGCGAATGGCCGCACTGTCAGTACTGGACAGAATATTTAGCCGGACGCGGCTGGCAGTAACTGACGGGAAGATATCAATCTTCTTGTGGCCGATGGCTTCGCCGGTGACGATAGTCTTCCACGAAGCTCCAGCCCAGATGTCGATGGAGTACTTCTGGATGCGCTGGCCGTCGTTGAGCCACTCCATGGTAACGATGCGGTTGAAGGTGACAGGACTGGAGAAGCCAACCTCAAGAGTCGAGTGATGTGAGCCTGCGGGCGCTGTCCAGAAAGTGTCTGTGTTGCCGTCGAGCGCGGCGGAGACTTCAGTAGATACCGGCGTGTGGGCGAGAGCAAGGTTTTTGCTATAACGTAATCGCAGAGCATTACCAAATTCTTCAAGCCTGGCGACATCGCTGTCGGGCAACAGACCGCGACGGTCCGGGGCAAGACCGATCATCAATTGCGCACTGCGGCCAACAGTTTTATCGTAGGTGGCGAGCAGTTCGTCAAGGCTTTTGAGGGAAGATTCGTCGTTGGGATGCCAGAACCAGTGTCCATTGCGCAAGGGAGTATCGGCTTCAACCGGGCGCCAGCGCAAATAGCCATGACGGTCAATAACGTTCCAATTTTCGTAGGGGACACGACCGTTTTCGTTTCCCACCCAGCGCGCATCGCCGTATTCGAAGAGCCCCGTGTCGGCGAAGACGATGGTATTGGGTTGGTAAGTGCGCAAAGTTTCTATGATCTTTTCGAAGTTATAGACATGGCCCTCGCTGCCTGCTCCATCGAGCCAGAATTCGACAAGGTCGCCGTAGTTTGATGCCAGTTCAGTTAGTTCGGCCTGATAGTAGGCATCATAAGCCGCGGAGTCTTTGTATTTTGGCTCGTGGCGGTCCCAGGGAGAAAGGTAGACTCCGAATTTTAGGCCGTACTTGCGCGCGGCGCGTGCAACATCGCCGACCACATCACCTTTGCCATTTTTCCAGGGGCTGGATTTTACGCTGTAATTTGTTTGCCCGGTAGGCCAGAGACAGAAACCGTCGTGATGCTTGGCAACCAGCACAACATAACTTGCGCCGGTGTCGCGGATGGCCTTCATCCACTGGTCGGGATCGAACTGAGTGGGGTTGAAGACGGAAGGGTCGGCAGTGCCGTCTCCCCATTCGCGATCGAGAAATGTGTTGGTTGAGAAATGGATGATGACGCCGAACTCGAGATCTTGCCAGTCTAATTGCTGAGGGGAAGGCTTGATGTCGGAAAAGTTTTGAGAGAAGGCGAACGATGTAAGAAGTGCGAGAGCAAGCAGAGCGACTTTCGATCGAATGATAAGTAGACTCATCGATAACTCCCTTATAACTCAATGCTTGCTTCGACTTAGTGCGATGCCTTATTGCGTTGGGGAAGAAATTTCCAGATTGCGGGGTCTTCTTCGCCCAGCACCCAGGAGCAGAAACCCTGCAGGCTATTTTTTCTGGACCAGTTCGTAGCGGTCCTTGAAGGTGTGCAGGTCAGTGAAGAATATCCATTCGCGCATCTGGTCGCGGTAGAAGAAGAACCATGCGCTGTGATCTTCAGCGTCCCATTGAATTTTGCCGTTGTAGGCATCGGCCAGCTGCAGAGCATTGGGTGTGCCGATATATTCAGCGGTTGGATTTGGCTTTTCGCCGCTGGTTTCATTTTCCTTTGTGGGTGCGCCTGTATACCAGTGATAGCCGTAGAGGGGAATGCCGAGAGAAAGTTTTTCTTTGGGTACGTCTTTGAGCGCATAGTTGAGATTTTCAACGGTCCAATCCCAGCCTGCAACGGGACCGGGCATGGTCCAGCGCGTGTGCTGATCGTAGGTCATCAGGCAAACCAGATCGACATATTTTTGAATAGCGGCAATATCGTATGCGCCGCGCCAGTCGGTGTAGATCCACTTGGCAAAGCCGCCGGAGCCGGGGTAGCCAGGAGCATTCGGCACCGTGGCGATGGATAATTGCAGTCCGGCTTTGTGCATTTCTTCAGCAGATTTTTTTACCAGCTCCGTCAGCAGATCGCGGTCTGTCCAATCGATGTTTTCAAGGTCAAGCTGGAAGCCTGTATAACCATGCAGTTTGGATTCGCGGATCATTGCCTCGTTCATGCGCGCCTGGGCGACTGGATTGGCGGCCAGCGTGTGGAAGCTCTTTTTGTTGAAGAGAGCAATGATGGGCATGACGGGCAGCTTTTCATCCTGAGCGCGTTTGAGCACGGTGGGATCGGGAGCGCCGGTGACCAGGCCGTTCTCGTCCACCTGATACCATGTGGGCACCAGCAGATCAATTTGGGAGGAATGTGCCAGGAAAGAGCGGATGGATTCTGGATTGCTGGTTAGGTAAAAAAGCGCTACCGGCTGTGCTTGCAGGCAAGGAGCCGATGCCAGAGCAGCGTAAAGAAAAATGAAGAATCGTTTCATCATCATTCTCCTGATCGAATGCATGCCAGGCCTACTTTCGCGACCTGCTTTAAACAGCAATCACCTGAATGCCGTTGGCTCTAAAACCGGCGAGCGCTTCAGGCGCGATTCCGGAATCGGTAACCAGTATGTCGATATCAGTGACTGGACAGATGAGGGCAGGACTTACCATGGAAATCTTGCTCGAATCCGCTACTATAATGACCTGCTTTGCCTGGCGGACCATGGCGCGAAAGACCGCAGCTTCATCCGGTTCAATGACCGTAGCGCCGCTCAGAACATCGACGCCGCATGCGCCGATGATGGCTTTGTCAAGAAACACTCCGCTCAACGTTTCCATCGCCGTGGGGCCGGTAAGCGAGAATGCGCCTGCCCAGCGCATGGTTCCTCCGGTCAGGGTCACGTTCAATGCAACCTGAGTGTTGAGCTCCATACCAATGTTCACAGCGTTGGTGATGACATGAATGCCGCTGCGATGGCGGATGCATCGAGCCACCTGAGTGGTTGTGGTTCCAGCGGTGAAACCTACAGTTTCATGTTCACGGATGAGCTCCGCAGCTGCGAATCCAATGCGGCGCTTCTCCTCTGCAAAGCGTCCTTCACGCTCCTGAAAAGAGGAGTCAAAGCGAAAAGGTTCGTACTGCGTTTGTCCGGCCAGTTTGGCGCCACCATGGGTGCGGTGCACCAGGCCACGCTGCTCAAGGCGCGTGAGGTCGCGGCGCACGCTGGCTGCCGAGGCACCCAGCTGCTCGGCTAATTCATCGACGGAGGTGTTGCCATGGTGCAACAATTCCTGAAGGATCCTCTTGGCGCGCTGATCGGTCTTTATCGACATTGTTTTTGAAATATACCTTTGCTACTCTACGCATTTTACATGCGGCCGCATGGATGCGTTCGCTTGAATCCACATGTAATAACGATGCTTTAAGCAGGTTGCACAGTAGGCTGCTTCCTTGCCTGGCGCTCAAGAGCACGTAGCAGGGAGCGCACACTCTTTTCGTGTACAGTAAAGCGCCGGTATTCACGATTGCGGAGGTCACCCATCGTCATACCCTGTTTGTGAAAACTAACCGGGCTGGGGAAGGCGGTTCTGGCGCTCGAATGGAATTCAGTGGCGCCGGTCACCTGAGCAATGGTAGCGATGTTTGCGGGCGTGATGCCTCCGCCGGGCACGATGACAATGCGCCCCCTGGAAGCCCGCACCATGCTGGTGAGTTCAGTGACGCCGCGAGTGACGCTGGGAGCGCCGCCGGAAGTAAGTATGCGGCATGCTCCCGAAGCGATTACATCTTCCTGCGCCGCAAGCAGGTCCGGCGTCATGTCGATAGCGCGGTGAAAGGTTACGGGCAAGGGCCGGGCGAAGTCGACTAACTGCCGGGTGCGATCGATATCGACGTGGCCTTGCTGGTCTAACAGACCGAGGACGATGCCATCCGCTCCAAGTTCGTGCGCATGGGCGATCTCCTCCTGCATTACCTCGAACTCGAGATCGGTATAGTAAAAATCGCCGCCTCGGGGACGAATCATGACGAACAGGCCGATCGCAATGCGGCGACGAACTGAGGCGATCAATCCAGCGCCAGGGGTGATTCCCCCTTCCAACAGATCAGAGCAGAGTTCAATGCGCTGCGCGCCACCGCGCTCGGCCGCGATTGCAGACTCCACGGAATCGACACACACTTCAAGGTCCATGATGACTGCATCCCATTCCCAAAAGTCCAGATCCTCTCTCAACTTTAAATCAGCAGACGAGGAACCCGGGGGTGAGCAAATAGCCACGAAAAATGTGGCTGCCGCGAGATTTCGCGGCAGCCTGTTCATTGGCTAGAAAGTGTACTTTGCAGAAAACTGCAGGTGGCGCTCAACTGAGCGAGTGCCTTGGCGAGATACGTTACCAAAATTGGAATCTGTGATTCCGGTATCCGGGTTGCCGTAACTAACAATGTTGAATGCATTGAAGGCATCAAAACGGAATCCGATCGTCTGATTGCCGATGATGCGGAAATCCTTGAATGCCGACATGTCAACGTTGAGATAACCCGGACCGCGCACGGCGCCATTGCTTTCGGATCCGAAAACATTGGGAGCCGGAACACCGAAAGCACACGTGCCATTGTCCACACCCGCGGTGGTGCATGGAGTGGCAGAGGGGTCGGTGCCGAACCAATTGTTCAGGGTGCGGTCGACGACCTTCAGTTTACGGTATTGGTTGACCCGGCTATTTCCATAACTGTTGGAATTGTTTCCAGGTCCGGTAATGGTTTCAGGGAAACCTGAGTAGAAGACTCCAGCCACGGAGAGCTTCCAGCCGCCGACCGCGCCATCCACAAGGCGATTGGCTGTGGAAAAATAATCTTTACCGTGACCGAAGGGCAACGCATAAACTCCTGTTCCGGAAATGTTATGGTGCACATCATATCCGGCCGGTCCGTAGTCCGCCTTGGGGTTGTAGTAATTCTGGAATGCGCCGCTGAAGCCGTTGACGTTCAAAGCGTAGTTACCCAGGCTGTTAGTCATGGCCTTGCCCCAGGTGTAATTAAGGGTGAACTCCAGGCCGTGATTCAATCTCTGCCGCAGAACCGCTTGCAGAGCGTTGTAATTCATCATGGCGCGGGACTCGGTGATGAGCAGTGAATTGGGACCGATTCCCAGCGCGGAGTCAATCCCGCTTACGCCAAGATAGTAGTTGTTATAGTACGGAGCCGAGGTTGGATCACCGTTAACGGTGTACTGGTTGAGGTTGCCATAGTCTTCAATATGGTCGCCCTTCTCGCCGACATAGCCAACTTGCAGTGAGGCCGTGTGAGTGAGTGCGTATTCGGCAGTCAGGTTCCACTGCTGCACATAGGCCGGCTGGATATTCTGCGGATAGACGTTGAAGGTGCCGCCGTATTGCGTTGTGCCGCCTGTAAAGCCTTCCTCCGCGGTTCGGGGTGTAGATGGCATGCCGGGCGAGGGAGAATTTACGCTTACGCTGACCGCCTGGATGAAGGGCGTGATCGACGTGAGGCGCTGGTTGAACGAGTTGCCTTCAAAGAAACTGGTGGCTCCATAACCGCCACGAATGACTGCGCGATCAGTGAATTGATAGTCAAATCCGAGGTGAGGCATGATCTGCCTGAAATTCATCTGGTAGCAGGCCCGGTTGCTACAGAGTCCCGAGCCTGTCGGAGCGCCGAAGGGAATTTCTCCGGCATAGATCACCTGACCGGTTGCGATGTCAATATTCCCAGTCTTGTTATCCTCTTCGAACCAGGGTTCGTCGACTTCGTAACGAAGGCCGACATTGAAGGTCAGGTTGTGACGAATCTTGTAATCATCATTTACAAATCCCGCGATGCGCCATTGACGCTGGCCAACATTGATGCTTGCGAGAGTGGCCTGCGCAGATTGAACACGGTCAAGCACAAAGTCAGCGGCTCCATAGCCCCCGCCCTCAAAGCCAGATGGGTCGGCGGAGAAGGCTCCGGTATAGTTCAGCGAGCCAAGGTAACCGGCGTTGTTGCCGGTGGGGTAATTATTCTGGTAGCGGATGGCTTCAATGCCCGAGCTGATGAAATGCAGTTTGTACTGCCACGTCAGGTTGTCAATGTAGCTGTAGGTGTTGTCAATAAGGTTGTTGCCGTTATAGGCCGAAGTGCCCACGTTGCTAACGCCACCGCTTATGCTCTGGTTTGTAAAGCCGTCGTAAGCCTGGTTGAGGAAGGTGATTCCAACCTTGGAATCGCCTGAGGTTCCGAAGATTCCCGTCGGATCGGTGGGCAAGCCTTCAGACCATTTGGTCCGCGTGAAACCGATGCGCGCAGAATTGATGAGCGACGGCGAGAAAGTATGCACCCAGTTGCTGCCCATGAGCCAGGTGGGAAAATAATTGAGCCCGGGGAAACTGATGGCCAGCACCGCGACCGATCCGTCAAACGCCGTGGACATTGAATAAAATCCCGTGATTTTATCTTTGGCGTTGGGATCATATTCAATCTTGATGTCGCCCTGGTTATTTTCTTTGTATTGGGGATTTGGGGCTTCGTAGTTATTCTGCGCAACTCCATCTTCTGGTGGCAGGCAAACTCCGCCTGCGGGAGTAACTGGACTGGTAGCACCGCAATCGGGATAGAGCATTGGATTCGCAAAGAGGTATTGGGCTACGGGGTTGTTGATTGGAACGCCCAGGTTGCCGCCATAAGGGGCAAAGCTGTTTTGAGTATCGTAGAGTTGAATGGGGTTGGATGCGGCAAGCAGGGCCGAAAAATCGCCGTGCCGCATAGCGTCGGGAATCACGCTGGCAAAATTGTATCCGCCCTTATGCCAACGCGCCGCCAGATAATCGGCGAAGAAGAACAATTTGTTGTGCATGATGGGCCCGCCCACAGTGCCCCCGTACTGTGCAAAAGAAAATGGGTTGATGGGAGTGGCAGGCGTCGATTGGCCGTTCCCGTAGGAGTTGGCGTTCATTCTGTAATCCTGCACGTAGCCGTAAGCCGAACCGTGGTAATGGTTGGTTCCGCTTTTGAGTACGTTTACCACACTGGCGCCATTCACGTTTCCGTAGTCGGCCGGAGAATTCGCCGTAATTACCTGGATCTCCTGCAGGGCTTCGGGCGCAGGACTATAGGAGATTAGATTGTTATAGTCCTCGTTCATGTCGATGCCTTCAAGCGTGTAGTTGTTCGCCTGTGCACGGTTGCCATTAAAGTTGGGCGTGTCGACAAAATATGTGCTGCGTTCAAAGCTCTGTGTACCGGAAGTACCCGCGGTATCGATTGCGCCCGGCACATACAAGGTGATGGAAGAAAAGTCGAGGCCGTTCAAAGGGAAATTTTCGATGGTATTCGCAGTAAAGGTACTGTCCAGGGTGGGGTCGTTGGTGTTTAGGATGGGCGACGCTGCCGAGACGTTCACGGTCGTTGAAGAACTTCCCACGGTCAGCTTGACATTGAAGTTCGCGGTTTGCAGAACCTCTAAAACAAAAGGCGGGAGGAGCTCAGTGTTAAACCCTTTTGCCTGCACAGTGACTTGATAATGTCCGATGGGCAGAAATTCGATGCGGTAGAGTCCGGTTGAATTGGTGTTGGTGCCGGTATCTACGCTGGTATCGATGTTATGGGCCACTACGTGAGCGCCGGAAATAAATGCGCCGCTGGGGTCTGTTACTACACCAGTGATCGACCCGGTTACGGTCTGACCAACAGCAATGGATATGCCTAAAGTCATGGTGAGCGTATATCCAAGGACAAGCCTGAGAAAATTCGTTTTCATGGGGCCTCGCTTATTTGTTGAGTGTGGATCTGTGTGTTCAGGGCATGATGGCGAAAAAAGAGCGGCACAAGAGCCCGAAATCAATATGAGCAAAAGAATAGCCTAAATATGATTATATAGTCAAGAATAATGAGCATATGGATACTAAATGGTGCATATTGGGGAAAGTTGGCGAACATAATGCGAAATATAATCATATTTTGGGCTTATTTTGAAACCGGTTCCAGGGCAGACAGATGGCTCACAACGAGATGAGCGATTTCAGTTTTTCTTGCTACTCGACGGTGAGAATAACGGTAGTGGAGTGCGACAGAGTGCCGGAGGTGCCGGTGACAGTCACTGTGTAGGCCTGCGGAGACTGGCCAATGTAGCCGCTTAGGGAAGCGCAGCCGCTGAGTCCAGCCATCGCCGCCCAGGCTGCAATTGAAAACAACAGCACAGATGCCAGACGGAGATTCCTCTTGCCACTGTGCCGCAGCCTGCCTGCAAAGGGAAGCAGTAGTAGCGCCAACGAGAGCGGCGCAAGCCTGCCAACAATACCGCTGGCCGGCTGCGTGTTTGCCGTAGCTTGCGGCAATTGGATGGTCAGCGTCACCGCAGTGGTTCCCGAACCGGCTGGAATGCTTGAAGGAAAGAAGAATGCCGTCGCTCCGGCGGGCAGACCGCTGGCCGAGAACGTGATCGCATTGGGGAAAATGACCGTACCGTTCGCCGGGCTGATGGTGAGAGTAATACCAGTCGTTCCGCCTGCTTGCATTGTCCTGCTTGGCACTGAGGACGACAGCACAAAATCAAAGCTCGTTACTTCGCCTGAACCCCACTCATTGACCAGCACAGCCGCATCCACTGAACCCAGCCCGGTTGCCTGGTTATATGTGGCGCCGCTGGCGGTGAATCCTGTCACACCTGGAACACTGTTGTTGCCCGACGGGGTGGAATGGAATGGATTGCGCGATGCATTGATCAGTGGATAAAGCTCAGCATTAGCATTTCCCTGCCCCGCGCCACCCTTCGACTGCACCACCAGCGCCATTAAACCGGCAAAGGACGGCGCGGATACCGAAGTTCCGGAGATTGCAAAATACTTGCCATTCTCCGCGATGACGTATCCGTCGTGCGCCGCTGAGGAAAGTGAAACATCCGGCACCGCTCGCATCTCTCCGCTGCTCCCGACCACCGCTTTTTGCCAAACAGGCTGCGCGTAAACAACACTCGATCCGCCCCCTGATGCCCAAAGACCCGACCCGCCATTCGAACCGCTCTCATTCCAGACTTCTTCGGGAATATAACCTAATGCTGATTCATAACTGGCAGAGTTTGTTGCAGACCAGTACTGCGTAGTATCGGAGCCCTCGTTGAACTCTGTCCCACCCACGCAGGTTGAGTTTGGAGAACTGCACATTCCATTCACTGCGGCTCCCGATGCCATGGTTGCCGATCCCGCGTAACAGTCCGCCACTCCAGAGTCTCCTGAAGCAACAAATACGCTCATACCCTGGCTTGCCGCCTGCTCCCAGAGCCCGTTGTAGAAGGCGAGCTCCGCTGTTCCCATTTCCTGCTCGCAACTTCCGTAGCTCAAGCTCATGACCGGCGCCGTCAAGTGATTCACAATATATTGCGCCGATAAATCCACTCCATCCGTCGTCGCCGTTGAATCTCCTACTACGAGATTCACTGTTGCCGTCGGCGCCACTGCGCCGCTCCACTCCACATCGAGCGTCGCTTCATCCTGGTCGCCTGGGACCAGCCCCGGATTCGCACCGACAAGAATTACCGAAGGGTTGTTCGCAACCAGATTCGACTCGGCTCGAAAAGCGGCAATGTCGCCAAGGTTGATGTTGCTTCGCGCTGCGATTGCAATTGAAGTGCCTGCCCCTGTTGTTCCGGCACTATATAGCGAATTGAGATCGTAGATTGCCGCAAAGTCGGCGGGAAACAGATAGTGTGTGCTACCGGCCGAGTACTCAGGGTGCGCACCAATATAGGTTCGCGCCTTAATCTCCGATCTGCGGCGAAAATCGTGCAGCGCAACTACGCCGCCTACTACACCAGCTAGCGCCGCTGGAATTTGCGGATCCTGCGAATTGGCAATGTGCTCCACTCCATCAATACGGTAGCGGTGAATCTCGGTATGAAAGGTTTCCGCGATCTGACCCGCGGTCCCCGAGAACACGACAAGCCGATTGCTGGCCGCGATCTCTCCCACTGTGAACCCGTGCTCTTTGAGCCACTGGCAGATTCGCGCCAAATCCTGGGTACTTACGCCAAAGCGCGCTCTATATTCGGCAGGCGTCAGCCAGTGATGAAAGAGTGACGACTTCGCATTTTGCTGCGCCTCGACCAGCGAGCCCAATTCTTTCTGCTGTGCCGCTGAAGGCTCAAGCTCCAGCAACAAGTGATCGAGCTGCGTATCCTCTGCAGCCACACCCTGGTCATACTCAGCCCGAGCGAGCGGATGCACGTTGCCCATCAGCGTGACCACCTGCGCTTCGTCGATCGGCCCCACGATTCGATTCACGGGCGCCTGCGCCACTGCGCCGGCAGTCCATCCGCACAGCGCCGCCGCAACAATTAAACTTGCTCTCACAAAACCTGGCATCAGCTGCCTTTCAAGAGACAGGAGTTCACCCAGGAGTGGATAGGCCTCCGGTAGGCTTTGCCTCTTCTTATAAATCGGCGCAGGTACGCCGTTACTGAGAGGATTCCGCTAAGTTGTGAGAGATTTTGGCTTACTTAAGTACTTTGAATAATTTAAGACTGGGACATGACTCTGCGCAGAGCAGTTGTCGATCAATATTTGTAGGTAATGTGTATCTCAGTGGATTCCGGCGGCGGAACCCTGGCCGGGCTTGTTTTTGCTGAGCAGGAAGGCGAGCGCGACCAGGCAGACTGACATCCAGGAGAGTTCCATATAGACGTCCTGATAGCCCTGCATCTGGGCCTGGCGGTTGAGTTGGTTATAAATATTAGCCATAGCCAAGCCTTTGCCGTTGGCTGAGCCGAAGTGGTTGCCGAAAAAGCCGGCGAGGGCCTGGGTTTGCTGTTGAAAGGCGATGGAGGCGGAGGTCATGGCACTCTGTAGGTGCTGCTGGTGCCAAGTGGCGCGGTTGGTGACCTGTGCGTTGGTGATGGCAATGAGGAGGCTGCCGCCGATGTTGCGGGCAAAGTTGATGAGGCCAGCGACCTGGTTGCTCTGCTCCTTGGGCATGCCTACATAAGCGGCAGTGGTGATGGAGATGAAGCAGAAGGGGATCGGGAACATTTGGACGACGCGCAACCATGAGGCAGCGGAGAAGCTCATGTCGAGCGTGGTGACGTTGGCAGCATAACGGAAGGTGAAGACAAAAAGGGTGAAGCCAGTCATGGCCAGCCAGCGCGCGGCGACTTTTCCGGTAGCAAAGCCGGCAATGGGCATCATCACCAGCACGGCAATGCCGCCGGCGGTAAGCGCCATGCCGGCGGTGGTGGCGTTGTAGCCGAGAAGTTGTTGCAAAAACTGGGGCTGGAGAACAGTGTTGGCGTTGAGCACGCCACCGACCAGGGCCATGAGGAAACAACAGATTGCGAAATTTTTGAAGCGGAATAGCTTGAGGTTGATGAGTGGGTTTTTTCGGGACCACTCCCAGAGGATGAGGCCGACCATGCCAGCGACGAAGAGAAAAGCGAAGATACGGATGAAGCCGGAGGAAAACCAGTCGTTTTCTTCGCCTTTGTCGAGCATAATCTGCAGGCCGCCCATGGCGATTACGAGGAAGCCGAGACCAACATAGTCCATGTTGCGGAGGCGGGAAAAATCGGCTTTGATCCATGGCGGATCGTCGACCAGGCGGTTGACCAGGATGAAGGCCAGTATGCCGACCGGGATGTTGATGAAGAATATCCAACGCCAGGAGTAGTTGTCAGTGATCCATCCGCCCATGGTGGGGCCGATGGATGGAGCAAGGACAGCGACGATACCGTAGAGGGCAAATGCCTGGCCGCGTTTCTGGGGTTCGAATGAGTCGGCCATGATGGCCTGCGCCATGGGCTGCATGCCACCGCCGCCGAAGCCCTGGATGATGCGGCAGATGAGCAGGATGGGCAGAGAGGGAGCTGAGCCGCACAGGAAGCTGGCGACTGTAAAAACGGTGATGCAGAAGACGAAGAAGTTGCGGCGGCCCATGACGCTGGAGGCCCAGCCGCCGAGGGGCAGGACAATGGCGTTGGCAACCAGGTAGCTGGTGAGGACCCATGTTCCCTCGTCGGTGCTGGCGCCAAGTGAGCCTGCAATGTGGGGCAAGGCAACGTTGGCGATGGAAGTATCGAGCACCTCCATGAAGGCCGCCAGGGCCACGGTTACAGCGATAATCCATGGGTTTACGCGGGGCTTCCAGCTCACGTGCAGGTCAGGTTGCGGATTGTCGAGTGTTGTTCCGTTGCCAGCGGCGGCCGGCGATGCGGGATCGAGCTCAGACAAAAGGGTTCTCCTCTACTGGGTCTTGTTTTCCGCTGGCGGGGAAGTTCGGCGATCCGCTGGGGTGTGCCTATCAAATATAGATAGCTCTGATCGGCACACTATTTAATAGATTCGTTTAGAAGCGTTGGGGGTTCATGAATTGAGAGAGAACAAGCCTTGTACTCCTATTTAAGTAAGCTAGGCGGGGTTAAGCGCAAGGGACGAACGGCAGACGCCGGGTTTTTCTACGGTTAAGTGATGATGCTCAATTGAGAGTTTGGGACAATTGAAGCTGAGGGGAGGGCAACTGCTGCCTGAGTTCATAGGCGGCCGGGATTAGCTGACGAGGGATGATTTCCAGTTCAGTGGCGAACACGGTATAAACGAAGGACAGGTATTTGCAGCCGACGCGGTTTTGCCGCAATGTGGAGAATTGAATGAGCGGCCAACACGCCGGTAGAGAAGCATCTGTCAACACGCCACGCCAGGTTTTGTTCGCCAGTCTGGTGGGAACGACCATTGAGTTTTTTGATTTTTACATTTATGCAACTGCAGCGGTGCTGGTGTTTCCCAGGCTGTTTTTTCCGTCCACCGATCCAGCTGCGGCCACGCTTGCCTCGCTGGCGACATTTGGAATCGCGTTTGTGGCGCGGCCCATCGGGTCAGTGCTCTTTGGTCATTTTGGCGACCGCGTTGGCCGCAAGAGAACCCTGGTGGCGGCGCTGGCGTTGATGGGGATCTCCACGGTGCTGATTGGCCTGTTGCCTACTTATACAGTGATAGGCTTTGCCGCGCCATTGCTGCTGGCCATCTGCCGCTTTGGCCAGGGACTTGGCCTGGGTGGCGAGTGGGGCGGCGCGGTACTGCTGGCGATAGAGAATGCTCCAGCGCATAAGCGTGCCTGGTATGGCATGTTTCCGCAACTAGGCGCACCGCTTGGCTTTTTCTTCTCGGGCGGAGTGTTTCTGCTGCTCTCTCAATTTCTGACGGACCGGCAATTTTTCCTGTTCGGATGGCGGCTTCCCTTCCTGGCCAGCTCGGTTCTGGTGTTTCTTGGCCTTTACGTGCGGCTGACGATTACGGAGACTCCGGTATTTCAGGCAGCGCAGGATCGAGGTGAACAGATCAGGCTGCCAACAGTGGAGGTTTTTCGTCGCCATACAAAGACACTGGTGGCCGGCGTGCTGTTGTGTCTGGCAACTTTTGTGCTGTTCTACCTGATGACGGTGTTTGCGTTGTCGTGGGGCACCACCGCCCTGGGCTATGGCCGCGAGAAGTTTCTATTTATCCAGTTATTCGGAATCTTATTTTTTGCGGCGACTATCCCTCTCTCTGCCATGCTGGCAGAACGGGGACGCCGCCGGGTGTTGCTATGGATTACCGCAGCCATCGCCGGGTTCGGCCTGATTCTGGGGCCGCTGTTTGCTGCCGGCACTACGGGAGCGATCTGCATGATGGTCTTAGGCCTATCGCTCATGGGTCTCACCTACGGACCGCTGGGCACGCTGGTTTCAGAACTATTTCCAACTCCCGTACGTTATTCGGGCAGTTCGCTGGCTTTTAATTTTGCAGGCATTATGGGAGCTTCTCTGGCGCCCTATATCGCCGTCTGGCTGGCCAAAAACTACGGGCTCCTGTACGTCGGCTACTACCTTTCGACGGCGGCTCTGTTCACGTTTACGGGGCTGCTCATGATTCGAGAGACCAAGGATGACGATCTAACGGCAGGACAAATCGGATGAAGTGCGAGGCAAAGCAATTAGTTGGAAAAGATTTGAGACATGCGGTCTTCAGCACGGTGGGGTAAAGCAATATAAATTTAGATAGGATATGCAGCCTCTTCCCCCAAAGCCACCGACGCGCGGCATGGAGGCGTTTGCCTCACGCGACTTCAGGCGATACCAATTAGCTCGCGCGGCGGTAATTCTGGGCGCCGAGGCGCAAGCCGTTGCGGTTGCGTGGCAGGTGTATTCCATCACGCACCGGGCGCTGGACCTGGGGTATACGGGGTTGGCGCTGTTTTTACCGGGACTGCTGTTTATGCTGCCAGCAGGCCACGTGGCCGATCGCTTCGACCGGCGGCAGGTGATTCTTGTTTGCTATGGGCTGCAGGTCCTATGCACAACGGCACTGCTTCTGCTGACATTCTCTGGATTGCGCAGCGTTTATCCGATTTATGCGGTGCTGTTCTGCGTCGGGACGGGTCGCGCGTTTTCAGGGCCAGCTAGCTCTGCTCTGGTTCCGCATCTGATTCCAGAGGAGCATTTTGTGAATGCCGTGACATGGGGCGGGGCCATCTTTCAATTCTCAAACATTGCGGGACCGGCAATGGGCGGATTGCTATTCACTCTTCCGCTGGCATCTTTTTTACGCAATGCGGAGTTGCAGGGGGCGGGGATTGTTTATCTGTTTACGCTGTGCACGCTGGCCTGGTTTCTAGTGCTGGTTTTCAGTCTGCACGTGAGGCCTGGACGCATGGAGCATCGGGCCGCTTCAATCAAGGTGGTTTTGGCCGGTTTCCAATATATGCGCCACTCGTCGCTGCTGCTGGGGGCAACTACGCTGGACCTGTTTGTGGTGCTGCTGGGCGGAGCTGCGGCATTGATGCCGATCTTTGCTCACGATATTTTGCACCAGGGGCCGCGCGGATTGGGAATGCTGAGGGCAGCTCCAGCAGCCGGGGCACTGGTTGTGTCGCTGCTGATGACGCGGTTACCTTTTCGCCGGCGCGCCGGAGTGCGCCTGTTCATCAGCGTGGCACTTTTTGGAGTGGCCACCGTGGTATTCGGGCTCTCGCGCAGCTTGTGGCTTTCGCTGGCGGCTCTGGCAATTAGCGGCGCAGCCGATATGATCAGCGTGGTCATTCGCAGTTCGCTGCTGCAACTGGGCACGCCGCCGGAGATGCGCGGGAGGGTGAGCGCCGTGAATGCGCTGTTCGTTGGTGCGTCAAACGAGTTGGGAGAGTTTGAGAGCGGGGTGACGGCGCAGTGGTGGGGCGCGGTGCGGGCTACGGTGGTGGGCGGAGTGGGCGCGCTGGCCGTGGCGGGGCTGTGGGTGGTTCTGTTTCCCGGCTTGCGACACGCTGATGAACTTAGTTCTGAGGCGCTCCGGCCGAAGGGTGAGCAGATGGAGAGTGCCATCAAAGAGAAATTATAGGTTTCCCACCCTTGTGACAGAAAAAATCACAAAGGTGGGCACCGAGCTTTTGTGGGGAAATCAGCAGTGGAGAACCTGCATTTGTGCATTCCCAGGTCTCAAAATCGAGACCTGGGGCAACCACATTTGTTGTGATGACGGGCTGATTAAATACTATTTTTGAGCGGTTAGTGTTGGCTTAGGCGCAGGTGGGTTTACCTGGGCGTTAAGGTAGTCGGTCAGATCGTCGACGTCCTGCTTTGTTCCAACCATCGGCGGCATGAAGCGACGATAGGGCGAGTCGGCCTTATTCTCGTGAAGCATGGTGATGAAGTTACCGATGTTGGCGCGGTCGCGGCCTGCTAGCAATTGGGCTAGCGGCCGGTAGCCGTTGAGGGTGTGGCAGGAGCCGCACTCACCGCGGAAGATGGCTTCGCCGCGTGAATAACTGGTTGCCGATCCATTCCAGATCCAATTGGTGTGGGTGAGGTAGCCTTCTGAGTTGATACGGCTGACGTAAGGGACGCGGACGCCGTTCGAGTACATCCAGTGGCCGATGACGTAGGGCTTGCGAAGCATTTCGCGGGCATATTCGCCGGAGCCGGTTGCGATCAACGCCAGCAGCAGTATGGCCATCGCGTGGGATAGATTGAAGTCCACTGGATTGCGATAGGCGATGTAGTAAGCGACGCCGACAATGGTTGCCGAGGTGACGATGATGATGAGGGCGATGCGCGTGACGGTGGAGAAGGTACCGGAGTTGATGGTGTCAATGCCGAGGGAAAGCAAGGCACGTTGCGATTCAGGGACCATCAATAGATACCAGACCATAAGGAATGGAATGGCCACGAAGGACGGCACAAGCCACTTGCAGCTCCACTTGACCAGGCTGGTTTTAAGCGCGGGCTGCTTGTCGCCGTCAATGCGGCTGGCGGTGATGAGTGCCCAGATGCCGGCCAGCGAGGCGCAGACGCAGGTGCGCAGACAGAGGCTGGGCCAGTAAGTGGGATTGAAGAGGGCGTACCAGAATTTGCTGGCCTCGTTGCCGGTTCCGGCGACGGCGAGCCAAGTATTGCCGGGCGTGAGCATGAAGGTAAGAATGCCGTTGATGATGGCCAGGGTAAAGAAAGATGCGCCAGCATAAACCCAGCCGACGGTTAGGTGAAGTTTCTCATCGATGCGATTCCAGGTGTAGTAGTAGACCGCTGCGGTGGCCAGCTCGACCATGAAGAAAACCCATTCGATTGCCCAGCCGAAGACGAAGTTATGGATGAGCGTGCTGGTGGCCTCAGGATGCGTGAGGCCAATGGCGAACCAGATGCCGACGCCGGAGATGGTGCCGAAGACACCCGTAAGGATGAGGAAGAACTTTGAGTGGCAAACAAGTTGCGCGAGCCACTGGGCGCGAATTTCGGGATCCGCTGTGCGCATGGCTTTGCGTTCGGCCATGGGCAGATAGAGTCCTCCGCCCACGGCAAACTGCGAGATCATGACGTGGAAGATGGCGATGATGCCAATGACCCAGCCCGAGCCGAGATAAGGAATGTTCCAGAATGGATAATTCATTGAAAACTCCAGTGAACAAGTGAATGAGTGAATAGGTGAACAAGTGAATAAGCGAATGCGTGAAGCTAGTGAAACGGAGCTCATTTTACGCAGGGTGTTTGTTTCACTTTTTTCACTCGTTCACTTCTTCACTGCTCTCTCCTCAACCGCTGTTGTTCTTCAGCCGGCTCAATAATGCAAAAAGCATTTTCTCAATTTCATTTGAGATTCCTTGGCTTACGTTGAGCAGTTGAATATCTCCGAACCCCAACGTGCCGGATAGTTCCAATTGCGTTTGCAGCTCGCAGTTCGAGGCGCGTGCGATCAGCAAAAAATGTTTGAACTCGCGCGGATTCATGCGCCCATGGCCTTCAGAAATGTTGCTTGGAATGGAAACAGCAGAACGATGCAGCTGAGACGTTAGCCCGAATGTTTCTTCACGAGGAAAATTTTGCGTGAACCGATAGACGGCAACTGTCAATTCCATCGATCTTTGCCAAACTTGAAGATCGCGGAACGATTGTCTAGTTGCTTTCGTCATGGGCTTATTGCCAATCACTTTGTGCTTTCTCCTTCTTCGTTGCCCAGCGGTTCACTTCTTCACTTTTTTCACTTCTTCACTTGTTTATTGCTTTACCGAATGGTCCAGTATCCGATGACGGTTGTGGCCAGCAGGGCGATGACTGCCAGCAGGCCGAAGTAGTGTGCGGCACGGGCGCGCTGGCCGGATTCCTTTTTAATGTCGTAGAAAGGAATCAGAATCCACAGCACGATGCCGAGAGTGAAGAGCAGGATGCCTGCAATTTCGCCGGGCTCGCCTTGCAGCCACTTGACCATGCCCAGCAGCTTAAGCATTTCGAAGGGGCTCATGAAATACCACTCGGGATGAATGCCCATCGGCGCGGGCGCCAGCGAATCGTATTGCTTGCCCAGGGCCCAGGGAAAAACAGAAGACCAGCAGGGCGAGAATGTTGAGCGAGATGAGCCACATGGCCAGATCTTTGCGCAGGAAGTTGGGCATGAAAGGGATGGTCTTGCGCTCGCTGGCGGGCTTGGCTTCTTCACTTGGCGGCGAGGCGTTGCCGTTGCGCTGGACTAACCATAGGTGAAATGCAAGCAACGGCAGGAAGAGTGCGGGCAGCACGACGACGTGCAGGGCAAAGAAACGCTGCACCGTGAATTCGCTCACATCCGGACCGCCGCGCAGCATGTTTGCTAGAACCTCGCCGACATACGGGATGGCCATGGGAATCTGCAGGCCGACCTTGGTTGCGAAGTAACTGAGCTCGTCCATGGGCAACAAGTAGCCGGAGAAACCAAAGACAGAGGCGATGCCCAGCAGGGCCATTCCACTGAGCCATCCGAACTCGCGTGGCTTGCGGTAGGCCTTCATGAAGTAGACCGAGAACATGTGCACGAGGATGGAGAAGATCATCAGGTTTGCGGCCCATGCGTGAGCCGAACGGATGAGCCAGCCAAAGTGCATTACAAAGGTGATTTGGCGAACCGACTCGTAGGCTTCGGCGCCGGGGCGATAGTAGACCAGAAGCAGTACACCGGTGAAGCACTGGACCATGAAGAGGAAGAGCGAGATGCCGCCCCAGTAGTACCAGAACGATTGGGAGTGAACAGGGACAGTCTTATGGCGCGCGAAGGCAGCCAGTTCGCTCAGTCCCAGGCGTTCGTCGGTCCATTGATAGAGCGAGCTCGTTAGTGATTTAGTGGTCATGCGCCGAATCCTCGGTTGATAAGTGAACTAGTGAACAAGTGAATAAGTGAATGAGTGAACCGAATCATGCGCGCGAAACATCCACGCCGGTTTGGTTGACGGCAACTTTGAAAAGCTTGAGCGGCTTGGGCGGCGGGCCGCTGACGTTGGAGCCGGTGTAAGGGTTATAAACGCCGCCGTGGCAGGCGCAATGGATGCGATCGGCCTGAGGCTCATACTGCACCGTGCAGCCGAGGTGCGTGCAGACAGCGGTGAGAGCGATCCAGCGGCCGTCTTCATGGTGGATGAGCATGGCGGGAGCAGTGCCGAACTTGAACATGAGCACCGAGCCCAGTGGCAACTTTTGCGCGTCCTTGAGCGTGACCTCGGTGACGGCGGTAGCTTCCATCGCCATCTCCGCGGGCGAGGCCAGGTAGCGGTAGATGGGATAGGCGAGGGCAGCGGTATAAGCGAGGCCAGCCGCACCGGCCGCAGCCAAGAAGAAACGGCGCGTGGTTTTATCGTTGGTTTCCTCAACTATGTTTGTGGGGTTTCCTGTTTCGCTCATAAGGTAGCCGCGCCCTCCATAACTTTTTTGGCGCGCGCCACTACGGACACGAGCCAGTCAATCACACCCAGGCCCGCGACAAAGAGGACCAGGAAGAGCAAGACGACGCTCCAGTTGGTGACTACCACGCGATTCCATACGTCGTAGCCTTTGCTGAGCAGGGTGAGATCGCGAACGCCGTCACGGTAGATGGTGAACATGATTTCAGTGAGCACGGCGACGAGAACGGCAGCCCATGCGAGCCAACCGGCGGCGATTTTGCCGAATCCGGCGATTGCGCCGAGAAGCACGGCAACCGCGACCAGCGCCAACCAGCCGTATCCTGCAAAGCCGAAAAATTTGTAGAACGAATAAACTGCGTGGCCGGCTAGACCAGCTTTGACGGCTTCAGGCTGAACGCTAGCGGCCCATATCCCGGCCAACATATAAACAACGCCGAAGACAAGGGCGACCTTGCCGCCGAGGCTGGCGACAAAGCGCTTTTCATCAGCTGTAAAGGTGCTGCGGGCGGCAAGATAGATCAACCAGAGCCCGCCGATGAACAGGCCGCCTGCCAACATCAGCAGCCAGCGGGGCTCAATGGTTGGATCGCCGGTGGGAAGAAATTTACCGGCGGCAGAGGCGGAATACATTTGGCGCCAGATTTCGGGGCGCAGCATCAGGGTCATATTGGTGGAGAGCAGGCGGGCGATGCTGCCGGCCAGCAGCCACGCGATGAGTCCTACCCACCAGGCCGAGCGCCCTGCCTCAAGCCGCGCGGTGAACTGATAAAGCAGCCAGTAGGCGAGCATGAGCAAGCCGATGATCGAGATCCAATAGAGGCCAATCAGTACGCTGCTGGTGTAGAGCGCGCGTCCGTAGAGAACCTGAGCAAACAGGAGCGGCGGCACAGCGAGGTTGATCACAAAAGTCATGACCACCGTGAGACGTCGCGCCAGCGCTCTGGCGGTGACGAGCGAAACCGGCGATCTGCGAAAGAGGCTGAGCAGAACCGCTAGCAGCAGTCCACCCAGAAGCATTTCCACGGCGACAAAATGCAGTGCCAAGGTAACGATATGGAGCAGTTTGAATAGCCATATCGGGGCTGGCAGAGGAATGGGATCGACTGCGGGAAAAGCGGGATTGAGTTGCATGGCGCCCTTAAAACCCTCATGAAGCGTCTCCGAGTTTAGCCACGGGTCAATATGGCCGGATGTGATGAAGCTCACATCAGTGGGAGGGAGTTTCAGGCGCGGAAGGGTAGTACTGATTCAGTACCAGAATGGAATATTTGCCGCGGGTTAGAAAGTGATGCGGGCGGCGAGTTCGAGGCTGCGCGGTCCGGCACCTTCGGCGGTTTGCAGTGCGGTGATGGAGCCGAAGCCGGAGGAGTCTACCTGCATGTTGGGCGGCTCGTAGTTGCGATGGTTGAATACGTTGGCAGCTTCAATGCCGAGTTGCAACTTCGCTTTGTCGCTAGAGGGTAAAGTTCTTCATCAGGGAAAGCGAGAAGTTGTCCGTACCGGGGCCGACCACGCCGCCGACGGGAGCGTTGCCGAAGCGGCCGATGCCAATGCCAGCGGTGGTTTGCAGGTTGAGGTAAGGGAATGCGGCGGGGTTGAGCCATTGGGAGGTGGTGCGCTGGGCGGCGTAGAGCGATACGCCTTGCAACTGATCGGGGCGGGTTTGGCCGATGGTGGTGAGAATGTTGGTGTTGGCGGGGTCAACCGTCTGCTCATATGGCGTGAGGAATGGGCCGCTCTGAAGGATCGTGACTCCGGCCAGTTGCCAGCCGCCTAGCAGACGGTTCAGCCAGCGCCTGGTATTGAGCCAGCGCTGGCCGTGGCCGAAGGGCAGGTCGTAGAGATACGTGACCAGGAAACGGTGGCGCGCGGTCGTATATGACGTTGCCGTAGTCGAGGCCGGGATTGAAACGGTCAGTAAGGAAGCTGCCGCCGGCGACGGCGAAGGCGTTGGGCGTGGCGCCACCTGCGTTGGAGAGGTCGCGCGTGAAGGTATAGCTGGCGTCGAATGTGAGCGACTTACCGCTGCGGCGCGAGATCTCAATTGTCCCGCTGTTGTAGTTGCTCAAGGCGGCATTGACGACGCTCTGGATGATTGCCCAGCAGGGATAGGGGCGGTGATCGGAGATGAGTGTTCCGCCGCCAGAGATGCATGCGCCGCTGGCCGGGGGCGCGGGATCGGTATTGCCGTAACCGATGGAGTTGGCTGGAACCTGGTTGAGGTCGGCCATGGCTTCGAGGTTCTGGCCGTGGCTGCCGGTGTAAGAGAGGCGCACTCCGATGCTGCGGCCCAGATCCTGCTCGAAGGTCAGGTTCCACTGCTGGACGGAGGGGTCTTTGTAGTGGATGGGAAAGGCGTAGTCGAAGTCTGCGGTTCCGGTGGAGCTGCCGGCGGCGGTGTTGAAGGGATTGGCGAAAGAGAGCAAGCGGAGTAACGCCGATCGGCGGCGTAGTCCTGGTTGTACGTGGCCAGGATAGCTGGAATGGACAGCCCAGCCGGAGACCAGCGAAAAGCCGAGCGGAGTTTCAATGAAGCGTCCCCAGCCGCCGCGAAGAACGGTCTTCTCGTTGCCGAATGGCCGCCAGGCAAAGCCGAGTCGCGGACCCCAGTCTGTTTTATCGGTATAACGCAGATTCGCAGGAATGCCGGCTTGTGCCGCGGTAAGGATGGGCGTGGGCGCGATGGCGCTCTCAAGAGCCGGTGGACGCGAATGATTCGGCGTAAGAGTTGGGGACTACAACCGCTCCCTGAACCGTTGATCCGCCGAGTGCCCGGCGCTGTAAACAGGATCAAAGGCGGCGCTGTTGGAGTGAATGTCGTGGATGGGCGGGTGCAGTTCATAGCGCAGCCCAAGATTCAAAGTGAGACTGGGAGTACTTTCCAATCGTCCTGGCCGAAGATGGCGTAAGAGTAACCGAGGCCGTTCATGGTTGGATTGTTGGTGGAGCTGACTTCGGTGTAATCCGGATAGCCGAGTAGAAAAGCGGTATAGGGGTCGCCGAT
The DNA here is from genome assembly GCA_963780975.1 of uncultured Acidobacteriaceae bacterium. Lineage (GTDB taxonomy): Bacteria > Acidobacteriota > Terriglobia > Terriglobales > Acidobacteriaceae > Telmatobacter. The sequence goes on along the minus strand of CAWAEU010000046.1, from coordinate 27,975 downwards.
AGTCATGCCTACATCAGAAGAACCGTCGAAGACATACCAGCCGGATCGGTAATTGCCGAAGACGTTGTCGTCGTGGTCGGTGAGGCGCTTGAAGTCGGCGCCGAATTTGAAGGAGTGTTTGCCCGCGGTCCAGCTGACGTTGTCCAGCGCCTGTATGATCTGGCCGCGCTGCGTGCCGGGGTTGCCCGCGCCGGTGGACATGAAGCCGTTGATGAGTACCTGTGGAGCTTCAGACCAATTGATGTCGGGCTGGGGAACGGTGAGCCCGGTCTCGCCAGTAACGTAGTGGTGGAGTAGCTCTGCGTCTCTGAGGTGTGCTGGGCGTTGAACCCGCCGCGAAACTCGTTGAGCAGGCTGGGGGAGAAGATGTAGTTATGGGCGAAGGTTAGGCCCTCGTCGATCTCGGGTGTGTTGTAGCCGCCTTGCAGAGGGCTACCTGCCTCAGCGCAATAAGTGTATGTGCATGCAGGCAAAGGGGCTGTGGTGACCTGACGGTTCTTATAGGAGAAGCGTGCGAAGATAGATTGCTTGCTGGAAATGGATTTGTCGAGGCGAACGTCGCCCTGGTTTGCGGAAATGGGCGAGGGAAAGTTGATCTGGTAGTTATTGGCGTAGGAGCCGGGCGCGCCGTAGTTGGGCATGGGCACCAGGTACTGAAGCAACATTTGCGGAGATGGCGCTTACGGGAACAGAGAAGTATTGGTGATCTTCGTTGTGAACCATCCAGTGGGATTGGTAGTTCGTCGGCTGCAGACTCCGCTGCCCTGCGAGATACGCGGTTAAGTTGCCGTTGCGCATGTCAGTTGATGGCACGCTGAGCAGTAGTGGCGTTTGGCGCGGCAGGCGCAGAGCTTCAAAGCTGATAAAGAAGAAAGCCGGATTATCGGTTCGAAAGAGGTGGGAAACTTTTAGCGGGCCGCCCAGCGTGCCGCCGAAGTCGTTCATCTTGATCCTGGGCTTGGTGAGCGCGAATGTGTTGTTGGAGTTCAGCGCCGTGTTTTCATGGTTCTCAAAAACTCCGCCGTGGTAGCGGTTGGTTCCCGCTTTTGAGACGGTGGTGATGTCGGCCACGCCACTGAATTCAGCGTTGTTGTTGGACTCCGAGACGCGAATCTCCTCGATGGAGTTGAAGGAGGGGAACATCTCGTTGACGGGGCCGGAGTACTCGACGCCCACCGAAGAGATTCCGTCGATGGTAACGCTGAGCAGCGCTGCCGTGGTGCCCAAAACATCGAGGTTGCCGCTATCGTCGGTCTGCACACCGGCCTCGGTGGTAAGCGTGGAAATGGGGCTGGTGGATCCGGTGGAACGGGAGTAAATGGCCACGGGTAGCTCGACCAGCTCATCGCCGAGTTTAGTTTCGGCCACATTGGAGACGTCGGTGGTGATAACGGGTGAGGGGTCGTCCAATACTATGACGGTCTGTGTTTCAGCACCCGGCTTCAGGGTTGCGTCCATGCGCCGCGTGTCGCGTGCAGTGAGCGCGATCTCAGGCAGCGATTCCTTCTCAAAGCCGGGAGCCGTAATGGTGAGCGTATAGATGCCCACGTCGATATTCTTGAAGGCGTAGTTTCCGCCGGTGTCGGTCGCCGTGCTTCGCGTGGCCGCAGTGCCAGTATTGACCAACGTCACCTGCGCGCCGGGCACCATTGCCCCGCTCGAGTCGCGCACTATGCCAAGAATCGTGCCAAAGGTTGATTGCGCCGGTAACCGGACGCCGGTAAGCGCAACCAGGAAAAAGGCCAGTAGCAGCCGCGAAGCTTTCTTGCGGCGGAAGCTGACCGGTGAACAAAGACCACGCATTAGGGCGCCTTTCAAGGGAAATTAACGCGAGAAGCGCTGTTTGTTCGCCTGTAATTTGTTATCCATTTAAATGTATCGCCTATGGCAGGGATAGAGCGGTTTTTTTGACAAAATAATTTGCGCGCGGTAGGAGTGGCTCCCAGGTGTGGAAAACTGGTTGTTAATTTCGGCTGTTCAAGGCGATGGATTTTGCAGTCTGGAATGCATTTCATACGTCAGAACTATCTGACGAGCCGGCTTAGTTGCACTACCCCGGCCGGAGGTGTTCCAATCGAATTATTGAAACAGGGGTGCTCCACGGAGTGGGGCTGAGAGATACCCTAGAACCCGATCCGGGTAATACCGGCGTGGGAAGCTTTCGAAGCCAAACGGCCTTCTTCCTCGAAATTCAGCGTGAGTTCTCTTGTTTCAGTGAGTACGAAACAAGGGGAGAGCATGCTCGAATCCGCAGCCGCAGTCACGGTCCGCACACCATCACAATCTTCCGCAGCTCGCGGCTTTGTGTTGAAAACATTGGCGATGGCCTGTTGCCTGTTTTTTTCAGTCAGAGCATTCACGCAGAGCCCGGCACCGGCAGGCATGGCTCAGACGCCGGGCTCCGCACAGTCGTCCGGCGCGTCGAACACATCTGAACCCGCGCAGCAAACGCCGCGCGTGACTACGACGGTGGTGGTTCACGGCGATGTGAAGGACAATTATCTTCCCGATGCTTTAATAGTGGGGACTCTCGATGGCGCGACTCTGCAGGAAACGCCACTTTCAGTAACTGTGATGACGCGCGACTTGCTGAGTGACCAGGTTTCTCGCCTGATCTCTGACGTAGTGAAGAACGACGCTTCGGTCGGCGACGATTACGTTCCGGTGGGCTACTACGGCACTTACATGATTCGCGGCTTTCCGCTTGATCTGGCAACTGGATTTGAGGTCAACGGCATGACCATTGCCGGCGAGCAGGACGTGCCACTTGAAAACAAGCAGAGCGTCGAGATTCTCAAGGGCATTGCCGGGGTGGAAAGTGGAGTTGCCTCGGCGGGAGGACTTATCGATTACGTGACTAAGCGGCCCGCGATTGTGAAGACCGCCGATCTGTCTACTGATCAACGCGGAACGGCATACGGTGCGGTTGACCTGGGGCGGTTCTTCGGTAGCCAAAAACAGGTGGGCGCGCGTGTGAATCTGGCCAGCGAAAGAATTGTGACTTATATGAACGACACCAACGGCTGGCGCGCGATGGGAGCGGGCGAGGCCGATTGGAAGATCAGCTCGCAGGCGACTTTAAAGGGCGACTTTGAGTACCAGCACAAGACAGAGCGCGATGGGAGCGGTTATCAGTTGCTGGGCGGAACGACGGTGCCAGACATCAACAAAATTTACCGATCGACGATGCTTGGCGATCAACCGTGGGGTCCGCCTGACACTTATGACACATTCAATACCGGCGCGCGCCTGGACTACAGACTGCCGCGTAGCTGGGCAGCCTATGTCGCGGCCAGCTATAGCCATTCACTGATACAAGACAATGTGATTTATGCGTACGGCTCGTCCTTAGTTTTCGACCCAACCACCCAAAGCTACATCTCCAATTGTCCCGGTGTACCCGGTGCGCCGGTTTATTTCTTTTGCCCCGCGGTCTCCGGAGTAACGGATGGCGGAGATTATGGCGTATATGACTACCGTGACCCCGGCGAACTGCGTATCGACGCCGAGAGCGAGGGCATGCTGATCGGCCATCTTAAAAATGGTGCTATCAAACAAGATTTGGCCGTTGGAGGCGAGCTCTTTTTACGTAGTGTTCAACAGCCGGGATTTTTTACGGCTGCAAATCCATATTCGCCTGATGGCATAGTGCAGGACGGCGCTGTGTATACCTACTTGGGTTCAGAGAATATCTACCAACCCATCGCACCAATTCCCATCGAAAGTCCGCTCGAAGCAGCCGGCCCGCGCAGATTATGGGAGGACAGCCACCAGGCAGCCGCAATCATGCAAGACAGAATTCATTTGCCGGGGCACATTCAACTGATTGCCGGAGGCCGGATCGATTCACTGCGCGACCATAACTATTCGGCCTACGCTTCCTGCTCCGATTTTTCTGTTCCAGGCGCATGCACTCCTCAACTTACTAATAAGTCCGTTTGGCTTCCGCAATACGCGGTCACCTTCAACCCGGTCGAGGATCTTACGCTCTATGGCAACTATGGTGTACTGCTTTCGCTGGGCCCGCAAGGACCATTCTGGACCGATAATGGCAGCCAGTTTCTTGCTCCATTTTTCACACGCCAGGCTGAAGTCGGCGCGAAGTATCAACCGGGCCAGCGCATTCTGCTAACTGCCGCGTTCTATCATATGCGCGCGCCCTTCTTTTATCCCAAAACCATTGCAGGTCCAGACAGCTTTTGCTCCGGCGGTAACACAGGCGATCAATGCTTTGAATCCGAGGGCCGCGAAACGCACGACGGCGTGGAATTGAACGCGGAGGGCAAAGCTACAAACTGGATACGTCTTACGGCATCTGCGGCGGCTATCAATGCAATCTCTGACGAGACGGGCACTCCGTCCTTCGACAATAAACAAGTGATCAACGTGCCGCATCTGCACGCAACTATGTATGCGGATTTGACGGTGCCCCGTATGAGTGGGCTGCACATTATGCCTGGCTGGAGTTACACAGGGAGCAAGGAAGCTACACGCGACGACCAGGTGAGCGTACCCAGCTATAACCTCTTCAACCTGGGAGCACGCTACACGCCCGGCGGCGAACAGGGGCGAGTTACTTTCAGGATCTACGCTAACAACATCACCGACAAACGCTACTGGAGCGATACCGGCGCAAGTTATGGTGATACGTTCATTTGGCTGGGCGCACCAACTACGGTGAGGCTCTCAGCACATTACACTTTCTAGATTTCTGGATTGGGCGAGGAATAATTTTCGATGAGCGTAACAAACAAAGCGCACGGCATGGACGGCTCACTGGTGGAACCTGACTGGGCTCCGCTGACACTTGCCGAAGTACGCGCGTTGCTTACTCAGTTTTCTGACTGTGTTGAACCGATTGAGATTTTATCGGTAAGCCCGCGGCCTTTTTCGGCGGCCAGCGTGGTGGCTACTTCAAATCAGAGGGTCTTCGTCAAACGTCATCATCGCACGGTACGCGATCGAGAGGGATTGCTGGAAGAGCACCGCTTTCTGAATCATTTGCTCGGTGCAGGAACACAGGTGCCATGGGTGTTAGCTGCCGCATCCGGCGAGACTGCAATCGAAATGGGCGAGTGGACTTACGAGGTGCATTATGCACCAGTGGGTGTGGACCTTTATGAGGATGCGCTCTCCTGGACGCCGTTCCGTTCCATAGCGCACGCGCATTCGGCGGGTCAGGCGTTGGCGCGACTGCATCTTGCTTCGCAGGGGTTCGTTGCGCCGCGCCGCAAGCCTCGCCCGTTGGTGGCCAGTTTCACTATCTTTGCCACGCCGGATCTCGGTACGGAGTTGGAAAAGTATCTGGCCGAGCGGCCTGCATTAGCTGAGAATGTGGCCGTGCGCGATCACTGCGAACAGGCACTCGAATTGCTTGCCCCGTTTCATGCGGAGTTGTTGCCATTGCTGCCTGCGCTCGCGCCGTTGTGGACGCACAACGATCTACATGCATCAAATCTGTTCTGGTCAGATGCGGGCGACGATGCGCAGGCCGCTGCGATTATCGATTTCGGTCTTGCCGATCGTTCCAACGCCGTGCACGACCTGGCGCACACAATCGAACGCAATATTGTGGAGTGGCTTGCGTTGGCGGAAGACCCAGCGCACCCCGACAATGTGCCCTTGCATCTTGATCATCTGCATGCGATGCTCGCCGGCTATGAGTCTGTGCGTCGACTCTCTGACGAAGAGGCTGAAGCTCTATCGCCGATGACGGCTTTGTGCCACGCGGAGTTCGCGCTGAGTGAAGCTGACTATTTTCTGGGCGTGCTGCATTCGGAAGAGAAAGCGGCCATGGCCAGCAATGGCTGGCTGGTGGGCCATGCACGCTGGTTCCGCAGCGTCGGCGGGAAAAAACTGCTGGATGCGATTGGCCGGTGGGCCGGATCACACGATCGGAGATTTGATGGAGTTCAACAATCATGAGTTGGATTGCAATTGCGAATTACTTTGCGGCAAACTGGCTGGAGATTGCGGGCACCGTCACAACCGTGGTGGGCATCTGGCTCAGTACGCGCCGGCTTCTTATCTGCTGGCCGGTGGTGCTGGCTGCGGATGTGATTTACCTGATTGTTTTTTATCGCGCGCGATTATTCTCCGATGCGCTGCTGCAAGTCTTCTTTGTAGTCTTCACGCTTTACGGTTGGTGGCACTGGTGGATGGGCGTTCGCCAGGAAGGCGAAGTACGCGTGGTTCCGCTGAGCATAAGAGGCTGGCTTGCGGGACTGGCTGCGGGCGCAGTGGGCGCCGTGTTGCTGGGTTGGTTGATGGTGCGTGTTGGCGCTGCGCTACCCCACCTGGATGCCGCACTGACAAGTTATAGCTTGGTGGCCAGTTGGTGGCAGGCGCGCAAACACATTGCCAACTGGTGGTTGTGGATCGCGGTGGACGTGATCTATATCGGCGAGTATCTCTATAAGGACCTGAGACCTACAGCCGCACTCTATGCGGGACTGGTTGCGCTGGCCATGCTGGGCTTGCGCGATTGGCAACGCGCGTCATCAGAGGTCTAAATATTTAGGGCTAAGGCAAGCAGCTAAATTGCGGCCTGAACTACATTGTGCAGAGGCTCGCCATTGATATAGCGTTGCAATTCGCCTGCAGCCGTTTGCAGCGAGCGGGACGCAAACTGCGGACTCGATCCAGCTACGTGTGGAGTGATCAGCAAATTGGGGCAGCTCCACAGCGGATGCCCTTCCGGCAGCGGCTCAGGATCGGTGACGTCCACTGCGGCGCGAATACGGCCAGATTGAAGCGCCTCGACCAGGGCGCTCGTATCTACGATCGGGCCACGCGCAGCATTGACCAGCAACGCGCCCTGCCGCATCAGGGCTAACTGGCGCGGGCCGATCAGCTTGTTTGATTCCGCGGTGGAAGGCAGGATCAGAATCACGACCTCTGCTCGCGGCAAAAGACTGTCCAACTCGGTGACGGCATGGACTTCGGGTTCGGTTCGCGCCCTGCGGGCTACACGCTGCATCCGCACATGGAATGGAGCGAGCATGCGCTCGATCTCTTTGCCGATGGCACCGTAGCCCACCAGAAGGACGGTCTTGCCAGTTAATTCCTCCAGCAGAACGGGTGGATACAGCGGACGCTTGTCTCCGGTGATGTCGGCATAATGCGCGCTGGCTTCAAAACGACGTTTCCACTTGCCTGAGCGCTGGAGATCGAGATAAAACGGAAAGTACTTCAGCATGGCCAGAATCGCGCCCACTGTCCACTCTGCGGTGGAGATATTGTGGGAGCCGTGCGCATTACAGATGGTCACGTGCGGACCGACGACGCCGGGGATCCACTCCGTGCCGGCCATCATTGACAGCACCAGGCGTACGCCGCGCAGATATGGCCAGATTTTTATCGCTTTGTTTGAGTAAGGATCGGGAATCCAGACGTCGAGTTCAACGTTGTGGTCCAATCCATCAGGCAGCGGAATGAGCTCGATTCCCTGGGGAAAATCGATGAACAACTCTGCGGAAAGTATTGCGGGGTATCCGACTCTCATCAAGACAAGCCTATCTTGCTACCATGCTACACGCAAGAACGAGGTTCAATAATTATTTTGAAAAATACTTTGAGTTCATGCCGGACCAGAACCTTTTGGTCAGATCAGAAAATCCATCCAAGCTCACCTGCACTATCTGGCTGCCCAGTATTGGCCAAAGAGCGCTGATTGCTGGGCGGGGGATGGAGCATCCGTCTATTTAAAAGTGGATGCCGCTGATGTGGATTCATCCGGTGGCGACGCGATGTGGGCCGTTAACGTCCCGGTAGCGATTACGAAAAGGATGAAAAGTAAAGGCCCAATCATGCGCACTATTAGCTCTACTGTTTTTCACCTCATGGGGAAAGAACCATGATTGAATAGAATATTGTGTATTTATTAAGCGCTGAAATGAGGGAATAGGTGCAGTTAGTTTCGCCGTCGTCAAATGGATCACTTGACGGGAAGTTCGCCGCCAAGAATAGATTGTGAGATGAGTCACTGCCGAGTTCGATGATTTCGGTGATTCTTAATACTGATTAGAGCTATGAATTGCGGAATTTATCCATGCGCTTGAAAGAAAACAAAACGTGGTCCCAGCATCAGCTTGCGATCAAGCTGCGCGTGGAGCAGCAGGATATGCCGGGGCTTCTTTCCTGGGAACGCAAACGGCTGTTGATCCACTCCGCAAAAACCGCGCTGGCGGCCGCTCTTTGCTGGTGGCTGGCGCTACGCTTCGGCCTGCATGATGGCTACTGGGGCGCGATCAGCGCCATTATTGTGCTGCAATCGAATTTTGGTTCCACAGTAAACGCCTCACGCGATCGTATTCTGGGAACGGTGATCGGCGCTGTGCTCGGCTTTTCATTCTCCCTGTTCGGCACGCTTCCGTGGAACTTCATTCTGGCAGTGCTGGCTGCGGTAATCATCTGCGGTCTGCTTGGCTTCCACAGCAGTTCCCGGCTGGCAGGGGTCACCATCACCATTATTATGCTGGTGCAAAAAACGGGTCCGCGATGGAGCCTGGCGCTGGAGCGCGTGGGCGAAGTTCTCCTGGGAATCGTGGTGGCTCTAGCTGTGACCACACTGGTGCTGCCCGACCGTGCACGACTGCGACTGCGCGACGGCCTGGCGCAGGAATTTCTGGTGCTGGGGGCATTTTTCGAGGCGGTTCTTGAGGGCTTTCGCGGCGCACCCGCTGAGAATCTGCCCGTGCTGCGCGATGATGCGCTGGCCATGCTGCGCAGCAACAACCAACTGCTGGAGGCCGCGCGCAATGAGCCATCTGGCGGGCCAGGCTGGCGTGAGGGGCTGAGTTTGCTTTCGCAGTTTGGCCGCTCTTTTTCGACGCGTTGGTTGCCCTGGAATTCGCCGTTAAAGACAGCCATCACGATCGGTTTGCACAGCAACTGGAACCTTCCCTTGGACAATTGGCCGTAGATATTCGCACCGGATTCCACCATGTGGCGGGCTGTATTGACGAATGGAGGTTCAACGTACCGCCGCCGCGAATGAATCTTGAGGAGGATATCGCCCAGCTCGACGCCCGACTGACCGCGGCACGGCCCAAGGGCATACGATTTTCCCAGGCGGAGATTGTACGCGCCTATGCCGTGCAACTCCATCTGAAACAGATAGCAAGATTGCTGAGAGCTTCGCGCGTTGAAACCAGCCGCGCAATCGGTGAAACGCAGGAATAGAAACTAAACAAAATTTTGCTACGCGGATTAAACCGCGAGCAGCTCTGTATAAACCGCCATGCCCACCACTGCATCGGCACCCAGCGCATCCAATGCATCTACTTCCTGCTGGCTGCGAATGCCGCCGGCCACGATGAGCTGCCGCTCGGTGAGCTTGCGCAAGCGCGCTGCATTGCAATGGGAAAGCCCTGCATCAGGCCCTCGCCGTCCACGTGCGTGTAGAGAAAAGCTGCGACGTGGGGCTCGAGTTGCGGAATTGCTTCATCAGGCGTGAGAGCCACTTGCGCCTTCCAGCCTTTGACGGCGATTCGGCCGTTCTTGGTATCGATGCCGGCCACTACGCGTTCCGCGCCAACGCTGGCGGCCAGCGCTGAGGCAAATCCCACGATGACTGCGCCTTGCTCTGAGAAGAGCGCGGAGCCGATGATGACGCGCTTTGCACCTGCATCGAGAACCTGTCGGGCGCGCTCGATGGAGTAGATGCCGCCGCCGGCCTGGACGGGCAGCCGCTTGGCAATTTGTGCGACGAGTGCAGAGTTATCGCCCTGGCGCATGGCGGCGTCGAGATCGATCAACTGGACTAGTGGAAAGCGAGAAAACTTGTCGATCCAGTATTCGAAATCGTCAAAAGCTAGGCGGAGTTTTTCTCCCTGCACTAACTGAACGATGCGGCCGCCCAACAAATCGATGGAGGGAATCAGCATGGAAGCCTCACGGAAACCCCGGCTTTGGCGAGCTCTTCTTTGAGCGAGCGGGCGCTGGATACGCCGAAGTGAAAGATGCTTGCGGCGAGCGCTGCATCGGCCTTGCCGCGTGCGAAGACGTCAGTGAAATGAGCTACGGTTCCAGCTCCGCCGGAGGCGATGACGGGAATGCGCACTGCCTCGCTGACTGCAGCGGTAAGTTCGCAATCGAAGCCGGCGCGGGTTCCGTCGGAGTCCATGGAGGTGAGAAGAATCTCGCCAGCGCCGCGGGCTTCCGCCTCGTGCGCCCACTCCACCGCGCGACGACCTGTGGACTTGCGGCCACCTTGCACGAAGACTTGCGCATCGCGGACTGGATCGGCGGCTTCGGGATCGCGGCGTGCGTCAATGGCAACGACGACAGCCTGCGCGCCGAAGCTGCGGCCGATAGCGTCGATGAGGGTGGGATCCGCGAGCGCAGCGGAGTTGACGCTGACTTTGTCTGCACCTGCTTCGAAGACCTGCGCTGCGTCGTTGGCAGTGCGAATGCCGCCTCCTACGCAAAATGGGACGAAGAGCTCGCGAGCGGTGCGGCGCACGGTGTCGAGCAGCGTGGCGCGGCCTTCGTGCGTGGCCGTGATGTCGAGGAGTACGATCTCGTCGGCACCCTCGCGGGCATGGCGCGCGGCTTGCGTGGCTGGATCGCCCGCGTCGATGAAGTCTACGAATTGCACGCCTTTGACGACTCGGCCGTCATGCACATCGAGACAGGCAATGATGCGCTTGGTGATCATCGCTTCCCCTTTACTAAGTGACAGGCGATAAGGCCATCTAGCTCGGCGCTTTGTTCCCTTGTCATCGCTTTCGTAGGAAAATAAAAACAGTTATCGGGACTCAGGTACATTATGGTTATCACATCATCCTGGCGGAAATTTGTAATTGCATTCCAAGTCATTCGCGTTTCTATCGAATCAATCTTTGTGACAATGAGTCCCTCGTCGTTCGCAATAAGACTGTAACTTTCTTTTTCTGGATCCAGTGAAAAATTGAGCTTGAACCAATTAGAGAACTTCCATTTATCAAATGCGATGTGAATGGGGATAGATACTAGAGAGGCAAACAATAATTGACTGCTCAGTGACTGGAGCCAGAAATAGCCTGAATAAATTCCGAATAGTAGGACCGTGAGAAAAATCGCCGGGACGGCGACATATAGAACACGCGCATTTGCAATAGAGATCGTCTTATACCCACGAAGATGGTTCCACGCAGCTTTTATGCAGTCAGGAGTGAGAAAGAATTCGATCTTCATCTTGCCACCTTTAGAAAATTGCGAAGAATCTTGAGGCCGGTTTCGCCGGATTTTTCGGGGTGGAACTGGACGCCGAAGACGTTGCCTCGCTCAACTGCAGATGCGAATGGCTCGATATATTGCGTAACGGCGGCTGTGTCGGCGGTAACAGGGGCTTTGTAGGAGTGGGTGAAGTAGACGAATTCGCCTGGGTCGACACCGGTGAGGAGGCGCGAGTCTGGGCGGGCTTCCAGCGAATTCCAGCCGACGTGGGGGACCTTTTCATTACTTTCGGAGAAGCGAGCGCACTGCTCGGGGAAGTGACCGAGTCCCGGCTGCTCCGGCGCTTCGGTCGAGCCTGCGTAGAGCCATTGCATTCCAACGCAAATGCCGAGGAATGGAACGCCGCGGGCGATGGCCGCGCGGATGGCGGGAGTGAGGCCGGTGGAATCGAGATACTGCGTAGCGGCGAAGTGACCTACGCCGGGGAGGACTATGCGGTCGGCGGATTCGATCGAGGCTACGTCGGCGTCAGTCACTTCGGGCTCTGCACCGAGATGGCGAAGAGCCTTCAGCACCGAGGTCAGGTTGCCCGCTTTGTAATCGATCACAGTTACGCGCACTAGAGCAGTCCTTTTGTCGAAGGCAGCATTTCGCCAAGTTGTTTATCTTTCGAGCAAGCTACGCGCAAGGCCCGCGCAAAGGCTTTGAAGATGGCTTCGATTTTGTGATGGTTGGAGCGGCCGTACATGGTTTTGACGTGGACGTTAGCGCGCGCGCCACGTGCGAAGCCCTCGAAGAAATCTGTGACCAGTTCGGTTTGCAGATCGCCTACCAATCGTGTGCGCACTTTGGTATCGACGGCGTAGGCTGCGCGACCGCTCAGGTCCACGGCGGCGATGGCGAGGGTTTCGTCCATAGGCATGAGGAAGTAACCGGCGCGCAGAATGCCGAGTTTGTCGCCGAGCGCGCGATTGAAGGCCTCGCCCAGTGCGATGCCTACGTCTTCAACCGTGTGATGCTGATCGACGTCGAGGTCGCCGTCACACCTGAGTTCGAGATCGAAGGCGCCGTGGCGGGTGAACAGCTCAAGCATGTGATCGAAAAAGCGAATGCCGGTGGAGATTTTGTATTGGCCGCGGCCTTCAATGGCGAGCTGGATGAAAATGCGCGTCTCAGCGGTATTGCGCTCAACGATTGAAGTGCGCGCTTTTGATTTGATTACGGGTTTTGTTTTTTTGCCGGTGGTCATTGCGCTTTTCCTCCAATTTTCAAGGCTGCGACAGTTTCATTGAGAGCCGCAATCGCCTGTCCCATCTGCTCACACGTTGCAATTGTGATCCGGACGCGTCCATCGCAGCCAGGATCACTGGAGCGGTCGCGCACCAGAACGCCGGCAGCGCGCATACGCCGTACAAACTCGGCGTGCTGTGGACCGATCTCAGCCAGGATGAAGTTCGCGCGGCTGGGCCAGCGGCGAACACCGGCTTTATCGAGAGCAGCTTCGAACTCCTTGCGAGCTTCGAGAATTTCGCCCACATACCAGTCGAGATAAGTTTTGTCTTCAAGCGCTGGCGGCAGACAGGCCAGGGCCAGCGAGTTCACGCTGTAGGGCGATAGAACGCGGCGAATCCAACGCATCAACTCGACCGGGCCGGCCAGCAAACCGAGACGCAAGCCAGCAAGACCGTAAGCCTTTGAAAAAGTACGCGCAACAATCAGATTTGGGACGGCACCCACCAGATCGATTACAGTTTCGCCGTAGAAGTGGAAGTAGGCTTCGTCGACAAGTAGTACTGCATGAGGCGCGCGCTTTGCGATTTCGAGGAGTTGCTCGCGCGTGGCCACGGAGCCCGACGGGCTGTTTGGATTGGCAATGGCTATGATTTTTGTACGCGGTGTGATGGCGGCGAGTAGTCGCTCATAGGGAAACTTAAGATCGTCGGCAGCCTGCACCCTAACCACGCGCGCGTCGGTAGCAGATGCGTAGACTTCATACATCGTATAAGTGGGCACGGGCAGCAACAGCTTATCGTTAGCTTCGAGAAAGGTTTCGAAAAGAACGTGAATGGCTTCGTCTACCCCATTGGTGAGTGATAACTGATTCGCTGCAAGGCCAAGATAGCTAGCAACGATGGCCTCAACCGGCTCGCGCTCAGGATAACGAGTGAGATCGCCGGCCGAGATGCGCGCTAAGGTCTCACGAACCTTCGGTGAGCAAGCCAGCGTGTTCTCATTAAAGTCCAGACGCAGGGCATCGCGGCTGCCAAGTGGAGGGTGATACTCCATCATTGCCTGCACGCGGGCGCGTGGGGTTGGGTAGATATCTGTTACGGATTCAGTCACGGGACCTCCTTTTTTGCAGACGGGTACGAATAGCTTCGGCATGACCGGTCAGCCCCTCGGCCTTGGCAATTAATTCCGCATGAGGCCCGAGCGTGCGCATTCCCTGCTCTGCGTACTCCTGCACTGTGATGAGCTTGACGAAGTCGGTGACGCATAACCCACCTCGAACGCGCGCCATGCCGCCAGTGGGCAGAGTGTGATTGGGTCCAGAGATATAGTCGCCCATGGGTTGCGCGGACCAACGGCCTACAAAAACTGAACCCGCATTCCGCACCCAATCGAGATCGTTCACCGCATCAACTGTTAGATGCTCAGGGGCAAGACGATTGGTGATCTGTTGCGCCTCGTTGATGGTGGAAGCGATGATCACCAGGCCGTTGCGGTCGAGAGCCTGACGCGCAATGGTATTGTTGGCGCTTCGCGCATTAACTTTTTGGACGACATCTTTCGCCAAGTCTGCGCGAGTGGTGATAAAGATGGCTAGCGCTTCAGGATCGTGCTCGGCCTGTGCGACGAGGTCGCTGGCGATATCAGCTGCGTTGCCGCGTTCGCTGGTGACCACAATCTCGGTTGGTCCGGCGAGTATATCGATTGCACAGTCAAAAGCTACCAGGCGCTTGGCGGCGGTGACGTAAAGATTGCCGGGGCCGACTATTTTGTCTACGCGCTGGAGGGATGCAGTTCCATAGGCCAGTACGGCGACGGCGTGCGCACCACCCAGGCGATAGAACTCCGTTATGCCGAGCAGGTGGGCTGCGGCGAGAGTCTCCCGCGCGGGTTTGGGCGAGACCACCACGATGCGCTCCACTCCCGCAACCTGCGCAGGAATGGCAGTCATGAGTAATGTGGAAGGGAGCGGATGACGGCCGCTGGGGACGTAACAACCTACCGAGCCGAGCGGTCGCACAAGCTGGCCGGTGGTGAGGCCGGCGACAGGAGATGCGCTCCACGAGGCTGGCATTTGGCGCCGGGCAAAGCTGCGAATCTGCTTTGCAGCCGTTGATAAGGCCTTACGCAGCGAAGGATCTACAGCCTCGAATGCCGCGGCCATCTCCTGCTGCGTGACGCGTAGAGAGTCTGCGCCTTGCAACCCATCGAATTGAGCCGCATAACGCAGAAGTGCTCGGTCTCCTTTTTTGCGCACATCGGCGACAATTCGCTTGACGACGGGCAGTACAGAATCGAGAGCCGCACCGCCGCGCTGTTCGAGAGCGGCGAGAATCTCCGCCGATTGTTTCGCGCCTCGTCCTTTGGTCCGAATCAGTTTCATCGTTCGCGTCTCATTCGCCTCTACTGTTACAGCACCACTTTGTTTAGCGGGTATTCCACGATGCCGGTTGCCCGGGCAGCTTTCAGGCGTGGAATTACGTCACGGGCAACGCCTTCGTCGACAATCGTGTTGACCGCAACCCAGTCGGAGTTGCTCAACTGGGAGATGGTAGGCGAGTTCAACGCAGGCAGCACTGCAATTACCGCCTCGAGATCGTCGCGTTTGACGTTGAGCATGAGGCCCACCTGCGATTGCGCATCGATGGCACCGCGCAGCATGAGGGCGATTTGGCCGATCTTTTCGCGCTTCCACGCGTCAGATAAAGTTTGTTTGCCGGCGATGAGATGGGTTTCGCTTTCCATCACTGTATCGATGATCTTGAGGCGATTGGCCTTGAGGGAGCTACCGGTTTCAGTGATCTCAATAATGGCGTCGGCGAGCGTGGGCGGCTTTACTTCAGTGGCGCCCCAACTGAACTCGACTTTTACGTTCACACCCTTGGCGGCAAAGTAACGCTTGCTAACCTCGACGAGTTCGGTGGCTACGATCTTGCCTTCGAGATCTTCAGCTTTCTCATAGCCACTGCCCTCGGGAACAGCCAGCACCCAGCGCACCTTGCGGCGGCTCTGCTTGGCATAGGTGAGCGTGGTGATGCTGGTAACGTCAAGTCCGCTTTCGACCACCCAGTCGATGCCGGTAAGTCCCGCGTCGAGTACGCCATGATCGACGTAGCGCGCCATTTCCTGAGCGCGAATCAGCATGCATTCGATCTCGCTGTCGTCAATGGAGGGGAAGTAGGAGCGACCGTCGGCGTAGATGTTCCAGCCAGCGCGCTTGAAGAGAGCGATGGTTGCATCCTGCAAACTGCCTTTGGGGATGCCGAGTCGTAGTTTGTTAGCCACGGGATTCCTCTTTCTCGCCGGCCGAGCCTACGGGCAGCGGTTTGGTGAAGCAACTGACAGTACCTTCGTGGCAGACCAGGCCATCACCCTCGACGACAACGCGAAACAACAGCGTGTCGTTGTCGCAATCGGTTGAGGCGGAGACGACGCGCAGGCGGTTGCCGCTGGTTTCGCCCTTCATCCACAGTTTTTGGCGGGTGCGGCTCCAGAAGGTTACGAAGCCGGTTTCCAGCGTTTTGGCGTAGCTGATGGGATTGAGAAAGCCCAGCATCAGCACCTCGCCGGTTCGCGCATCCTGCACAATGCCGGGCGCGAGGCCATCCATTTTGTCAAAGTCGATTGTAGTTGTCATTTTCCTATCCTTGGATTGAGATTTTGGGCATGAAAAAGCCCGCTGGCGTTAGTCGCCGGCGGGCTTCAGGTTTCTTTTGATCTCTCTGGCCGTTTACTTCAGGCCATGGCAGTCCGCCGGCATGGATGTCCCATGATGATGGTGATGATACCCGTGATGGCGGTTGCTCTGCATCTGTATTGAAAATAAAGGCAAATACCCCGCAGTGTCAAATGTTTTCATTGCCCAGCGAGGAATGATCTTCCTGCCGATTTCTGAATCAGGCGCCGGTCAAGATGCGATGCACGATCTCGACGTTCTCTTTCATTTCGTCTTTATGTCTTGGATACATGCCTACGTAGATGGCATCAATGGGTTTGATGCTTGAAAACGCGGTGCGGAAGGCCTGCTCTATGGCGTTGTCGGCGACTCGTCCGGCGGCCAGAATCTTGAAGGCGAAGCAGGGTTTTGTGGTTTGCCGGATGGCCTTGTACATGCGAGCGGGATCGCTTTGCACGTATGTTTCGCCGGACATTTCCATCAGTTCGCCGTTGAGCACCTGCCTCCATTCCGCTTCAGTGCGCGTGATCTGGTATACGCAGCCAGAGTAGAAATCAACGTCCCAGCCTTTTTCTTCAACGAATTCAATCACCCTGGGATTGTGCGTGCCCACGCCGACCATCACGCCAAGATCGCGGGCGCGCTTGCACCAATCCCTGACGACGGTATCCATCTTTCCATTGTGGAAGGCTTCGTCGACGACCATGCCGTGCCTTTGCAGAGCCAGAGGCTTGATGGTGTTGACCAGTGAGAGCGTGCCCGCGGCGTCGAGATTTGCATCCCCGGCGATCACGTACATTTTTCCGCCCTCGGCTACGAACCGCGCCCAGTCATCAGCGGCGCGCTGCGCACTGCCTGGTTCTGAGCCGTTTTGGCTGTAGTTGTAGGCATTGATGCCGTAGGAGTTTGCGCGGTGCATGACGGCGCAGACTTCATCCTGCGTGTACCAGGTGGTCATATCTTTACTGAGATTTGTGCTGAAATGAGAAAATCCGCAGAACTGATTGTGGCCCAGAACCATGCGGCTGATTTCGACATTGCCGAATTTGATCTTGGGAACCTGAAACTCCGCGGGCGCAATGGCGCTCTGTTTTACCTGGGAACCTGCGGCCTGCTCCGCTGCCATTGTTGTTGCACCGCTCATCATGCCGACCGCGAGGGCCGCGCTGGACTGTATAAATTCTCTACGCGTATTGGACATAAAATACCTTCCCTCCATGCCTGCGTTTAATTTTCTGAATCAAGCGCCGGTCAAAATCTTATGCACTATCTCGGCGTTCTCTTTGACTTCATCTTTATTCCTGGGATACATGCCAACAAATACACCGTCGATGGGCTTGATGCTTAAGAAAGCGGTGCGGAAGGCCTGCTCAACACTGTTGCCTTCAATGCGTCCGGCGGCGAGAATCTTGAATGCAAAGCAGATTTTTGTGGTTTGCCGCATCACCTTGTACATGCGCGCCGGGTCGCTTTGCAGATAGACTTCGCGTGGCATTTCGAGCAACTGGCCGTTGAGGATCTGCCTCAACTCTTCTTCGGTGCGAGTGCGGTTGTAGACGCAGCCAGCGTAGAAATCAACGTCCCAGCCTTGCTCCTCAACAAGTTCGATCACCTCTGGTTTGTGTGTGCCCACACCGACCAGCGCGCCCAGGTCGCGAACGCGTTTGCACCATTCACGAACTGTATCCATGGTGCGCACCCTGTAGGCAATGTCGACAACCTCGCCCTGCCTGTGCATGGCCAGCGGCTTGTGTTCCTTATAGAGCGCAGCGGCATCGTCGGGTGCACAAACCTGAACGATCAGGTTCATCTTGCCGCCCTCGGCCTCAAACCGCGCCAGGTCAGATGGGGCGCGCTTGGCGTTGACATAGTTGAGCGCGTTGATCCCGAAAGCATTGGCTCGATGCATGACCTCGCAGACTTTATCCTGCGTGTACCAATCTCGCATCGCGTTGCTGAAATTGTTGTTGTAGTGGGCCCATCCGTAGAGCGGATTGACGCCGAGAACCATACGTCCTATCTCCACGTTGCCGAGTTTCATTTTCGGAATCTGGATTTCTGATGACGCGGGGCTCGGCGTTACGGCGGGCTGGTTCTTGGCCTGAGAGCCCGTAGTTGTCTCTGCTTCCAGATTTGTTGAAGCACCACCCACGATGCCGAGCGCGAGAGCCGCGCTGGATTGCAAAAATTCTCGACGCGTATTGGACATAAAGACACCGCCTTTCGATGGCCAGCAGCCGCACACTAAACTGGCGCGCGGTTTTCAAAGACGGCTCATTGTAACGCTCGCTTCAGAGGAGTCCATGTGATAAGGAACACATGAATCTTGAATTGTGCACAATGGATCGAAGCACGATTTTCAGAGGTATATTAAGTGGACTTGCCGCTTGGTCAGAACAAGCAGAGAATAGAGCCGTGCGAATAGGAACAATATTTGCGGCATGTACACTAGCTATCCTCTACACGTCCTTTATAGGGATAGCGCAGAACCAGGATCGCGATCCATACAAGCCATTCGCAACCTCCGCAACGGCACCGCCGCCGGAGAGAGCGCATCGATATCAATCACGCCACAGCCGATGAGCTATTAAAGGTTCCTGGCATGACGCCAAGTTGGGCTGGGAGAATTATTCGCTTTCGACCCTATCGCGCCAAAACAGACCTGGTGGAGCATGGTGTGGTCCCCGGCGAAGTCTACGACCGCTTCAAGGATTATGTGATCGCACACAGGGATAAGCAGTAGCAGCCAGTCCTATGCCTCGTACGGCTCTCTTTTGCTCGAGCTGCCACGCTCCAGCAGCCTGCTCACAATCACGTAGAGCACGGGAATAAAGAAAAGGTTGAGCACAGTGGAGAGCAACATGCCGCCCACGATAGTGGTTCCTACTGAGCGCCGACCCAGGGCACCCGCGCCGGTGGCGAAGACCAGTGGGAGAACGCCGAGGATGAAGGCAAAGGAGGTCATTAGAATGGGGCGCAGACGCAGTTCTCCGGCCTCGATGGCCGCCTCGACAATGGAGCGGTCTTTGCGGCGTAACTGCTCGGCAAACTCGACAATCAGAATCGCGTTCTTTGCAGAGAGGCCGATGAGCATGACCAGGCCGATCTGGCAATAGACGTCGTTTGAATATCCGCGCGCAGCCACCAGACCAAGAGCTCCCAACACTGCCATGGGAACGGCGAGAAGAATGATGAAGGGCAGAGCGAAGCTTTCATATTGCGCGGAGAGAGTGAGATAGACGACGAGAATCCCCAGGCCGAAGATGATGATCGCCTTGCCGCTGGACTCGATTTCGTCGAGTGTCAATCCCGTCCACTCGTAGGTCATGCCGGGCATCAACATGTCCTTACTGTTGGCTAGATCCTCCATCGCCTTCAGGCCTTGACCTGAACTGAAGCCCGGCGCGGCAGAACCGTCAATCTCCACTGCACGGAAGAGATTGTGATGAGTAATTACCGGCGCACCCGAGCTTTCGGCGACGGTGGTCAGGTTGTCCAGCGGCACCATCTGGCCGGAATCCGAGCGCACATAAAAGTTATGCAGATCTTTGGCCGTCATGCGAAAAGGCTGATCGGCCTGCACAAAGACACGATATGTGCGGTTGTTGAAGTCGAAGTCGTTGATATATTCCGAACCCATGAAGACGCTGAGCGTGGTGGTGATTTGCGAGAGCGGAACGTTCATGGCCTTGGCCTTCTCGCGATCGATGGTCACCAGCATTTGCGGATCGTTGGCTGAGAAGCTGGTGAACAGCCCAGTCAGATCTTTACGCGCGGCGCTGGCGCCAACAATCTGATGGGCCACACGGTCAAGATCGGCAAGCGTGTTGCTTCCCTGGTCCTGGAGCATGAACTGAAAACCACCAAAGCTGCCCACGCCCTGAACCGCCGGGGGCTCGAAGACGGCCACCAATCCGCCATCAGGCGCGAACATCAGGCTCTGCAGTTTGGGCGAGATGTCTGCCAGGACGTCTGCAGTGGAGTGACCTTTGCCGCGACGCTTATCAGTGGGAACGGTGTCGATAAATATCATTCCTGAGTTGGGTGCGCCGCCGCTGAAGCCGAAGCCCATGACGGAGAACGCTCCGGCCACATCTGGATTTTGGGCGATGATGGCCTGGGCTCTGTCTGCCAGCGCGGTGGTATAGGTCAGCGATGAACCCGGCGGCGCCTGCACCACAACCATCAGATAACCCTGGTCTTCCTGAGGAATGAATCCAGTGGGAACATGGCGATACATCCACACCGCGGAACCCAGGCCGGCAAAGAAGACAATGAGAAGCAGATAACGCAGTTGCAGCGCGACATGAATGCATTTTGCGTAGGCGCGGGCCATCCAGCCAACCGAAGCATCGGCTCCGTGAATGAATGCGGCAAAGGCGCGGGAGACCGGCGCGATGTGCAGAAAATCTAACTGTCTGGGACGCGCTTCTTCACCACGCAGGAGCATGGCGGAGAGCGCCGGCGAAAGCGTGAGCGCATTAAAGGCCGAGATGGCGATAGAAAACGCGATGGTCAGTGAAAATTGCCTATAAAGGATGCCGGTGGTGCCGGGGAAGAATGAGACCGGCACAAAGACCGCGATGAGCACCAGCGATGTGGCGATGACGGCGCTGGTGACCTCGCCCATGGCCCGCGAGGTGGCCTCGAGGGGATCGGAGTGTTCCATGGCGATGTGACGCTGCACGTTTTCAATAACCACGATTGCGTCGTCAACTACCAGCCCCGTGGCCAGCGTGATGCCGAAAAGCGTGAGCGAGTTGACTGAGAAGCCGAAGACCTTGATGAAGGCGAAGGTTCCGATCAGCGACACCGGTATTGTGACGGCGGGAATGATGGTGGCGCGCCAGTCAAGCAGAAACAGAAAGATGACCGTGATGACGATGAAGATGGCTATGCCGAGAGTGACCAGTACTTCGCGGATGGAGTCGCCGACCACGGTGGTGGAGTCGAAGGCGAGTGCGTATTCCAGGCCCGGCGGAAATCTCTTCGAGAGTTCCGCTAACACTGCTTTTGCCTGGCGATCCACATCAAGGGCGTTGGCGTTGGAGAGTTGCATGAAGCCGATACCCAATGCTTCATGCCCTGAGAATTTCAGCGTCGTGCTGTAATCTTCGGCGCCCACCTCGGAGTGGCCCACATCCTTCAGGAGCACCAACCCGTTGCTGCTGTTCTTGACGATGATGTTGTCGAACTCGGCGGGACTGGTGAGTCGGCCAACGACGCGCACGGGAATCTGGAAGGCCTGCTTCGGAGTCCGAAGGCGGCTGGCCGAGCTGGCCGGCGGGAATCTCGACATTCTGCTCGACCAGCGCGTTGACCACATCGGTTGCGGTAAGGCTGCGGGCCGCCAGGCGAACCGGATCGAGCCAGACACGCATGGCGTATTTGCGCTCGCCGAAGATCATCACATCGCCTACGCCGGGCACGCGCTTGAGCGCATCTTTCACGTAGACGTCAAGGTAGTTGGAGATGAACTCGGGCGAGTATCGGCCGTCGCGAGTGAAAAATCCCGGCGCCGAAGACGAAGTTGAAATTCACTTTGCTGATGGTGATGCCGGTTGCATTCACCGCCGCGGGCAACCGGCCCTGCACGCTGGCCACGCGATTCTGCACGTCCACGGCGGCAATGTCGAGGTCGTAGCCAGTCTTGAAGGTGGTGGTGATGGTGCTGGTGCCGCTGTTGGTGCTGGAGGAACTGATGTAGCGCATTCCCTCGACGCCGTTGATGGCCTCTTCAAGGGGAATGGTGACGGCTTTTTCAACGGTATCGGCATTGGCGCCAACATAGTTGCAGTCCACGCCAATCACCGGAGGCGGCGCAGAGTCGGGATACATGGCGACCGGGCAGATTGGGAATGCACACCGCTCCGGCGAGAATAATCAGCAGCGCACACACCGTGGCAAATACAGGCCGGCGTATAAAGAAATCGACAAACAAAGATAGCCTTCCTTTTGTTCGTCGACAGCGCGCGTCGGTCATTACGCGGGGCGCATGGCTGGATGCATCCCTAGGCGCCGGGGAGCGGCATCACCGGCATGCCGTTCACCAGAAACTGGGTGCTGGAGACGATCACCTTGTCGCCGGCATTCAGCCCGAAGAGACGGAATAGTTGTTGCCCACCGTATCGCCCAGCGTGACCGCTGTCTGGCTGGCAGAAATGCCCGTTCTGCTGCCGGGCCACAAAGACGAAGCTCTGACCGCCCTGGCGCGTTACCGCCAGCACCGGAATCACAGCCATCGGCGTCGTGCTCCAGATGACCCGCGCCTTGACCATCTGCGCGTTGCGCAGCATCTCCGGCGACGCATGCACCGGCGCCTTCACCAGAATGCCCTGCAGGGTGCTATCCACCTGTGGCGAGAGAAAATCGATCTTAGTTTTCTCCAGCAGCTTGCCGGAGTTGTCCATCAGCTCCACATCCAGCCCTGCGCACCTGGCCGGCGCGCTCCGTGGGGACGTAGATGTAGGCTTCGAGATCCTTGTTCTCATCCACTGTGGTCAGAACTGGTGGCGAGCTGGCGGCGAGACGTAGTCGCCCACGTGCACGGGAATGTCGCCTACCACGCCGTCGAACGGCGCGCGGATGGTGTAGTAGGCCAGTTGCTCCTCCTGCGTCTTGCGCAGGCTCCACCGCCGACTCATAGTCCGCTTTGGTGTTTCGAAGGTCTGCTGCGCCTGGTCATAGGCGTCGCGGCTGGTGACGCCGGCCTCAAAGAGCTTGCGCTGCCGCTCGATCTCCGCGACGTTGTAGTCGTAGAGCGCCTTCTTCTGCCGTTCTGTGGCGCGCGCCGATTCGACCGTGGCCATGCTGCATGCCGCGGATCGATCTCCATCATCACCTGGCCGGCCTTCACATGGTCGCCGGAGTGACGGGAATCTGGGTCAGCGGCCCGCTCACCTGCGGCTGCAGGGTAGCCGAGCGGCGCGACTTGATGGTGGCCACATACTCGCTGCTCTGCGGCACCGGGGAGAGCGCACGGTCACCGTCTGCACCGGCATGGCCCGCATCCCAGCCTCGGCCGGCGCAGCCTGCTTCTTTCTGGCAGCCGGTGGCCGCAAGCACCACCAAAACAAGACAACCTATCCCATGGATGCGTTTCAACGTGTTCTTCCTCACTCGATCTTTCCTCTATTCAGATTCTGAATTCAGGCCGTGGCCTCCGGGCTCTGATCTGCCAGGTTTGCGCAAGGCTCGATTACGCAGACTGCGCCATTTGACACCGCATCTTCACATTCTTGTGGAGGAGCCCGAACCGGAGAGTACGCATCAGAGCACGAATTCCGCTGGAAATAAGTTCGACTCATCTAATGCTACGTATTTGACGCCTTGTTAGCCGGCTTCTCGATCGGAAAAATTACGTCAGCGGCCAGGATACGCCGATCCGACGCGGACAACTCTTTTGACACGACCTCGCTGAGTTGGTAGCCTTCATAAGAGGCGCTATTCGGTCAATTCCTGGCCGATTCCTTGCCCTACTTTGCGTCCCCGTCGTCTAGCCCGGCCTAGGACACCGCCCTTTCACGGCGATAACACGGGTTCAAATCCCGTCGGGGACGCCAACAAAACAAAAGAACTTAGAGAAAATCGAACCAATTTCCGAGGGTTTGAAAGGGTTCGATAAGAAAAGTACGATTTCACTCCTCCTCATCTGCAACCTCCTTCTCTCCCATGATCTGCCGCACCACCCGGCTCTGCGCCGTCCGCTTTACCTCTGTCACAGCCTGCGTGTACACGTCCATCGTCACCTTGAAGTTGGCATGGCGAAGAAGTTCCTGGATCGTCTTCACGTCCTCTCCGTTTGCCTTCATCAGGGTTCCAAAGGTGTGGCGCAGCGTGTGCCAGCCCACCGGCTCAGTGATGCCGATGGCTTTCAGTGCCGGCTTCAGGTACACGCGGTAAAGCGAACTCGGCCAGTACGGCTGCTGGCCCTTGCGATGGGGACTGGCGAAGAGCCAATCCTCCGGCTGGTTATAGGCGCAGCGCAGCCGCCATGCCCATAACGTCTCCGCGATCTCCGCATCCATCGGGATCGGCTTTCTTGATGCCTCTGTCTTGCATCGCTCGATCCGCTGCTTGACCACATCGCGGCTGACACAGATTTCGAGTTTCTCGAAATCGACATCGGACCACTTGAGGCCGAGCAGTTCTCCAACGCGCAGACCTGTGACCGCTCCCAAAAGAACTGCGGTCTTGGCCGGGTCGGCGAGGTTCGCCAGAAAATCCTTGAGCTGATCGGTCGTGAGAACCGTCGGAATGCTGGAACGCTTGGCGCTCTGACGCACGTGTGTAATGGGATTGGAGGTTGTCCACTCCCACCGTTGCGCGTGGCTGTAAAGAGCACTCATGATGTTCCTGATCTTTGCCTTCGATCCTCGCGACATAGGCAACGACTTCAACCACTGCTCAACGTGGATCGGCTTCACATCCGTCAGCCTGTACGAGCGCCAGCGTGGAAGAATCCATTTGCGCAGATAGCCTGCATACGTTAACTGCGTCGAGTAGGACTTCCGTGTCTCGTCTTCCCCAGCCTCACTGCCCAGGGGCCGTGTACCCTGAACAATGTCTGGCAATTCATGCTGCCGGTAGTGTTCAACCAGTGTTTCAATGCTGATGGCCTGCAACTTTTGTCGCGGGGTTTGTTCGTTGATTTCCAATCGCAGCGCGTCTGCGGCCTTCTGCGCTTCAGCTTCGGTCTTGTACTCGCTGACCGAGCCAATCACAGCCTTGCGGTAGCTTTTGGTTCCATCGAGTTGCACCTCGTACCAGCGAAAGATCCAAACCGATTCGCCAGACTTGCGTTTAACTCGCTGCAAACTTCCTTTTTGATGTCGTGCACGCCTCATATTCCTCTCCCTTCGTGTGGCGAGCACGGTTGGCCTACATCAAGCGTAGTCCAAGCAGGCGTGCGTGGCCAGGAGATTTCACGCGCAAAAATCGGGCGTACTCAGCTTGCAATTTCTGCCCGTTCGATCCATTCCTCAATCGTCGATCCGCGAAACCTCCACAGCTTGCCAACGTGAACGCCGCGAATCAAGCCGCGCCGTGCGTATCGCTGGAGAGTCTTGGGATGAATGCCGATGATGGCAGCCGCCTCTTCGCTGTCGATCAGGCGTTCCGGGACTTCAGAAGTGGAGGACGCTTTGGCAGTCCGAAAGACTTCCCGTGGGGGATGGGTTGTGGGTTCATAGTCTGACCTCCTGTTGTTACGCTGAGCGCCAAGCGTTCCGTGCGCTCCTATTCCGCTACCCTGCTCCAATCGATGCCGATTTGTCCAATAACTTTTTGGAAGTAGGCTATAACCAAATGGAATAGCCTCCTGTTTCTGTCATCGATTCTTGACCTGCAAGTGCATCCTCCGGATTATGAATAAATATTTACAAATCGGAATAACTGCATTGACGCCGTTTCAATTTTGCGTTATTTTTCAAATACTATGGGGGTTTGTTTCTCGATTTGCTGAAAGACCGTTGCTCGACTTGCCTTGGTGTACGCGGTTGATCTGCGTAGGAGGTCTATGAGCAATGACACCCCAACTGAAGATACGCGATCTCGAATTGGTCGTCGCCTTGCACGAAGAAGGCACCTTCACCCAAGCCGCGAAGCGCGTCGGCATTACGGAGCCGGCGTTCAGCAAGCGGCTCAACTGGTCGAGCGCGAAGTCAAGGCAACTCTCTTCGATCGCAACTACGATGGCGTAACAGCGACCGACTCTGGCCGTTCCTTTGTAGCCCATATCCTCGGAGAGTATTCATTCCTTTATCGCGCCGTCCACGAAGCACAAGAGGCCAAACACGGTCAGCGGCACAAGCTGTGTATCGGCGTTTCGGCCTACCTTCCGGCCAACCTTATCGAGTTGCTTCAATCGATTGAACTTGCGCTTTATAGGGATTTGTAATTGAAATTTTACAGGCCTCTCCTCGGACCTATTAGTCGATTTGCGACAGCGGAGAATTCGATATGGCTCTCGTTACTTCCCCAACAGAGACGCCTGCGATCACCATGCATTGCATTTCGACTGACCCATTCAGGATCTTATTTCGCAAGACCATCCACTTGCAACTAGGAAATCCGTCACGCTCGCGGATATTGCGGAGTATCCCTGGGTGTTCTTCAAACGCAGCGTTCATGCATCCCTTTACGATCTGATCTTGCGTCGAATGGAAGAGGAAAGGCTCCAACCGCAGATTGTTCATCAACTCACTCATGTCGATCAGGTAGTGCCTTGTTGAAGGACGATAAGATCATTGCCTGGTTGAATCCGGCGGAACGGAGCACGTAACGAATCGCGGACTTGTACATATTCCTTGATCGACGACCGCATTCGCATGGAGACGCATCTGGTAACGCTCGCCAACAACAATACGCTGCTTGTCAGTGAATTCGTGCGAAAGTTCGTGAAGCGGACGGAAGAGCTAAAGCCAGCTGAGCAATTAATCCTGCCAATCGTCTGATTGGCATCACAGATGGAATTGAGGCCATTCCTCCCCCAAATGGCCTCAATTCCAAAAATATCCGGAACCTCTTGCGGAAGGATTTACTCAGTTATAGCATTAGGTTGAACGTTGAAAGCCGATCTTCACTTGGGAGGTTGAGCCATGCTGATTCTGATTCCGTGGAAGCCGGTTGTGATTGTGTGGGGCTTGCTGAGCGCGATGATATTGTTCGGCTACTTCGCAGGCTCACTGATGAAAGGACAGAATCCTTTCGCTGAATTCAGACTACCGCCCCAACACAACATATTGTTGGAAAACCACCTGCGCCACACACGGCTCCGAAACAGACGCACGTTCATGATCCTACTCCGAAAGGGGAGCGTATAAAGACAGCTGACTCGAAACTTTTGGTGCTCATATTGAATTGTGGTGATTGTGGAAACGTGCAACCGGCTGTTGGCAACAGTTGCCTTAGCATTCAGAAAAGGAGGAAAAAGCCAAGAATGAACTCAGAAGGACATGGACCGCACAGTATCGTCGAATCCCTTCATCTACGACCCAATAAAAGGGTTAGGAGTGAGTGCGAGCATTTGGGACGATGTCCTTGACGAGTTGTTCGATGAACCATTCGGGAATGTCCCGGACCGTTTGGTTTTCTCTTGGATGATTTCAATGGGAAGATTGGACCTCAGAGGCTGGACTACTCCCGATCTGAAGCCATTTCCTGACCATGACTACGTGCGGAACCTGTTGAGGCAATCGATCGAAGAACTCTCTAGCGACCCCCAGCTGCCAAACGATGATGGCTCCGATTGCGATCAAGCAATAGCGGAGTATTGGGCACACCGTCCTCTCTCAACTGAGGCGCACCGCGACATTAAAAGAAATGGAGCTGGCGCCGGAAAACTTGTCTGATGGGCGTTTCCCGTTACTTATCGGATCGCGAATTGATTTTTCGTTGACAGGACTAGTAGAAAGATGGAGATTGGCTATTGCAGACCAAGTATGCAAGACGGAATGCGCTCGGGTTGTCAAATTGTCTATTGAGAGGTGGTCAATGAAGTTTTTGGTCGCAGTATCGCTTTTGGCAAGTGTCGCGACTCCAACCCTACACGCTCAAATTGCGACGTTACCCCTGTATCGCCTCGTTCACGGTCCAGATCATTTCTACACGACAAGTTGCGCTGAGAAGAACACAGCCGTCCTGAACAATGGGTATGTGTTTGAGGGTGTACAGTCGTCAGATATCTTTCCGGTGACTGGACCTCAAATAGTACCGTTTTATCGATTGATCAATGGAACGTTTCATTTTTATACCGCAAATCCCGCCGAAGAGCAGCAAAACCTGAGAGACGGCTGGAACTCGAAGAAATAACTGGCTATGTTGCGAGTGCATCATTGGCAGGACTCGTTCCCCTTTATAGATCGAGATTTCCGGGCGGTGGCCACTTTTATACAACAGACCTTCAAGAA
>CAWAEU010000045.1:0-108104 GCA_963780975.1 uncultured Acidobacteriaceae bacterium | reverse complement strand
TCATCGCGTTTCTGGCTGCCAGCCCGAGTATTCTGGTCAGTGTTTGGGCGTGGGCCACCAAACCGAACGCCAGCGCAAAATCGGTGGATGCGGTCAGCCTTTCATCATATCCAAAAGGGCTTTCTCGATCGCTGGGGCCGCCAGTAGCTCGATGATCCGATCTAGCTTCTCCAAGATCTGCCGGTCGCTTTCGCCCGACATCCGGCTCGCTTCGACCAACATCGAGATTGGACTGGCCTGATGCGTGTCCTGCGCCTGTTCCGCCAGCGCCTTCAGGGGCTCCAGAGCCAAGCTGATACGTTGCGTGTTCTTGTATGCCGCTTCCGCCCAGGTCGGCTTGGATGGCAACGTCGTGGATGGTGTCTTCGTCCCATTTTTCGGATCGGGCATTCTGCTTCTCCATTTTGGCTTTGACTTCAGACTTCGTGATCTTGATCAAGCGCGCCAGCGATCCGACGTTGTCTCCATGGGCGGTCTCGATGACCACCACGCCGGGCTTATCGCCTGCACGGGCGACCAAAGCGGATTCGGAAAGGTTCATTTCGAATTCGGATCGATCAGCGGCTGAATTCCATGCATCTTTGATGAGGATGCGCAGCGCCGGGAGGTCGAGCCCCTGGCGCTTC
Source organism: uncultured Acidobacteriaceae bacterium (assembly GCA_963780975.1). Classification (GTDB taxonomy): domain Bacteria; phylum Acidobacteriota; class Terriglobia; order Terriglobales; family Acidobacteriaceae; genus Telmatobacter. The sequence continues at coordinate 107,478 of CAWAEU010000045.1, read as the reverse complement.
AGGCGCTGTTGATTGGCGGTATCGAAGCTCTGGACCGGCCGTGGCTGTTCGTGGGGAAACGCCTTCTTCAGCGCAGCAGCTACATCCTTGCGATTCGAATGCTCCAGGGTTGCGATAACTGCCTTGAGGTGCGCGCCGCGCGTGAAGGGCTCAAGACCCTCGTCGCGCGTAAGCGGGTCCGCCCAGCCTCCCCAGTCATATTCGAGAATTCTTGCAAGTTTTTCGTTGCGGGAGAAATTGTGAGACGACGACATGACGGCGCCGGTCGGATCGACCGCTGGAGCAAGCACGTGCACATGGCGGTCGAAAAGGGCAGGGCCCCCCGCTTTCGATTTCGTGTGCCGTCGGACGACGGCCCTGGTTTTATTGAAGCCGAACTCGGCTGCCAACCGGTCGACGGCCTCCAACATATCTTCGTCGGTCGCAAATCGTGCGGGAGAAATAATCCAGTGGACCGCAGCAATTTCACGACCGAACTGCTGCGCGTCGGTCCGCGCGTCGAGGATGTCGGCGAAGTGCCCCTGCAAGGCCACAACCTCTTCGTTGTCTTCTGCGTTCTCGATATGGGCGATCAGGCGCTTTAGCGCGGGCCCACGTGCCCTAATTTGTGTGCACTTAATGATCAACGGCGGATGTCCAATTGTCGGACTGCGATGCGATGAAGCTCGCACGCTGCTTGACGGAGGCGTTCAGCAATCTCCGTCGGCTCGGGTCCGATGTCGTCGATCGCTGCCTTCAACGCATTAGCAGCCGCCCTCATCGCGGCGATGTCGAGACGAGCGTTGCGGTCGAGGGGGCGGCCTGCGGCAGCGATCAATGCCGATCGACGCAGAAGTGCGGACATCGAGGTATCTGCGTTTTCGGCCGCGCTGATCAGCCGTGCTTTGTCGGCTGGCGGCAGTTTAAACTTCACGACGGCTGATTGCACGCTCGCTCTCCTTCGGGGGTCCACGGGGCGCAGCTCCCTGGAAGTTGCGGGCACGCCCGCATGGCTTGCTATCCAGTTTGCTTTCTCAATGACGTAGCCTCAAAGCAAATTCGAAAATGAATCGGACGCCAGCAACAAGCAAGCGACTGTGGCCACGAAAGTGCGAATGGAGTGCAGCTTCATCCATGTCGAGTGGTATCGTTCCACACAGGATACCCGCTATCGATGCTTACGGCGTTCAATGCCGGCGACCATGCGTGGTCACTCCTCCGGACCCTTCGCCTCGCGACATCATGCCTGCCCCTAAAGCGCTTTTTGCAGCGAGAGCCGCTCCTGCAGCTTTGCCGCATCTTCTTTTCGCTCGCTGTAGCGGTCCGTCAGATAGCCTGAGCAATCGCGCGTCAATAGCGTGAACTTCACCAACTCCTCCATGACGTCGACGACGCGGTCGAAATAGGGCGACGGTTTCATGCGGCCGGCATTATCGAACTGTTCGTAGGCCTTGGCGACGGATGACTGGTTCGGGATCGTGATCATGCGCATCCAGCGGCCGAGGACGCGAAGCTGGTTCACAGCGTTAAACGACTGCGACCCGCCGCTGACCTGCATGACGGCGAGGGTCTTGCCCTGGGTCGGCCGGACGGCCCCGATCGAGAGCGGGATCCAGTCGATCTGCGCCTTCATGATGCCGGTCATGGCGCCGTGGCGTTCCGGGCTGCTCCAGACCTGGCCTTCGGACCAGGTTGAGAGTTCGCGTAGTTCGGTGACTTTGGGATGGTCCGCCGGCGCGCCGTCGGGAAGCGGCAGCCCGGCCGGATCGAAGATACGGCATTCCGCGCCAAAGCACTCCAGCAGCCGCGCGGCTTCCTAAGGTCAGCAGGCGGCTGAAGGAGCGTTCGCGCAGCGACCCGTACAGCAGCAGGATGCGCGGTTTGTGCGTGGACCTCGCCGGCTGCAGCAGGGCGGGATCCGGCTTGGCGAGAAGGGCGGAATCGATGTTGGGCAGGTCCTCAGCCATCGACGACTTCGCCGTCTTCCTTGACGAACCGGCCGATCGGTCCGGGCAGCAGATCCAGCACCGCTTCCGACGGGCGGCACAGCTTGACGCCTTTCGGCGTGACGACGATCGGCCGATTGATGAGGATCGGATGGGCCATCATGGCGTCGAGCAGCGCGTCGTCTGAGAGAGTTGGGTCGCCGAGGCCGAGCTCGGCGTGGGGCGTGCCCTTCTCGCGCAGCAGGGCGCGGACGTGGATGCCCATCGCCGCGATCAATTCCTTCAGGCGTTCGCGCGTTGGCGGGGTCTTCAGATATTTGATGACGGTGGGCTCCTACGCCGGCCTGACGGATCATGGCGAGCGCGTTACGCGAGGTGCCGCAATCGGGGTTGTGGTAGATCGTGACGCGTCATTGTCGGCCTCCATGGCGGGCTCCGGGTTCGGTCGCACCGGCTTCGTACCAGCCCCGCGTGGCCTTCACGATCCGGACGACCGAGAGCATGACCGGGACCTCGACGAGCACGCCCACGACGGTGGCGAGCGCCGCTCCGGAATCGAGGCCGAACAGGCTGATGGCGGCCGCGACTGCGAGCTCGAAGAAGTTGCTGGCGCCGATCAGCGCGGCCGGCGCCGCCACGCACCAGGCGACGCCGAAACGGCGCGATTGAGCCAGTAGGCGAGCCCGGCGTTGAAATAGACCTGGATCAGGATCGGCACGGCCAGGACGCGATGACGACGCGGCTGCCAGACGATCTGTTCGCCCTGGAAGCCGAACAGCAGCACCAGTGTCGCCAGCAGCGCAACCAGCGACACCGGCTGAAGCGTCCGCATGGTTCGGTCGAATGCGGCCGGCGCGCAGCAGCGAGCCCCGCCAAGCCTGGGCGACGACCACGGGTACCACGATGTAGAGCAGCACGGACAGCAGCAGCGTCCCCCAGGGCACGGTGATCGAGGCGACGCCGAGCAACAGCCCGACCAAGGCGCAAACCGAAGACCATGAGGCGTCATTCAGTGCGACCTGGCTCAGAGTGTAGTTCGGATCGCCCTCGCACAGGTTCGCCAGACGAAGACCATCGCCGTGCATGGCGCCGCGGCCAGCAGGATCAGGCCGGCGATGTAGGACTGTGATCTGATCGGCCGGCAGCCATGGTGCGAACACGTGGCCGATGAACACGGAGCCCAGGAGCGCCATCGAGAACGGCTTGACTGCCCAGTTGATGAAGAGTGTGACGCCTACGCCGCGCCAATGTTGTTTGACCTCAGACAGGGAGCCGAAGTCGATCTTCGACGACATGGGGATGATCATGGCCCAGATCAGCACCGCCACGGGCAGGTTGACCTTAGCAACCTCGGCGGCTGCGACCGCGCCGAAGAAGCTGGCATGACGTGGCCAAGCGCAACGCCGACGACGATGCAGAGTGCGACCCAGAGGGTGAGGTATCTTTCGAAGATGCTGCATGGTTCAGGCCACGTCTGACAGGACGATGCGGTAGAGCCTTCACTGCGGCCGATCTCCCGCAGCTTGGTGCCGAGTGACAGCTTGTCGATGCCGCGCAACGGAAGGCTGGTGAACACGCCGATGCGGGTCTTGAGATAGCGGAAGGCGGCGACGAAGGCGGCTTCCTTTTCGATATCTGTGCCCTCGACGGAGGCCGGATCCTCAATGCCCCAGTGCGCGGTCATCGGCTGGCCTGGCCACACCGGACAGCTTTCGCCGGCGGCGCTATCGCAGACGGTGAAGACGAAGTCCATCACCGGCGCGTCCGGCGAGGCGAATTCCTGCCAACTTTTCGAACGCATGCCGTCGGTGGGATAGGCCGTTGACCTACTTTCAGCTTTGGATGATGCGGCTGATGGGTCTGCTTCCCGATGTGGGCCACTGCACGGCCTGCGGAGAGGCGCTCGTGGCTGGCGAGGCCAGCTTCAATACACTCGGTGACGGCTTGTTCTGCGCGGTGCATCGTAATGGGAGCGCCAGTGAGCTTTCGGCCGACTCGTGGCAACTGGCGCAGAGGATGCTGCGCGCGCCCGCCTCGGCCTTTGCAGCCGAAGCCTGGCCGCGTCGCCGGGCGCAGGACTTGCGCCGCTTCACGCTGCAATCGCTGGAGCGGCATCTGGAGCGCAAACTGCGCTCAGCCGAGGCGCTGGGACGGCTGGGCGGATGACGCGAGAAGGTAAGACTAATCAAGACTGGTAAAATTGCCGTAGTCTAATCGAGAGAGAGTTCCCGTGCCCTCAACCAAAGTTTCATCCTCCGCGGTTGCCGCCGCTCCCAAGCCCGCCGCGCTCACGTTTCAGGAGCTGCTCTTCCGCTTGCAGGGATTTTGGGCGGAACGCGGCTGCGTGCTGCAGCAGCCTTATGACCTTGAAGTGGGCGCCGGAACCATGGCGCCAGAGACGGTTCTGCGCGTGCTGGGACCCAAGCCTTACAAAGTTGGCTACGCGCAGCCCTTGCGCGGCGGCCGGCCGACGGACGTTATGGCGAGAATCCAAACCGGCTCTTCAAGCACACCCAGTTTCAGCTCATCCTGAAACCTCCGCCGGTCAACGTGCAGGAGCTATATCTCGAATCTCTCGAGGCCATGGGGATCGATCCTAACCAGCACGACCTGAAGTTTGAAGAGGATAACTGGGAGTCGCCGACGATCGGCGCCTGGGGCGTGGGTTGGCAGGTGATGCTCGACGGTTTGGAGATTACCCAATTCACTTACTTTCAGCAGTGCGGCGGCCTCGACCTCGACCCGATCTGCGCCGAGCTGACCTATGGGCTGGAGCGTATTGCGGCCTTCATGCAGGACGTGGATTCCATCTACGACATTGTATGGGCGCGCGATCCTGAGACCGGCAAGGCAGTAACGTATGGCGAGGTAAGGCTCGAAGAAGAGTTGCAGTTCTCGGTATATAACTTCGAGTTTGCCGATGTGGACAAGCTCTGGGAGCACTTCAGGCTTTATGAAGCCGAAGCCAAGTCGCTGATCGACAAAGCTAACGCATTACTTGCCAATGAGGATGCGCCTGTAGCAGAGAAGCGGCGTTTTCCATTGCTGGCCACTTATGAGTTGGTGCTCAAATGTTCGCACCTTTTCAACCTGCTAGATGCGCGAGGCGCGATCAGCGTAACTGAGCGCGTAGGTGTAATTGCCCGCATTCGCAATCTGGCGGTAGGCGTGGCCAAGGCGTATGCACAACTGCAGCTTCTAGCTGCTAGCCTTTAGCCTTTCAAGTTTTGGTTTATTCGACGGTATGAGCACGAAACAAGCTAGAAGCTAGCAACTAGGAGCTTGCTTCAGGAATGAGTTTATGTCCGACTTTTTAATAGAGATTGGTCTGGAAGAGATTCCCGACCGCATGATTGCCGGGGCTGAAGCTGAGCTTGGCCGCCGGTAAATGACCTGCTCACGCGGGAGCGGCTGCTTGGGCCTGCGGGCAAATTGACCACTTACTCCACGTCTCGTCGCCTGGCCGTACTGGTAGAGGACGTACTTACCCGGCAGGCGGATACCGAGGAGCAGTTGACCGGTCCGTCGTGGAAGGTGGCCTTCAAAGACGGTGCGCCGACGGCTGCGGCAGAGGCCTTTGCGAAAAAGGCCGGCGTTTCTGTGACGGCTCTAGCGAAGGTAGCCAATGCCAAAGGCGAGTATGTTGGCGCTACGGTGAAGCGTTTGGGTCGTGCGGCTTCAGAGTTGCTCGCCGCGGAACTGCCAAAGGAAGTGCTCAGCATCTACTGGGCAAAAAATATGTATTGGCGCGCAGGGAAGCCGGAGCGTTTCGTAAGGCCGGTGCGTTGGGTTGTGGCGCTGCTTGATACTGCTGTTGTTCCGCTGGAGATTGCCGGGATTGCGGCCGGCAATGCGAGCCGCGGGCATCGTGTACTGCACGGAGAAGCCGGTGGTGATTGATCATCCGAAAAACTACTCCAAACTGCTCGGCAGCAAACGTCGTCGTGGATGTAGCCGAGCGCAGGCAGTCGATTCGCAAGGCTCTGGATGTAGCGACGCGCACGGTTGCCGGCGCACGTTGGCGTGAGGATCAGGCTGATCGAGACGGTAGTGCACCTTACCGAGTGGCCTACCGTGGTGCTGGGCAACTTCGAGCCGGAGTACCTGGCGTTGCCTGAAGAAGTGCTGGTGACGGTGATGCGTGACCACCAGAAATATTTTGCTGTCGAAGGCGCTGACGGCAACTGGCGCCGCATTTTCTGGCAGTACTGAATACGGAAGTGAATGAGGAGGGACGGGCGATCATCCGCCATGGCAATGCGCGAGTACTGAAGGCGCGATTCAAGGATGCGCGCTTCTTCTGGGACTTCGACCAGAAGACGCCACTGGTTGATCGTGTGGAAAGCCTGAAGAACGTTACTTTCCAGAAGGAGTTGGGCAGCTATCACTGGAAGACCGAGGCGAATCTGGCCGTGGCGCGGGCGCTGGCTGCAAAGGTGAAGGCTGCGGGGGTTGCGTTTGATGAGACGGCGCTGTTGAAGGCTGTCGAGCTGGCCAAGACCGATTTGACTACCGAATTAGTGAAGGAGTTTACCGAGCTGCAAGGCGTGATTGGCGGACTCTACGCGCGGGCGCAGGGGCTGGGTGAGCAGGTATCGCTGGCCATCTACTCGCAGTACACTCCGGCTTCGACAGAGGACGAGATTCCGCCATCGGTCGAGGGGCAGTTACTGGGGCTGGCGGATCGGATTCAGACCATTACCGCAATGTTTGGGATTGGGAATGCGCCTACGGGATCGAAGGATCCGTTCGCGCTGCGGCGGGCGGCGAATGCAATCGTCATTATTCTGGCGGAGTCAGAGTTGCCGCTGACGCTGCGCGACGTTCTGCATGCGCCGGGCACAGAACCAGAGCAAGGAATTGGTCCAGACGATAAATTCCAGCCTGATACTCCAGTCCGAGCATTTCTAAAGGAGCGCCTGCACTTCTACCTCAAGGATGTGCGCGGGTTTGCTTACGACGTGGTGAATGCTGTGCTGGCTACAGGGGCAGATGATGTATGCGATGCGATTGCACGGGCTGAGGCGCTCACCGCTGTGCGCGGGTCGGAGGACTTCACCGCGATTGTAGGAGCCTTTAAACGCATCAAGAACATCTTGCGCCAAACAGCAGAGGCTGATGAGATGAGTCGTTTGAAAAGTTTTGTGGAGGTTGGGTCTGAAGAGAATAAAACAACTCTGGCGATATCGAGTCTAGATGCAAACGCACTGATCGAAGCCGAGGAGGTAGCGCTCTTTCAGGCATATAGGACGCTTGCGCCTGTTGTCGGTGAATTGGGCAAAGCGCATAATTACGCCGCGGCGTTGGAACAGATAGCAACATTGCGTCCAGTCGTAGACGCGTTCTTCGACAAAGTGATGGTCATGGCGCCTGACGCGACATTACGTATGAATCGCATAGCGCTGATAAAGATGGTGCTACTCGGGTTCTCAGATATTGCGGACTTCAGCGAGGTAGTTGTGAATATCACCGGATTCTCTATTACCCGAACTGCTTAATGAGGTGTCGAAATCTCAGGCTTCAGCGAGTGTGACACAGGGGTAGACTTATAACTCCGAGTTCTAATGTGCACTCAGGAATGCGCGCACTGCGGGGTTCATTACATCGGCCTTGCAGGTGTTTGAGAGATGGCCGCAATCTGAGTCGAGGACCAGCGTCTTTGCGCCGATCAGGGCGGCAAAGTCCAGCGCGGGCTTGGGATTGACCATGTGATCCTGCGCGGCGGATATCACCAGCACTTTTGCTTTTACGCGTTTGGCCGCATCTTCCATTTTGCCGCCGTGGGCTACGTCGTGGTGGATCATGGCATCCAGTTGGGCCAGCCAGTCGTTGGCGTCGAAGGGTAGCACGCCTTTGGTTTGGTATTCGACATAGTCGGCGAAGAATTTGTCCGGTGGATGAGAGCGGGCGTAGTTGGCCGGGGTGGTCAGGTTCATCTGGTGGATGGCCTGGACCGCGCCTAACGGCGGCGATTTTGTATAGTGGCCGCCCTGCCAGGCGGGATCGGATTTGAGCGCGCTTTCCTCGTTGTACCAGAGCAGAAGGTCGTAGCCGGTGAGGCGCGGAGATCCGACGATGGGAATGGCCAGGTCCATGTAGTCGGGATAATCGACCATCCACTCGAAGGTCTGCATTCCGCCCATAGAGATGCCCATGACGGCATGAAGATGGGGAATGTGCAGGGCTTCAATGGACAGACGGTACTCGGCGTTGACCATGTCTTTGATGGTGATGGCGGGGAACTCACGCCCGCGCTGGGTGGTGGAGGTTGAGGGCGACGAGGAGACGCCGTCGCCGAGAGCATCGACGACGATGAGGAAGTATTTGGCTGGATCGACCAGATTTTCCGCACCTACCGAGGGCTCAATGTTGCTGCTCCTGCCAGAGAACCAGGTGGGAAAAAGAATGGCGTTGGAGCGTTGGGCGTTGAGCTTGCCCCAGGTGCGATAAGCGATGACGCAGTCGGTGATTTGCTTGCCGCTGACGAGTTTACAGGTGCCCAGGCCGGCATACTGCTGTTTTCCGTCCATTGAAGGCTGTTGCGCCTGGCTGGCGAGGGCGGCAAGAAAAAGAGCTACGGCGAGAACGAATCGGCAGTGAGATTTGCGCATGGCGAAAAGTATAACTCGGCACCGGCGCGGTCATCGAAACACCGGCGCCGCGCGTCTACAATCAATAAGAGATGTCCGATACGCTTTATCTGAGCTTGTGGTATCCCGAACCTGCGTCTTGCCGATCTTGCCGGCAAGCTGACGTCGGTACTGGGTACATTCCGAACGCACGGTGGGGAGCCGCGGGTCTATGCTTCCACGGTGTGGCCGGTCAGCTGGAGCGAGTCGCCGGTATTTCAGCGGGTCTACGGCTGGGGTGAAGCGAGGCGCAGAGCCCAGTTTGCAGTGGAAGAATCGCTGGAGTTGCTGCACGACGATTACGCCTACGAATTCCAGATCGGCTGGAGCCTTTGGGAGTCGGAGACGCGGAGGGCTCTGGCGGTCTCGATGCAGCGCTGGGCGCGGGAGCCGCGACTGGTGCGGGTTACGGGCTATGGACCGCTCTTCGATGAGGGAGCTTACGAGGCCGATGGCCACATTCGCCTCGATTTCGGCTCGGATGGTCCGTTTCTTGAAGAAGATCTGGAACTGGACTCGGTAGCTGCCAGGCATGTGGAAGAAAATGTGCGCCAACTGGTGGAGCTGACCGCGGCCGTCGAGAAGGAGTCGGGGGCTACGGCGCGGCTTTTGTGGAGCGAACTGGGCGAGAGCCTTGCGCAACGGCTGGCGGCACGGCTCGGAGTGGGAAACTGACCTTGCGATTCACCATCGAGAAAATGCGGACGCTGGTGCTGGCGGCAGGAGTCCTGCTGTTGGTGGCTCTGCTGGCGTTTTTGGTCGTTCGGCAAGTGGAAAAATCCCTTCAACTGCAGATCTGCCCAAGCGGCTGGGCATCGAAATCCAGCAGGAATCCAACGGAGTTACGTACACCCAGGCTCACGGTGGGCACACTCTCTTCAAGCTGCACGCTTCGAAGGTGGTGCAGTTGAAGCAGGGCAACCACGTGTCCTGCACGATGTGAAGGTTGAACTATATGGCGCAGACGGCAGCCGCGTTGACCGCATCGAAGGCGACGAGTTTGAGTACGATCCAGAGACAAATTAGGCCACGGCCACCGGGCCGGTGGAGATTACGGTAATGCGGCCCGGAGTGGCCCCGGCGATCGCGCCCAAGGCTACTGCGGGCCACGTGGTCGGCGATAAGGCCAAGGGCGGCGCACTGGCCTCAGCAGCAGAGACAGCTACGCGCGGAGAGATTCATGTTGAGACCAGCGGGGTCATATTTAACGAGAAGACCGGCGTTGCGACTACTGACAAGCATGTGGATTTTTCCACCATTCAGGGAAGCGGCGTCTCGATGGGCGCGACGTATGACTCGCAGCAGGGTCGCCTTGTGCTCGATCGCGATGTGGAGTTGAAGACAGAGCACGGCGGGGAGCCAGTCGTAGTGCGCGCGCAGCACGCTGAGTTTGAACGCGGCGATATGCTGTGCAGAATGCGCGCGGCCACTGCCAATTACCGGGGTGGGGAAGCGGCAGCCGCCGACGCGAAGATTCTTTTTCGCGAAGACGGATCGGCTGTGCGGCTGGACGTGATGAACGGCTTCACATTGACCACTTTGAACGGCGGGCATGTTGCAGCACCATCGGGATCAATGGACTTTAACGAACACAACCAACCCCGGCACGCTCATATGGAGGGCGGGGTAACGTTGGACTCGGCGAGCCAGACCGGGAGGAACCGCCGCCAGGTGCATGGGACCTCGCCTATCGCTGATATCGAATTCACGTCCGAGGGCGAATTGCGCCACACCCATATGGAACGGGGCGTGGAGATGCACAGCGAGGACCTGGGCGTATCCCGGCAGGGCCGGCTCCACTGCGGCTGATCCGGACCTGGAGTTCGCCACTGGCCGATGTGGATTTCCGCGACAACGGTCATGGGCAAGTGGAGCCGGCCTCATTCATGGGAAGCAAGGGGTGATTTTGACGGGCGATAGCCAGCGCGGCAAGTCAGCCCCCGTGCCCTCCCGGCTTGCGGCCGATGAACTGACTGGCAAGTTGGGACCGGGCTCGCTGTTGACCGGCATGACCGGAACCGGCCACGCCTGTATCGAGGAGACCACGGCCACGGGAATCCGGCAGACCTCGAACGGCGACCGGATCGAGGTTTATTTTGTCCCTCTCGCCGGCTGGGGCCAGACCGGATGCAAGCGCGAGCGGGCGGCGCGGCGCAGATTCAGTCGGCCGTGCTCGATGGCCATGTGGTGCTGACGCAGTACCAGCGGCCACCAGCGCGCCGGTCAGCACGCGGAGTCGCCGATGCGGGCCACGGCGGGCCGGGCCGTCTATGAGGGTACAGGCAGTGGCTGCACCTGACGCTGAGCCCGCGCGTGGAAGACGGCGGCTTGCAGCTCACGGCGGACAAGATCGACGTATCCCACGAATCGGGGGACGCGTTTGCGCATGGAAACGTGAAGGCTACCTGGCTCGGATCATCAGGTCGGCCGAGGCGGGCGAGCAAACGGTCCGCAAATCGCTGGCCCGTAAGGCATTATGGGTTTGGGTGGGCAAGGTCCGGCGCACGTCGTATCCGCCGAGGCGCAGCTGCATCAGGCGACGGGCGAGGCCACTTTCCGGGGTCATGCGCGGCTATGGCAAGAGGCAAACTCGTTGCCGGGCCGGTGATTGTGCTGGATCGCCAAAGGCAGACGCTGGTAGCGCGGAGTACGGACGCTAACGAGCCGGTAAGGGCGGTCTTGCTGAGCGCGGGTGGGCCGGAGTTGGGCAAGCAGGCGGGAAAGATTCCGGCCAGATTCGAGCGGCAAAGCAGCCATGCCTTCAGTGATTCGTGTGCGTGGGGGCGACTTGAAGTATTCCGACGCCGAGCACAAGGCGGTGATGCGTGGCGGCGCTTGGACGAGTGGTCGCCGAGACGGGGACGGTTACCTCGTCTCGAATGAAGTCGAGCTGCGCTGCTGCCGGCGGGCAATCACGCCGCCAAGGACGGCGGACGGCGCAGGTAGACCGCATGACGGCTCGGGGACAGGTGACCCTGACCTCCGAGGGCCGGCGTGGAACGGGCGAGCAGTTGGTCTATACAGGCGAGACAGGGGAGTATGTGCTCACGGGAACCGCCGCGTCGCCGCCTCGTATGACCGATCCGGCGCGGGGCAATACGACCGGGGAGGCTTTGATTTTCCATAGCCGCGATGATAGCGTCAGTGTCGAAGGCGGCGGACGCAAGACGACCACGGAGACCACGGCGCCGAAATGAACGGCGAAAGAGAGCCATAAAACCTAGATGGAAACACTGATAGCCGAGGGAATCGGCAAGTCGTACAAAGGCCGGCAGGTGGTTCGCGGCGTCGACCTGCGCATCTGCCGCGGGGAGGTGGTGGGGCTGCTCGGGCCGAACGGCGCCGGCAAGACGACCAGCTTCTATATCATCGTGGGACTGGTGCCGCCCGACGGCGGCCGCGTAATGGTGGACGATACCGAGATTACGCGGGTGCCGATGTATCTGCGCGCGCGCAACTTTGGCATCAGCTACCTGCCGCAGGAGCCTTCGGTCTTTCGCAAGCTGACCGTCGAGGAGAATATTCTGGCGGTGCTGGAGGCGCAGCCGCTGGGCAGCCGGGAGCGGCGGACGCAGGGCCGAGCGGCTGATTCACCAGCTCAATCTTGGCCACATCCGCACCACGCGAGGCTATGCGCTCTCCGGCGGCGAGCGGCGGCGGGTGGAGATTGCGCGCTCGCTGTGCATCCAGCCCAACTTCATTCTGCTCGACGAGCCTTTCAGCGGCATCGATCCCATTGCGGTGCTGGAGTTGCAGAAGATCATCTTCGACCTGAAGGCCAGCGGCATCGGGGTTCTGATCACCGACCACAACGTGCGCGAGACGCTGAGCGTGACCGACCGTGCGTACATCATCGCCGAGGGAAGAATTATTTTTGCCGGCACCCCCCACGAGCTGGGCAACAATGTGGATGTGCGGCGGCTCTACCTTGGCGAAGGATTTCGCTGGGGTGAAGTGGCGGCGTACCGTTGCCAGAGTGCAGGTAGTTGGCGAACGTAGATTTGTCAATGGGCCAAAGGTGCCAATTGGCACTTGAAATTCCGGGGATACATTCCCGGTTTGAATGTTGCCTGATCTGGAACGATTGACGCGCTACGGGGCAATTTTCCCAATAACTTTTTCCCAGCGCGATTACACTTACATTGAGAACAACAGTCCCAACTGGGAATGAGTCCCATTTATGGCGCTGCTTCAACCCAACTTGAGCCTCCGAGTCGCGCAGCGACAGGTCCTGACCCCGGGCCTGATGCAGATGGTGAGCGTTCTTGCACTGAACAAGTTGGAATTGAAGGAAATGATCGATGCCGAGATGGTAGAGAATCCCGTCCTGGAAGAGATTGATGAAACAGTTCCAATGCTGGATGAAGTTGCCGGCCGCGAGGAGCGGTTGGAGCGTGGTGTGGAAGAGCCGCCCGCTCCACCCAAAGACTCCTTTGAAGAGATCGATTTCGGCTCGTATTTTCAGGAATATCTTGATCCCGGATTCCGCACGCAACCGGAGTATGACGACAGCGAAAAGCCGTCGTTTGAAAACTTTCTATCCCAGCCTACGAGCTTGTCTGATCACCTGGCGTGGCAACTGGGAGTAATGCAATTAGAGCCGGTGCTGCGTGAGTCGGCGGAGTTCATCATCGGCAATCTGGACGGAGATGGTTACCTGGCTGCCGGCGAGGAAGAGTTAGCTGTAGCCTTTATCCAACCCCCTGAAGATCAATTGCCTGACAACCATTCCGCGCCCAATGGTCATGATGCGGAATTGGCTGAGGCTCTTGAGCTATTGCGGCGCGGCATTGAACAGGTGCAGCATCTTGACCCGGCTGGAGTGGGCGCCAGAGACCTGCGCGAATGTCTTCTTTTGCAGATCACTGCTCAGCAGCAGGAGTTCGGCCATTTGTACTCCAGGCAGACCACGGAACCTGAAGAGGATCCCCATCGCAGCTTCCGCGCTGAGGTAGATGCTCACTGGGAAGAACGGCGGCGCAGCATGGAAGTTGCGGCGCTGATTGTGGACCGTCACTTGCAACTGCTGCAAAAGCGGGATGTGAAAGACCTGGCGCGTGCTGCCCAGGTTACGCCCGTGGAGGCCCAGGCCGGAGTGGAGTTCATTCGCACCCTTGATCCGCGGCCGGGACGTCTTTACAACCGTGAGCAGACGCGTCTGATTGAACCAGATGTGGTATTTATCAAGCGTGGCGGCGAGTGGATTGTCACCATGAATGAAGAGGATCTGCCCAGCCTGCGCCTTAGTTCGCGTTACCGGCGAATGTTGGTGGCCGAAGGTACAGACAAAGAGGTCAAGGACTATGTGAAAGAGCGCTTCCGCTCGGCGCTGCAACTGATGCGCAACATCGCGCAGAGAAAGAGTACGATACTGCGCACATGCGAAGTAATAGTGCGTCGCCAGCAGGAATTCCTCGAGAAGGGCGTGGAAGCTCTGCATCCCATGATGATCAAGGAAGTGGCAGAGGAGATTGGGGTTCACCCCTCGACGGTGAGCCGCGCGGTTTCAAACAAATACGCGCATACGCCGCAGGGAGTCATCGAGCTGCGTTTTTTCTTCTCCGAGGGCTCGAACGGGCCGGAAGGCGCAGATACGCCGTTGCTGGTCCTCAAGCGTAAGGTGCGTAAACTGATCGAGGAAGAAGATGCGCGCCATCCCCACACTGACGACCAGCTTGCCGCCATGCTGGGCGCGCAGGGCATTCTACTCACACGCCGCACGGTAGCCAAGTACCGCGAAGACATGAATATCCCCTCAACTCACCAGCGGCGCAGGCGCGACAAATAAGCTGGATCAATTGTCACTGAACACCGATCACATATAAAGAATGAAAAGCGGAGGTTGACCATGGAAGTGGAGTTCACCGCCAGACAAGGGAAGATCTCCAGGGCGCTACGTACACAGGCTGAGGAGGGATTGGAAGACATTGCTCGGATTCTGGGCAAGAGTGCGCAGGCAAGCGTGACCATCGGCGCGCAGAGGCATGTGCAAATTGTGGAGCTGACCGTACAGGCTCGGCATCAAAAAATTGTGGCTACAGGCAAGGCTACAACTCTCGATATTGCGCTGCGGCAGGCGATTACGCACGCTGAGAACCAGGCTCGCCGTTACCGTGACCGGCGCATGGAAGGCAAACGCCTGCCCAAGGAAGAGAAGGTGCTCACCGCGCCCCCTGTTGCCAGGCCCAAGGTTCGCGCGGCCCAGCAGGATTCTGAAGCAGAAGAGGGCAAGCCTGTCCGCTCCAGGGCCCGCGCGTCAATTGCAGTGCACTCTTATCCCAGCCGTGTAACGATCGTTGAGCCGCACATCCTCAAGAGTGGCGAAGCCATTGCGCTGAGACCTATGACCATTGAAGAGGCAGTGAAGGAAGCTGAATTTCGTGACCGTGATCTGCTGATTTTCCACAATTCCTCAGGAGAAATGTTTGTGCTCCATCGCCGTCGCGACGGGCAGATGGAACTGGTGGAAATCCCTTAAACAATCTCCCGGATACCCATGCTCAATAAGAGCTTAGTTGAAAGCATGAAGGTGGGAGACAGTAAAGACCTATGTGTCATTCGGTACCCGTTTTTGGGTATGGAGACGGGTGTGCAACCGGCATACGATATTAGTATGGCCGCAGTGGTGGGAATGCCTCAAATGGCCCTGAGTGTCTCACACCTGGATGGTAAATGCGGCAATCCCCTGGGAGACTAAGAGCTTGAATCTTCCGCAAAACTCGGACTCCGCCCAGCAGCAGGAGATCCTCGACGCTTTGCCGGTACTGGTTTTTCTTGAGCGCGCGGGCATGATCGTGTATGCCAATTTTGAAGCGCGCCAGGTGCTGGGCCTGGCCGAAGGTGCATGGATTCCAAGGCCGGTAGTGGACATTTTGTGGGGGCTGGTCCCGGTTCCGCCTGAGCCGCAGATTGTGCCTATTACAACCCAGCGGGGTAATCCATTCCGTGCTACGCTGCCGGGCAGAAGTGGCCGCTTGTTGCCTGTCGAAGGCATATACAGCATTCTCAGCGTGGAACTGCGTGAGGCGGTAATCGTAGCCCATCCCAGCGGACGGGATCGGGCGCCGAAGTCGCGGCTGATGGAGGATGTGTTATCCAGCATCCCCGAGGCCGTGGTCATCGTGCATGAAAATCATGTGCTTTACACAAACCCTGCTTTTACGCGGATGTTCGGTTACACCGCAGAAGAGGCAAGCGGAGGCAGCCTGCCGGAACTTATTGTTCCTGAGACGCGTCGTCACGAGCAGGGAATGCTCGATCAGGCATTAGAGCAGCAGGGACGCGCAACCATCGAAACAGTGCGCGTGAACAAGAACGGCGCGCTGCTGGATGTAGTGATGCAGGCAGCCCCATTGATGGTTGATGGAGCCCGAATCGGTTACGTGCTCACCTTCCGCGACATTGGCGACCGCAAGCAGACTGAAGCAAAATTGCAGCACGATGCTCTGCACGACATGCTGACCGGCTTGCCCAATCGCGCTCTCTTTCTCGATCGGTTGACACTGGCGCTCTCGCGCCGGTCGCGACGCCGCGATCAGAGCTGCGGCGTGCTTTTTCTTGATATGGATCGCTTCAAGGAGATTAACGACACGCTGGGTCACGCGGCGGGCGATATGTTGCTGGTTGCGGTGGCTGACCGGCTGCTCGCATCGCTGCGCCCGCAGGACTCTGCTTGCCGTCTGGGCGGCGACGAGTTTGCCGTACTGGTGGATAACATTCTCGAAGCAGGCGATCTGAACGTGGTGGCCAGTCGTATTCTGCGCGAGATGGAGCGGCCCTTTGAAATCTTCGGTCAGCCCGTTCAGGCCGGCGCCAGCATCGGCATGGCGCTGGCCGGGCCAGACCATACCACTCCCGAGATGCTCATCCGGGACGCGGACTTTGCCATGTACCGCGCCAAGCAGGAGGGTGGCGGTCGAATGGAAATCTTCGACAAGCGCCTCGAGGTGCACATCTCCAGCCACAAAGAGCGCGAGATGGAGTTGCGCCAGGTGCTGGATAACCGCCAGTTCGAGGTCTGGTATCAACCCATCTACCGTCTTGGCAACGGCAAACTGGAGGGATTTGAATCAGTGCTGCGTTGGCGCCGTTTGGACGGCACAGCAGACACTTTCTTTGATCTGCTGCGGGTGGCCGAGAATACCGGGCTCTCCATCACTCTTGGCCGGGAGACGATCGATACGGTATGCAGGCAGTTGCGGAAATGGAGTGAAGAGTTGCCGCAGGATGATCTGATTGTGAGCATCAATCTGACTCACCGGCAGTTCTACCATCCGGACATGGTTCTGCAGTTGAAGAAGGCTCTGGATGCGAACGCGGTGGATCCGTCGCGGCTGTTGTTTGAGATAGCAGAGACTACGCTGAACGAGAACCCTGATTCAGCGGTGGCCATTCTGCAGCGCATGGTGGATTGCAATGTGCGCATTGCAGTGGGCAACTTCGGCTCCAGCTTTGCGCCCCTCAGTCACCTGGTGCGGATGCCTATCGACGTGGTGAAGCTGGCGCCCCAGTTGACCATTGCAGCCGTCAGCATTGGCCGCCAGCAGGCGGTGCTGGAGTCGCTGATTCACCTGGGTCACACGCTGGGCATGCAGGTGGTTGCGCAGGGAATTGAAACCGCCGCGCAACTGGATGCACTGTGCCGCATGGGTTGTGAATTAGGCCAGGGCCCGCTGCTTTCCTATGCGCTGGAACCGGCACGGGCGACGAAGCTGATGGAAGTGGGCAGTGAGCGTTCGCTTCCTGTTCCGGAACCGGGTCCTTCGGTGTAGGATGGGCGCATGACGCCTTCAAAGCCGGCGCCCCGAGTGGCCGCCAAACGCGGCAAGAAAACCGCTAAACCTGTCAAAGCTGCCAAGCCGGGGCAAACCGCAAAACATGAGAAGGAACTGGTAATCGTGACCGGAATCTCCGGCGCAGGCAAAGCCTCGGCTCTCAAGGATTTTGAGGATCTTGGTTATCACGCCGTGGATAACCTGCCGCTGGAACTGCTGCCTGATTTTGCCGGCCTGGTACGGAAATCCAAAGAGATTGATAGCGCCGTCATTGTGGTGGATGTGCGTGAAGGTCAGACCCTTGATCGGTTGCCGGATATTCTCAAGCGGGTAAAGAGACTGCTGCCCACGCGCGTGGTCTATCTTGACGCGCAGGACGCTGTGCTGGTGAGGCGCTACTCTGAGACGCGCCGGCCGCATCCGCTGCGCGGCACGGAGACAGTGTGGCGCTCCATTGTGGAAGAAAGGCAACTGCTGGACCCGGTTCGCAATCTGGCCGATACGATTATCGACACTTCGAACTTCAACGTGCACGAGTTGCGCGCGCATATCCAGGCACGCTTTGGCCACCAGGACCAGAGCAAGCAGTTGCTTGTCTCCTGTCTCAGCTTCGGCTTCAAAAATGGCGTGCCGCTGGACGTCGATATGGTCTTCGATGTTCGCTTCCTGCCCAATCCTCACTTTGTGCCGGAGTTTCGTAAGCTGACCGGCCGTGATCCCAAGGTGGCTGCTTATGTGCGCGGGTTTCCGCAGAGCAAGGAGTTTCTTGAGCGGGTGACGGAGCTGATGCTTTATCTGCTTCCGCACTATGTAGAGGAAGGGAAGAGTTACCTTACGGTTGGCTTTGGTTGCACCGGCGGGCAGCACCGCAGCGTGATGATGGCCGAGGAGATGAGCAAGCGGCTCAAGAAAGCCGGCTACCAGACGAAAGCAGTGCACCGTGATATACCGCGATAACTTCAGCAGCTGACGAGACAGTTATGACACGGTCGTAAAGTAAGGTGGAAACAAGTATGCGTAGACGTGATCTGATCGGTGGTTCGTTTGCGGCGGCGTTATCAGCGTCACTCAAGATTCGAGCAGCCGGCCTGTTCCCGGCATTTATTTTGGGCTCACAAAACCGACGCTTGCGCGTTGTTGGTGTTGGAACTCCTGTTCCGGTGGCGGATAATAGCGGCGACACCTGGGTTGCGGCGTGGGCCGATGACGGTAACCTCTACTCGCCGTCGAACGATACGGGAGGGTTTCATAATCAGCCGTATTCGAATATCAGTTTCAATCGCATTGAAGGAAGCGATCCGTTGCGCCTGAGCGGGGTAACGGTGAACAGCATGACGGAATACGGCAAAGGCGGCGATAAACGAGCGGACGGATGCACGTGGAAATCCAGCGGCTGCACATTCATTGACGGCGTTTTGTATTGGGTTGTAGGCCGGCATGAGTATGGAGAGACCAGTGGAGATCCTTACCGTAGACAACCGGCGCATAACGCAAGCATCATCAAGAGCGCCGACTACGGGAAGACATGGACACGTTCGGCAGAGGTGAATTATCAGGAGCCAATGTTTCCCGGACGGCGTTTTGCCACGCCTTACTTTATTGAATTCGGGCCTGAAGGATCGGGTAAAGCCAACGTAGGCGACTACATCTACGCTCTTTCAAATAACGGTTTTTGGGATTGCGGTGACGACGTGGTGCTTGGCCGGGTGGCGCGTTCGAAAATCGGCCTGCTGAACGGTTCCGATTGGGAGTACTTTACCGGCGGGAATGGCAGCCTTCAAAAAGCCTGGTCAAAGAATATGAATGATGCCAGGCCGGTGCTTGAGGGCGATCGCAGATTTGGCATGACCGGCGCTGTTTACCTGCATGAACACCAAAGGTATTTCATGATCGGCTGGTATTATCCAGCCGGTGGTGGAAAAATGGCTGGGGCCAAGACGCATACGGTTTGGGACTTTTATGAGTCGCCTCAACCCTGGGGTCCATGGACACGTATTTTTTCCTATAGTTCACAGCCTTCCGGGTACTATTGCCCTGGAGTGTGCCCGAAGTTTCAAACTGCAGACAAAGTTATTGTATTCACTGCCGGAAATTGGGAAAGCCCACCGGACTATCGCCTGACTGTAGTACCACTTGAAATCGGAACCTGATTTCCAAAACGACGCGGTAACGCACTGGAGAGGGAATGAACATGAAAATGAAGTTCTGGATTGCAGCAATAGTGGCATGCGGAATTATTACCATTCCAGTGTCTGGGCAGCGACACCCCGAGCCTGCGCCTAATGCAGCCGACAGCGGACCGTCGCTGGCGGAAACGATGCAAATCATCCAATCCACGCTGAACCAACAAGGCAAGATGAATTGGACCACTCATTACCATGACAGCGCCGACAATACGAATTGGATCTATCAGTTCAACTTCGAAATCAACAAAGTGGTTGTCGATGCGGCAGCTTGCACGCTCGCCTATCACTACACCATTGTCCGGGACGGCGTTCAGATCTCCGATAGTGACGCTACTTTCAACCTGCATGATGTGAAGGACGTTACGCTGATCACGGGCGATGAGCGTCAGAACAAGAATGATGTTGCCGCTGGACATAAAACCTGGAACGCGAAGGTCGATCCGCCGGTTTTCGACTTGATTGTAAAAGGTAGTGCGAACGCGGAGTTCTACTTCTTCTTTTTCGATGGCGATGTGGCCAACCGGGTTACGAAAGCCATGGGGCACGCGGTGGAGTTGTGCGGCGGTAGCAGAGGTTCGTTTTAGGCGAACAACTGAGCAATCTTATTGCACCTAGTTTCAGATTGTTTAGCGAATCCTGATTCTGACGAAATTGGTATCCCAGGTGCCCAAACGCGAGGCCCCTCCACCCCAACGACGAAGACCTGTCGTTGGGGACCCCGGCCTGGGGCACCCGGTTCCAGATTTCTCAGATATCAATTAGTACTTGACGATGGCGGTGAAGGAGTCGGGCTTGAGGCTGGCTCCGCCGACCAGTGCGCCGTCGATCTCTTCCTGGCCGATGAGGGCTGTCGCGTTGTCGGGCTTGACGCTGCCTCCGTAAAGGATACGGATGGCCGCGGCGACCGCCGGACCAAGCAATTTGGCCACTTCAGCACGGATGATCTTGTGTGCGTCGACGGCGATCTCAGGCGTAGCGGTTTTGCCGGTGCCAATGGCCCAAACGGGCTCGTAGGCAATCACGATGGGCGCGGCGGCTTCGGCCGTGATGCCGGCAAAGGCTCCGGCGATCTGGGTCTTGAGGACGTGGGCGGTTTTGCCGGCTTCGCGCTCGGCCAGAACTTCGCCGACGCAAACTATGGGAACTACGCCGTGCTTGAGCGCGGTGTGCAGCTTCTTGTTGACGATTTCATCGGTTTCGCCAAAATACTGGCGGCGCTCAGAGTGGCCGATCAGGGTGTGTGTTCCGCCTACTGCGAGAACCTGGAGGACGGAGGTTTCGCCGGTGTAGGCGCCTTCCTCGGCAAAATGGATATTCTGCGCGCCGACCAGGACGTTTGAGCCCTTGGCGGCTGCAATTACGGTAGGCAGGAGAACGGGCGATGGGAAAAGGGCAATCTCGTCGCGGGTGTGGCCGGCAACAAGGGGTAAAAAGGCGTCGACAAAGGCCTTGGCTTCAGCAGGGGTTTTGTACATCTTCCAATTAGCGGCAATCAGAGCTTTACGGGACATGTTTTGTGGGTTCCTCGATTCAATTTTAATCGATGGGCAGTGGGCGGAGAGTGACGAGCGGCACATGGCGGAATTTGCCGGATTCTGCACCAATAAGCGCAAGAGTTTACATTTTTTGACAGTTTTTGTACCAGGCGAATTTGTTAGATTTGTTGATTCTGTTATGGTTGCGCGCCAAAAAAGGCGAATAGATGAGGAACTGATCACCGGGGGGGGGTAAAAGCCTGGAGATGCCTGGCACATTCAACTGCGGAGACATTGACGATACTTCGAATATGGTCACAAGAGCCTCTCAATTTCTATTGTGCGCCGGCGAGGGCTTATTTTATGCAAATGGAAATTTGTGCTCTCCCACCTTGGTAAACAAACAGCAATTGGCATCAGTCTCGCCGGTCGGCCAGACGGATCGCGGATAAGTCGGAGGGGATTTCGCCGCTCATGAAGGCGGCTCGATGGTCGGGGTCGCCCAGGTCCATTTCGAAGTGATACCAGGTTCCGTCCTGAAGAATGCCCATGTTCCACGGGCCTGTGACTGAGTCAGAGAATTGCCAGACAATGTGGTAGCCGTCCTCGTTGGTGAATCCTTCGTGATCGGCCTGGATGATGGAATCGCCGCGCTCCCATATTTTTGAGCGCAATGCATGGAGGACGTTGCTGCCTTCTTCGGTGGCATCTCCCTGCAGGTGCTGGAAGGCGTAAATGGTTTTGACCTCGGCAAGATATTCAGACAGCCATGCGACACCGGACTCCGGCTGGCAATCCTGAATATCCTCGATGAAATCGGCGATTTCGTCCTGGCCAAGTGAGCCATCGAAGACCGGATGGCGCTCAATGACGGCGACCTCAAGGTCGTCGGTTCCGGAGAGAAGCAGGCTTTCCCATTCTTCTTCTGAACCTTGTTCGATGGTCAGCTTGAAGTGTGGGTGGTCGGCGCGGATGAACTGCGCCAATTCGTCGAAGGGAGGGAAGTCTTCGTTTTTTGAAAGGACTCGGGTGTAATGCGGCACTTACTTTCTCCTTCGGGAGAGTGGAATTCTTATATTGTGATCAGAGCAAAAAGTGTGGGTGTTGTCGAGGGGTAGAGATGAAAAGTAAAAGCAACCGCAGGTCCTTCGGCTCCGCTGCGCTTCGCTCAGGATGACAGTTCTATAGTTGGGTAGGATGATAGACCAATGGGTGCTCAGGATGACAGTTCTGTGGGTGGGCAGGATGATAGTTTTGTTTTAAATCGCATTTCTTAAATATGAAGCACTTCACTGCAAAAGGCGCTCGCATTTAAAATTTTGGTACGTCCCAGTTTGCCCAGTTTGAGGAGTCCCGAGTGCTTGTCTCCTGTGACCGCGTAATCGGGTTGCGCCGCCTCGATCAGATCAAGTAGATAACTATCGGCCGGATCGGCGGCTTGATGCTTTCGGGGCAGCCGCTCCTTCCACAGATTGGCTCCGTGGAGGTGATTCATCATCGCTCCAACCTCATATGGGTGGAGCAAATTGCGCACCTTCGTGATACGGCTGGCACTCCTGATCTCATCGATTTGCTGCAGACAGGTGACCAATCGGAACCTTCCGCGAAGCCAAGCATCGTAAATCGCCCGAGGTGCTCCGCTGGGAGAAATCAATGCGCTAAAAAAGATGTTGCTGTCGAGCAAGACAATCATCGACGCATTCGCGCCCGAGCCCAGGCAAGCGACTCCTCAACAGCCGCCTCGATCTCTTCGAGAGGGACGTTGGCGTTTTTCTCCATGATCGACTGATGAATCGTATCGAAGATTTGCCTGTTGACTGCCTCGGTGACAAATCGGGAGAGATCGCCTTTCTTGCCTCTGCCTTCATTGGCGAGGAACTGGCGCAGGGATTTGTCGAGTTCTTTGGGGACTACGAGGTTCCAGCGGGTGGTGGCGGTGGACATTTTGAACTCCTGTTCTTAATATACGCCTAAACGGATAAACACATATACACCTATCTAGGAAGTCTACCGGGTTCATATGCAACAAGTCCCGCATCTCTTTTGTTTTATTGAGAATGCGGGACTTGTTTTGTTGCGGGAGGTGGTTTACTTATCTGTCAGGGCTTCAACGCCGGGGAGCTTTTTGCCTTCTAAGAACTCGAGGCTGGCGCCGCCACCGGTGCTGATGTGGGTGATCTGGTCGGCTACGCCAGCCTGGTTGATGGCGCTCACTGAGTCGCCGCCGCCGATGATGGAGATGGCGGATTTGTTGGCGGCTACGGCTTTGGCGATGGCGTTGGTGCCCACAGCGAATTTTGGAAATTCGAAGACGCCGGCGGGGCCGTTCCAGACGATAGTTTTGGCCTTGGCTACTACCGCTTCAATAGCGGCGATGGATTTGGGGCCGATGTCGAGACCCTGCCAGTCGGCGGGGAAGTTGACTGTGGAATCCCAGAGCTGGGTTTTGGCGTCGGCGGAGAAGCTGTCGGCGAGGACGTTGTCGAGCGGGAGCAGAAGCTGGACGCCTTTGGCCTTGGCCTTTTCGAGGGCGGCTTTGGCCATGTCAATCTTGTCTTCTTCAACGAGCGATTTGCCAGTGGAGACGCCGAGGGCGCGGTCGAAGGTGTAAGCCATGCCGCCGACGATTACCAGGGTGTCGACTTTGTCGAGAAGGTTGCTGATGACGTCGATTTTGCCTGAGATTTTGGAGCCGCCGATGATGGCGACGAAGGGTTTCTCGGGAGATTCGAGGGCCTTGCCGAGGTAGGTGATTTCCTTTTCCATCAGCAGACCGGCGACGGCGGGCTTGAGGAAATGGGTGATGCCTTCAGTGGATGCGTGAGCGCGATGGGCGCTGCCGAAGGCGTCGTTGACGTAGACGTCGGCGAGCGAGGCGAGGGCTTTGGAGAATGCCGGATCGTTGGCTTCTTCTTCGGCATGAAAACGTAGATTTTCAAGCAGTAGAACTTGGCCGGATTCAAGCTGGCGGGAGAGTTCGGAGGCTACTTCACCGATACAGTCGGGGGCGAAGGCTACGTTGATCTTTTCGCCCAAAGCCTTGTCGAGCAGCTCGCGAAGACGGTCGACCACGGGACGTAGCGAGTATTTGGGATTCGGCTTGCCTTTGGGACGGCCGAGGTGGGAGGCGAGGATGACCTTGGCCTTGTGCTTGAGGGCGTAGATGATAGTGGGCAGCGTGGCCACGATGCGGGTGTCGTCGGTGATGGTTGAACCGTCTTCAGTGAGCGGCACATTGAAATCGACGCGGATGAAGACCCGCTTGTTGGCCAGATCGATATCTCGAATGGAGAGCTTGGGCATGGCGTGAAGATCCTTCTACATTGGACGAGGTGGAAAGTGAATGAGTGAAAAGATAAACAAGTGAAGAAGTGAAGGAGTGAACAAGTTAAGAAGTGAAACAGTGCGCGGAAATCGTCTCCAATCGCGACGCACTGTTTTTACTATTTCACTTCTTCACTCTTTCACTGATTCACTGCCTTACAGCCCCTTTTTGGCCAGGAAGCCGATCAGGTCGACTACGCGGCTGGAGTAGCCCCACTCATTGTCGTACCAGCTGAGCACCTTGACGCTGTTTCCGACTACCTTGGTCAGCGGGGTGTCAACGATGGATGAAAGCGCGTTGCCCTTGAAGTCAGAGCTGACGAGCAGGTTGGCATCGACGCCCAGAATGCCCTTGAGCTCGCCCTCGGCTGCCTTTTTGAAGTCGGCGTTGAGAGCTTCGGCGGTGGTGGGCTTCTCACTGATGAAGGTGAGATCGACGATGGAGACGTTGGGGGTGGGGACGCGGATGGCGAAGCCGTCTAGCTTGCCGGCGGTCTCAGGAATGACCAGCTTGAGGGCCTTGGCGGCGCCGGTCGAGGTAGGAATCATCGACAGTGCGGCGGCGCGGGCGCGGCGCAGGTCCTTGTGCGGCGTATCGAGAATGACCTGGTCGTTGGTGTAGCTGTGGATGGTGGTCATGATGCCGCTGACGATGCCGCAGTGAGCGAGCAGAACCTTGACGACCGGGGCCAGGCAGTTGGTGGTGCAACTGGCGTTGGAGATGACGTTGTGCTTGGCGGGGTCGTAGGTTTTCTCGTTGACGCCGAGGACGATGGTCAGGTCTTCGTTGCTGGCGGGAGCGGAGATGATGACTTTCTTGACGGTGGAGCCGAGGTGCGCCTTGGCCTTGGTGGCGTCAGTAAAGAAGCCGGTAGATTCGACGACGATTTGCGCGCCGACAGAGGCCCAGTCGAGCTTGGCTGGATCGCGCTCAGAGAAGACCTTGATCTGCTTGCCGTCGATGGAGATGAAGCCGTCGCCGGAGGTGACTTCGTTCTTTAGGTTGCCCAGGATCGAGTCGTACTTGAGCAGGTGAGCCAGCGTTGCCGGGCTGGTGAGGTCATTGACGGCAACAAAATCGATCTCCTTATTGCCAAGCGCGGCGCGCAAAACGTTGCGGCCAATGCGGCCGAAGCCGTTGATGCCAACCTTTACTGCCATGTGTGATTATTCTCCTTCGAATTGGGTGAGGCTGTGATTTTTTAGTTTGGGTCTTTCGGCGTCGGACATGAGTGCAGAAAGTAACTCTACCAAACCCTTGATCGTAACACTTTGGCCGGCGAGATGAAAACGCGCCTCGCGCCGGGCAATTTTTGCAGAAACTCCCTCACCGATAGTGTGCCTTTTCTGGTACGGGACAGTATGTGACGGCGTGCACAGCATTGCAGCGGCCTTAGCTGGTGTGGTATTCCGGTAACAGTACGCACACGTTGAAGGTGGCATGAGAAGACGTTCCAGACACACCCCGAATACCTCGGAATCGACAGGCAAGATTGGCCAGGAACTCCCATCGAATCAACCAGCTCCGCTGGTTCCGCCTATCCGGATGAGGCTCCGGTCGGCACAGCCGCGTAGCCTCGAGGGCACCCGCCAAGACACAGGCCTGCAGGCAACCCAGCAGGCCCATCAGCTCCCGCGCGCCCGGCTAAGCAGGAATGGGCTGAGACTGCCGGCTCTGGGCGATTTGAGCTGGAGACGCAGCCGGAGATGAGCTCTGGCCTCCGCCGGAGCCCGAGGCGGCTGAGCGCAGCCCCCAGGCTCCCAAGGGGTATGTTGTGCTGGCTATCGGGCTGCCGGGTCGGGAAAGACGACATGGTTCAGGCGGCGGGGGGTTACTCCGCTTTCGAGCGATTTGCTGCGCAATATACTTTTTGACGATGTGGAGGAACAGCGCTACCAGGGGCTGGTTTTTTCAACGCTGCGGTCGCTGCTGCGGGCGAGGCTGATTGCGCGCATGCCGTGGAACTATGTGGACGCGACCAACTTGTCAATACACGAACGGCGGCAGTGGATCAAGATGGCCAAGAGCTTTGGCTACGAGGTGCAGGCGGTGTTTTTTGATGTGCCGCTGGATGTTTGCCTGGAGCGCAACAGCAAGCGGGACCGCTCGGTGAGCTAGGACGTGATGAAGAAGATGGCTGAGAAGCTGAAGCCGCCGGTGTTTGAAGAGGGATTTGCGAAGATCACCGTGGTGCGGGTTAAGAGCGCCTGAAAAGAGCCAACCCCAAAGGGACAGCAGTGCGCGATTGGGTATGATGGTCGTGCATGGAAAAGTCGCTCGACTTAAAGCTGGCCGCGCTTAAAAAGGATCCCACCAGCCGGGTTTTCATTCTGGCGGATGCCAAGGATGCCGATATGGCGTTCGGCATCAGTGCGCCGGGGCCGGGGAATGATGGAAAGCTACGATCTCTAACTGATTATCGCGATCAGATGCGCGAGATCGTCTCGCAGGGCATGGTGGAGATCATGCTCATGTCGGCAAGCACGTCGGAGATTCTGACAATTCAGGAACGCATTTTTGATGCATCGGCGGTGACTCCGGCGGTGCGCATGAACGATACGACGGATGTGCATATTGTTCGCGGGGGATGCTATGCGCAGGCTCCTTCAAAACCATTTGCCACGGCCACGCTGGATCATATTCAGGCGGGTAAGAGTCCTTGTTCTGATGAGGAGCGGAGGCGGGGCGCGCAATTGGGGCTCTATTCGGTTACGTTCAACAACGATCCGGAGCGCGACCTGAAGGTGATGGAGGCTTACAAGGCCTTCCGGCTGGAGGCGGAGCAGAAACACTTCAGCTATTTTCTTGAGGTGTTTCATCCTAATGTTCCGGCTGAGGTTCATGGGCTTGCGGCGGAGGAGATTCCGCACTTTGTCAACGACCATATCGCGCGGCTTTTGGCGGGAGTGACTTCGGCGGGCCGGCCGCGGTTTTTGAAGATTCCCTATGCGGGGCCTAAGGCGCTGGAAGAACTGTGCGGGTACGATTCTTCGCTCGTGGTGGGTGTGCTGGGCGGGTCGGCTGGGACGACGCACGATGCTTACGCGCTGGTTTATGAGGCGAAGCGCTATGGGGCGCGGGTTGCGCTGTTTGGCAGAAAGATCAAGGCGGCTGAACACCAGTTATCGTTTGTGAAGTTATTGCGATTGGTGGCGGATGACGAGATGCTGCCGGCGGAGGCGGTGAAGGCTTATCACGGGGAGTTGCAGGGGATGGGAATTAAGCCGCGACGCAGTTTGGAGAAGGATCTGGAGTTGAATTCTACATCTGTGAATTATGGAAGTAGTTAGGAATTAAATGAACAAGCTATATGACGTGCTGGGGGCGGGGATCGCGGCGGTCGACGATCTGATTTACGTTGCGGAGTATCCGCAGGCTGATTGCAAGATTCCGGTTCATGGCAGCGCTCGTCATGGCGGAGGGCCGGCTTGCACGGCGATTGCCGCGGTTGGTTCGCTGGGCGGGCGGGCGGCTTATACGGCGCGCTTTGGGGAGAACGAGCTCTCGAAATATATTGCTGCCGCTCTGGTGCGGCACGGCGTAGATATTTCTCACATTGTTAACGACTTGGATGGAGGGCCTTACCACAGCATCATCGTGGTGGACGGGGCAGGGCATCGGAATGTGTTTTACGATCCGGCGCTCTACAAGGTGATTACTGCGGACGATTTGCCGGATGCTCTGATTGAGTCAGCGAAACTGGTGTTGCTGGATCACATCACCGAGCCGTCGCTAGCCGCGGTTGCAGAGAAGGCGCACAGGCTGGGAGTGGCGGTTCTGGGGGATATCGAAGGGCGGTCGGAGACTGCGAGGGAATCAGCTACGTTGACGGACTATTTGATTGTTCCCAGGGCATGGGGTGAGTGGGCAAGTGGCGCTGCGAATCCACGCGATGCCTGCGCGATTCTGGCTGGCGCTGGACGGCTGGCAACAGTTGTGACGGATGGAGCGGGGGGATGTTACCTGAGTTCCAAGACAGTCCCAGCTGTGCAGCATTTTCCGGCATTCAAAGTGGACGCATTCGATACCACCGGATGCGGGGATACATTTCATGGGGCGTTTGCGCTGGCTGTGGCGCGGAAGGTGTCGGCGGAGGATGCGGTTGTGTTTGCATCAGGCGCGGCTGCGCTGAAGGCCATGGCGATGGGGGAAAGCGACGGGGGTGGGATGCGCTGCCTGCGCTGGATGAGGTGATTGCGTTTCTTGGATCGCGAGTTTCGGAGCCGGAGCGGTCGACGCTGCTTGGGAAGTTAAGGCAGTTCTAGTGAAGGCGTAGAGTTAGCGTGGACCGGGAGGTCCACACTACAGCCGGCCGGGAGGCCAGCGCTACCTACGATGAGGGCGACTCTGGAATGTGGCCCATTTTTTCCTGCTTGGTGCGGACGTAGCGCTCGAAGCTCTCCTGGGACTCCACTTCGGCGGAGACGCGCTCGACTACTGTGATGCCGGCGGACTCGATGGCGGCAACTTTTTCAGGATTGTTGGTGATGAGGCGGACCTGGGAGACGCCGAGCAGCTTGAGAGCCTCGGCGGGTAGTTCGTATCCGCGATAGTCGGCGGCATAGCCCAGTTCGACGTTGGCTTCGACGGTATCCATGCCCTGATCCTGAAGTTCGTAGGCCTTCAGTTTGGCCATCAGGCCGATGCCGCGGCCCTCCTGCTGCTCGTAGAGCAGAATGCCAGCTCCGGCTTCGGCAATCTTGCCCAGGGCCAGTTCGAGTTGCAAGCGGCAGTCGCAGCGCAGCGAACCAAAGACATCGCCGGTGAGGCATTGGGAGTGGATGCGGACCAGTGGAGGCGCGGCGTGAATATCGCCCATCACCAGCGCCACCAAACCCTCGCGCCTCGCCGCTTCCGCCTGCTGCTGGCACCTTCAAAGCCCAGAATGCGGAAAGTCTCCCCAGCGAGTGGGGAATTCGGCCTCGGCGATCTTCTTCACGCTTGCAAGTGCCATAAGTCTCATTTTACAGCGATCAGGGATTCATGATCTCTGCCGTGCGGTACATTGATAGGGTGACGGACAATCTTATTCTCATTACGCTGCTGGTGAAGCTGGGCGTGGTTGCTTCGGTGGCCAGCGTGCTGGCGCGAGTGAGCACATTCCGGAGGCTGTTCTTTGCCGAGCATCGCCGTCACGCGGCAAACGCTGGCGTTGCTGGCGTTTTTTCTGGTGCCGCTTACGCTGGGCGTGTGGGTTCGCATTGCTGGTGCCCAACTTTCTGGCCGCCGATATTTCATTTGAAGCCGTCATTCTGCTGGGCCTGCTGCTGGGGCCGGGATGGGCGATGCTGGGAGGCGCGGTGCTTTCAGGTCCGGCGGTCTATCACCACGAGTACCTTGCGCTGCCTTTCAATGTGCTGCTGGGGTTGGGCGCGGGACTGCTGGGACGCTTTGTTGAGCCGGAGGAGATCTGGTCGTTTACGCCGTTTATCGATCTGAGCCTTTATCGCTGGGTGCGGCGCAACCTGATCAAGCCGCGCATCGACCGGCAGTTTCTGATGCTGTTTCTGATTGTTGCGGCGGAGGCATGCAGGGACTGGCTGGCGCACACTTTCCCCACCGGCTGTTTGCGCTGCTGGCCAGCCAGCCCTGGCTGCAGGTGCTGGTTTGGCTGTGCGCGCCCATCGGAGTGGGCATTGCGCTGAAAGTTTGGAACGCGCTGCGCATTGAGTTGAAGCTTGAGGAACAGAAGCGGCTGCTGCTGGAGGCGCGGCTGGATGCGTTGCAGCGCCAGATCAATCCGCACTTTCTTTTCAATACGCTGAACTCCATTGCCTCACTGGTGCGCATGAAGCCGGAGCTGGCGCGGGAGATGACGGTGAAGCTGGCTAATATTCTGCGGGCGCTGCTGAAAGACCACGATACCTATGTTCCGCTGCGCGAGGAGCTGAGTTTTACCGACGATTATCTGGATATTGAGGTGGTGCGCTTTGGGGCGGAAAAACTGAAGGTGCAGAAAGAGATCGATCCGCGGACACTGGAGGTGCTGGTGCCCAGTATTCTGCTGCAGCCGCTGATTGAAAACAGCATCAAGCACGGGCTGGAGCCGCGCATTGAAGGGCGGAACTGTGACCCTGCGCAGCCAGGCTCAATGGAGATCACGTGCTGATTGAGGTGGCCGACGATGGAGTGGGGATGGGCAACCGGCCGGCTTCAGCGCTGCGGCGCGATGGGGCCGGCATCGGCATGAAAAACGTGCAGGAGCGGCTGGAAGTGCTCTACGGGAACCAGGCGCGGTTTGAGGTGGTTAGCAATCCGGGGCGGGGGACGCTGGTTTTAATCGAGATTCCGATCCACCTGCCGGATGCAGTTTAAGAGAAAAATCGAAGAGATATTGCGTCACGATATGCACAGCCCTTGGCTGTATGCTCAAACCATGGTGCGCTTCACGGTGCTGGCTTCGGGGTCAAAGGGCAACTGCACGGTTATCTCCGGCGGGCGGACGCGAATTTTGCTGGATGCGGGGCTGAGCTGCCGGGAGCTTTCCGGCGCATGCGGCTGGCCGGTGAAGAGCCCGAGACGCTGGACGCGATCATCATTACCCATGAACATTCCGACCATGTGAGCGGGCTGGCGGTGACGGCGCGCAAGCTGGGGATTCCGGTGTACTTTACCGAGGGCACGCATCGCGCCTGGATGCGCTGGCTGACGCCGCGGAAACAGATGACTTATGCGCAGTGGATGGAGCAGTGCAGGAAGCAGGCGGCGGAGCGGCAGGCGGAGGCCGACGCGGCAGGCCTGGAAGGTGAGCCGGACGAGAGTGACGAGGCCGAAGTGCAGGCTGAACCCATTGATACTGAACCCACTGCTGAGCCTGCTTCGGAGCACCCGCCGTCAAGGAAGCAAGATCCCACCTGGCTGCCGGCGGTGGAGTATTTTGAGGCTGGGCGGGCCTTCGAAATCGGCGATATCTCATTGAGCCCATTCACCATACCCCATGATGCAGCCGACCCGGTGGGGTTTGTTTTCGCGGCTGAAGGGGTGCGGATGGGCTGCGCTACTGACCTGGGGTATATTCCGCCCAACGTGAAGGCGCAGCTTGCAGGGAGTGGACCTGCTGATGCTGGAATCGAACCACGACCTTGAGATGCTGCGCGACGGCCCCTATCCCTGGCAGGTGAAACAGAGGGTGCTTTCGCGGGTGGGGCACCTTTCAAATGAGGCTGCGGCGGAGTTTCTTGAGAATGACTACGACGGCCAAGCGCACCTATGTGATTTTGGCGCATCTATCTGAAAGCAATAATCTTCCCGAGCTGGCGCGGGTGACGGCCGAGCGCGCGCTGAACGGCAGAGCCAGCCTGCTGGGCAACCGGCTGCTACTGGCGGCGCAACATGAGTTTCTTTCCGGTGTTTGTTTTTAAGCAAGTGGATTACAATGCTAGGAAGGGCATCACTCTGTACCAGGTAGATTGGCAAGGACGCGCCCAGGTCGATTACGGCGGGGCGGCGATGGAGCGAAGTTCCACCATTTCAGCTAACAGCGGTGGAACACATCAAAATCCCTTGCCTTCTGTTGACCCATGAGCCGCGCTAGAACGTGGCGGACCAGCAAATCCTTTGCAAAGTGAGTCTTTACGTTATGGCAAGAACAGAATGTATAGACAGAGTTGTAGGCGCCATCCTGGCAAGCTGGCGTTATGACATCTCAGGGATATACCCGGAGATGCGCAAGGACTATGAGCATCATTTTGCCGAATGCCCCCATTGCTGCGCCCGGCAGAAATTCCACCGCAGCCTGGATGTTACCCTCGCAGTTTTAACTTCGCTGGCGGTATTCTTCTTCCTCTTCGCGCTTGCGGTGCTGCATCACATCAAGCCTCTGGAGCATGTGGCCTTCAAGATCTTTGGCCTGGATATCTTCGACATGTATCACATGTTTGTTTCCGCCGGGATTGCGGGACTTTGCTTCTCAGTGATTGCGTTTTTGCTGGTGCTGACGGCTACGCCTATGCCGTCGTACCTGGGCGGGATTGCTGCCGAGCGCGCCAAATTGATTGAGGAGCGGTTGCCTGCGGCTATCAAGGCTATGCGGCCGCGATAAACGAAGTTGTGCAGTAAAAACTCAGGGCCTCCCTATGCGGGAGGCCCTTGTACGTTGGGGGCATGAAGCAAGGCTCGATTGCTTATTAACGGCTGGATCCGCCGGTGCTTGCAGCTTTATTCACTGCCGCTTCAATTGCCGCGGCGTCTCCCAGGTAATAATGGCGAATCGATTTCAGGTTCTCATCGAGTTCCTGCACCATTGGCACGCCGGTGGGAATGTTGAGGTCGACAATCTTATCGTCGGGCACGTCTTCGAGGTACTTGACCAGCGCCCGCAGGCTGTTGCCATGGGCGGCGATCAAAACCTGTTTGCCTGAGCGGATTTGGGGAGCGATCACGTCGTGCCAGCAGGGTAGAACGCGGTTGACGGTGTCTTTCAGACATTCGGTGAAGGGAAGTTGTTCTTTCGTGAGGCTGTGATAGCGCGGGTCCTTTCCCGGATAGCGCGGATCATCCACGGTAAGCGCGGGAGGTGGAATGTCGTAACTGCGGCGCCAGATTTTTACCTGTTCGGCGCCATACTTTGCTGTCGTCTCGGCTTTGTTGAGGCCTTGCAGCGCACCGTAATGACGCTCGTTCAGCCGCCAGTCGCGCACCACGGGAATCCACATCTGATCCATCTCGTCGAGCACGGTCCATAGAGTGCGTATGGCACGCTTTAACACAGAGGTGTAGGCGAGATCGAAGTGAAATCCCTGCTCCTTGAGCATCCGGCCGGCTTGCGTGGCCTCTTCACGGCCTTTTTCAGACAGGTCAACATCTGTCCAGCCGGTAAACAGGTTTTCTTTATTCCAGATGCTTTCTCCATGGCGAATCAAAACTACTTTGTACATTTCAAATACTCTCTTTTCTTTGAAGTTCGTGCTATCCCGTCCTGGCTGCAAAGAACGCGAAAGGATAGGGCACTCAGCCGGTTGTTGGAGAATTCTGAGTATCCCAGGTGCCCAAAAGCGAGGCACCTGGGGCACCCATGCTATTTTTTTGAGTATCCCAGGTCCCAAAAGAGGGACCTGGGACAACCATTTGTTAACTATCCACGGCGAAGCCGTCTGCCCCACCGCAGGTGGTTAGTCGTTGTAGTTGAGGCTTTCGAGGCCGAGGTAGACTGCGCCGGAGCCCAGCTCTTCTTCGATGCGGAGAAGCTGGTTGTACTTGGCGATGCGGTCAGTGCGGCTTGCGGAGCCGGTTTTGATTTGGCCTACGCCGGTGGCGACGGCGAGGTCGGCGATGAAGGTGTCTTCGGATTCGCCGGAACGGTGGGAGATGACCGAAGTGTAGCCGTAACGGCGGCCCAGGTCGATGGCTTCGAGGGTCTCAGTGACGGTGCCGATCTGATTGAGCTTGATGAGGATGGAGTTGGCTACGCCCTCTTCAATGCCGCGCTGCAAGAGCTTGATATTGGTGCAGAAGATGTCGTCGCCTACCAACTGAATGCGGCTGCCCAGCTTGTCGGTGAGGATCTTCCAGCCTGCCCAGTCATCCTCGGCCAGACCATCTTCGAGGGAGACGATGGGATATTGACGAACCCAGTTGTCGTAGAAGGCGACCATCTCTTCACTGGAGAGCTCGCTCTTGTCGCCCTTTTTGAAGACGTACTTTTTCTTTTCTGAATCATAGAACTCGCTTGATGCGGGATCGAGAGCGATGGCGATCTGCTCGCCGGGCTTGTAGCCGGCTGCCTCAATGGCTTCAAGGATGAGCTCGATGGCTTCGGCATTGGACTTGAGCGAGGGAGCAAAGCCGCCTTCGTCGCCGACGGCGGTGTTGTAGCCCTTCTTCTTAAGCACGCCCTTGAGGGTGTGGAAGGTTTCAGCAGCCCAGCGCAGGGCCTCAGAGAAACGCTCTGCGCCGACAGGCATGATCATGAACTCCTGGAAGTCGACATTGGAGTCAGCATGCGCGCCGCCGTTGAGGACGTTGAGCATGGGAGTGGGAAGAATGCTGGCGTTGATGCCGCCAAGATAGCGGTAGAGAGGAATCTCAAGCGTCTGGGCCACGGCGCGCGTGGCGGCCATGGAGACGGCAAGAATTGCGTTGGCGCCAAGCTTGGACTTGTTAGGGGTTCCGTCGAGAGCGATCATGGTCTGGTCAATCAGTCTTTGATTGGCCGCGTCCATACCTTCAAGCTCAGGTCCAATGATGGATTCAACATTCTCCACGGCCTGCAATACGCCCTTGCCGCCGAAGTGGGTTTTATCGCCGTCGCGCAGCTCCACGGCCTCGTGCTCGCCGGTGGATGCGCCCGAAGGCACAATGGCGCGGCCTAAAGCGCCGCTTTCCAGGATTACGTCCGCTTCCACGGTGGGATTGCCGCGCGAATCAAGAACTTCGCGGGCACGAATAGCAACAATCTCGGTCATATCTGTCCTCGCAATGCGATGTATTAGCCGATCATTCAACAAGGGGCGGCGATCCACGGCAAGAGTTTCTCCGGCGGCGCTTTGAATTGTGCTCAGAAGCTCACGCACGTTCGGAATCTCCACTGCGTACAGCGCTTAATGTGCTGATGTACCTAATGAATTTTAGCAAACCGGGGCAGTGCTTAGCGTGTGGTGGCGGTTGCATGGTCGTAAGCTATTGCAAATATGAAACAAACGTCGCTGCTGTTACCTGGTTTGATTCGTACTGCGCAAGGCACCTGGCCAAACGACAGGCATCTCCCCTCCGCTTTATCCGCGTTAACCTTAGTTTGGATGAGTGGGTGCGGCAGGCCTTTGAGTGGCGAAACGAAACTCTTTGGCTCCGCCGGTGTCTAAGTCAATGGAGATGCACGTGCGCGAAAAGGAGTTCTGGATGAATCGTCTTATTCTTGTATGCACCTTGTTTGTTGCAGCCACGGCCATTTTAGGTGCTCAGGAGGCAAGCCAGTCCAACGCCTTTCAGGGAACCTCGAATCCGCCTTCGGATGACCAGATTACGACCAGCAGCACACCTCAAGCCAAGCCGCCGGCCGGACAACTTGTTTATAATCAGCCGGCTGTTCCTGCACAAGCGCAGCCTGCGCAGAGGCCATCTTCAGTTGACCCGGCGGCGAACTACCCAGACCCAGATTCCGGCATAGTGCAAGGCTCTGCTTCGCAGGCCGAGTTGGATAGAGCATATGCCAACGATCCGGATGGGGATATTGTGCACCTGCATCCGCGGCGGCCGGGTGAGATTGTTGAAGGAACCACTATTCGCGTCCGGCTGATGGACCGGCTTTCAACCGTCGACAGCGAAAGGGGCGAAGCCTTCCGCACCCGCGTGGCTTCAGACGTATTGCAGGACGGGAATGTGCTGATTCCAGCCGGAGCGGAGATTGACGGCAGGGTGACACAGGTATCAAGCGGGCACGTTGGCGGCCACGGCACCATGCACCTGAATCCCGAGGTGGTGATTATGCCGGACGGCACGCGCTACAGGTTGCATGCCGAGATTACCGGCACTCCCGGCTCTCACACCCGCGTCGGCGGCGAAGGAGCTATCAATCCAGGCTCGCGCATGCGGCGTGATGGGATCGAGTATGGCGGAGGAGTGGGCACGGGTGTGGTCACCGGAGCCATTGTCGGCGGCCCGGTGGGCGCGGTGACCGGCGGCTTGATCGGCGCAGGCGCCATCACGGTTCACCTTATGGTGAGCCATCCGCAGGCTACGCTTGAATCGGGGGCCCCGCTGTTGTTTACGCTTACCGAACCGCTGGATCTGGTTCCGGCGACAGTGGCGAGTGAAAACAACTAGCCTAGACAGGCGGTAATGCATCCACAACCGGCACACCGGGGGGTGGGGTAAAGCGGAAGGTTTCAGCGGGTATTGGAGCGTTTTGAACTTCGCCTGTAAAGGTGAAGCGGGTGAGCGCGCCGTCTGTCTCTTCTATTTCGATTCCGGTTATGGTTCCATCTGCGGTCACGGTCAGGGTAAGCCGCTGCACGCGTTTTTCCTGCCCTTTGGGCTGGCCGGTGAGCGTGAAGCTGCCGTTGGGGTTGGCGGCCAGCGTTAGATTATTCAATTCCTTTTCAAGCTTCGAGTGTCCGAGCAGGAAACGCAACGGGGAGCGCAGGTCATCGAGCTGCGCGGCAGGGATGCGCTGGACCTGAGAGTCGCCGCGCGAGTAAATCCAGGCGTATCTGCCATCCATCAGGCAGAGCTTGCCGGCCGGTGAACTGTACTCCCACTTCATTCGTCCAGGCTTGAGCAGCAGCAGGGTTCCGCTTTCGCTGCGCCTGATTCCGAGACCCTCATAGCTCTCGTTAAAGCCGGCCTGAAGCGAATGCAGTTGGTTATAGTGGTGATCGACCTTCCGCGCCAGGCTGAACGCAGCTTCCTGCGCAGGCGGCGCGCCTGTCTGCGCGTGAATAGGGCAAAGGATTAGCAGAAGTGCGGCGGCCACAATGGGGCCGCCGCGCCGTAACAGGGTGCACAGGCTCATTGGCTGAGGGGCTGAGTGCAGTTAGTTCCGCCGGCCGGATCGAACTTGATGGCGCCGAACTGGTCGCTGCAGAAGCCGCGATCGCCGGTTTTGCCAACGGTTTGCGGAACAGCCGTTATCTGGTAACCGGTATAGCGGTCAATACTATTGACGGTCACCTTGGTGCAGTTGTTGATGGTGAAGATATAGCCGGACTTGAAGCCTCCCGTCAGGTCGCCCTGGAGAATCTGCGCTCCTGTTGCCGAGGGCGCGCCGGAACTGGGATCGCCGCCTAGAGACGGAAGCGTGCAGGCATAACCGTTCATGGGGTAAGTGGACTCGTACTGCAGTTCCGCCTTGGAGATGACCTGGACGGAATTGATAGCCGAGGTTTCGTTAGCCTTCTTCTTCAAGCTGCCGATGGTCGGAATGGCCATGAGCATAAGGATGAGAATGATGGCAATAACGATCAGCAGTTCCATCAAGGTAAAGCCGTTGGTCTGTTTTGCGTCCTGGGCGGCATGGCGGCCGCGACAAAATGATATTTTGCGATTCATGGAATTTCAGTGCCTCTTTTAGGGTCAGGCCAAAGGTGACAGGCCTATCCGACAGAATGCTACAACTTTCAGACGCAGAAGGGAAATCGGACGCTCGGATAGACAGGGAATAGGGAAGAGGGATCAGGTATCCCTCATTGGGAAAGAATGTCGATATTGGGAAATGCTGGGAAACTATGCGGACGCGAAGAGAACATTTGCGATTCAATCGAACTATTTTCCGATAAGCAGAGGTGGAAGCGCAGGACGCGGCGAGAGCTGTTTCTGGGCTTTGCGTGTTCGTGAAATTTCTGGCAATGATTCTGACATACTTCGGATTTTTGTTTGCAGACCGCTTTGGATGTGGCGAGCAGCTGGTTCAACTGTCGCAAAGCGGCACAAGATGATTAGATAGGCCGGTGGCGATGGGCGTACCCAGCAAGTCGGATGTTGCAAGTGCTCTTGAGCAGGCCGGGCAAACGCTTGAATTCGTGGTGCGCGATTCAGGCAAGGAGATCGAGACGGCAGGTAGTCAGTTCAAGGATCTGGCACGCGATACCGGGACAATCCTGGAGCTTGCGGCGAAAGTGATCGGCTGCGTTGAGGATGAAAGCGTCAGCTCAGTGCACACCCGGGTGCAAACGCTGGTTGCCGAGGCAAAAGGATTTATTCAGGAGCGTCTGCGGGCGACCGCCGGGATATTGGAAACGGTGACTAGTGAGGCCCAGTTGCTGGGCAAGCTTTCACAACTGACGCGCGGACAGAAATCAATTGCGCGCGAGACGCAGGTGTTGAGCGTACTGACGAACATCGAAGTGGCACGTCTGGGCCAGTTGGGGACCGGCTTTCAGTACCTGGCGCACGAGTTCGATGAATTTTCACAGTCGGTAGCCAGGGGGACAAAGGAACTGTCCAGCCATACCGACGAGCGCAAATCGGTTGTTGAAAATACCAAACGCATGCTGGCGGCGGGATTGCCGCGGATAAGGCAGGAGTTCACTCGCATTGAAGGTGATCTGACGGCTGCCCTGGCTGCGGTGGATTCCAGTCATGCTGAGTTAACAAAGGTTCCGGCGATCTTCAGTACCTGTGTGGAGCAGATTGCCGGCCAGATTGACGGTGTGGTGGCCGCGGTGCAGGCCTACGACATAACCCGCCAGCAGCTTGATCATGTGAGTGAAGCGTTGGCGTGGATTGCAGGGAAGATGACGGGGATTGAAGAGGAGGAGAGTAATGCAGAGCACGATTTGCCCATGGTGTGGGCCGGTCTCAATATCCAGGACTACCAGTTGAAAAACATCCGCAGAACGGTGGATAGCTGGCTTGAGCAGATCGGATTGTGCATGCGGGGCATTCTCAGGATCAGCTCTTCAGAGTTGATGGGGATTGCGCCTCTGGTATTTAAGCAGGAGAGTGAGCTTTCTTCTCAACTCGTCCACATCGAGCGGCTCGAACAGGAATGCGAGGCGGACAACGAAGAGGTTCAAAGCACATTTACCGGTTTGTCTAACCTGATGCAATTGGTAGCGGAACATCAGAAGGAATTCGGATACGTGCGTAATAGGATGCAGTTGCTTACCTTCAACTCCATGGTCGAGGCCAGCCATTTGGGATCGCGGGCCGATACAATTCTTGAAATATCGCAGAGCATTAAAAGAATTTCATTTGCGTGGGGCGGGATGACGGTGCGATCAGAGCAGGCCATGAAGGAGATTCTGAACCTGGTGGACCAGGCCAGGGATGGGATGCAAGCTTTTTCACGGGAGAGCTGTGGCGCGCTCGAGAAGGCGAGGGCTATAACCAGGGAGGGTT
Organism: uncultured Acidobacteriaceae bacterium; assembly: GCA_963780975.1. Taxonomy (GTDB): domain Bacteria; phylum Acidobacteriota; class Terriglobia; order Terriglobales; family Acidobacteriaceae; genus Telmatobacter. The sequence goes on along the minus strand of CAWAEU010000045.1, from coordinate 68,389 downwards.
TGCAGAACCTGCATGCCGCCGCTGAATTTGCAGCTGAACGGGCAGTGGAGATCGAGGCCGTCACAGGCAGGCTGCGGGCGAAGATTGCAGTTATTGGCGCCACGCGAGATCGCCTGGAGGCCAGTCTGCAATTGATCGGAACAGTCCTGGGCGTGGTTGAGGAAATTAGATGCCACCTGCAGGCTGATTGTCCGCGTGCGCGCGAGCTTTGCGACCAGGAAGAAACAGAAGCATTTTATTCCGCCACATACACAACCGAGATGGAGCGTGAGGTGCTGCGCGCTGCGCTGGCAGGAGCGGCTCTTCCGCAGATGCAAGGGTACCTGGCGGGAAACAGCGTTGAATTGTTCTAGTTGCCGCGAAGGCAGAACGCGGTGATGGGAAATTGCATGATCTTGAGCAAGGGAGAGATGAAGGCCAATGATGAAACAAATTTTAGCTGTTGATGATTCGGCCAGCATACGGCAGATGGTCAGCTTCAGCCTGGCCAAGGCCGGCTATGAAGTGTCGGACGCAGTGGATGGCAAGGATGGGCTGGAGAAGGCTGGCCAGCAGAAATTCGACCTGATCATTACCGATTTGAATATGCCGAATTTGGATGGAATCGCGATGATCACCGCGTTGCGGAAGCTGCCGGGCTATGGGTTTACGCCCATCCTGATGCTGACCACCGAATCGCAGGTGGAGAAAAAGGACGCTGGGCGCAAGGCGGGCGCGACCGGCTGGATTGTCAAGCCGTTCAACGGTGACCAGTTGATTGCGGTGGTGCAGAAGTTGGTGAAGTAAGAACGTAGCGGCTGGCCGGGGCGGCATTGCGTGCTTCGCAAATCTACGAATTTACCAAACGAAATTAGCAAAATAAATATCTGCGGGACCCATCTGCGTACATATTCGCTCAAAACACTTTTCCCATTTTATTGTTTGCTGGCCCATAAAAGACTTCCACGCACACTCTTCGCAACTGTCACTCAAGAGTTGCTTCTATAAAGCCGAAATAGTTGGAGTGGTTACAAATAGCTTGACCAAGCCTGCAAGTATCAGGCGACCGTCAAAAAAAGCTGAAACGCAATTGGGCATAAACGGGGGCCGATTATTATCCCTCCGGTCAGTCCAGCGGGCTTGGAATATTCGGGTGCAGTGACGTGGCGCTGCGCTCTTGAATCCCTGATTTGCGGAAGCGCGAGTGTACAACTCCCTTGTCCAGGAGCCTGACATGCCCATCGCTCTGGAACAACATGATGATTCGAACCTGATTCGTCTTGAAGGCGCAATCGATATTGCTTTTGCTGAAGAGTTGAAGAAGCTGTTGCTTCAGGCGCTCGGTTCAGGGAAGCCGGTTTGCATATCGCTCAGAAACGCAACCTGTCTGGATGTGACTACTATCCAATTGCTTTGGGCTGCGGAGCGCGAGGCAAAAGCGGCGAGCGTGAGGTTTGCATTTGCGGATGAGTTGCCGGAGCCGGTCTCATCAGCGCTGGCCCGCGTGGGCTTTGAAAGATTTCCAGTTCCTGTAGATGCCTTGTAAACGAGCGGGGTGTGAAGTTGTCAACGGCGGGCAGTGTAGACCAGTTCAAGCAGAGCTTCAGAGAAGAAGCGCGCGAGATCGTTGTGGACCTGGAGTCGGCTCTTCTGGAGCTGAACGAGAATCGCGCCGACCTGGATCTGGTGGGGCGGGTTTTTCGTGCTTTGCACACCATCAAGGGTTCGGGCTCCATGTTTGGCTTCGATGAGCTGGCCGCCTTTACTCACAATCTGGAGACGGCGTTCGACGGGGTCCGCAACGGGCGGCTACAAATCAACTCGGAGTTGATCGATCTGACTCTCTCCGCGCTGGATCAAATTCGAAACATGATCGAGGAGGGAACAGGAGATGCGGCAGCAAACTCCGCGGCCCGCGCGGAGATTCTGGCCAGGGTGGGGAGGATTGCCGGAGCAGCGTCAGTTGGTTCTGCAGTTCCGCATGCACAGTTGACTGAAGCGCCGCCCGCGATCGCAACCGGTCCGATGCGCGACTGGGTTATCCACTTTGCCCCCGGACCCGATCTGATGCGCAACGGAGCCGGCCCGCTGCTGTTGCTGCGTGAGCTGAGCCAGCTGGGAGGGCTCTCGGCCCGGGCCACCAAAAACTTTTTTCAACTGCTGCGTTTCGTGCTTTTCCGGCTTCCGGCCATGGGGTGAATGAAGGCCGCGGGCTTTGGAGAAAACGAAATCAAGCCAAGGAGGGGCAAATTTCATGCCTATAACACTGGAAAATGATGTGACAACTGAATCCCGGAAATCCGGGAATGGCCACAACGGAAACGGTCATGGAGTCCGCGAGCGGGTAAGCGTGAAGGCTCGCCCTGAAGAGGACGATTCCATGATGGTGTTGCAGGAGATCATGCGGCTGGTTGACGCCTCCAAGGATGGACGCCTCAGCGAGCGCGGCCAGGCAACTCTGTTCAACGGCGTTCATCGCGAAATGCTGCAAGGCGTTAACGAGATGCTCGACGCGATTCTGCTGCCTATCGGCGAGGGCAATCGGGTTCTGGCGCAAATCTCAGCAGGCAAGATCGATGAACTGATCGTGCAGACCTACAAGGGCGATCACGAGAAGATGAAGCTGGCCGTCAACAATGTTGCCGCGGTGGTGCAGGGACTGCAAAAGGAACTGGCGCGGCTGGTTGAAGCTTCACGGGAAGGACAGCTCTCCGACCGCGGCAAACCGGAGCAGTTCCAGGGCGCGTATGCCGAGATTGTGCGCGGCGTCAACACTATGCTCGACGCGATCCTGCTGCCTATCGGCGAGGGCAACCGCATTCTGGCCCAGGTACCTTTTGGGCGCCACGACTGGGCATTGCCGCTATGTGCCATGCCATGCTGCCCAGCTACCCCGCCAAACCGCAGGCAGGGACGAACCGCGCGGGCGGCTGCCGCTACGTGGACTTTGCCATTCGCGATCTGGCCCGACAGTTTGATTCGTGGGGTGCAAGCCGGGGCGAGGTGCAGATAAAACTTTTTGGAGGCGGCGATGTGCTGTTGGCTTCAGAAGTATCGTTGAAGCCGACGGTGGGCAGGCTGAACTGCGAGGCTGCGCTACGCGTGCTTGAAGAAGAAGGCTTTACAGTGGCTGCATCGAGCCTGGGCGGCCACTGCGGGCTCAAGATTCAATTTCACACCGACACCGGCGAGGTGCTGTTGCGGCGGCTCCGCTGACAACAGGATTCAACCGGAACGACGCACTCGGAAATGTGAGCAAGCGGAAAGGCGGCCGGAGTGAGCACAGCCAAGATTCGCGTACTGATTGTGGACGACTCCGCCGTGGTGCGCCAGACGCTGAGCAGCGTACTCTCCTCCGATCCTGAGATTGAAGTGATTGCTACTGCCAGTGATCCCTTTGTTGCTGCCGAGCGCATCGCCGAGCAGGTGCCGGATGTGATTACGCTGGATATAGAAATGCCGCGCATGGATGGGCTCACTTTTCTAAAAAAGATCATGAGCCAGCATCCTATTCCGGTAGTGATCTGCTCGAGCCTTGCCGAGGAAGGCACGCAGAGCACCTTTAGAGCTCTTGAGTATGGCGCGGTGGATATCATCACCAAGCCGCGGCTGGGCACCAAGCAATTTCTTGAAGAATTGCGCATTACACTCTGCCAAACGGTGAAGGCCGCGGCCTGTGCCAGACTGCGCATTTTGCGGCCCAGCCACACAGTTGAGCCCAAACTGACGGCCGACGCGATTCTCTCGCCCGCAACCCACGCCATGGCTGAGACCACGGAGAAGGTGGTGGTGATCGGGGCTTCGACGGGAGGAACAGAGGCGCTGAAGACGGTGCTGGAGATGCTGCCCGCTGATACTCCAGGTATCGTGATTGTGCAGCATATGCCGGAACTGTTTACGCGTGCGTTCGCCAACCGGCTCGACAGCTTGTGTGCGATTACCGTGAAAGAGGCTGAAACTAACGATACCGTCATTCGCGGCCGAGCGCTGATTGCTCCCGGTAATCATCATCTGCTGTTGAAGCGAAGCGGCGCGCGCTATTACGTTGAGGTCAAGGATGGGCCGCTGGTTTGCCGGCATCGGCCTTCAGTCGACGTGCTCTTCCGCTCAGCGGCGCGCTACGCGGGGCAAAATGCCATAGGAGTGATTCTGACAGGCATGGGCGACGATGGTGCGCGTGGGATGCTGGAGATGAAGCAAGCCGGCGCTATGACTTTTGCCCAGGATGAGGCTACGTGCGTGGTTTTTGGAATGCCGAAAGAGGCTATCAAACTAGGCGGGGTGGACAGAGTGCTGCCTTTGAATTTAGTAGCCAGGGCGATTCTTTAGCTTGCCGAATAGATTTTTAAATTGCGGACTATTCGAGACTATGTCAGGAATGAATAGTCGACTCCGCGATACAATGCTTTCATTCGCTGAATGGAGGCTCGATGCGCAGGATTATATTCGCCGTTCTCGCCGTAGTCTTTGCTGTTTCGCTGGCTGCACCACTTAAAGCGCAGGGAGCGCCGCCGCAGGGTGGGGCAGACCAGCCCTACACAATTGAGTACTACTACAAATGCCAATGGGGTCATCAGCAGGAGTTTTTGCAGCTCTTCCTCAAGAATCACTACCCTCTGCTCCAAAAGATTCAGGCTACCGGGCGCATCCTTTCTCTGAAGATTGAATCGCCTGCTTACCACACAACCGAAGACGGCCGTTGGGACTATCGCGTAACTATCCGCTACAAGAACGCTACCGTTGCCGTGACTGCGAATCCCGACGAAGAGGCATTTATCAAGGAGCTATGGCCGGACCAGGAAAAGTATAAGAAAGAAGAACAGCGGCGGTTTGAAATTCTCCTTGGCCATTGGGATCTGCCGGTAACGGATATTACACCGGCGAAATGAGAATGGCGGGGATTAATCCCTGTTTTTCCATTGCCGCACCAGGTCTTCGGCGGCTTCGGGCCATTGAGGGAATTCGAATTCAAATCCTGCAGTGAGCAGGCGGCGCGGAACTACACGGCTGCTTTGGAGCACCAGTTCCGGCTCTGTGCGCAGAAAAAATGCGCCTAGTTTGATGGCTAGCGAGGGAGCGGGGAGGCCGTTGGGCACATCCCAGGCCCAGCGCAACGCCGCCATAAATTCGCGGTTGGGCAGTGGATTGGGGGCGACCATATTTACCGGTCCATTAATTTCTTCGTGCTCAATGAGAAACTCGACCGCGCGGGCAAAGTCAGATTCGTGAATCCAGGAGACGAATTGCCTTCCGCTGCCTTGCGTGCCTCCCAAGCCCAGCCTGGTTAGATTTGACAGTACTGCGAAAACGCTGCCTGGCGTGGGACTGAGAACGATACCGCTGCGCAGGGCAACCTTACGGGTGCGCGGTGTTTCAGTTTCAAAAAATGCGGTCTCCCAATCTACAGCTACGCGGGAGATGAAGTTCTTGCGAACGGCCCATGGTTCTTTTGACTGCCCGGCGCTGCCCGCTTGTTCGTACTCTTCCAATTTGTTCGAGGTTTCATCGAGAGGCAGATCGATCCGATTTTGATCCAAAGTGCGGGTGTAAATTGATGCTGCTGATGCATTGAGCCAAATTCGCGGGGGATTGGCGAGCGATGCAATCACCCGGTTGAGCAATTGCGTAGTGTGAATGCGCGAGTTGTAGATAGCGGCCCGATTGTCTGTGTTGTAACGGCAGTTCACGCTACGCCCGGCAAGATTGATGCAGACGTCCGCGCCTTCAAGGGTTTCAATCCAGTCGCCGCGTTCATCACTATCCCAGTGAACCGTCTGCCAGGGTGCGGTATAGGGTCCGCGAGTCAACACAGCTACATGATGGCCGCGTTGCTGAAAATAGCGCGTCAGAAGCTGGCCGATCTGCCCGCTGCCGCCGGGAAGAACAATGCGCAAGGGGCGGCTAGTTGCTGGGACTATCTCCATGAATTCAGGGTACAGCGTTTGAATGCGGTGGGAAGAGAACTATAAAGAGGTAAGCGCGGCAGTCCACTCCGCGGGCGAATCTACCAGCACGTCCGGCGGGGTTTCCATCAGGTTTTGCGGGCCGAAACCGAAGGCGCAGCCGATCGACCAGGCACCGGCGTTGCGTGCCGTCTGTACGTCAACTTTGCTGTCGCCGATCATGACGGTCTCTTCTGGCTGTACGCCGGCCTCATTCATCAAGGTGCGCAGGCCAAGCGGGTCGGGCTTTTTGGTTTTGAAGCTGTCGCCACCATAGATGTGCAGGAAATAGTCGGCCATGCCGAGGCCTTCACAGATTCCCTTCGACGGACGAACCGGCTTGTTGGTCAATACGGCCATTTTTCTGGGGCTGCCTCCGGGCGCATCGTGCAGATCGCGCAATGCTTTTAGCGCCTCAAGAACTCCTGCATAGGTGTAGGTAAAGTCCAGTTTGTGCTCGCGATAGTAGTCGAGAAAGAAGGCCTGCGTCCGGGCGATCAGTTCATTGTCAACCTGCTCAGGATTGATGCCATTTTTGTATGCGAGCGAACGGCGCACCAGCATGGGCACGCCGTTGCCTACAAAGCCGGCAATCACCGGGTCCGGCAGGGGATCATAGCTAACGTGGCTGAGAGCAGCGTTCACGCTGTTGCACAAATCCTGCGCGGAGTCGATCAGTGTGCCGTCGAGATCGAAGACCAGCAGTTTGAGCCGTTCAATGGGGAGGGGACGAAATACGCGAATCATGCTTCCAGTGTAATGGGAGCGGATTGCCGCGGCGCTTGGCAGCCATATACCATGAGCAGCATGAAAAAATTGCTTTTATTGATGCTCGTTTTATTCCCCGCCCTGCCCTGTGCGGCAGATAACCCACCCGCGGGGAAAGTGCCGGCGCTGGAGATGATTGCGTTGGCTCAAGCGCATAGTCCCAAATTGCGCGAGTCAATTGAATACTGCTTTGGAGCACAGTCATTGAAAGACGGTACGGCGTGGGTGGGCGAAGGGCCGGAGTTCTTTTTTGCCGTTGAGGCGGCGACGGCGCCGTTACTGGTGATTGATGAAGGCGAGCGACGGCCGATGCTGCCGGTTCCAGGGTCGGCTACGGAGCCATCTCTCTGGTATGCGATTGCTCACGTTGAGCCGGTGGGCAGACTGCACCAGTTTTATTTTCTGGTGAACGGGGTAAAGCTCGGTGAGCATCCGAACCTGCCGGTATTCGGGCCGCTCTCTTATCGGCTGCCCGGCGTTCCCACAGGCAAGCTGTCGGGAACGATCGTCCATACGAGCAAAATCTATGACGGGATGAAGAGCAACTATTGGATTTATATTCCCGCGGAATACGATGCGAAGGTTCCCGCTGCCGTGATGGTGTTTCAGGATGGCGGCGACTATTTGAACCGGCAAGGGAACAACAACACATTGAATGTGATCGACAATTTGATTGCGCAGAAGAAAATTCCTGTGATGATTTGCATATTTATCGACCCTGGCGATATCTCCGGATCGCCCGGTACGCCTACCTATGACTTTGTAAAAGGTCAAGTGGATCGGTCGGGCGATCATACGCTTAAGGACGCCATGCGCGGCATTCTCTACGACACGGTAAGCGACCGGTACGCACGGTTTCTTCGGGATGAGGTGCTGGTTGAGGTTGGCGCAAAGTATAACCTGCGCCAGGATGCTTACAGCCACGCCATTACTGGCGCATCTTCTGGCGGAATCGCATCATTTAATGCGGCCTGGCAATTGCCGGATACGTTTAGCCGGGTGCTTGTGTTGGTGGGCGCCTTTAGCAGTTCGCAATGGAAGGAGAATCCGACTGTTCCCGACGGCGGGCAGGATTATCCCGACAAGATTTTGCGCGAGCCAAAACGCAACCTGCGCATATGGCTGCGGGATGGCTCCGACGATATGGAAAGTGCGCGCTGGGGAAGCTTGCCGATGAACAATATTCGCGTAGCCAATGCGCTGAAGATCAAGGATTACGATATGCATTTCAGCTTTGGCAAGGGCGTGCATAGCTGGGCGCAGGGGGCGGCGGAGTTTCCCAAGGAGATGATGTGGCTGTGGCGTGACTACGATCCGGCGAAGACCTACGAGGATTTCAAGCCAGACCCGGAGGAGAAGAGTAAGCCATTATTCCGCGTAGCGATTATCAACCGGGATAGTGACGAGTAGGGGTAGGGAATTTGTGCGGACTATTAAGGGGCTGACGATGCTCTTAGCAATCGCTTGATGGCACAGGGTGACAACGTTATTTCCCGGCGTGTACCATGAGCAGCATGAAAAAACCGCTTCTATTCATGCTGGTTCTAATTCTCGCGCTGCCCGCCTGCGCGGAGACAAACTTACTGCTCCGGAACTGATTGCGCTGGCGCAGAGGCACAGCCCCGGATTGCGTGCGGCCATCGAGGCCAGTTTTGACGCGAAAGATCTGAAAGAGGGCAAGGCGTGGGTTGGACATGGATCGGAGTTTTTCTTCGCAGTCGAAGCGGCAACTGCGCCTATGGTGATCGTCGATGCAAACATGACTACGGCGATGCAGCCGGTTCCGGAGGCTGATTCGGTTTCGGCGCCTGATCTTTGGTACGCTGCCGCACACATTGACCAGGTAGGCAGAGCGCACCAGTTTTACTACTTGGTGGACGGGGCAAAGTTTGGCGGGTCGCTCGATCTGCCGGCATTTGGGCCGCTGACTTATCTTCAACCCGGCGTGCCCACAGGCACGCTGTCAGAGAAGCTGATCCACACCAGCAAAATCTACGACGGGATGAAGAGCGAATACTGGATCTACGTTCCCGCGCAATACGATGCGAAGGTTCCGGCAGCCGTGATGGTGTTTCAGGATGGCGGCGCTTACATTCACCGCGACGGCGGAATCCCGGTGCTGAATGCAATTGACAATCTGATCGCCGAGAAGAAAATACCGGTGATGATCTGCGTGTTTATCAATCCTGGGGATATTTCCGGTTCGCCGGGCACGCCGACCTATGATTTTGTGAAAGGCCATGCGGATAAGTGGGGCCGGACGCTCAAAGACGCCATGCGCAGCACGCTCTACGATACGGTGAGCGATCGGTATGCCCGCTTTATGCGCGACGAAGTGCTGGCTGAGGTGGGTGCAAAGTATAACCTGCGCCAGGATGCTTATAGTCACGCTATCTCCGGCGCTTCTTCCGGTGGCATTTGCAGTTTCAACGCTGCGTGGCAGATGCCGGAGTACTTCAGCCGCGTTCTAAGCTGGATCGGCAGCTATACAAATATCCAGTGGAAAGAGGATCCGGCCATTCACGACGGCGGCCAGGATTATCCCGACAAGATTTTGCGCGAGCCAAAGCGCAACATCCGCGTCTGGCTGCAGGATGGTGCGGAAGACATGGAGAACCCGCGCTGGGGAAGCTGGCCGTTGGCGAACATTCGTATGGCGAACTCGCTGAAGACCAAGGATTACGATTTTCATTTTGTTTTCGGCAGAGGAACGCATAACGACGCGCAAGGAGCGGCGGAGTTTCCTGAGTCAATGATCTGGCTGTGGCGAGACTACGATGCTGCCAAGACTGCGCAGGATTACACGGCGGACCCAGCGGAAAAGGCCAAGCCTTATTTCCGTGTAGCCATCGTCAGCCGGGCAAGCGACGAGTAGGGGAAGGGAAATGTCGCTTAGTGAATGCGGATATTTCCTGAACCGGTTTCGATGCGCACCGTCGGGCCACCGCCGTTCAGCTTGCCGGTGAGATGATGCCGGTCCGATTCACCCTGCGTCGCAATCTCATGATCGGTATGAATACTGCCCGAGCCGGTTTCTGCGTCCAGAGTTAATGCGGCATCACCGGCCCAGTAATCCACGCTGCCTGATCCCGTCTCAATTCGCCAGGATGCGGTTGGCGCTCCGCCCAGCTTGATGCTGCCCGAGCCGGTGTCAGCCTTAAGACCGCCGTGTAAATTGCGCAACTCAATGTTTCCCGATCCGGTGCTGGCCTTCACGTCGCCCTGACCGATCTGCTCGGCATAGATGCTCCCTGAGCCGGTTTCCAACTGGAAGCCCCCATGCAGCCCTGTAGCGTGAATATTGCCCGAACCTGTGTTCAGCTTTGCGTTTTCGCCGACGTTGTCATCATCAACGTTGCCTGAACCGGTTTCGGCATCGAGATATGCATCCGCCGGGGCCTCAATCTCATAGTCAATGCTTACGTTGTGCAGGGTTTGGTGGTGCGCGCCTATGCGGATGATATTGCCGGTCTGCTCAATGGGAGGGTTGGCGGCAATCTGTTTGACCTGCTCATCGCTTCCACCCCAGCCCGACCTGACGTGTCCTAGGATGTGCACCTGGCCGCTTGAGCCATGGATCAGCTTGATGTTGCCTGAGCCAGTTGAAACCGATAGCTCTACGCGCCCATTTACCGTAAGGCTGCGTTCGAATGTGGCCTCAGAAGCCAGCGCTGGAGCCGCTGCCAGCGCCAATGTCACAACTGCCGCAAAGAGATATTTGATCCCGCTCATCATTTCCCCTCTGGTTTGATCGTACGAAATCAGTTGCGTCCTGGTTCCATGAACTTTGAATACTGATCTCAGACCCCGACCAGTGCTATTCTCCAAACGAGATGCACGGTCTGCCCCTTCTGCAATTTGTCGCTGTGGCCATGCTCATTTTGGCCAACGCCTTTTTTGTAGCCGCCGAATTCGCCCTGGTTTCAATCCGCGACACCCGCATCCAGCAGATGCTTACCGACGGCGTTGCCGGGGCTCGCGCCGTCCGCCGCCTCCAGCAGGACCTGGACGACTTTTTACCTGCCGTCCAACTGGGCGTAACCCTCTGTTCCCTGGCTCTTGGCTGGCTCGGAGAGCCGCTGGCCGCTTCAATACTTATGGGCTGGCTCGGATTTCTGCCCCTGGCGCCGGCTTATCTCACTCTCTACGCCCACATTGTTGCCATCACTTTCGGATTTGCCTTAATCACCTATTTTCATGTGGTGATCGGCGAGCTGGTGCCTAAATCGCTGGCCCTGCGCCGGGCTGAAGCTCTTGCCGTTGCAGTCGCCCCGCCCATGCTGCTGTTTATGGCAGTGGCGCGTCCCGCAGTTCGCTTTCTCAAGATTTCAGCTGCCATTATCCTGCGCGGCTTCGATATTCCCATGACGCAAAAGGGCTCAGTCCATTCGCCTGAGGAACTCAAGCTGATTGCTACCTCGGCCCGCCGCATGGGTTTGCTGCCACAGTTTCAGGAGACTCTTATCCATCGCGCACTGGAATTGGATGATGTTTCTATCCGCGAGATTATGACTCCGCGGCAGAAGATCTTTTCGCTGCCTTCAAATATGCTGGTTGAAGAAGCCAGCGCCAAAGTCATTGAGCGCAAGCACTCCCGCATCCCCGTCTACGACGAGACTCGCGGCCCTGAGCACATTATCGGCATCGTTTACTCCAAAGACCTGGCGCGTTTAATGTATTTCCGATCGTATGCACTCCCTTCGACTCCTCCCTTTGTTGAACTCAAACTCATGCAGGTGATGCGCGACGTGCTCGTCGTCCCGGAAACTAAATCCGTCCTCGACCTTATAGGCGACTTCCAGCAGCGCCGCCGCCACATGGCCATCGTTGTAGACGAATACGGTTCCACTGTTGGCCTGGTTACGGCCGAGGATGCCATTGAGCAGCTTACTGGAGAGTTGGAAGATGAGTTTGATTCGCCTACTGTGCCCGTTCTCACCACCGCCAGTGGAGCGCTGCTGATGGATGGAGGCGTGAACCTGCGCGACCTGGAAACCCAGATGCAATGGAGCCTGCCACGGGAAGGCGGCATTGAAACCCTGGCCGGATTTCTGCTTATGCGCCTGGGTCACATTCCTGAAGTTGGAGAAAGTATCGTCTACGAAGGCAGGCGTCTGACAGTGGTTGAAATGGATGGACGCCGCATCGCCAAGATCCGCGTGGAGCCGGTGGAGGTGAAGTTACCGGCCGTTAACAATTAATCCTGCTGGATTTGGGCGTTGACAACGAAGGAAAGAAACAGTTACCAATAATCACCGGCTTCTCCCGGAGGTATTTGAAAATGCACCGGACAATCTGTCGCAGTATCGTTGGTCCCGCAGTTCTGGGTTTATTGATTGCGGGTTCCCTCGCCTTCACGCCTCGCCCGGCATATGCCGCGCAAAAGTTTCTGCTCGCCACGGTGGGGACCAAACAAGGATCGATCAAGGGAAATTCAAAGGTCAAAGATCACGAAGGGTGGCTTGATATTGAGAGCGTCGAAGTTGGCGGCCTGGCCTTTGCGGTGGAGAACGAAGTCGCACTTCGGAGGGATGCGGCCTCGGGACTCCCGAGCGGCAAGCGCCAGCACAAGCCCATCGTCATAACACGCGAAGTGGACTCGGCCTCGCCGCTAATTTGGCAGGCACTGGCAACCAACGAGAGTTTTAAAACGGTCACCATCGAATGTGCCAACGGCAATCACACCCTTCGCCTCAAAGTGAACGGCGGCACCATGTCTCTAAAGCACGAAGGCCCGCACAAGGAAGTTATGACAATCACCGGCGGCAACGTTACATACGAATAGACCTGAGATTGTTGCTTGCGCGATCATGCGCAGAAAAAGGCCCGGACTGAGGAGTCCGGGCCTTTTTATCGTTCAGCACTGACGCAGTGAGCGCAGTCGGCTAACGGGTGCTAGCGCGCACAACATCCAAGGAGAAGGTGGTCGTATGCTTAGTGCTTCCGCTGGTGCCTGTGATTGTGATGGTGTGTTTGCCTGTCGAAGCAGTTTTGGCTACCGTCAGGGTGTAAGTTGATGTTCCGGAACCCGGAGCAACGATTGATGTGGGACTGAAACTTCCGGTTACGCCTGATGGCAAGCCCGACGCGGTCAAGGCCACCGCTGCACTAAAGCCGCCTGAGACGGCAGTGGTGACAGTGACGTGCCCGCTGCTGCTCTCATCAATGGATATTGAGGTGGGCGAGACGGAGATGGTGAATGCGGGAGGCGGCAAAGCGGTTACGGTCAACGAAACCTTAGTTGTTTGCGTAACGCCGCCGCCTATCCCGGTGATCGTAATTGAGTATGTGCCGGCTACAGTGTTTGTGGCCACAGTAAAGGTCACGCTGGATGTGCCGGAACCCGGTGCGGCGATGGGCGTGGGGTTGAACCCGACAGTCACGCCGGTGGGCTGGCCGCTTGCGGACAAGGCAACCGCAGAATCAAAGCCGTCTATTGCGGTAGTAGTGATGGTTGAACCACCGCTGCTGCCCTGTACCACGGAGACCGAGCTCGGCGAGGCGCCGATGCTGAAGGTGGGGGAGGTGGGCAGTGGGGCAAGGGCATTAATCAGTGCTACGCCGTTAGGGCTGCCCCAGCCGGTCACCAGATCGTAACCGGTGACTGCCGAATAGCTGCCTGAAGTGCCGCTGGTGATGTCGTGGAAGTTGGTATCGTATACCGACGTCACATTCTGCGCGTAGATGGTGGGGTCCAGGAAGCCGACGGGTGCCTGGGCATTGTTTGCCAACTGCTGGTTGACCAGTGCTGTGTAGGCAGCCCAGATGGGCGCCGCAAAACTGGTGCCGCCGTAAGTGTTAGACAGGCAGGCCACCTGGTCGGCGCATGTGTAGTAGGTGAAATTAGCGTTGGCTGAAACGTCGGGGCCGTTGCGATAGGTGGTGGAACCTTTGTTGGTGGAGTTGATGACTCCGGAGAGCTGCTGCCACGCAGGGATAGCAATTTTATCCGGAGAGATTCCGCCGCCGCTGTCGGACCATGCAGTCTCTGATTTCCATGCGCCGCCCGCACTGGCGGTGGTCAGGTCAGTTCCGCCGACGGAAACAATATAGGCATTGTCTGCCGGCCAAGCCTCGTTTCTTGTCGACCAGGTGGAACTGTCGCCGGAGGCTGCAAAGAAGTTCTGGCCCTGCGTCGCCATCTTTTCAAAATACGGATTCAACGTGGTTGGATCGGCGGGCGTCCAGCCCCACGAACAGCTGATGGTGGTGGGCAGCGGGTTGTGCGTGGTCATGGCGCTGATCATGGCTGTATCAGTGGACCCGATGTACATCACCAGGCTGGCCAGCCCCGGGGCCACGCCGATGGCCTGGGTCATATCCAGCGTTTGTTCGGTGTCGTCGCAGCCACTGGTGCACTCATACTCGCTTGCGCTGTATTTGCTGCAGGCGCAGGAGGTGCTGGTGCCGTCTGTCGAGAGCAGGGTGATAGGCACATTGTTGGTTTGCCCGACGTTGGCAAAGTAGGTGTTCAGGTCGGCTAGGTCGGTGCCCTCATACTCCAGCAGTCCCAGGTTCTGTCCCGCGCCGGTAAGAGTTGTTCCACCATAGTAAGCGCCACGCATATCGCTGCCTAAAAATGAAGCTGATGGGCCGGAGCCTGTGGTGGCATGAGAGACGACGGCATTGGCATTGATGCCGAGTTTCTGCGCAAATGAATTCCTGTTTACCAATAAAGGATGGGGGATGGAGTAGTTATCCAAACCGGAGATGTGCCACAGCGGGAAGGAAAGACTGGTGGTGGGCTCGCTGTCGGGCGCGTAGAAGGTTCGGTTCTCAGTCGGGTGCAGATAGGTATGCATATTTACATTGAAGGCCTTTTCGACAGCCGAAACGGGTCCCTTGATCTGCACATCCATGCCATCGCGCGTTCCACCCACAACTGTGAATCCGTTCGCCTGTACGAAACGAACCACGGCGTCATATTGTTCCTGGGTGGGGCCAAACCTTGCAGTAAACTGCGTCGGAGTAAGGTACTGGTGGTAAGAGGGGCTGGATGGATCGTATAGATCATTCAGAAAAGCATCCAGGCCGGCCTGATCGCTGAGCGGAAGCACCACGTCCAGCTGCATGATCTGGGTTGCCGGTAGGCGTCCGGTTGACTGCGCCTGACCATTGAGAGTCACTCCGCGCACGTGATGAGTCAGAAAAGATTGAGCCTGCGAGTTAATTGTCGCAATCGACAAAAGCGCAGCCAAAGCGAGTAAGTAAAAACCTGAACGACGAACCATTGTTACTCCTTAGATTGGGGATGTCTCAGGATATGTCCGGTTCGCTTTCAAGGGGACCTGAGCCCTATCTCCACGTAGGGTACCACTGCCAAAAATGAATGGCTATGGATATCCTGTGGAGTGTTATTACTTTGGTCCCAATTGGTCCTGTTCATGCATATTTCAATGCAATGGAACAGGGTATTCAGCCGGTCGGCAATCCCTTCTGCAAGCCTGAGCAGCGGGCCTGCAAACAGAACCCGCTGATTGGCTAACCCTACGGCCAAGTATAAGTTGCTGCATAAAGCAGTAAAGAAGACTAGAACTATGCCGATAAAAAGAGTGGCAGTTTGTGGCACTCTGCTCAAGTGAAAGCCGCTGGATAAGCCCGAGGAGGCTATCGCACTCATAGCACGATAGTTGTATCAAAAACCGCGGCGCTGAGGCCCTAAATCCCTCATCAATCAGCACTTTTAACAGGAGCTTCAAGAGCGTGGCTATCGTGATTTCCAATTACCAAAATTGTTTTCGGAATGGGAGGAAAGCAAGTGGCCGTCAAGAACAAACGGAAACATCAGCACTCACAAGAGTTGAAAACAGTTTCAGAGAGCAGGCATAACGATACGAATATGCCTAAGCCGGTTAAGGGCAAGGCATTGCGGCTTGGAAAAGATTGCGACTACGATCGCGAACTCCGCAGCCTTCAGGTTGAGCTGGTGAAGCTGCAGGAATGGATTCGCCACGAAAACCTGCGCGTGGTGGTGCTGTTTGAAGGCCGGGACGCGGCGGGCAAGGGCGGCGCCATAAAGCGCATTACTGAATCGCTCAATCCCCGCGTCTGTAGGGTGGTGGCGCTGGGTACTCCGACGGAGCGCGAAAAGACGCAGTGGTACTTTCAAAGATATGTTGCTCATCTGCCGGCAGCGGGCGAGATGGTGCTCTTCGATCGCAGCTGGTATAACCGCGCCGGGGTTGAGCGTGTGATGGGCTTTTGCAGTGAGCAGCAGTACCAGGAGTTTATGCAGAGCTGCCCGGAATTCGAGCGCATGCAGACGCGCTCCGGTATTCTCCTGATCAAGTATTGGTTCTCAGTGAGCGACGAGGAGCAGGAGCGCCGCTTTCAGGATCGAATGAGAAAACCGACCAAGCGCTGGAAGTTGAGTCCCATGGATCTGGAGTCGCGCAAGCATTGGGCAGATTACTCACGCGCCAAAGATGAGATGCTGGCAGTGACCGATAACAAGCATGCGCCGTGGTTTGTAGTGAATGCCGAAGACAAGAAGTGTGCGCGGCTCAATGTGATTCGAAATTTGCTGTCGATGATTCCTTATCGCGATCTGACGCCTGAGCCGTTGGTTTTGCCCAAGCTTGAAAAATCAAAATATGTGCGGCCACCGATGAGCGAGCAGAATTTTATTCCGGAGATTTATTGCTAGCCACTTGTTGAATCGGGAATAATCTGTTGCTGGTTGTACACTGGATTCGTGATTCGCTGCATCCTGGCATCTTCGTTACTCGCTATTATTGCGCTCGCCGGCTGCCACTCAGGCTCGCAGGCCGGGATGCAATCTTCCTCTGGCCCGGCGTACAAAGTATTCAAACTGCGCGGCAAAGTGATTTCAACCGATGCTGCAAAAGGCGAGGCGACATTGGACCATGAAGCTATTCCGGGCTTTATGGATGCGATGACCATGCCTTACAAACTGAAGGACGCCAGTATTCTCAGTGAGCTGCATCCGGGCGATATGATCACGGCGGATGTGCTGGTCTCGCCCGATCCCAACGCGGACTATATGATCGACCATATTGTTATTGTTGCGCAGGCTAAGCCGGATTACCGGCCTGCGGTTTCATATCATGTTCCTGCGCCGGGAGATGCAGTGCCGGATTTCAAGTTGCGCAACCAGGACGGGCGGCCGATTCATCTGGGACAGTTCAAGGGCAAGGCGCTGCTGGTTACCTTTATTTACACGCGCTGCCCGCTGCCAGATTTCTGTCCGCGCGTTACGCGCAACTTTGCCACGATAGAAAAGCAACTGGCAGCCACCCCGGCGCTCTATGCGAAGACGCACCTGATT
Source organism: uncultured Acidobacteriaceae bacterium (assembly GCA_963780975.1). Lineage (GTDB taxonomy): Bacteria > Acidobacteriota > Terriglobia > Terriglobales > Acidobacteriaceae > Telmatobacter. The sequence continues at coordinate 51,412 of CAWAEU010000045.1, read as the reverse complement.
TGCATCAGCTTCGATCCTGAGCACGATACTCCGGAGCGGCTGCGGGCTTATGGCGCTACGTATATCGGCAGCGGCGCGAACCATGCCTTTGCGCATTGGGATTTTGCCGTGGCGCCGAAGCGAGAACTGCTGGAGATGGCGAAGTTTTTTGACGTGGGAATTACCTACGGGGCCGATGAAACAATCACTCACACACTTTCAACGACGCTGATCGGGCCGGACGGCAAGGTGGTGCGCTTTTATCCGGGCAACGAATGGACGGCGGAGCAGATTCTTGCCGACGTAAAGCAGTTGCCCGCACATGCCGGGTGATGCGCGGTAAAATTAAGAGCGAGATAGTTCGAGCTTCGAAATTTCTCCATAAGCCAATTTTCAATTGAGGACGAGGGGTGTACTTCCTATGAGTAATGGTTTGAATATTCGCAAAGATGGCGAGCTGGATTTTTTGTCGCTGGGAGCGTTGGTGCACAGGCTTGATCCGGGAATCATCCCTTTTCGCAAAGCGACAGAGTGCAAGATTCACGTCAGCGGCGGCGAGTTCAATGTGTCTGCAAACCTCTCAGATTGTTTTGGCATGAGGACGGCAATTGTTTCGGCCATGGTGGACTATCCCATTGGCGATCTGATCGCCGAGCGTGTTCGCGCCATGGGCGTGAAGCCGATCTACAAGCGCTTCAAGCACAACGGCGTGACCGGGCCGAATATGGCGGCGGTGTATAGCGACCGCGGGCACGGTGTACGTCCTCCGGTGGTTTTCTATAACCGTTGCAACGAAGCGGGAGCGCAACTGAAGCCGGGAGATTTTGATTGGAAGGCGATTTTTGCCGGAGGAGTTCGCTGGGTTCACTGCGGCGGGCTGTTTGCATCGCTTTCACCCACTACGGCTGCGCTGGCCGCGGAGATGATGAAAGAAGCCAAAGCCGCAGGAGCAGTGACTTCATACGATTTGAATTATCGCGAAAAGCTTTGGAATATTCAGGGCGGCAACGCCAAGGCGGTTGAGACCATCGGCAAGATTGTTGAGAATGTGGATGTGCTGGTGGGCAACGAAGAAGATCTGCAGATGGGGCTGGGCATTCCGGGGCCGGAGGTTGCGGCTAAATCGAAACTGGACCCCAGTGTATTTTTCGGCATGATCGAAAAAGTTGTGAAGAAGCTTCCGCAAGCCAAAGTGGTGGCTACGACGCTGCGCGAAGTGCACTCGACTAACCATCACAGCTGGAGCGCGGTTGCATGGATCGATGGCAAGACCTACACCGCGCCGACGGCTGAGCTTGATGTGGTGGATCGCGTGGGAGGCGGGGACGGCTTTGCGGCCGGATTTATTTATGGGCTGCTCACCGGCGAATCGCCCGAAGAAGCGGTTAAGCTGGGCTGGGCGCATGGCGCTCTGTTGACTACATACCCGGGCGACACAACCATGGCTACCGTGGATCAAGTGAGGGCCTTTGCCAAAGGCGGGTCAGCGCGCATACAGCGCTAGACAAGCAACTGATATTCTTGCCATTAGAGAGACGGAGGTCTCGCATGGCAAAGATCACTCTGGTTGTTGCTCTTCTCCTGGTTGCTTTGGGCCTTGCAGGCTTTATTGGCACAGGCAGCATTCACCACACCGCGCTGATTCCGGCGTGGATCGGGCTGGCGCTGGGCATCTTCGGCTTTTTGGCCATCAGTCCCAACGAGAGCCGCCGCAAGCTGTTCATGCACATCAATGTGACGATTGCGCTGCTGGGCTGGATCGGCACGTGCGTTGAGATTACTCGCAGCGTCATTGCCGCGCATGCCACAGGCAAGTCGGCAGATCCTATCGCGATGTATTCAAAGCAAGCATTGGCTCTGATTTTAATTATTTACATTCTTTTATGCGTGCGGTCGTTTGTCGCCGCGCGGCGCTCGGGAAAGGTTTAAACATTGGGAGGCTTTCGCGGCGGTGGAATGAATATGGGTATGCGCGCAGAGCGCACGCCGCAAGGCCGAGGTGCGCGCATGGGACAGGCCGATCTGCCCAAGCGCAAGCCGGATTTGAAAAAACTTTGGCCGCAGGTGTGGTCGCTGGTGGCGCCGCGCAAGGGATTGCTGCTGCTGGGACTTTTTTTGATGGCAATCAACCGCCTCGCGGGCTTGATATTGCCTCTTATCTCTAAGCCGCTGCTGGACACAGTGCTTACCCCTCTGCATCCGCGAGCCGATCTGTTGCCTCGGATTATTGTGGTTGTTCTTTCGGCGACTTTGCTGCAGGCCATTACCTCTTTCTCTCTTACGCAATTGCTCTCGAAGGAAGGGCAACGGCTGATTGCCGAGATGCGGCGGCAAGTGCAGCGGCATGTGGGCCTGCTTTCAGTGAGCTACTACGATCACAACCGCACCGGAACGCTGGTGGCGCGCATTATGACGGACGTAGAAGGCGTGCGCAACTTAGTAGGCACCGGGTTGGTGGACTTTGTTGGCGGACTGGTGACAGCTTGCCTGGTTTTCTTCTTTCTGCTCCATCGCAGCGTTACGGTCACTCTTACTGTCTTTGTCGTGGTGGGTGTATTTGTTTTTGTGTTGCAGTTCGGCTTCAAGAGGATTCGCCCCATCTTCCGCGAGCGGGGCAAGATCAACGCCGAGGTTACGGGACGGCTCACGGAGTCTCTAGGCGGCGTGCGCGTCATCAAGGGCTATCACGCGGAGGAGCGCGAGGCGCAGGTCTTCGGCGTTGGCGTGGACCGGCTGCTGAACAACGTGATGAAATCTTTAACCATGACCAGCGTGCTTGGCTCCGCCTCCACTACGGTGCTGGGCATCGTGTCTGCCCTGGTGATGTGGCTGGGCGGGCACCTGGTGTTGAACAACACCTGGACGGTCGGTTCCTATTTTCAGTACAACATGTTCCTGGCCCTGATGATCGCGCCTGTTTTTCAAATTGTGAACATAGGCACGCAGTTGACTGAGGCTTTTGCCGGGCTGGATCGCACCAACGAGATTATGTCGGAGCTCGAAGAAAATCAGAGCTCTGGCCGCACGGTGAAGATGCCACTTATCCAGGGCAGGGTGAGTTTTGAGGATGTGGAGTTTGCCTATGATGCTGACAAGCCGGTGCTGCACGGCATCAGTTTTCTAGCCCAGCCGGGAATGGTAACGGCGCTGGTAGGATCTTCAGGGTCGGGTAAATCTACAATCATCAGCCTGCTTTGCGCCTTCCACACGCCGACCAAGGGCCGCGTGCTGGTGGACGATATTGACCTTGCGCATGTGGATCTGAACACCTATCGCTCGCAGCTAGGCGTGGTGTTGCAGGATTCATTTCTCTTTGACGGCACAATTCGCGAGAACATTATGTTTTCGCGCCCCGATGCAACCGAGGAGCAATTTCTTTTTGCCTGCCGCACGGCGCGCGTGGACGAGTTTGCCGAGCGTTATCCTGATGCTTACGAAACCATTGTGGGCGAACGGGGCGTTAAGCTCTCCGGTGGGCAGCGGCAAAGGCTCTCCATAGCACGCGCGCTGCTTGCTGAGCCTCGTATTCTGATTCTTGATGAGGCCACCAGCTCACTCGATTCCGAATCCGAAGCCATGATTCAGTCCGGCTTGAATCAGTTGATGCAGGGGCGCACGACGTTTGTAATCGCCCACCGGCTCTCGACCATCCGCCGCGCCGATCAAATTTTAGTGGTTGAGCAGGGACTGATTGTGGAGCGGGGCAACCACGCCGAACTGTTTGCGATGGGTGGGCGCTACTACGACCTCTATACACGCCAGCATGGACTGGAAGCGAATCTCTTCCTTGCGCCGGGCGAAGGGGATGTGGTTGAGGTGTAATCCACCAGCCTGCAAGGTCATTTCATCAGCAATCAAAATTTGACGAAGGGGACCTGGATTTCTCTGCGCGCCTCAATCGGCTTGCCCTTGCTGGTGGCTGGCAAAAACCGGTAATGCTGAACAGCTGCGACTGCTTTCTGATCCATTCCAAAACCGAGACCGCGGCGGATGTTGACTTCTTTTGGCATGCCATCCACGCCAACCAGCACATCGACCACGGCGATCTGGACAAACGGATGCACAGCGAACGGATCAGCGAAATCCGCATCCACGGTGTGAATGGGAAAGGGAGGCGTGTAGGAAAGCGGTTTGTGATGCTTATCTTCAAATTTCGATGGATCAGGAGGAGGCAAATCCCGTTCGGCGATGAGCACCTGGGGAACAGCCTGGCTATGGTCGCTATGGAAGACGATTCGCACATCGATCCAAACGGACACCGGCTTGCCGGCTAACTTGCCGGGCTCAAACTTTGACTGCTTCACAGCATCGATTGAGGCCTGGTCGTATGCGTCGCCATGTTTGTGCAGAACCTGAATGTGCGCCGGGGTGCCGTCAGCGCCAATCACCATTGCCAGCACGGTCATGCCTTGAACATCTTTGAATGATCCTGTGGCAGGGTAAGGCACGGAAACGGTGCTCTCCAGTACGGGCGCAGCAATCTCAGGACCCGCGTAGTAAATGCCATCCTTGTCGGGAACCTGGTGAACCGACTGAAAAAGTGAAGTTGCATCTTGAGCGCAAAGGCCGATGGTCGATAGCGCCAAAAACACAAATTCATATTTTGCCTGTGGCATCCGTTTCTCCGCTTCGAGCTGGTTTTCGCCTATGTACTTCAATTCTTCGCAGAATGCGGAGAATAGGTCAATGAGTGCGATCAAAAGATTCGGGTTAGGTGCCGGTGATTCTCACTTTTTGGTTATGTCCCATAGCTAGGAATCGGGTATCAAAGCTTGACATAGAGTCCCATATTCGGCAAAATTGAAGATAAGCCACAAAGCGGAATAGAGGACCAATATGCGAGACACAGCTCCGCAAGGCAGCTACAAAGTTCAGGCTCTTGATCGGGCTTTTGCCGTCTTGGATTTGCTGGGAGAGAGTGATATGCCGCTGGGACTGGCGCAGGTTGCGTCGTCCCTGCAGCTGCACAAGAGCACTGCGCACCGCTTCCTGATGGTTCTGGAGCGGCATCGCATGGTGGAGCGCACCACCAACGGCAAATTCCGCCTGGGCTTGAGGCTGTTTGACTTCGGAAATCGGGCCATTGAGCAATACGATCTGCGCGACCGCGCCCAGCCGCATCTGCGCCGCCTGGTGGCCGAGACCGAAGAGACCGCGCACCTGTGCATCCTGGAGGCCGCGCACGTCATTTACATCGACAAGATTGAGCCGGCACGCTCGGTGCGCATGATTACGCGTATCGGCGCCAGCAACCCGGTGCATTGCACCTCGGTAGGAAAGGCAATTCTGGCTTTTCTGCCCGAGGATCGCGCTGCCGATATTGCTCGCCGCCTGCGCTTTGAGCGCTTTACCCATCACACCATCACCACTCCCGAGGCTTTGCGCACGGAGATGGAGAAGACGCGCCGCCGCGGTTACGCCGTGGACGATGAGGAGTATGAGGAAGGCTTGCGCTGCATCGCTGTGCCGTTGCTGGATGCACAGCGCCTTCCTGTGGCTGCGATTAGCGTCTCCGGCCCGTCGTTTCGCGTGACGGCGCAAAAGTTGCCTTCGATCGCCAACCAACTGCTGCAATGCGTAAGGGGCATCTCAGCGGATATGGGCTACAGTTCCATCGGGCGTGGCAGCAGGACAGCCTGGTCGGCGTAGGGCGATTTTGGCGGAGATGTTCATGGACTGTACGGACCGGAAATTTTCCTAATCTGAGGAGCTAAAGCTATGTGCAGAGCGGCCCGAAGTCTCCGTCATTCTGGTACACTCGTTCATGTGGCACGAACATAATTTCTCAGCCGTGTTTGAGTGAGGCTGGGAACAGTGAGCCAGTGGATTTGAACCAAACCTGGTTTAATTCCACTCGCTGACGATTATGATTGAATTATCAAAATGCATTAGGGGACGTAGCTCAGTTGGTTAGAGCGCTGCCCTGTCACGGCAGAGGTCGCGGGTTCGAGCCCCGTCGTCCCCGCCAGATTCTAAAGGGCTTAAGTCCTTTCTGGCATGTGACAGCAAGGTACAAATAGATACAATAAAAAAGGCTCCATTGGGCCCGGCCTCGAAACTTGGCTCGAACGTGTGAAACGCGCTCTCCTCAATCTATATCTTTTCCCTAGCGTTCAATAAGACTTTCTGATTATGCTTTGACCTTCCGAGTGGACTGTACTACGGAAGTTGTTGAAGCAAATACAAGAGAAGAGATTTTTTAATCCTCATTCTCAAGCAACCTTATTTCATTTCGGGTGGCGCCTAAAGACCCACCTCTTTTCAAAAAACACGATTGATCGGGCCGCAAACGCTTTTGTTATTTATTTGCCCTTATGACTTCCGCAAGAGCTTCGAATGATCAACTCTGTTTCCACCCACAAGTGGTCCGATTCGTCGACTCTGTCAGTCGCCTTGGATGGCCTTTGGTGTTTGAATGCGAGTTTGGCAAAGAGTAATTCTGCGGCCTTCTTTGCAATCAGTTTTACATCCTGCTTGACAACCGTGATGGAAGGCTCAAGAGTAGAAGCCAGTTCAAAGTCGCCAAACCCCAAAAGAGCGACTTGCTTAGGAATCCTTACTCGCATGGTTCTCAATGCTTCGTAGACAGAAATGGTTACACGATTTCTAATTGCAAAGATCGCGTCCGGCGGGTTCACGCCGTGCAGATAGGCTTTCAGGGCCAGCACGGTCGATTCCTGGCTGGTGATGGAATGGTCGATTCTTGGCATAAGATGCGCCTCTTTCATGGCAGCCCGATAGCCACGCTCCCGCTCTTTCATCGCGTAGAGAGTATCTTCGCCTTTTCTCCCAAGGCAGAGGATTTGCTTGTAGCCGTGAGAAATCAAATGTAGCGTTGCCTCTTTAGCCCCTTTATAGTGGGTGCTGATTACGCTGGGCACAGAAGATTTGTGGAGCGGGCGATCAAAGCAGACTACCGGTGGCGTGATGCGGTCGAGGGCGCTAACAAGCTCTTTATTATAGGAAGCCGCGGGAACAAGAAGGATGCCGTCAACTTGGCGCTGTACCAGTGTGTTGAGATTCTCCATCTCGATGAGCGGGTCATTGTTGGAGCAGGTTACAAACAAGAGATAGCCGTGCGCTCGTGCAACCTCTTGGGCGTCTTCCACGCAGATGGCAAAAAAACGGTCTACGACGCTTGGGACGATTAAGCCGATAGTTTTTGTACGTTCGCCCTTTAGAATTTGTGCTGCGTTGTTTGGCAGATAGTTGAGTTTCCGTATTGCAGCGTGAACACGCGCCAATGCCTTGGCACTAACCAAAGCTCCGCCATTGACAACCCGCGAGACTGTGCTGGTTCCCACCCGCGCTTCTCTTGCCACGTCAAACACTGTGGCGTGTTCTTTTTTCTTTTTTATCAGATTAGACATTGGGAATATACTAGCCTCAATTCCATTGGGTGTACAGTATCAGGGGTGGAATTATAGTCGGCCAATATATAGACATTAGTGAAGTTGCATGGAATGCGAAGAAGATCCGAATGCACCCTTCTCAATCGAATATTTCTTCTGGATCTGGCTAACAGTTGACACCATCAGGTACTCGTTGAGCACTGATGAAGTCCTAAGGTGGGGCACTATATGTACATAATCCATCTGATATCAGCACCATAAGACAAACAGCGTATTTGTCCGTTAGAAATCATCAGTTTTCAAGTTATTTTTATCAAACCTTGACAGTGTGTAATAGGTGATGGTAACGTTGCCAGCATCACGAAATCAGCTTATCCGCATTAGTGCGAATACAAGGGGAGCATTATGGCATCCATGAAATCTCTGTCCCAATCCATCCCAGGTTGCGCCCGTTTAACACGCAAGGTGCTCTGCGCATTTGCTTGTGCATTCCTCTTTGTATTCGCTTTGTCCGCGTCGAGCCAACAGACGGTCTTGACGGTCCAGCACAATAGCGGAACCACCGAAAGCGGCGCCTCGGTTGCGGTTGCGTATAACAGCAACGTGACATCTGGAAACTTGCTTTTGGTGGCCGAGAGCTCATACGACGGAGTGTCGCTTGTAGAGCCGACTGACACGCTGGGCAATAGCTTTGTTCAGCTGGTGACCAAGGGAACATCCGGAGACTCGGTGGCCGCTATTTACGCCGCCACAGCTAACGCTTCCGGAGCCGATACTGTGACCTGCGGAGTAAGCGCCTCGAATAATATCCATTGCCATATCTATGAGGTCCAGGGCGTAACGGCAACTGTGGACCAAACGGGAAATTCTTCTGTAACAGGCACATCTCTGACGGTGTCTACCTCAGCGGCAACCACAAATGCCGTCGATTATGTTCTGGCTTTCTACAGCGACAACGGTGGATCGAACTATACGCCGGGATCGGGGTGGGGCGATACCGAACAGTCAAATAACACTTATGAAGGCGGTGATAGTGCCTTCTCTGAAGATCAGGTTGTGACCGCGACAGGAGTTCAGACGGCGACGGCGACGGCAAGCGCTTCTAGCACTTATGTGAATGTGATTGTTGCTCTTGTGGCTTCAGGGCTGCCGCCAGTTGCCACTCCAATGTTCAGCCCTGCTGGCGGAAGTTTCGTCTCAGGTCAGTCTGTATCAATCAGCGATGCCACACCGGGCGCGAGCATTTACTACACCACCAACGGAACCGCGCCGACGACTGGTTCGGCGGCTTACAGCGGCGCGATTACTGTTTCTGCCTCGGAGACACTAGAAGCAATCGCCACGGCTCCCAGCTATGCGCAAAGCGCGGTGGGTTCGGCGACATTCACTATCGGCGCGTTTGGCGGGCCGATCATGACTGTTCAACACAATAGTGCAGCCACTGAAACCGGCACCTCAGTTGCAGTTGCGTTTAAAAATAACATAACCTCGGGGAATTTGATTCTGGTGGCCGAGAGCTCATATGCGGGAGTGACGCTGTTAGCGCCAACGGACACGAAGGGCAACGTCTTTACTCAACTGGTAACTGCGGGAACCGATTCCGGAGCCTCGGCGGCCGCTATCTACTCAGCCTCCGCTAACTCCTCGGGGGCCGATACCGTGACGTGCGGCGTCAGCGTCTCGAACAACATCCACTGCCATATCTACGAGGTCGAGGGCGTAACGTCATCAGTGGACCAAACAGGAACTTCAACTGTGGACAGCGCGTCGCTGACCGTATCCACTTCCTCGTCTACCACGAATGCCGTCGATTACCTTCTCGCATTCTTCAGCGACAACGGCGGATCGACCTATACCGCGGGATCGGGGTGGGGCGATACCGAACAGTCGAATAACAATGTTAACGGCGGTGATAGCGCCTTCTCGGAAGATCAGATCGTAGTCGCGGCGGGATCTCAGACGGCGACAGCGACGGCAAGTACTTCAGCCACCTATGTCAATGTAGTTGTCGCTCTCAAGGCATCGGGGACGCCGACTGCTTCCGCACCAACCCTCAGCCCGGGATCTGGAACTTATATCTCGGTGCAGACCGTCACCATCAGCGATTGGACCACCGGCGTGACGATCTACTACACCACCGATGGAAGCACGCCCTCGACCAACTCGATGATGTACACCTCTCCAGTCACTGTTTCAGTCTCACAGACATTGCAAGCCATCGCCGCGGGGGGCGGTTACGCGAGCAGCCTGGTTGGTTCGGCGGCTTATTCCATCAACCTACCAGCAGATTCGCCAGCCTTTAGCCCCGCGCCCGGCACGTATCCCTCGGTGCAGACAGTCACCATCAGCGACGGAACTCCAGACGCTACGATTTACTTCACCACGGATAACACCACGCCGACTACCAGCTCGACCGTCTATAGCACTCCCATCACAGTGTCGACCTGGGAGACGGTAGAGGCCATCGCCACAGCACCCGGTTCTTCGCTGAGCGCAACCGCTGTGTCGCCTTATATCATCGGTAATCCAGCAACTGCCGCGCCAACTTTCAGCCCCGGGGCCGGAAACTATAGCTCGTCGCAGGCGGTGGCCATCAGCGACGCGAGCGCAGGCGCCACCATCTACTACACAACAGACGGATCCACGCCGACGACCAATTCGCCGGTGTACGGCATTTCGATCACCGTTTCCGCCACTGAGACGGTACAGGCAATTGCCATAGCCAACGGCTATGCGCAGAGCGGCGTGGGTGTGGCGGCTTACACCATCAATGGCGCGGTGGGAACATGCGCAGGCATGTCGGTTGGCAGGTCAATAGACGGCACCGCGAATTTCAACGGATTTGTTCCTTTCCAGAACGCGACAGACGGCGTGGTATCTCTATGGAACACCAACATCGCCAACGCGCCAGTCGATCCGAACAATGCGGCGATTCAAACTACGTCGGACTTTACAACCGGGAAGACCCACATCAATTTCGGGTCTACAGCTGGAACCGGCGGCATTCCGTACATGGTCGTAGATTCCGGTATAACTCCCGCGGTACCGATCAATGTATATGGATACACCCAAGAGAGCGATGTGATGGTAGCGCCGTATCCCAACAACGTGCCCATTGAAGGCAATCCGGCAGACTGCTCGGGCTGGCCGAATGGCGACCCCACGGGCGATCAGCATACCCTCGTGCTCGACCGCAACGGGTGCTGGGTATATGAGAGCTGGGTAACGAATCGTTGCAATGGGTTTTATAGCGCCAACAACTCGGCGCTATGGGATCTGCAAGACGGTAACTATCGCCCCTGGGCCTGGAGTTCGGCCGATGCGGGCGGATTGTCAGTGATGGCGGGACTGACGAAATATGACGAAGCGGCTTCAGGAACCATCAATCACGCCATCCGTTACACCATGAAGAATGCCAAGAACGACGCCAACAATGGTTATTTTGTGGAGCCGGCATCTCATGCCTCGGGCGGTTACGATGGCTCGCCAACCGAGGAAGGCATGCGGCTTCGGTTGAAGTCGACCTTTAACACATCCGGCTATTCCGCTGTCAACAAGACCATCCTAACCGCGCTCCAGCAATATGGCCTGATCATGGCGGACGTCGGCGGCTCCTTCTATATCCAGGGCTCCTGGGATCCGCGCTGGGACGACAACGACTTATCTCAACTGGCTAATATCCCGGCGTCGGACTTTGATGTCATTCAATCGAATCCTGCATACCCCGGTTGGGATTCTGTGACAGCGCCTACCGGCCCCCCGCCGACAATTAACAGCTTTACCGCATCGCCTCAAACCGTATCCGCCGGGTCTCCTGTCACCTTCAACTTCAGCGTGAGCGGCGATTCTTACGATTACATCGACATGATCGGACCAGTAAGACTCACGAAGAACGGCGGCGGCCCAGGTGTCGATACGGGAAGCGTGACTGTTTATCCCACAGCTACCCAGAGCTATATGTTGTACTCGCTGAACCAGTACGCCGACAACCAGGCCGGAACATTTGCCAGCAACGGTATCGGATCAGGATATGGCGTGGACGTAAGCACTCCGATTACCGTTGAAGTGCCCGGGTCCGTTGTAGCTGCGCCAATCTTCACCCCGGTGTCAGGCGCGTATTCAACAACAATTCCCGCGTGGGGAAATACCGCTAGCACCATTTCCTCGACGAATCCGCTGCGAGTGACGTTAAATACCACAACGTATCCGTATGCGACGTTCTACTATACTACCGACGGATCTACGCCCACCTATCCTCCCAGCGGCACAACGATAACATACCCGACAATTTATCCAACCATGTCTTCGCTCAACAGTGGGAATCCGGTATCGATCTCTGTAACCGCTGATGAGACCATTAACGCCATCGCCATAGCACCGGGCTATCCGTCTCCCAGCGCAGTCAGCTCGGCTACGTACGAAATTGGCCCGATAACTGCCACACCTGCCTTCAGCCCAGCGGCCGGAAACTATGGCCTGGCCCAGACGGTAACCATCAGCGATTCAACCGGTGGCGCAACCATTTACTACACTACTAACGGAACGGCGCCGACGACCAGTTCGCCGACATGTGGCTCACCGATCACTGTCTCTGCCAACGAGACACTGGAGGCCATCGCGACCTCAATCGGCATCAACAATAGCGTGGTTGCATCGGCCGTATATACCATCGGAGGCGTAGCGGCAACGCCAACCTTCAGCCCATACCCCGGAAGCTATGTCGGGAACCAGTCGATAGCCATCAGCGACACATCCTCAGGCGCAACCATCTACTACACCACCAACGGGTCAACGCCGACCACCGGCTCCACGCCTTACTCCACTCCGATTACCGCTTCCACGTCTGAAACCTTGGAGGCGATCGCCGCAGGCAGCGGCTACACCAACAGCGCGATTGGGTCAGCGGCATACACCATTGAGGCGGCAACGCCCACATTCAGCCCTGCAGCTGGAAGCTATGTTGGCGCCCAGACGATCACCATAGGCGATTCAACTTCAGGCACAACCGTCTACTACACCACGAACGGGTCAACGCCGACTACCAGCTCGACGCCCTATTCCACTCCGGTTACCGTTTCCACAGCGGAGACACTGGAGGCCATCGCCGCGGGCGGCGCTAGCGCCAGCAGCGCGGTTGGATCTGCGGCATACACCATTCTGGCGGCAACGCCCACTTTCAGCCCTGTAGCTGGAAGCTATGTCGGCGTCCAGACAATCACCATCGCCGATGCAACCTCAGGCACAACCGTCTACTACACCACGAACGGGTCAACGCCGACCACCAGCTCGACGCCTTACTCCACTCCGATTACCGTTTCCACGTCGGGGACATTGGAGGCCATCGCCGCGGGCGGCGGCTATACCAGCAGTGCAGTCGGATCGGCAGCATACACCATTGTGGTAGCAACGCCCGCCTTCAGCCCCGCGGCCGGAACCTACAGTTTGGCTCAGACGGTAACCATCAGCGATACAACCGCAGGCAACGCAATCTACTACACAACCGACGGCACGACGCCTACAACCGGCTCAGCGGTCTACTCTGTTCCCATCAACGTTTCCGCATCGGAGACATTGAATGCGCTGGCCACTGCCACAGGCGACGCCAATAGCGCTATAGCATCCGTAGCCTATTACATAGGCACCCCGGCGGCCATACCGGTCTTTAACCCCGGTACCGGAACCTACACCACCATCCAGACAATCACTATCAGCGACTCAACGGGTGGCGCAACAATTTACTACACCACCAACGGCACGGCGCCAACGTCCAACTCGACGCCCTATTCCACTCCGATTACCGTTTCCGCGTCGGTGACATTCAATGCGCTCGCCATGGCCGGCGGCTACGTCCAGAGCCCGGTGGTCTCGACGCCCTACACTATCAACCTGCCAGTGGTAGCTACGCCCACCTTCAGTCCCGCAGCCGCATACTACAGCTCAACGCAAACAGTAACAATCAGCGATACAACCCCGAGTTCGGTAATTTATTACACCACCGATGGAAGCACGCCAACTTATCCGATCAGCGGCACAACACAGTTATATTCCGCCCCGATTACTGTTTCCGCGTCGGAGACGGTGAATGCAATTGGTGTGGCTTACGGCTATCTCCAGAGCCCGTTGAGTTCGGCGGTGTATATCCTCGGGCCGCCGATCACGTGGCCGTTCTTTGACAGCTTCGATCGCTCTGCCTGCACTTCCGGCTGCGGATCAGGAGCTGGTCTCGGTCCCAATTACACGCAACTCAACCCCAGTTATCCAATAACGATTATTTCCGATGCGGTGTCGATGGCGCCATATGCCTACGGCGGCGGCACGGGCTACATTGTTTATGCCGGCGCGGTGGTTAGCCAACCAGGATACGTGTTTACCGCAAACCAATATGCCCAGGCTACGGTAGCCAGCATAGGCGGTCAAGTGGATCTTATACTTCGGTATACCGATGACAACGACTATAACTACGTATCTTTTACCGGTGGCGGCGCTGCACTTTGGACAGTATCCGGTGGAGTTGCTGGCTACGTTAACTCGTATAACGGAGGAATAACTGTAGGCCACACGTATCGTGTTCAAGTGATAGGGAACAGTTACCAGCTGCTTAACAATGGAGTATCGGAGGGCACGTTTAGCACCAGCCTCAATTCAGCGGCAGGTTCCACGGGTATAGGAATTGACGGTTATAACGCCGCGCCCGGATCATACATAAATTTCCAGACCAATAATTGCACGACAACGTGCCCGGCAGATGCCATCGCAGCTACGCCTACTTTCAGCCCGGCGGCCGGAACCTACACTTCGTCGCAGACGGTAACCATCAGCGATACGAGCACAGGCGCAACCATTTACTACACAACTGACGGTTCAACGCCGACGACCGGCTCAAATGCCTACTCCAACGCCATCACGGTTTCCGCTACAGAGACATTGAGTGCCATCGCTGAAGGCAGTGGCTACACCAACAGTGCGGTCGGGTCGGCGGCTTATACCATCGAAACTCCGGCGGCAACACCGACTTTCAGCCCTGCTGCTGGAAACTACGCTACGGCGCAGACTATAACCATCAGCGATACAACCGGCGGCGCAACGATCTACTACACCACGAACGGGTCAACGCCAACAGCCGGCTCAACGCCCTACACCAGCGCGATTACAGTTTCCGCGGCTTCTGAGACATTGAATGCGATCGCCGTGGCAGCCGGCTACGCCAACAGCGCGGTGGGGTCAGCGATTTACACCATTGGCACCCCCGCGGCAGCGCCCAGCTTTAGTCCCGCTGCCGGAACCTACATCACCATCCAGTCGGTAACTATTAGCGATTCAACCCCGAGTTCCACCATCTACTACACCACCAACGGAACCACGCCGACCACCAGCTCGACGGCATACTCCAGCGCCATTACGGTTGCCGCGTCCGAGACAATCGAGGCGATAGCCACGGCAGCCGGCTACATCCCAAGCAATCTTGCGTCGGCTGCATACACCATCAACCTGCCGCTGGCTGCCACGCCCACCTTTAACCCGGCGGCTGGAACCTACACCTCGACGCAAACAGTAACCATCAGCGATACAACCCCGAGTTCGGCGATTTATTACACCACAGATGGAACCACGCCAACGTATCCGGTTACAGGCACGACGCAACTCTATTCAGCTGCGATCACTGTTTCCTCGTCGGAGACGTTGAGCGCCATCGCCGTTGTCGGCGGCTACTTAAATAGCACGGTTGGCTCAGCTGCGTACACCATCAACGCCACGATAATAAATACGCCAACGTTCAGTCCGGGGACTGGAAGCTATAGCACGGCACAAACCGTGACGATCAGCGACGCCACTTCCGGTAGCCTGATCTTCTACACCACCAACGGGACAACGCCGACCACTGCATCCAAGGCCTACTCCGTTCCGATAACGGTCTCGACCACAGATACGGTGGAAGCTATCGCTGCTCAGGGAGAAAACCTGGTGACGAACGGCGATTTTGCCACCACTCCACCCATGACGCCCGGCCACCAGACTTTCGTCTACGACCCTACAAATGTCGCAGGCTGGACATTCAGCGGAGCAACGCAGAATAGCACAAGCGGTTCATACGGCTCAGGCGTTGCAGAATACGGCTCCGCATGGGACTTTACAGTGGCACCCGATGGCGCCAACCAGGTCGCTTACATGCAGAGCAACGCCACGCTGACGCAGACAATCAGCAACTTGAACGTCGGCCAGCAGTACCCGCTGTCGTTCTACATGGAATTTCGTCCCGGTTATTCTGGTGACCCGGTCACCGTAGCCATGAATGGGACGACACTCCAGACGATTACACCCGGGAGCAGCTGGACGCAGTACACTGAGTCGTTTACCGCGACTGCGACGAGCGAGGTTCTCAGCTTCTCGGCGCCTGCCTCGGCTGCAACCAATGACACCGGTCTTTCCGACGTCACAATAATCGCGCCTGGCGGTGTGAACAGTGCGGTAGGTTCTGCGGCATACACTATCAACCTGCCAGTGGCAGCAACGCCGACCTTCAGCCCTGCGGCCGGAACCTACGCTTCGGTCCAAACGATAACCATCAGCGACACGACGCCGAGCGCGACGATTTACTACACCACCAATGGGTCGACGCCAACTACCGGCTCGACATCCTACTCCAGCTCGATTACCGTTTCCGCGTCGGAGACGTTAAGTGCGATCGCTGTGGCCAGCGGCTACAACACCAGCGCGGTTGGGTCAGCGGCATATACCATCAGTCTGCCAGTGGCAGCCACACCGACTTTCAGCCCTGCAGCCGGAACCTATACTACGACGCAGACGGTGACCATCAGCGATACAACGCCGAGTTCGGCGATTTACTACACCACGGATGGAAGCACGCCAACGTATCCGGTCACAGGCACGACGCAACTATATTCAGCTGCGATCACTGTTTCCGCGACGCAGACGGTAAATGCGATTGCTGTGGCCACCGGGTATATAACGAGTGCGGAGGGTTCGGCGGTGTATACCATCGGGCCGCCGGTCACGTGGCCGTTTTTTGACAGCTTCGATCGCTCTGCCTGCACTTCCGGCTGCGGATCAGGAGCCGGTCTCGGTCCCAATTACACGCAACTCAACCCCAGTTATCCAATAACGATTATTTCCGATGCGGTGTCGATGGCGCCTTATGCCTACGGCGGCGGCACGGGCTACGTTGTTTATGCCGGCGCGGTAGTTAGCGAACCTGGATACGTGTTTACCGCGAACCAATATGCCCAGGCCACGGTAGCCAGCATAGGCGGCCAGGTGGATCTTGTACTTCGGTATGCCGATGACAACGACTATAACTACGTATCCATGACCGGTGGCGGCGCTGCACTCTGGACCGTATCCGGTGGAGTTGCCGGCTACGTAGGATCGTATAGCGGAGGAATAACAGTAGGCAACACGTATCGTGTTCAAGCGATAGGGAACAATTACCAGTTGTTTAACAATGGAGTATCAAAGGGCACGTTGAGCACCAGCCTCAATTCAGCGGCAGGTTCCACGGGTATAGGAATCGACGGCTATAACGCCGCGCCCGGATCATACATAAATTTCCAGACCAACAACTGCACGACGAGCTGCCCGGCGGACCTGCCCACAGTAGCTACGCCGACCTTTAGTCCTGCAGGCGGAACCTACACCACCATCCAGACGGTAACCATCAGCACCAGCACACCGTCGGCAACCATTTACTACACTACCGACGGAAGCACGCCGGCGACCAGCTCGGCTGTCTACTCCAGTGCGTTTACCGTTTCCTCGACGGAGACGTTAAGTGCAATCGCAACCGCTACCGGTGACACGACAAGCGCGGTCGGCTCGGCCGCCTACACCATCAACCTGCCGACAGCAGCCACACCCAGCTTTAGCCCAGCAGCAGGAAGCTACACCGGTACCCAAACGATAACCATCAGCGACACGACGCCGAGCGCGACGATTTACTACACAACCGACGGGACGACGCCGACAACAAGTTCATCTGTCTACTCTACGGCGCTTACCGTTTCCGCCAACGAGACGCTGGAGGCGATCGCAACCGCCTACAACTACCTCAACAGCGCAACTGGCTCGGCAGCATACACCATCGCCGCAGCTACGCCCAGCTTCAGCCCAGCGGCTGGATCTTACACAGCCACCCAGACGGTAACTATCAGTTCGACCACACCGTCGGCGACTATCTATTACACCACCAATGGAACCGCGCCGACCACTAACTCGACGACTTACTCCGGCGCCATCACTGTTTCCTCTTTGGAAACGCTTGAGGCACTCGCTACGGCCAGCGGCTACGGCGTCAGCGCGACCGGCTCGGCAGCCTTCACTATTACCCAGCCGGTAGCAGCCACGCCAACATTCAGTCCCGTAGCCGGATACTACAGCTCAACGCAATCGGTTACCGTCAGCGATACCACACCAAGTTCGGCGATTTACTATACCACCGATGGAAGCACGCCAACGTATCCGGTCACAGGCACGACGCAACTATATTCAGCTGCGATCACTGTTTCCGCGACGCAGACGGTAAATGCGATTGCTGTGGCCACCGGGTATATAACGAGTGCGGAGGGTTCGGCGGTGTATACCATCGGGCCGCCGGTCACGTGGCCGTTTTTTGACAGCTTCGATCGCTCTGCCTGCACTTCCGGCTGCGGATCAGGAGCCGGTCTCGGTCCCAATTACACGCAACTCAACCCCAGTTATCCAATAACGATTATTTCCGATGCGGTGTCGATGGCGCCTTATGCCTACGGCGGCGGCACGGGCTACGTTGTTTATGCCGGCGCGGTAGTTAGCGAACCTGGATACGTGTTTACCGCGAACCAATATGCCCAGGCCACGGTAGCCAGCATAGGCGGCCAGGTGGATCTTGTACTTCGGTATGCCGATGACAACGACTATAACTACGTATCTTTTACCGGTGGCGGCGCTGCACTTTGGACAGTATCCGGTGGAGTTGCTGGCTACGTTAACTCGTATAACGGAGGAATAACTGTAGGCCACACGTATCGTGTTCAAGTGATAGGGAACAGTTACCAGCTGCTTAACAATGGAGTATCGGAGGGCACGTTTAGCACCAGCCTCAATTCAGCGGCAGGTTCCACGGGTATAGGAATTGACGGTTATAACGCCGCGCCCGGATCATACATAAATTTCCAGACCAACAACTGCACGACGAGCTGCCCGGCGGACCTGCCCACAGTAGCTACGCCGACCTTTAGTCCTGCAGGCGGAACCTACACCACCATCCAGACGGTAACCATCAGCACCAGCACACCGTCGGCAACCATTTACTACACTACCGACGGAAGCACGCCGGCGACCAGCTCGGCTGTCTACTCCAGTGCGTTTACCGTTTCCTCGACGGAGACGTTAAGTGCAATCGCAACCGCTACCGGTGACACGACAAGCGCGGTCGGCTCGGCCGCCTACACCATCAACCTGCCGACAGCAGCCACACCCAGCTTTAGCCCAGCAGCAGGAAGCTACACCGGTACCCAAACGATAACCATCAGCGACACGACGCCGAGCGCGACGATTTACTACACAACCGACGGGACGACGCCGACAACAAGTTCATCTGTCTACTCTACGGCAATTACCGTTTCCGCCAATGAGACATTGTCGGCGATTGCGGCCGCTTACAACTACCTCAACAGCGCCACCGGCTCGGCAGCTTACACCATCGCCGCAGCTACGCCCAGCTTCAGCCCTGTGGCTGGAAGCTATGCTTCGGCGCAATCGGTAACCATCAGCGACACGACGCCGAGCTCGACGATTTACTACACCATTAACGGGAGCGCACCGACAACCAGTTCATCGGTCTACTCGAGTGCGATCAGTATATCCGCGAATGAGACATTGGAGGCGATCGCAACGTCCAGCAGCAATGGTCCCAGCGCTGTCGGTTCTGCTGTTTACAGCATTGCTGCGGTTACCCCAACTTTCAGCCCAATAGCCGGTAGTTACACTGGGGCGCAGTCGGTAACCATCGGCGATACGACGCCCGGCGCAACGATTTACTACACCACCAACGGCACGGCGCCGGCCACCAGTTCGTCACCTTACACAGGCGCCATCAGTGTTTCTGCAACGGAGACAGTGGAAGCAATTGCAGCGGCCAGCGGCTATAACAACAGCACGGTTGGATCTGCGGCTTACACCATTGTTGCGACCACGCCCACATTCAGCCCGGTTGCCGGAACCTACTCAACCATCCAGACGGTTACTGTCAGCGACACAACACCGAGTTCAACCATCTACTACACAACTGACGGGACAACGCCGACGACCAGCTCTTCGGTCTACTCCAGCGCGATCATAGTTTCCGCGACGGAGACCTTGAGCGCAATAGCCTCGTCAAGTAACACCATTCCAAGCGCGATCGGGTCAGCGGCCTATACCATCAACCTGGCGACGGCGGCCACGCCCAGCTTCAGCCCTGGATCGGGAAGCTACGGAACGGCGCAGTCGGTGACGATCAGCGATACCACGCCGAGCGCGATCATCTACTACACCACCAACGGATCGACTCCGAATACCGGCTCATCGGCCTACTCGAGCGCAATCAGCGTTTCATCAAATGAAACGCTGGAAGCCATCGCTGTTGCCTACAACTATCTCAACAGCGCAACCGGGTCGGCGGCATACACCATTATGGCGGCCACGCCCAGCTTCAGTCCGGGAGCCGGCACATACAGCACAATTCAGACGGTAACCATCAGCGATACCACGCCGTCGTCAACCATCTACTACACAACTAACGGAAACGCGCCGACGACCGGCTCGACAGTCTACTCTGCTGCGATTACTGTTTCCTCGTCGGAAACCCTGAGCGCAATCTCCGCGGCTAACGGATACGCTGCCAGCGCTGTGGGGTCGGCGGCCTACACGATCAACCTGCCGACAGCAGCCACGCCAAGCTTCAGTCCCTCAGCCGGAACTTATACCGGGACGCAGTCGATCACCATCAGCGACACGACGCCAAGCGCGACCATCTACTACACTACAAATGGGACTGCACCGACTACGAGCTCGTCAACTTACTCCGGCGCGATCAGTGTTTCAGTTAACGAAACTATTGAAGCGATTGCTGCGGCCTATAACTATCTGCAAAGCACAACCGGATCGGCGGCTTACACCATCGTTGCACTCACACCCACATTCAGCCCCGCGCCTGGAAGCTATACCGGCACGCAGTCAGTAACCATTAGCGACGCAAGCCCCGGCGCAACCATCTACTACACCACCAACGGCACCATGCCGACGACCGGCTCAACTGCGTACTCTAGCCCGATTTCTGTAACCTCGACCGAGCAAATCGAAGCAGTGGCCGCGGTCAGTGGCGCTCTCAACAGCACAGTCGCATCGGGCATCTACACCATCGAGACGCCGGCTGTGCTCACTACGCCCGCGCCGGGCAGCACGTTAACAGGCACCAGCGTCACCTTCGCGTGGAGCCCGGGCAACACGGCCAAGAACTTTGAGCTCTGGGTGGGCACCACCGCGGGCTCGAGCAATCTGTATAACTCGGGCTCAGTGACGGCAACGTCAGAGACGGTCTCCGATCTGCCCAGCAACGGTCAACCGGTGTATGTGCGCCTCTACTGGTACATCAACGGAAGCTGGAGTTATGCCAGCTACACTTACACGGCAACCGGCGCGCCGACGCAGGCAGCACTTACAACTCCCGCGGCAGGCAGCACATTGACGGGCACCAGCGTGGCCTTTGCGTGGACGCCGGGCAACACGGCTACGAACTTCGAGCTCTGGGCGGGCACCACCGCGGGCTCGAGCAATCTGTATAACTCGGGTTCGGTGACGGTGACAACCGAGACCGTCACCGACCTGCCCGGCAACGGTCAGCCGGTGTATGTGCGGCTCTACTCGTACATCGACGGCGCCTGGGAATATACCAGTTACACCTACACGGCAACCGGCTCGGCGACGCCGGCCGCACTTACAGCTCCCACGCCAGGCAGCAAACTGACGGGCACCAGCGTGGCCTTTGCGTGGACGCCGGGCAATGTGGCTACGCAGTTCCAGCTCTGGGTTGGCACAACCAGCGGCTCGAGCAACCTGTATAACTCGAATGCGGTAACAGCTACCACCGAGACCGTATCCGATTTGCCTGACAACGATTCGGAGGTGTATGTGCGGCTCTACTCATACATCGCCGGAGCCTGGCAATATACCAGCTATACTTACACATCGGCGGGCACGGTGACGCAGGCTGCGCTTACCACGCCCACACCGGGCAGCACGCTGACGGGCACCAGCATAACCTTTGCGTGGACGCCGGGCAACACGGCCAAAAACTTCCAACTCTACCTGGGCAGCACCGGCGTGGGCACCAACAACCTGTATAACTCGGGCTCGGTGACGGTAACATCGGAGACGGTCTCCGACCTGCCCAGCAACGGAGAGAAGGTGTATGCAAGGCTGTTCTCGTACATCAACGGAGCCTGGGTATATACCGATTACACTTACACCACCATGGGCGCGCCGACGCAGGCTGCGCTTACCACGCCCACACCGAGCACCACGCTGACGGGCACCAGCATAACCTTCTCGTGGACGCCGGGCAACACGGCCACGCACTTCCAGCTCTATCTTGGCACCAGTGCGGGCTCGAACAACCTGTATAACTCGGGCTCAGTGACGGTAACATCGGAGACGGTCTCCGACTTGCCCAGCAACGGCCTGCCGGTGTATGCAAGGCTGTTCTCATACGTGAACGGAGCCTGGATATATACCGACTACACCTACACAACCGCCGGCGCGGCGACTCCGGCTGCACTTACCACGCCCACGCCGGGCAGCCAGCTGACGAGCAGCAGCGTGACCTTCTCGTGGACGCCGGGCAACACGGCCAAGAACTTCGAACTGTGGCTGGGCTCGACCAACGGGGCATCGAACCTGTATAACTCAGGATCGGTGACGGTAACATCGAAGACCGTGACCGGGCTGCCGAACAATGGCGAGAAGATATATGCAAGACTCTACTGGTACATCAACGGCGCCTGGCAATATGCCAGCTACACCTACACGGCGTTCTAAAGTTGGCGAAGCAGAAATCCCCAGCCTGTGCTGGGGATTTCTGTAACTCACTGGATGTTCTGTCGAGATTAACAGAGGCGGAATTGGATATACTATGTCAGATTTATACTTGAACGGCAATCAGCGCATATGCTCGCAGTTCAGGCACAGTAAATGTTGCGCTGTAACCATTGTTACTAAAATCAAGTGAATGCGCATCATTTGAGTCAGGGGCATAGAGCGTCACTCCATGCACTTTCTGGTTCGGTGACAGTTTAACTCGAGTATGAATACCCGCAATAAATGAAACATTGGCTGCGTTGTAATTTACCAAATGTATGTAATAGCGCCGCTTCAGGGGCTGGTATGTGTAGTTTGCAGCCAAGAATTCAGGACCATCGACTGTAAAAGGGATCGGATCTTTAACCACCCAGTTGACGGCATCGACAATCTCTTTCCAGTTATTCGGACGTTTCCAGAAACGATTTGTAATCGTAAAATACGGTTCAGGCGGCGGCAACTCTCCGTCGTATTCAAGTGATGGAATATACGCCACTTTTCCCTTGCCAGTTTGCTTGTGTACAGCAGCTCCGAGGCTATTCAACTGGGAGTTCACTTTTTCCTGATACTCCGACCCGGTGAGCTGTCCCTCTGCCAAACCGTTCAATCCCGGCTGCGTTCGCACCCGTCTCCATTCATCGTAGAGTCCGGCTTGCTCGGTAACCACCAATCCTCCACCATCTTCAACATAACGGCGTATAAGAGCGATCTGCTCATCAGAAAGACACTCGGAATTGGGCAGGATAAGCACCTTGTAATCGGCCAAATTGTGGAGATGCTCGTCGAAGACAAGAGCAAAAGGGATTCGCGATTGAATGAGTGCTTGCTCCATAAGGATTGCGCTTAATTGCGTGCGCGCCTGGTGATAAGTGAGGGAAGCGTACGAGCGAAATACAGCTACCGGAGCCACATCTTCGCTGTCCAGATACAAATCCCGGTTCTTTCGGTAAAACTCAATGTACTTATCGGTCACCGGCAGAATTGCATCTAGCCCCACGCATCCTATGGTCTGGTTAAAGGCCAGAGTTTCAGCCAGCGCTACGGGGTTGTTGGCAATGTCACTCGCCAGTAATACGTTCTTGTAAGTTCGCGCCAGCTTGTAACTGCGAATCTTTGAAACCAGCCGGCCGTCGGTATGGAAAGCCTGAGGATTGGCTTCTTCACTCCAGAAAGATTCAGTGAACTTGAGAACCCTGGAATGGTCGACACCCGCCATCCAGGTATGATTTTCGCCGTTCAGTCCGCCGGGATTGATCTCCACCGCAACTTCAGGGTTGAGTGATTTTGCATACTGGGAAATTCTGCAGGAGCGAATCCGTCATCAACTGGCAGCGGAAATCGACCCACTCCTGGAATCCCGGATCGTAGATGATTTCCATTTTCTCGGGAGGGTTGTTCCTGTTCCATTGTGGAGGATTGACGAAAGATATATTTTCAAAACCAAACCGTTCCCGCAATTGTTTTGAGCTGTACTTCTTATTCAGAAAGTTTCTAAAGCCTTTTACGCACAAGGAACAATGGCAGGAATCCGGCTCGGCATTGAGGTTAAAGTTATCCAGGTGAATGAAGTCAGTTTTCACCTCTACAATCGCATATCGAATAACTTTTTTGAGATAGTCAATATATTCCTGATGAGAAAAACAGGGATTGTAACGGAAGGATTGCTGATAGCCATACGTGAGCAGTATGGGCAGCCCGGCTATGTCGCGCTCAATCCAATGTTCGGCGCGCGGCTCCTCGGCAAAAAAAGTCTCATACATCAAGGAGCCCCATTGAACGTAAGTGTCGGCTTTCATGCCATAGCGGTGGGCAATGGCCACCGCATCACGCGTTTGCTCCATGCCCTCCTTTTCAGCGGCCATGCCAAAGCCTTTATAAAGGCTGGTATGAAAGACTTCGACTCCCTTTTGGTGGAGCTGCCTGATAAGCTCTTCACTCTGCTGGTACCTGCTGGTCTCGAGTGAATCAGTACGCTGTCCGCCGCGGCGGACGATAAAGATGTGCGGTTCATGGGTACCGCCGGCATCGACCATGCCATTCCTCAGCCATCCGCCTTGCCCGGATATGGAAGGCGGTTGGGCCGGCGTAAGCGTTTCTCCTAATGCGCCTAATGAAGAGGATGCGATCATTGCGCCGATAAAGTCCCTGCGATTCAATGTCATTCCCAATACTCCTTACGTAAGTTTGCAAGGCCAGTTCAGCATTATGTGTCAAAGTTGCATGCGAATCCTGCAGCGTGTCAAGAGGGCCGACAAAGCGATGATTCCCATAGTAAAAGCAGCAGCCTGAACAGCTCCTTGCCATCCGTAGCCCCAACGCGCGATAAGAACCTCTCTGCCAAAGACGGCAGCGCATAAAGGCGGAAGCAGATATGTCAGGAGAGTATTAGATCCTGCCGGCTTGACGACCATTGCCCAGCGCACCTGCTTTTGAATATCACAGATCCAAAATAAAACGAGGAAAGCACAGATTGCAGCACCTGCACACACAAGGCACCAGGTCGGAGTGGCGTGAACCTTTGAAATACCGAGCGGGGCCAATAGCCATCCGGCCACAAAGAGCACGGCCGCGAAGCTCAGCGCCCATATCGTCTTACGCATGCGCGTAACGGCAAAGGCATCGGTTAAAAATAGCAGGGAAGTTATTAAACCCGCCATCACTATGGATTGGCCGGCACCTGTCTTGAAAGGCCAAATATAATTCGGCATTTTGTATGTAAAGGAGATCCAGTGCGCCGATGAAGCAATATTCAATGCGGTTAAGGCAATAAACCACACGATCTGGACCCACCGCCAGCGCCGGGTTGGAATGTAGAGAATGCAGACGCTCAAATAGGCCCAGCCTATGAGTCCGAGAATTTCCCAATAGGATGTATCAATCCAGGCGATGTGACCATCGGGGGTAAGCCGCCTGAAGAGGGCTAGCATGGTTAGCAACAAAACCAGGCCAGTAATCTTTAAAGCTCTGAACAGGATTTTGTACCGGAGCGAGTTGGGATAACTGATCCAAAAAAGGATGGAACCAAACAGCGCGAGGAATGTCCAGGCATTAGCGCCGATATGCGATAGCTGCGAGTCAACTTTATCTCCGTTGGCAAGAATTAAACCCAAGACCATAAGCCCAACAGAGCGGGTGACAACATGCGCCCAGAGGCCCAACTCAGAATCCCCTTTGTCGAGCCTATGCTGAATTGCGAATGGCAGGGACATGCCCACTATAAAAAGGAAAAAAGGGAAGACCATATCGACGTAGGTCATGCCGTTTATATTTGCCGGCATGTGGTGGGTCCACCAGGGCAGACCGTTCATCTCTCCGAGCTGATTGACAAAGATCATGACCAGCATCGTCAAGCCCCTGAAAATGTCGATAGAGGCAATTCTGGCCGGTTTGGACTGAGAAACCACATCCGTGCGCTCCTCAAATTGAGGAGCATGAGTGGCCGCCGGCTCTAATCTACTGGATTGAGCTTTTATGCGTTGGATAAGCGTGCTTGAACCCCATTGGATGATGCGCCTTGCGAAGTAGTGAGTTGCCGGCAGGAATCTCTCTTGATCAGTTCAGTTGGAATCGTGACGCTTTGTGGAGGGAGGGTGGGATCGGAGATGCGGTTGAGAATCATCTCCGCCATCTGCCTTCCTATCTGCTCGGGGAATGCCCGGAGCGCGGTTAATCTCGGATAAAGCGATGCACCTATATTGTCACTGCAACCGGCAACGCTGATGTCATCGGGAATGCTGAGCCCGCTGTCTCGGGCGCCTTTATAAACACCTTGCGCCCCCTGGTCATTTCCGGCAATGATGGCGCTTACCTGCTCATTGCGAGCCAGCAAAGATTTAATGCCGAGATAGCCGCTTTCAGAGTCATCCTCGGTGTCAATACTGCTTTGCAGCGGAGCCAGGCCGGCCTCAGCCATTGAGCGACGGTACCCATCGTAACTCCGCGCGAACCATGGCAGGCGCGTATTACCAACAAAGCAGATGCGGCGGTGGCCGAGACCGATTAAGTATTGGGTAATATCCTGGCCGCCTTGAATATCGTCATAATAGACAACATCGCTCTTCAAATCCTGCGTATCACCCATAATGTTATTGCCAAGCACCGCATGCGTGATGCCTTTATGATTCAGCAACTCGAGGAGATTGGGAGAGTTTGTTCCCGCCAATATCACTGCTCTGACCACATCCCGGTGCTGCACCGTATTGGGCAGATGCAACTCTTTCCAAGGGATCTGCGGCAAATAATTGAACGATAAAAAGACGGTATCCCATCCGCGAGCTGTGCAATATGCCTCCGCACCCAGCAGAATGCTGTAGTGGAAGGTGTGCATCATTGTACGGTTACTGAGAAGGAAGGCCAGGGACTTGGCTCTGTTCCTCTGTGAAAGATCGACGCCGAGCTTTGCCGCAGCGTCCAGAACGACCTTTTGCAGGGCAGGGTCGACGCGATTGTTTCCATTCAAAACCCTGGAAGCCGTGGCCACGCTAACCTGAGCGGCAGATGCTATTTCGCGAAGTCCGAACTTACTCTTCTTGGAGTTGATGTTTTTCATGATATTTGTACAAACCCCATTTCTGCTGGACCAAAATCTCTGTAATAGTTGCGAGCCCTCTGTGGACATATGTCACGTACGATGCGAATTGATCAGGGCACAGTTTTAATTCTGTTTCACAGTCTACAGCAAAATTACAGAGAATAGGAGAAAATATATTACCGCGTATCCTGCTGAGTATTGGCTACTGCCATGACTTCGGATGCGCACTCCAGAAACCCGCCGCTTAACGAGTTAACTGATCAGTGGCTCGCAATAGAGCCATGGCAGGGCAAAATTTGATTATGAATGTGTGCGTCAATGCAGGGATCGGAGTTGGTTGAGATATTCAATACGCGCGAGTCGGGTATTTCGCGGGAAAATTATCTCGAATTCTCATGCTTATAAAATGTGATCTAAAGCACATTTATGGAATAGTTTATTTTTATAAAGTCTTATTATTCAATAAATTACAATTAACTGGAAATTTTCTCAATTTAATGCATTGATTTTCTTGACATTGAGGAATTTGTCAGCTATTGTTCCATTGCATTTTGGAAGGCCCGTTTATTCGTACGGAAATCAGAAGCGAGGAATGGCAGAATGAAAAGGAATTTGGTAGCAGTTATTTGTATCGTCCTGCTCTTTAGCGGAGCGGTAGCTGTGGCCCAGACCATTACCGGGTCAGTGCGTGGGTCGGTAACAGATCCAAGGGGTGCTCAAGTTGCTGGAGCAAAGGTAGCTGTTACAAATATAGCCACCGGCGTTACCACGCGTACATCCACCGACAAAAGCGGCTTGTATAACGTCGGGTTCCTGGTACTCGGCAATTACACGGTCAGCATAACGGCGCCAGGTTTCGAGACCTCTACGGTTGGGCCGTTCATTTTGCAAATTGACCAGATCGTAACAGCCGATGCGAAACTGCAGGTCGGCAAAGCGTCTACGTCGGTCAACGTCGTAGCGGATCAGTCGTTGCTTTTGAATACTGAGAATTCCACCATCAGCACATCGATCAGTTCGACCGAACTTGAAAACATGCCGATTGATGGACTGAACATTCAGGAAGCGACACTGTTTGTGCCGGGAGCTATCAATCCTACGGCCTCTGCTATGGGCGGCCAGCTGGGCACGGGACGCGATTCCTTCACCACACACGAAGAGGGTCCGGGTGATGCGATCCCTTCGTTCAACGGCAATCGCCAGCAGTCGAACAGCTACATTCTGGACGGCATCGATATCAATGAGACGCTGCAGAATGCAATTGGCTACACTCCGTCTCCTTTCTCAATTCAGGAGGTTCACATCATCACCGGCAACGCCGATGCCGAGTACGGGAACGTAAACGGCGGCGAAGTGGTGATGGTCACCAAGGGCGGAACCAATCAATTCCATGGCAGCGCTTTTGTATTCCATCAAAACAGCGGGCTCGATGCCAATACCTGGGCCAACAAATACAACGGTTCCCCCAGGGCGGGTTACAACCAAAATCAGTTTGGCGCGGCTGTCGGCGGCCCAATCATCAAAAATAAACTGTTCTTCTTCGGCAACTACGAAGGGCTTCGCTACGGCACGGAAGGTCTTTCGTCCTCCAGTATCCCCACTTCGGCCATGCGCGGCATCGGCGGCACTGTGGGAACGTACGATACAGCTTCAACTTGCGCGACAGGCTATGCAGATTTTTCTACCTTATACAACACCTATCAAACCCAACTATGGAATACGGGTGTGACTCTGACTAACCCGACCGGCGGAACTACGAACGAAAGCGAGTTCCCAAATAACTGCGTACCCATCAACCCAAACAATGTGCTAGCTACATTCCTTGTTGCTCACCCACAGGCATTTCCACTGCCCAATCACCCGGTAGTCCCGGGCGGCTACTCGGTAGGAGGCAATTATTCGGGCGGATATGCTAACATCCAGCGCAATGACCAGGGCGATATTCGCCTGGACTACACGCTCAACAACAGAGATTCGTTTACAGGCAAATACAGCTACGGCGACGCATGGGACTCGCCCACCAAAGTTCCTGTCACGGCAGTGATTCCATTGACAGACGACTACCCATTCCTGAATGCGGTAGGCACATGGACCCACATCTTTTCTCCCACAATCGTGAACAACGCTCGCGCCGGACTTACTCGCCTTAAGCTCAATGCAAGTGTTCCCAAGGATCTCTCCGGTTTGTTCGGGGATACAGGTCAGTCCATAGCTGGTATCGGCTTGCCGACGGGCTGGTTGCAGACTCAGGCTGGGTTTGCCTATATCAACGTAAGCAGTGGCGAGGGCTGGGATATGCAGAACTTCGGTTCCGAGCCTCCGATTCAGGGTGAGGCGGTCGATAACAACTTCGATTACAACGACACTCTGAACTGGGAACACGGAACGCACATAACCAAGGCCGGTTTTGAATTCCTGCGTTATCAGCAGGACTACGTCAGCTATAGCGATACGAGCGGTTTGCTGGGACAGTTCACTTATAACGGCAATCCGACGGCAAACTGGAACAACTACGGAAATAACAACGAAGGCTACGGATACGCTGACTTTGTTTTGGATACAGCATCCAATGCCCAAATCACCGCTCCTCATGGACTGTTCGGACAGCGGCAGTGGCGCGATGCTATTTTCGCCCAGGATGACTGGAAGGTTCTGCCGAACCTGACTGTGAATATTGGTTTGCGGTATTCCTACGAGCAGCCCAATTTTGAAGTCAACAACAAGATGGTCAACGTCAATGTGCCCTACGCCATCGGGAAGCCGTTCGGCACCTCGCCCGATTCGATGCTGTCGTATGCCGGTGCCTATAACCCAACCACGGGCAGGACTAACAGCCGCGCTTTGATCAACCCCTATCGCCTCGGCTTTATGCCGCGCGTCGGCTTCTCTTACAAGGCTATGCCGAAGCTGGTAGTTCGCGGAGGATACGGAAGCACCGACGAGTTGGAATCCACGGGTTCGTCGCTGCGCTTGACGCAAAACCCGCAATTCCAGCCGGCAGTCAGCAATAACGCCGGCGGCCCGGGACCATTTTCACTGGGTACGTATTCCCTGGCAACTGGCTTCATCGGAAGCGCGGGCACAAACACATGCGCCTCATCCACTTGCTATGCCTGGGATCCGGCCATGCGTCCGGCGGTAATCTCGCAGTTCAGCTTGAACCTGCAGTATCAGATCGACAATCATACCTCCGTGCAGGCGGGCTATGTGGGCCAGGTCGGCCAGCATTTGGCCGTTCCCATGTGGGCGAACCAGTACACACAGGATGATACCTGCGCGGGCCTGTCAACTACTGCTCTGATTGATGCCTGCTATCAGTCCATCGAGCCTTTCTTTGCGCTCGTGGGTAACCCGAACAGCCCCGATAATCCCGGCAGCAACGTACTCAAGTACACGGCATCGCGGGCCATTTCAAACTACCATTCACTTCAGGTCACAGTGCAACGTCACATGGCCCAGGGATTGGAGTTCCTGGTTAACTACACATTCGGCAAGTCGTTGACCAATAACGTTGGATACTTCGGCGTTACCGGCACTGGCGATACCGATTCCTACTGGCAGAATGAGAATAATCCCAGGGGAGATTACGGCCCATCCTCATTTGACGCGCGGCAGAACGTATCCGGAACCGCGGTCTATCAACTTCCGTTCGGCCGTGGAAAGCAGTTCGGGTCGAGCTGGAACACTATCACAGATGAAGTCTTTGGTGGATGGCAGTTATCAATGAATGCGGAACTCAATACCGGCTATCCACTCACCATTCACGATAACGGCCAGCAATGCCAAAACAACTGCGCGCAGCTATTAAGCGGAGACTACTTTGGATTCGCAAACCAATACAGCAAGATGAAGATTGTTGGGCGAGGCCGTATCTCGACCGGCGAATTCAAGTGGTTTGGCACCGATCCATCGGCATTTCCATGCGCTACGCACGGAACGGCTCCTACGAATAACCCCTATTGCGCCTATGGCCGGCCGAGTCAGGACTTTGGAACCGCACATGCCGGCACGGAGCGTGGTCCTGGATACCAGAACTATGACCTGTCTCTTTCCAAGGCTTTCAAAACCTACAAGACAGAAACTATGAAGGCTCGCGTCGACGCATTCAACGCATTTAACATCGCCAGCTACGGTCCGCCCGAATCATACATAGGCGGCAACCCAACCAACTTTGGCGATATCACCAGTACACTTTCAGGGCCGCGGAAGCTTCAGATATCACTGATCTACGCGTTTTAACCGCACGCCGTTTTAACTGTTGATCTGTTTACGAGAGAATGTTCCGGCGGGTTATCTATTTGGATAATCCGCCGGAATTGTTTTTGGCCAGCAAAATGAATGCCGGACGCATCACTTGATTCCGCGCGGTTTTATGCGGGGGTTGTACCCCCTTCTTGTGACCCAGCGGCGAGGATCTGTTGTTTGGGGCCCGGCCACATTTCTGTAGGGACTGCGCTCAGGATGCTTTTTCGATTGAGGCCTCAGATTGGGTGATGGAAGGGAAGCCGTCCGCGCTTGCGTCGATGGTGTTGCCAGAGCAAACCTGATTGCGCCCGTTGCGCTTGGCTTTATAGAGGGCCTCGTCGGCCAGCTTCACCAGGCTTACCGCGTGCATTCCTAAACTGGGCACCAGGGCGGCGCAGCCTACTGAGATGGTCATGATCCCGAGGGGATTGGTGCTGTGCTCGAGCCTGCGATTGCGCAGGCCTGCGGCGATCTGGTTGGCGACCAGCAATGCGCCCTCGCTGCCGGTGTTGGGCAGGATGACGGCAAACTCCTCGCCGCCGAAACGGGCTACCAGGTCACCGGGGCGCGACACCACGTCCAGGGCGGCCTCGGCAATCTGCTTTAGGCAACTGTCGCCGCGTACATGGCCGTAGGTGTCGTTGTAAGACTTGAAGAGGTCGACGTCGATGAGCAGCATGGCGAGCGGATGGCGGTCGCGAAGGCCGCGCAGCCATTCGCTGTTGAGGCACTGGTCAAACCGACGCCGGTTTGCCAGTCCTGTGAGGGCGTCGGTGATGGCGAGAGTTTCAACAGCACGGTAGGCATCCTGGAGTTGCTGTTCAGCCTGCTTGCGCTCAGTGATGTCGCGGACGATGTTGAGGATTCCGGAGGGAGTACCGGAAGCGGAGTTGCGGACGGCGCGGAGACTGGCTTCAACCCAGATATATACTCCATTACGCTTGCGAATGCGGCACTCGATCATGGCGCCTTCGGCCCCGGAATAGAGTTTTTGCACAACATCAGCGGTTTTGGAGAGATCGTCGGGATGGACCAGATCAGTGCTTTTTTGATTCATGATCTCCAGCGGCGTCCAACCGACCATATGCTCGGCGGCGGCGGAGACGAATCGATGGTTGCCCTCGAAGTCGGCGAGAATGATTACGTCGCGGGAGTTCCCCGTGACCAGGGCGTGCTGAGCGACGATCTTGTGCAGGCGGCGCTCGGCAGCGCGCCTGCTCTCAAGGATCACGGAGACGCTGTAGAGCAGAAACATGACAGAAGCGAGATAGGCCTGGACGACGATGGCCGGCTCGAGCGAGGTGAGGGAGTTTGAGGAAGCGAAGGGTCCGTGGCCGTGCACGGTGCACCAGCTACCTAACGCGGCGACGAAGAGCAGGGCCATGGAGGTGCCATTCCAGACCAAGCCGGAGCAGGACCAGGACGAGGAGCGGAAAGAGAAAGAACTCAAGCGGAATGCTGCTTTGAGAAAATCCGGCCACGGTGACAGCCACAACCGGGATCAGGTAAATCCAGTGTTTGCGAAAACTGGAGATTTCGCGGGAACGAATACGAAGGATAGCCACGCAAGCAGGCGTGGTAAGAGCGACGCCGAGGCCGTCGGCTACTACCCACTCGAGCAGCACAGGCATCGGAGCGGAATGCTGCCAATGGGCGGCATAGAACGCAAAGGCCGATCCCATAACCAGCGGGCCGCCGAGAACAGCAAAGCAGATGAAACGGAGCAGATAATTGCGGTCAGTAAAACGAGGCAGCGCGGTGGACAAGAGGCGCAAGGGGAACGCACTGATGAACACTTCAACCAGATTCATGCACGTCAAAAGAAGGTTCATCTGGAAATGAGATCTGATGATCATGCTGCCGGTAATCTGGGCGACGAAGCCGGCAAGGAAATAGGCGGGCCAGCGCCTGCGCGGCGACAGAATGAGGAAAGCCAGCAGCACTCCGTTGGCAAACCAGATCATGTAGTTGGCTTCAGGCATGAAGCGGACAACTACCGTGGCGATAAAGACGGCAAAGAGACAGAGCGGCAGGCGCACGGCGAACCCATGCCTCCGTGACAACGGAAGCCGCGGACGACTGCTCATGAATGCAGGTTTCCCGCGCACATCGCGCCTCCCAATTTATTTATCGGTAGGATTTTGCTGGTGAGCAGCGAAAAAATATGACTTGTTGATTGTGTATGTGAAGCTTTTAAGAAATCGAAGAGTTTGGAGATGGGTTAGGGCGTGAGTTGGGGATGAAATTCGGCTTTGCCGCCGGGGAGCAGAATGATTTGTAACTGGCCTTGTTGAAGCTCGAAGAGGGCGGGGCCTACGATCTGGACTTGATGTCGGTCGACAGTTGTGTACTGCACCTTGATGGGGCTGCTGCCGCGCAGCTGGATGCGATAGTTGAAGACTGCGCCGGCGGCCAGGCTGTCAGCTCCGAAGCTGGCGCTGGGATAGTCGACTTCAAGGAGTTGAATGGCTGCTCCGGAGCGGTTTTCGACGGTTGTATCGACATGGTAGGAGTGGCAACCGGCGGCAAGGGCGAGCACAGGCAAGAGGATTGCGGGCAGGAATCGAAGAGTGAGGCTTTGTTGAATTTTCATTTACTGCTTTCGTCCGAGCTTTGCGGCGATGTATGGGACTCAAGTTTCTTTTCTACGCGGTCAAGGCGCTTGAGCAGTTCAGGCAGGCGCTGGAAGATGGTGACGGCGCGCAACCAGACGCGGTTGTCGAAGCCGGGCGAGCCGGAGATGATTTTTCCGGGCGGGATGTCATGGGAGACGGCGGATTGGGCGGTGAGGATGACGCCGTCGCCTACGGTGCAGTGGCCTGCAATGCCGACCTGGCCGGCGAGGATGACGTTGTTGCCAATGATTGAGGAGCCTGCGAGACCGGTCTGGGCGCAGATCAGGGAGTTCTCGCCTACGTGAGAGCCGTGGCCTACCTGGACGAGGTTATCGACTTTGGTTCCGTCGCCGATTTCGGTGGCTCCTACCGTGGCGCGATCGATGGTGGCGTTGGCCTGAACATCGACGCGATTGCCGAGGTGGACGGGGCCGGATTGAGGGATCTTCTCCCAGTGGCCGGCTTCGTTTTTGGCGAAACCGAAGCCGTCCGCGCCGACGATGGCACCATTCTCGAGGGTTACGTGGTCGCCGAGGATGCAGTTTTCGCGGACTACGGAATGGGCGTGGGCAAAGAGATGGCTGCCAGCCTGGACTCCGGGATAGAGGACGACGTGGGGCAGGAGAGTGGCATGCGGGCCTAACTTGACCTTCGGGCCGATGACGACATAGGCGCCGATGTGTGCGTCGGGGCCAATTACGGCGGTGGGATCGATGACGGCGGTGGGATGAATTCCGGGGGAGTATGCGGGAGGCTGGTAGAAGAAGGCTAGTGCGCGGGAGAAGGCAAGGTAAGGGTTCTTGATGCGCAGAGTGGCGGCGTCGATCTGTTGAAAGTCAGGATCGACGAGGACGGCGGCGGCGCGGGTGGTGCGCGCCAGCGCTGTGTAGCGAGGATTGGCCACGAAGGTTACTTCAGTGGGTCCGGCTTCCTCAAGCCCTTTCACGCCAGTGATTTCCAGCTCCGCGTTGCCGCACAGTTCCGCGCCTAATCGGCTTGCCAATTCACCTAGCTTCATCGCAAGAATTGTAACGGATGAGGAGGCGTGTCTGTTTTGCGACTCCGGTTGGGGGTTTGGATTGTGGTGTGGCTTTGCGGCATTATTGGCTGCCGATTTGCACGGGACTGGCGCAGGTGAAACTCGTGGCCTGATTCGTATCGCCAGTTCCGCTGTAGCGGGCAATCTGGGGGAAGGGACAAACAGGCCTTGTCATCAGAATCTTGCCGTTCTCCTCGCGCCAGGCGATCAACTGCTCCGGGGCAATGCCTTTCTCAATCCAAAGTTCGAGAGAGGTAAGCGGCTCGAGGGAATTCAAACCCGGACCACCGCCGCAGTGCGACATGCCGGGAACCATGAAGAGCCTCAGGAATGATTGCGTCTCCTGGTCCTGACTCTTGTGGCTGCTTGCGGCTGGTTTGGCCTGGGCATTGACTACGCTTTTGTAGTAATTGATTGACTCCGGCGAAGGGACAAGCCAGTCGGCCCAGCCGTGATACATGAGGAGCCTGTGCCCGTGTGCTTTAAAGACGCTGAGGTCGGGGCTGGTGGCGTTGAGAGTGGAAGCCAGCCTGGCATCGACGATTGGCACATCATGGTCGAAGTCAAAATTGCGCCACTTCCAATCTGCACCGAAGGTCCATTTGAACAGGGACGTGTAGGGCGCATTGGCGGATTGCGGAATCATGTCTGGCCATCCGAATTCACTGCCCCTGGGCACGCCCGGATAGATGGACTCGCCGGTGCGGGGGTTCACGGGGCCGCTAAAGATTTTTCTCGCGGTTGCCACTTGTTCGGCGGTTAGGCAATCAGGCGCGTCGCTGGATTTGCATAATAGGGCATTGGGGTCCCAGTGGCAGTCTTCGGGGCTGGTGAGGAATGCGTCGGATGCTACGGCCTTTGCCTTGGGGCAGGCGTTCAATAAAGCTTCAGTGATCATCGGTAACTTGGCTTTAGGGATATTGTCCGCAGGCGTTCTGCTTCCGGCCGCATAGTTCCAGAGAATGGCCATATGCAGGTGGGTGCGGTTATTAGCCGGCGCCCCGGCAACAATGCCTTCGTAGTCGTCAGGAAAACGCTGTGCCTCCATCAGAGCCTGCTCGCCACCGGTTGAACAGCCGTCAAAATAGGCGCGTTCGGGTTCACGGTCATAGAAGGCCTCGACGAACTGTTTGGCGGCAACCGTCATTTCGTGAGTGGAGCGCCAGCCCCAGTCTGCCCATCTTTCAGGATGATCGACGAGAAGATCGGCGTTGGATCCTTTTGGTACCGAAGTGCCCATATCGGTGTTTGCCACAGCATAGCCGTGGCGCAGTCCGCCAGCCAGGGAGTTGTAGTTGATTCTGCCTGCATATCCGCCTGTACCGGTGCCTTCGTATTTGCCATTCCAATCGAGAGTGGGCAACCAAACTTCAATGTGAATATTGGAATCGGGAGTGGGGGTCAGAGTAGCTTGGACGCGGCAAAATGCGGGGAGATTGGGGATGGGATGAGAATCGTCCACGCTGAATGCATCGGGCGCGATGGACGTGGCCGAGGTAATGGAGACGTGGGGAAAAGAAAGATGCGCCAAGCTTTCGCAGGTTGCGCCGAACAGAGGTACGCAGATGAACGCGCCGGTGATGAGAAGTGCTATTGAGCGAGAGATTTTAGTCATGATTAACCTATAGATGAATGTTTGCAATCAACTTATATTGTCTCACTCGAAATTATGCGCAGGGGCGTGCGAGCGAAGCGAGCAAATGGTATTACTCCGCATCCGAGTCGCCGGGGAAGAGCTCTGGTTGCTGGTCGGCAGGGCCGGCGGCGGCGCGCTTGCGGGCGGCTGCGCCGATGAGGCTCGACTAATTCCAGCGATTGAATTGCCTGGCGTGGCACATATATTCGCTGCGTGTTGGAGCGGGTATCGGGCGGGGTGAGCAACAGGCCGGCGCCCTCGATGAGCGATCGGTCGTTCGCGGCCAATCCTTCCAACTCCTCGCCGTCGGTGAGGGTCATGCGCAGCCAAAGGCCAGCGGTGCGGGGGCGGATGGCAAAGCGCTTGTGGAGGAGGCGTTCAGGATTGGCGGAATCGCCCACGGGCAGGTCGCGGACGTAGCAGACCCACTTGACCTGGTCCCAGGTGATACGGAGGACTTTTCCGGTTAGGTCGAGGATCTCCAGTTCCGCGGCGTCCTGGCCGAAGCTGGTTCCGGCGTAGCCCGCGCACCAGTCTCTTGAGAACTTGCGCACAATCACCGGTTTGCGGAGGGAGGCCATCGTTCTGGATTGTCGCACGAACCGGAGGCCCCATGGTCTGCACTTAATCCGTATGGCGGGACGGTGAGGTCAAGAATGGGAGAAATCGGTCCAGTGGGAATGTCTGTTAAAGCGTTGTAGCCAGCGGGGCTTTATTGTGTTAATGTACTGGTTGCAACCTTAGCCGGTTTGTGCAGTAAGGCTAGCAGCATCAGTCATTTGGCAGTGGAAAGTGACGGAAGCAGGAAAGGGAATGCCCGACTACATTTATCTTTTGGAAAACCGGCTTACAGCCGATCAACAACACGCATTGCGGCAGATACGCGAGGCAGCCCGTGAGGCGGGAACGATTCTGTTTCTGACCGGGGATGCGGTGCGCGACATGACCAACGGCCAGGCGGCCCGTGAACTTGAAGTGTCTGTTCATGGAAATGCGCTCAAGTTAAAGAAAATAATACAGAAACTGGGCGGGAGCGTGTGGGGCGAGGACGAGGAAACACGCAGCCTTTATCTGTGCTTTCCGGGGACGGTGCGGGTGGACGTGATCAGCACGCACCGGGTGGAGTATCCCAAGCCGGGCAAGAAGGTGGTTCATCCCGCATCGATCCACGAAGATTTGCGGCGGCGGGATTTTACCGTCAACGCCATGGCCATTTCGCTGAATGAAGGGTCGTTTGGACTGTTGATGGATCCGTTGAACGGGGCTGCGGATATTGAGGGGCGGTTGCTGC
Organism: uncultured Acidobacteriaceae bacterium; assembly: GCA_963780975.1. Taxonomy (GTDB): domain Bacteria; phylum Acidobacteriota; class Terriglobia; order Terriglobales; family Acidobacteriaceae; genus Telmatobacter. The sequence goes on along the minus strand of CAWAEU010000045.1, from coordinate 13,616 downwards.
GGCTGGTCTCAAATTATGGTTTTCTTGAGGAACCCTCGCTGCTGATTCGGGCCACGCGTTACCTGGCTCGGTTGGGCTGGGATATGGAACCGAAGACCCTGACCCGCTATGAGAATGCCAAGGGCGAGGGCGTGATTGAATATCCTTCAGCGCAGGCGCGCAAAGAGGAACTGGAGCAGATTGGCCACGAGGAAGATGGGCTGAAGGTGCTGCGAGCGCTGGAGGCTGAGGGCTGGATGAAGGTACTCAATCCGGCTTGGACAGTAGCCAAGGCAGACGAGGAGAAATTGACAGCTCTGCATACGCTGGCGAAGGAGCTGCTGGCGGAGGGAGTTCATGCCGATATGTCGGCGGCGCAGATGCAACTGCTGACAGCCAAGCTTTCCGGGAAGGAAGTGGCGACGCTGAAGAAGTCGCTGCTGCGGCAGGGGTTTGTTGAGGAGTGGAACAGCCTGGACGCGTTGGCATCGGAGTTTGCCAAGGTGCTGATGTCAAAGGAGTATGCAACACCATCGTCGAATTTCAAGCTTTCAGGAGTTACGATCCGGAGGCGGTTCTGTGGCTTGGTTTCAGCAGCAAGGACGCGGCTGTGCAGGAACGCTATAACCGTTTCCTGAAGGTGTGGCCGGAGGCGCGGCAGCGCATTCCACACGCGCTGATGCAGGAGATGCGCATTACGCCGGAGCTGCCGGGCTACTCCGATTTGATTCAGACTATCTTTTTGCAATTGATTGATGGGCGGTTGACCACTCCGGAGGAGGCGCGCGCCTTCCTGGAACCACATTCGCCGCCAGCTCCGCCGCCGCAGGTGACCATCAAGAGGCCGCGCGTGAAGCGTGGCGCAGAGCCCAAGGCGAAGGAGCGCGCGTACGACGATGAGGATGAGGCGGAGAGCGCCGTGGAAGAGGATATTGACGATATCGGCGGCGATGAAGAAGAGATCGACCTGGGCATCAAGATTCCCAAGGGCGATCTGGAACCCGATATGGCCGACGATGATGAATCACTTGATGATGATCTGGAAGATGCGGATCACGTGCCAGTTCCTGCTGGGAAGAAAGGTAAGGGTGTGAAGCCGGAGGTTGCCGTTCCGGCTGGCAAGGCTGGTGCGGCAAAAGCTGCAAAGGCGGAGAAGGCTCAGCCTGCCGCGAAGGCGAAAGGCTGAAGCAAAGCCGGCTGCGAAGCCCGCGGTTGCGCCGGTTAAAGCTAAGCCTGTGGTTGCGCCTGCGAAAGCTAAGGCTGCCCCGGTTGTGAAGAAGGTTGCGGCTAAGGCTCCGGTGAAAGCTACGGTTAAGGCAAAGGCTCCGGTTAAAGCGAAGGCTCCGGTTAAAGCGAAGGCTCCGGTTAAAGCAAAGGCCAAGACCGCGGTGAAAAAGCCGGTAAAGAAGCCTGTGGTTAAGGCTAAGCCCGCTAAGGCGAAGCCGGCAGCGAAAGCGAAAAAGCCAGTGGCGAAAAAGCCGGCGGCTAAAAAGGTTGCGAAGAAGCCGGCAAAGAAGCGCTAATTGGGTGCTCAAGAAATTCTTAGCCGATATCCAGCGGTGGAAACGCAGGTCCTTCGACTGCGTCCGCTGCGGCGGACTCCGCTCAGGGTGACAGCAATTTTTGTAATGAACTTTTGACAAGTCACACTGAGTATTGCGTTCACGTCAATCCTTCGTGGTATCTTCAAGGGATTCCGGAGGGTTTTGATGGTACGCATGCTTCCCCGTGCTCTTGCTGTTTTTCTGTTTTCGACTTTCTGCGTTTGCGCGGTTTCTCCTGTCGACGCAACGGACACGCCTTCCACTCCAAGCTCAACAACCAGCTCATTGCATGGATACCGCTTTGAAAAAAGCGGATGGACCTACGTACATCTTGAGGGTACTCCCTCCGAAATTGGGTTTGAGCACGGGCAGTTACTTGCTGCCGAGATCGAGGACCTGGTGAGGGTAATCAAACTTGAAACCGCGCACGACACCACGCGCAATTGGAATTTTTTCCGCGAAGCCGGGCGCAAGATGCTTTGGCCGCACATTGACGCAGAGTACCAGCAGGAGCTGGAGGGCGTTGCCAAAGGGGTTCAGTCGAAAGGCGTGAAGCTGGACGTGTGGGATATTGTGGCGCTGAACGGAGGCATCGAGCTGCCGGAGTACTACGTTCCCTGGCTGAACAAGCAGAAGAAGGTGGCCAACGCGCCACCGATTGCGCCCGCGGGCCGGTGCTCAGCTTTCATCGCCACGGGGAGTTATACCAAGGGCGGTAAGATCGTGATCGCGCACAATAACTGGTCAGGCTATGCAGAAGGGTCGCGCTGGACCATGATGTTCGATATACAGCCGGCGCACGGGCACCGCATCCTGATGGATGGAGAGCCGGGAGTGATTACCAGCCAGGACGACTTCGGGGTGAACGATGCGGGCCTGATGATCACCGAGACAACTATCACGCAGTTCACTGGTTGGGACCCGGACGGGAAGCCGGAGTTTGTGCGTTCGCGGAAGGCGTTGCAGTATGGAAGCACGATTGATGAGTATGTGGCGCTGATTAAGGAAGGCAACAACGGCGGCTACGCCAATGACTGGCTGATCGGCGACCGCAAGACCGGGGAGATCGCCTACCTGGAGCTGGGATTGAAAAACACGCCGCTGTGGCGGACGAAAGACGGGTACTTTGTCAGCAGCAACTTCGCACGCGATCCGAAACTGATTCGGGATGAGACCGATAACTTCGATATGACAAATCTATCCCATTCAGAGAATGCGAGGCGGATCACGGCGGAGAAGCGCATGGAGGGGGCCAAGGGGCGGATTGATGTGGAACTGGCCGAGCAGTTTCTTGCCGACCACGTGGACAGCTACACGGGCAAAGTGGATGCCGACGAGCGGTCGATCTGCGGTCATATTGACAAGACCCCGCGCGGGATGCCGGAGTGGAAGATGGGACCCTATGAGCCGAACGGAGCGGTAACGGGGAAGGTGACGGACTCCGATTTGGCGGGAAAGATGGCGTTGATTGGGCACGCGGGGCATCCATGCGGAGAGGATTTTCTGGCCGCACCGTTTTTGGCTGCGCATCCGGAGTATAGCTGGATGAAGCCGATTTTGAAGGATATGATTTCCGGGCCGTGGACGGCGTTTTCGGTGGGGGAGAAGCAGTAAATCCTCAGCCGATGGCGGCGACGGGTTCGGCGATTGCCGCGGTAACCATCTCGCGAATGGAATCGATGACGAGGTCGGGTTCGTCGAGATGAATCCAGTGGGCACTGGATTCGGCGATGACCTGTTGCACGTTGTCGCCGATGCATTCGAGACCGTCAATGGAGAGTGGTGTGGATTTGCCTGGGGTGAGAACCAGCACAGGGATATCGTGGATGGGGCCGGCGTCGTGCATCTCTCTGACCGTGTCTGGAACCGACTCGACGTGGCTGCACATGCCGCGGTAATAGCCGGGGCTCGACCAGTGGGCAGCGATGACGGGCCAAACTTCGCGGGGCATCTTGCCGACTTCTTCTGTTACACGACCCAACACATGACGGCCTCCCGATCCGGCTACTCCGGCTAACTGGCCTGAGAGGCGGCCGGAGCGGCAGAGCAACGAGGTGACCGCGAGGCGGGCGAGGCCGATGCGGGCGATGGGAATTGCATAGCGGGTGAGTTTGCTGCCGAGGTCGACCTGGGATTGCTTGCTGGGATCGAACGGAGGCCACTCTTCGCAACGCATGGGGTCGACCAGAAGGATGCTTGTCACGTCTTCAGGGTAGAGGAGCGCAAAGCGGCGCATGACAAGTCCGCCGAATGAATGGCCGACAAGAATATAGGGCGGCTCGATTCCGGCGGACTGCAACATGTCGTGCAATTCGACGGCAATGTTGCCGGGGGTGCGCGCGGTGCGGGATGGGCCGCTAAAGCCAAGGCCGCCGCGATCGTAGGACGCGGTACCGGTGAAGCGGGAGACGATCTCCTGAATATGACACCAGTTGAGATTGGTGGCGGCGATGCCGGCTTCAAAGATAACGGTGGGTCCGCCGGAACCTTTTTCGAGCAGGTAGAGTTTGCAGTTGCGGCCTACGGTTACCCAGCGGCCGGGGCCGGAGAAACGCTTGCGATCGAAATGACCGCCGATTAATTGATAGAGAAATCCAATTCCGATCAGAGCCGCCGACGAACTAATAATCCAGAGAAATATATTCACTTGTGATCCTAGAAACGGGTGAGTTGTTGGGTGCTGAAGTCGGCGAGGGCGAGATTCGCTTTTGCGCTGCCGCGATCGACGATGAGGAGGGTAGAGCCGGCGCTGCCGCGCAACTTGACTTCAACCTGGCTTGCGGACCAGATGCCGCCGGTGTGGCGGAGGCCGAAATAAGTGAATTCTTTAACTGCCCCTGTACCCTTCACCGTTTTCTCCACATAAACTGGAAAGCCGATGGTGGAATCAAGCCAGCTACGGATCTCGGAGTAGTGCGTGCGATCTGAAGCGCCGGGCGTGCTTTTTAAAACGTTGCAATCGCGCGCGCCGTATTTGGTTTGTTCCACAACGGTCTGGTTAGGCCAGAAGTACTCGGGTTCAAGAAAATCTTCGTAACTGAATCCAGGACCTAACGGACCATCACTCCACTTTCCAAAGGGCAGAATAGCTGGAGAGGAATCTCCGGGATGAGCAATATTGATCACATTTTGTCCATTGGGTCGCATTTCAAGAAGAATGTTCTCCCGAGCATCTGATTTGGCGCTTTTGGGAGGGTTAATTTGGAGCAGAACCCGTAGAACGCCGGGAAACCAGTGGGCTTTGATGGTGATTGCATAGCTGGTGCGCGCGCCGTTTGCATCGACGCGAACAAGGTGGCCGGTGGCGCGGAAATCGGCTGACTGCACGTTCTGGCGCGGGGTTGCGAGGACGGTTTGTGTATCCACCGCGTTTGCGGGCAGGGCGAGGAGAAGGATAAGGCAGGCTATTGCAGTCTGGAGAAGACGGGATAGTTGGATTTTGTGGTATCCCACCCATCCGCGAAATGACCGCAGTTGGATGGGGCACCCGGATTGCGCATGAAAGAAGCGGCTCAAGACTTTCGCCCGCTTTCGTCGCTGTCGATGCGGAGGCCGTCGCGCATGCGGATGTGACGGGGAGCGGACTCGGCTATTTCGTTTTCGTGGGTGATGACGATGAGGGTCATGCCGTGCTTTTTCTGGATGCCGATGAGCATTTCCATGATGCGGGCGGAGTTGACACTGTCAAGATTGCCGGTGGGCTCGTCGGCCAACAGGATGGAGGGTTTGTTGGCAAGGGCACGGGCGATGGCTACGCGCTGGCGCTCTCCAGCGGAAAGCTCGTTGGGATATTGATGGAGGCGGCCTTCAAGACCCATCTCGCGCAGAAGAAATCGGCCTGCTGGGCACGGTTACAGGCTTCACCGCCTACGCCGAGCATGGGCACCTGCACATTTTCAAGGGCGCTGAGCGTGGGCAGGAGATAAAAGGCCTGGAAGATGAATCCGACATGATGGGCGCGGTAGTCGTCGAGATTGACCGCGGTTCCGAGCGATTGATTCTGAAAGAGGATCTGGCCGGAGGTTGGAGTATCGAGGCCGCCGAGCAGTTGCAGCAAGGTTGATTTGCCACTGCCGCTGGGCCCGCTGATGGCCAGATATTCGCCGGCGGAGACGGAGAGATCGACGCCGCGCAGGGCCTCGATGCGACCCTGGTCGTAGCTTTTGCGCAGGCTGCGGGTTTCAAGAATTGGGCTAGTCATGGCGCAGCGCCTCCACTGGCGAGAGATGTGCGGCTCGCCATGAGGGATATGCCCCGGCAACCAACCCAGCAAGGACGGCTATACCTAGCGCTTCAGCCAGTAGCAGCACAGGGAAGGATGCGGAGACGATGCTGGCTGTTTGGGGAAGGTAAGAGAGCAGATGCAAGGCGCTCCAGCCAATGGCGAGGCCGAATATGCCTCCGGCCAGACCCAGCACGGCAGCTTCAGTTTGGATAAGCATCATGATGCGCCGGCGCTTCCAGCCGAGAGCGCGCAGAATGCCGATTTCACGGGTGCGTTCGAAGACCGACATGGCCATAGTGTTGGCGATGCCGAGGATGCCGATGAGCAAGGCGATGGAGGACGTGCCCCAGGCGGCGGCGTGGGCGAGCTGGACGATTTGATTGTTGCTGGCGCGCTCGGCGGCGGGAACGGCGCGCAGGCCGGGCAGGGCGGTTTCAATCTCAGCCTGGGCGCGCTTCAGGTAATGATCGGGCGCTTCGCCGGGGGGCGGGGGACGAAGGCGAATATGGAAGGCGGTGACTTTACCCTGCAATCCGCCGAGCTGCTGCATTTGATCGATAGGCAGGATGACCGCGCCAGCCTCGAGCGCCGAGCCGCCGTGATAGATGCCGGCTACGGTGAAGGGGGAGCCTTGAATCTCAAGCGTGTCGCCGACATTTTTATGCAGATTGCCGGCCAGCAGGTCTCCCAACATAACTTCAGGAACGCCGTCGCGGAGGCGATGGCCAGAGATGAGCTGGAGGGAGTCGAATTCATAGGAATCGGCCTTCCAGCCATAGGCCAGCGCGTTGACTTCGGGGGTTAGATCCATCAGGTTGAGGATCATGGGCGTAGCCTGGGCTACGACGGGCAATGCCTTTAGCTTGATTCCGGCTGACTCTTCCATGGAGGTGTTGAGGAAGGTCTGCTGCACGACGGCTATATCGGTGCCGCTGCTGAGGTACATGCGCAGCCACTCGTGCTCAAAGGAGCGGGAGAAGCCGACGAGGCCGACGAAGGCTCCGATGGCCATAGCGATGCCGCCGAGCGTAAGCAGGGTTCTGAGCCGTCTGCGCCAGAGATTCTTCCATGCGAATCCCGCGAAGGACAATTGGGGGGGCACGATATTTATAGGAGTCCTCGGGTTGAAAGCAGGGAATCAGCCGGCCGAGATCGCCAGAAACGGACAGAGAGGTACTTAGCCGCTCCCAGGTAGCTATGCTTGAGCTTGCCCAGAGAATACGGTCCGATGCGCGAAGTGGGCATCAGACCGGTATAAAAGACTATTAACGGTCGCGACCGCGCGAACCACCACCGCTGCCCTTGCGGGCCTGGTAGCAATCCCGGCAGAAGACCGGGCGATCGCCACGCGGCTCAAAAGGCACTGTTGTAGGCTGACCGCAACCCGAACAAATCACAGGAGTTCCCTGTGCCGGGCCCGAGCGGTAGCCGGAGCCCCCCTGGTCGTTTTTCTTTGCCATTCGGCAACCTTTGCAACGCTTCGGGGTAGAGTAACCGCGTTCCTGAAAAAACGCCTGATCGGCAGGGGTGAAAACGAATTCCTGCCCGCAATCGCTGCAAGTAAGTTGAATATCTCCGGCCATGGGTCTCCTTGCGGAGATTGTACAGCGCGATAGCGGCTTTAATACAAGGATTCTTTTCATTTGAAAAAACTTATGCCGGGAACGGGAATCCAGCTACGGGGTTCAAGCCGACTGGGTGGGTAGCCAAGCTATAGTCGTTTTTGAGAGACGCGGGGTGGCGGGAGGGTAGATTGGCCCGGTTTCCCCGTGACAGGCGAGGATGAGCACTTCAAATCCAGAGTTCGAGGCCGACTGTATCCGCCGGATTTTGGCGGGCGAGAGGCAGTTGTTCCATGAGCTGATCCGTCCCCTGGAGCGTGCTATTTATTTTATGGTTTTTTCGCTGTTGCGTAACGAGGCGGAAGCGGAGGATGCGGCGCAGGATACGGCCATCAAGGTTTATCTGAATCTGAAAAACTTTCGTGGCGAGTCGCAGTTCCGCACCTGGGTGCTTTCGATTGCCAGGAATGAAGGGTTAGGACGGCTGCGCAAGGCGGGAAACCGGCGCGAAGATTCGCTGGAAGCCGATACGGATGAGCGAACCGGGGACTATACGCCGGCAATTTTGACCAGTTGGCGCGAGGTACCGTCGGAGGCGCTGGAGCGGAAGGAACTGGGCGCGATGTTGCGCTCGGCGATTGAGGGGCTGCCGGCGATTTACCGTAACGTTGTGCTGCTGAGGGACATCGAAGAGATGGATGTGCGAGAAACGGCCACGGCGCTGGGCATCAGCGAGGGGTCAGTCAAAGTGCGGCTGCACCGGGCGCGAGCCTTGCTGCAGCGGGAACTGGCTCCGCGTCTGAAAGGATACGCGCCTAAAAGCAAAGGGATATTTGGGTGGGGCGCATGAGGATCGACTGCAAACACGTTTGGGAGCACATCTCCGCATATATTGACGGCGAGGTGGACGCGGAGTTGCGCGCCGAAATCGACCGGCATCTGGAGACTTGCGAGATTTGCTCGGCAGTGTTGGATTCGACACGCAATGTGGTAGTGCTGATGGCGGATGACAGGGTCTTCGAGCTGCCGGCGGGGTTCAGCGAGCGGTTGCATGCGCGGTTGGAGAAGGAACTGGAAACTGCCGGGCCTTAGGGCTTGTTTTTCAGGCAGGCTTGCGGGCTATGGCCAGCAGGTGGGCGCTGGAACCGCGGATTGAAGCATCCGCTTCAAGCAGGCGTGCGGCGCGCAGCAGATCGGAACGGCGGCGTGGGTCGGCCATCCGCGCGGCGACATCGGGAAGAATCCATCCTGGACCCTCGATACCGAATAATCCATCAATGGAAAGGCCGGCAGCTAAGACTTCGTCGCGAAGATCTTCGGGGCGATGAAAGTAAGCCGTGGTGAAGTAGTCGATGCGGCCGGAGAGATTGCGGTGCTGGCCATCGCGCAGGTCCTGCTCGACGATTGCGGTGAATTGCGGATCGCAAAATAGATCGCGCGCCAGGCCATCGAGAACCGATCCCCAGCGGGAGACGGCGGCGGCGAAGAGACGGCCACCGGGCTTGAGAACGCGGGCAGCTTCAGAGAGTGCGCGGGCGCGATCGGGGGCGGAGGTGAGGTGGTAGAGCGGGCCGAGGAGGAGGATCATCTCCGCGAAGTCATCGGGATAGGGGAGATTGCGCGCGTCGCCGACCTGGGTTGAGGCAAGCGGATGGGGATTGGCGGAGCTACGGCGTTCGGCTTCGGCGACGAGGCGGGGGATGGGGTCGAGTAGATGGACTGAGTAGCCTGATTCAGCAAGCCAGAGTGCATAGGCGCCGGCTGCGCCGCCAATGTCGATGACTGTGGCCGGAGGAGCGGGTGCATGGCGTTCGATCAACTCGCGGGTGCGCAGGGATTCGAGCAGGAATGCGCCTTCTTCAAGCCGGTGCTCTTCAGGCTATTGCTGATAGTAGTCGGCGATGGATGGATCGAATTCAGGCGGGCGCTTATCCATGGAGGAGACTCTTGGGGGAAATTTGGCTGATGGGAGTGGCCGGATGAGGAGCGGGGCGGTGAATGATGACGTGGGACCAGGACTCCAGTGCAACCAGAATCAGGGTAAGAATTGAGAGTGCGACCTGAAGGAGCTCGGAGCGTTTTTCTTTTGAGGTGAGCTCGCGCTTGCGCCACTGGGCGGAGGGCTGCGAGCGAAGATACCAGATCCAGGCCAGAACAAGAAGGTTCACGATTGCGCCAGTAGTGGCCAGTGCGAGCATGGGGATGCGCAACGCGTCGCGGTGGAATGAAAGCAAGGGGATTGCGATGCTGGTAGCGGCCAGGGCGGTAAGACCAATGGCTAAGCGAATGCCATTGATGGTCAGTATGGCGGTACATAGGCTTTGCAGCAGCGCAAGAATGAGGCTGGCGCCGGTTAAAGCACGCATTCCCTTCGGATTCACTTGATTCGACCTCCAGGCCGCAGCGCTTTTTGTTTGAGAGGCAGGGTTTCGCCGGCTTGCAGCAGAATCAGGGTAAAGCAAACCGGGGATGGGGAGCCAATATTTTGCCGTGGAACCTCTCCTCTGGCTGATTTTGTTGCGGACTGACGGGCAGGCTGAATAAAAATTCATATCTGTGGCAAATATTCCCTGTAACTTTCCTTAAGGGCAAGAGTCCTATTTGCGTGCCAGAACTGTGCGGGATTGGCCAAAGCGGCTGGTTCTGTGTGGCGATAACCGGCGGATCCCCTCCGCCCCAACCCCGAAGCGAGGTCAAAAAAGCAAATGAAAAACCAACTCAACGCACTGCTTCTGACGGCAGCGCTCTCCGGCCTGATGGGCGGAACCTCCGTAGCGGCCCAGACGACGGCCACACACGGCAAGACGCAGGTTACCTCAGCCAAGGCCGGGCTGCGCTATACCGGCCAGGATGCGCCTGCGAAACACTCCTGTAAAGGCAAGAACAGCTGTAAAGGCCAGGGCGGTTGCTCGTCTGGCAACAACGGCTGCAAGGGAAAGAACAGCTGTGCCGGCAAGGGCGGCTGCGCGACCGACGGCTCGAAGCCTCCCAAGGCCGCCTAGATTGCGTACCACCGGTGGCGCGGTGGGGAATTGTTATAGGTTTTTCCGCCGCGCCATCGATCTGGACGATTAGTGGGATAGTGGGATCCGCGATTCATTTGCAGTTGGTTTGATTCATTTATCGAACGAATCCCTCAGAGGCTAAAGCCCTCTCCTTTTTAGTGAAGCTTGCGGCACGACTAAAGTCGTGCCCTTTCAAAACAGTTTGAGATTTGGCAATTTTTCAAGGACAGATATGCCCGGCAATCGCTTCAATGCGTTTCAGGATCACGGCGTGGGGATTGGCCTGCGCATTCCGCACTATGAGCACATCTTTCGGCGCAAGCCGGTGGTGGACTGGTTTGAGATTATCTCAGAAAATTTCATGATGGACGGCGGGCGGCCGCTCGCGAATCTCGATCGCATCCTCGAACAATACAGGGTTGTGCAGCACGGGGTTTCAATGTACTTTGGCTCGGTGACTGCGCCGGACCCGGAGCATCTGCGCAGGCTGAAGCAACTGGTGCGGAGGACAGGAACTCCGTGGCTGAGCGACCACCTTTGCTGGGGGAGCGTGGACGGGACTTATACCCACGACCTGCTGCCGTTGCCGTATACGTGGGAGGCGGTGGAGCGGACTGTTGAGCGCGTACGCATGGTGCAGGATTTTCTGGAGATTCCGGTTGCGGTGGAGAACGTGAGCAGCTATGCGGCCTTCAGCGGATCGGAGATGACGGAATGGGAGTTTTTGACTGAGGTAGTGGAGCGAGCCGACTGCGGGATTCTGTTGGACGTGAACAATATTTATGTTTCGGCGATGAATCATGAGTTTGCGCCTTTGGATTATGTGAATGCCGTGACTGCGGAGCGGGTGGCACAGATTCATATTGCGGGGCACTCGAAGTATGAGAAGTACATCCTGGATACGCACGACCATCCGGTGATCGATCCAGTGTGGGAGCTTTATGCGCGGGCAATTGAGCGCTGCGGACCTACGCCGACGCTGCTGGAGTGGGACGATCATATTCCCAGCTTCGATGAGGTTCATGCGGAGGCGAAGAAGGCGGAGCGCTATCTGCGAGCGAACTCGGGGAATTTGGCGGGGGTGGGGCGATGAATCTTGCCCAGTTGCAGCGCGAGATGGCCGCGGCGGTGATGATGCCGCTGACGGCAACGGAGGAGATGCGCGCCGAGGCTGCCGATGGCCGCAGGATGAGCGCGGTGGCTGAGTCATTTATTGCGCCTAACAGCAGGCTGACGGCTTTCGAGCGCCTCGAAATCTATAACCGGCAGTATTGGTTTCGCGTGCTGGGTTCACTGGCTGAGGATTTTACCGCGCTGCGAGCCGTTGTGGGAGGCAGCGCATTTGATGCTTTGTCGATTGCTTACCTGACGGAGCATCCGAGCCGGTCGTTTTCGATGCGCAACCTGGGATCGAAGATGGCGGAGTGGATGGAGGCAAATCCGGTGTATGCGGGACGGCGGCAGAAATTGGCCATCGACGTTGCGCGCATTGAGTGGGCTTTTATTGAAACATTCGACGGCGCGGAACGGGAGCCGCTTACGCTGGATCAGATTACGACGCTTGATGCCGGTTCGCGTTTGGCGCTGCAACCACATTTGCAACTGATAGCGCTGGAGTATGCGGCGGACAATTTGGTGCTGGAACTGCACGACCGGGAAAAACGCGACGCGAGCGAGGCCGGCGTGAAGCATGAGAGCGAAATGGAGGCGCCGGCCAAGTTGCCCGGGCTGCGCCGAAAGCCGACCTGGGTTGCGGCGCACCGCTTGGAGCTTCCGGTCTATTACCGCAGGCTCAGGCGGGAGGAGTTTTTGACGCTTGCTGCGATTCGGCGGGGATTGCCGCTGGGTGAGGCTCTGGATGAGGGATTCAGAGAATCGCAGATGGTGGTAGCGCGACGGCCACGACAAGTTCGCGAGTGGTTTGCCAACTGGGCCGAGCTGGGATGGATTTGCGCGCCGGATTTAGATTCGCTGATTTGATGAGGGAGTGACGAATGCAAAAGGTGATCGAAGTCGGGAAGGATGCTTACCGGAGGTTTGTTTCGCTGGCCAACCATGTGCAGAGCCCGCTGCTGCTGTTGATCCGGCTTTATTGGGGATGGCAGTTTATGCAGGACGGCTGGGGCAAACTGACGCACCTTGCTCGCGTGGCGCAGTTCTTTACCAGCCTGGGCCTTCCCGCGCCCGGAACGACTGCTCTGTCTATCGCACTGGTTGAGCTGATTGGCGGCGGATTACTGACGGTTGGACTTCTATCGCGGCTGGTTTCGCTGATTCTGTTTATCAATATGACCATGGCTTACCTGAGCGTTCCCGATGATCGGATTAATTTTTCGCATATTCTCTCGAATCCCGGAGATTTTTACGGAGCCACTCCTTATATGTATTGGTTTGCGGCACTGTTGATCCTTATATTCGGACCGGGAGCCACCATCGGTTGCCGGTCGTCGTTGTCGTTTCCATACTGCAGGTCGGCGAGCGCGATCTGCTTTTCGTTGCTCAGACAACTGGCTTGCTTGGCTTTTGCTTTAGCTTGAGCGAACACTGGGAAAAGGATGGCGGCGAGAATGGCAATGATCGCGATAACGACCAGCAACTCGATCAGCGTGAAGCCTCTTCGTTGCTTGGAGGTGCGAGAAATGTTCTGTAGCATGGTTTTCCTCTGGCTCAGCCGCGGTTCGAGCGGCTTTCTTAACCAGTGTAGTAACGCAGCATGTTAAGGCTCAATGCAGCGCCGGAAGTGTTGTCGCCATTTTGGGACAGTATCTGGGGCGATCACGAGTAGAGCCAGCGCGAACGTCGATTCCGTGGTCTTCGCGTCCAATTCCGCTTCCCGATTCGTAGGCGCTTTGGGCGTTTCGGAACCTTCGGTTGCAACGCAAACAACTAGTCACGCAAACTTACGCCATGCTCTTTTCTGGATGGGGGTCGCCGTTACAGTTCTCGCCTTCACGTGCTGGACATGCTACGCCGCTTCCATCGGTCAGCAAAAGGGCGAAGCAGACTTGCCTATCATCCGATGGAGCAACATGCCCCTAACCGGAAAAAACACCAGCTGTTCAAGGCCATACGGGAGGAAGATCTCGCGAGGATCGGATCGCTTCTCAGCAACGGGGCAGATGCGAACGCGCAGGATGAAAAGAACACCTCCGCGCTGGAACTTGCCACGAGCGCGAAGAAGCATCCAACTCAGATCGTTGGGCTTCTGCTTTCCCACGGGGCAAAGCTTAACTATCGCGGGCTGGCCTCGGCTCGACCGTGCTCATGTCGGCGGTTACGCACCACTCGGCAAACCAAGCTC
>CAWAEU010000044.1:0-7013 GCA_963780975.1 uncultured Acidobacteriaceae bacterium | reverse complement strand
CACCTCAACCTGCTTCTGTGCCGATGCAATATCAAGAAGCGCATCGCGAATATCGGCGTCCACCTGCGCGTTTTTGTCGCTCAACTGGTCCCGCGTCGTATCCAGTTGCGCCTGCGCAATCTCCGCCTCGCCGCGCAATCCATACTCCTTGAAGAGCGGAGCGCTCACTGCACCCGTTGCATCGCCCGTCCCATGAGAATGTGCGAGCGTCGTGCCAATATCGCCGTAGTCGCCGTTCAAGGTAATCGTCGGCAGCCGATCGGCGGTGGCTGCCTTGCGCTGCTCCTCTGCCGCTTTGGTTTGCTCCACCAGGGACGCCAGATCTTTGCGATTCAAGTGCGCCTGGTGAATGGCAGCGTCCACGTCTATTTCATCGAAGGCCGCGTAAGGCGCCTTATCGGTGAGAGTAAAACTCTGCGCCAGAGGCAGCCCGATGGTCCGAGCCAGCGCCAACTTATCTTTTTCGAGAGAGTTCTGGGCCACAATCAACTGCTGCTCCAGGGTTTGATAATCCACACGCGCCCTCAGCTCATCCAGCATCGGTGCCGTGCCCGCCTGGTGATTGGCAATCGCCTGGTCGAGCGAAACCTTGGCCGTGGCCACCTGCGCTTCCACACTCGCAACCTGCGTCTCATCCGCCAGCACCAGCAGGTAGGCGTTGCCTACGGTCAGCACCACCAACTCCCGCGCGTCCTGAGCTGATAATTCCGCAGCGGCAAAGTTATGGCGCGCGGCCAGGTAGTTGTGCAGCGAATTCAAATTCACCAGTGACCAGCTAGCGAAGCGCGAACGTCGGTATATCCAAACGGCCCAAGAATGGTAGGAAAGCCTTTGATGCGCAATCCCTCCGCGGGCAGATCCACCTGCGACACGGTTTCTTTGCCGCTCGCGTCCACTTCGGGCAGCAGCGATTGCAACTGGCTCAGCCTCTGGCCCCGCGCACTCGCCGTCTGCGTGCCGCTCAATATGATGCCCAGGTTATTCTTCAGTCCCCGCTGGATAGCCTCGTCGAGCGACAGTCCGATCGGCTGTGCTGAAACCTCGCCCGTCGCCACGCTGCCCTGGAAATTAGCGGCGTTCTGCCCCGCTCCCTGGCTTGCCGGAATACCGGGCAACTGCCCCACCGGAGCCTGTGCCGCCATCCCGCCCGAAACCAAAATCAACGCCAAACCCGCAATTCTCGGCAGCAGCGCGCGGGCGCCGGTGGGGATCGTGCAGTTTCTTGAATATTTTGACGAAATCAAAGTTTTTCACTCACAGCAAAGCGCTTCTGCCAAAAATGGTTTCCCATTTTTGATGCACAAAAAGGGCGGCAGGGTTCTAATTTGGATTGTATCGAAGAGGGAGCTGTGTCTGCTGAAGCCCGGCCGGTCGATAATCCGGCCCTGTCCGTCTCTTGCTCTCTGTGAGTCGATATAATTGGTCCGACTCCGGATCGAAAGGAGATTCCGGCTCATATGAAATTTATTTTGCTGCTCCCATTCATTGCTCTTGCCGCGCAGTATGCTGCAGCCCATCCTCAACCAGTTGTGGAGGTGGGTAATATTGCCATTGTTCATGAGGATCACGGGTGGCGCGTTGCAGATGAAAAGCCCGCACCGATTCATTGGAATCTGATGAAGGGCGATTTGATCATCCGCATCGAAGGCAAAAATGCAGCTGATACCGGACCAATGCAGATGGCCAGCTATTTTAACGAGGGGTATCGACGCGCAATCTCCGTTTACATTAAACGGATGGATTTTGGCCAGCAAATTTTACTGCGCCAAATTCCCACCCAGGATTACTCCCCCGTTGGAGCCAAGCCATTTGCCCACGTAGCGAAAGGATTCAGTGCTCCCGATGTGGAGTTTGAAACCGTCAACAGCGGAACCATTTCGCTCGATCAATTCAAAGACAAGTGGGTTCTGATTGAATTCGGCGCCTCCTGGTGCCCTCCCTGCATCGAGAGGATGCAGGAAGTTCTCTCGTTAGCCGAAAAGGAAAAGGACCGAATGGCGGTCCTGGCAATCCAGTTGAATGACAAGCCCGCGGCGGTTCAGGAGTTGATTGAGCATTTTCATATCAAGATTCCAGTCGCCGCGATGAAATTCATGTCGCCCTTGCCGATCCAGTTGGGAGTCAGCACGACTGACTATGCAGTCGAACTACCGGCATTGGTATTGATTCGGCCCGATGGAGAGATTGCCTTGATCATGGTCGGCGGCGGAGAACCCGGAGATGTGATGAAGGTAGTGGATTGCAATTTAAATTGCGGAGAATAGCTGATGTAAATCCGCAAGGAGTAATTCCCTAGCCCTGGTCCCTGTACTTAATCACCGCGCCGCCGTAGCATGAAGCAGTTGCGAAGCCAGCGAGCAAAGCCCTTCGCGGAAAACTGAACGCACCGCCTCCGCGTTCCATCCGCCGGCTTGCGTCCCACCATGCGTCTTGATCAGCTCTGCCGTCTCCGCCGCGCTAAACCCGGCCACCGCGCGCAACACAAAGATACTCCGCACTGCCGCCGGCAAACCAGCCAGCCACTCGCGCACGCGCTCCCGGTCATCACCGGCAATCATGCGCTCAAAATCCTCGCGCGCAATCTCCGCCGCTTCAAGATCGTCGTCGTCGATGCAGGTTCCCGCCGGCTTCAACCCTGCGGGCGCAGCCATGCTGCCGGGATTGCGATCGGCAAGCATCTTCAATGCCGCTTCGCACAGCGCACGCCTGCTGCTCTTGCGCGCCTGCTCAGGATCCTGGCACGCTGAAACCTCGGTATTGGTAACCGCCGTCTCCACCAGCCGCGCGCTCTCTTCGCCTTCGCCCACCAGCATTGAGGCCAGGCTATAAAGCCATCCGGCAATCTCGTCCACAATGCCGTCAAATCCCTGAGTCAGCGCACGATCCGTCTCTGAAGAAATCCGTCCGTCGTTCGTAGAGATCGATTTCTGTACCATGTATTGATTCCTTTCAGGGACTCAGGCAAGTTTATATCCTGAACCCAAAACCTCAAGATGGTCAATTCGATACAGGTCTCAGAATGCATGCCAGCTCTTGCTTGCCCTTCATCCGCCTGCATTTACAAACCACATGAACGGAGCATTAAAAATCCTGGGCGCTCGTTCTGCTTACCGGCAACCCTCTGCAATTCGGTCCCGGCAATCCGTTCCTGACCAATCTATTTGCCGCCCCTTAACATCGTTTCCCCGTGCATCCTATATGTATAAGGATGACGGGCCTTTCCCTTGAAAAGACCTGCCAGGTGCCTAAATAAGGGTAAAAGCTGTAGACTGCCAACACAGCGCAAGGTACGGTGAATGCCCCGAACTACAAACAAACAAAAGCTTTTCAACGGCCGCGACCACTCCTGGATGCAGTTCAATCGGCGTGTCCTTGAGGAAGCCGAAGACGTGGCCAACCCCCTGCTCGAGCGGGTAAAGTTCCTCGCCATCACCGGCAACAACCTCGACGAATACGTTGAGGTGCGCCAGGCCGGCCTTATGCAGCGCATTGAGGACGGCTACCGCGAAACCGGCTTCGACGGCCTGCGCCCCGACGAATCCCTCGCCCAGCTCACCACCGACATTCACGACTTTCTCCCGCCCAGTACCGCTGCTGGAACCAGCAACTGCTTCCCGCGTTGCGCAATCAGGGCGTGCGCCTGCTGGAGTGGAGCGAACTCGGCGAAAACGCTCGCGCCTTTGCTCAAAACTATTTTCAGCGTGAAGTCGATCCGCTCCTGACCCCCATCTCCATCGATCCCGCCCACCCCTTTCCGCGCGTCCTCAACAAGGCTCTCTGCCTGGCGCTCATGCTCCGCGCCAAGCGCAAACGCTCCAGCCCGCAGGTGCTCGGAGTGGTCACCGTGCCCCGCGCACTGCCGCGCTTCATCCGCCTGCCCTCCGCCGAAGGCTCCTTCGATTACCTGCTCCTTCAAGACCTCATCGCCCAAAACCTTGCCGGAATGTACCGTGGCTACGAGGTGCTCGCTTACACCGCCTTCCGCGTCACCCGCAACTCCAACCTCTACTTTGAAGAGGAAGAAGCCCGCTCCCTGCTTGAGACCATCCGCGTAGAACTGCACAACCGCCGCAAAGGTGACGCCGTTCGCCTTGAAATCGAAACCGGCGCAGATGAAGAAATCATCGAGCGTCTGCGCGTCAACTTCGAGCTTGACCACGATCAGGTCTTCCGCTGCGACGGCCCCGTCAACCTCTCCCGACTCATGTTCTTTTACAGCGACGTGCAGCGTCCGGAGCTAAAGTTCCCTCCCTTCACGCCCAAGCCATTCCACCTCAGCCGCACCTCCACCAACATCTTTGACGAGCTGCGCCAGCACGACGTGCTCCTCCACCACCCCTACGACTCCTACGATCCCGTGGTGGACTTCATCGAGCAAGGCGCCAAGGACGCGGCCGTGGTCTCCATGAAGCAGACCCTCTATCGCACCAGCCAGGATGCGCCCATGTTCGAGGCGCTCACTGAGGCTGCCGCATCCAAAGAAGCCACTCTGGTCGTCGAGCTGATGGCCCGCTTTGACGAAGCCTCCAACATCCGTTGGGCGCGCGAAATGGAAGACGCCGGCGTGCAGGTCTTCCACGGCGTCGTCGGCCTCAAAACCCACTGCAAGCTGGCCATGCTCGTCCGTCACGACGAAGACGGCGTCACCCGCCGCTACTGCCACCTCGGCACCGGCAACTACAATCCCGTCACCGCCCGCTTCTACACCGACCTCAGCCTCCTCACCTCTGACCCGCAGATCACTGAAAAAGTGCACATGGTCTTCAACTACCTAACCGCCCACGCCGAAATCGACGACTACCGTCCCCTCCTGGTAGCCCCGCTCACCATGGCGGAAAGTTTCCTCCGCCTCATCCGCCGCGAGCAGGAGCACGCCCAGGCCGGCCGTCCCGCCCACATCGTCGCCAAGATGAACGCCCTGCTCGAGCCTTCCGTCATCGAAGCTCTTTACCAGGCCTCGCAAGCCGGCGTCGAAATCGACCTCATCGTCCGCGGCCTCTCCATCCTCCGCCCAGGTGTCAAGGGAATGTCTGAACGCATCCGCGTCCGCTCCATCGTCGGCCGTTTCCTTGAGCACTCGCGCATCTACCACTTTGACAACGGCGGCGAAAACGAAATCTACCTCGGCTCAGCTGACTGGATGCCGCGCAACCTCTTCGAGCGCTGCGAAGTAGTCTTCCCGGTCCGCGATCCGTTAGCCATCGCCCGCATTCACAACGAAATCCTCCCCGCCTACATGGCCGACACCCTCAAAGCCCGCCTCCAGCAACCCGACGGCAGCTACCTCCGCGCCAGCAAGGTACTCAAAGACGCAAAGCCCTTCAGCAGCCAGGAATTCCTCATGCAGTTAGCCGAAGGCAAAGCAGAGCTGGACGCAATCCCCAAACCCATCGCCGCCAAGCCGCAGCTAAAACCCGCCGCCAGAAAAGCCAACGCCGCAGATTGAGTGAATCCAATTCAATAACTAAATAAATATGGTTGCCCCAGGTTCGGGGTCCCCACGGACAGGCCGGGTGGCCCAGGTCTCGATTTTGAGACCTGGGATCGCAGGAATTTCACTCCGCCGAGTAATCTGCTCCCGGAAGGAGCGGATGAAAATTGCCCCGGGTGAAACCCGGGAGAAGCGTCACAAAAAGATTCTGCCGTCCTGTAGGGACGGCGTGATTTATCCCTCCAAACAACGCGGTCAGTGCATATCCATATGATCCGTAGTGCCATCTGACCACTCACCAACCGGAATCATGAAGATGGTCAGCCGGTCCTCAGGAACGTCGGTTGAAATAATCGGAGAGTCGGGCAAATTAGCGCCCCAGATTGCAGCATCCTTGATCGGCACAAAAAACATCAGGTGCGGATGCCAATGCCCAACCTTATCGTTCAGGTACCCTTGTTTTGACATCATGTAACACATCGCGCCAGGTTCCGGCAGCGGCAATTCCTTCTTGTCGAGCCCAGCCTTGATCGCTGCAACGATTTGCTCTTTTGATTGCCCGGCTTGTGCAAGTTCGGTCTTTTTGAAGACCAGTGGAAGATAAGATCGCGCGCCCGCCGGGTTAAAGCAGATGGGACCACGCAGTTTGGAATTCCAATATTCGGGATTGGTGCTTTCGGCCGTCCACGATCGCTCCACCAGGCAAACGAAACTGTTTTTGCCTTTCACCGCGGTTTCGTAGCCATGCGCTCCCAGGACCACAACCTCGGCATCGCGCGAGATGGAATCCGGCGCCGCGCTCCGCGCCAGTGCAATCTCCGCATCCCGATCGGCCATCAAATACTGCTCCATCGGAGCCATGCTCGGATACGGCGTTTTGGCATCCTGTGCCTGCGCAGGCCACGCAACGCTCATCGCAACGGCCAGCACAAAGATTGCGATTGTCCTGAATGTCTCTGGTTTCATTCGTCTCTCCTCGGATAAAAGCGTCTGCTCGTGTTTCTATCCGCTGAGTATAGATGCCATCAGATTTCGTTTTGCAGTTTGTTTCGTTACCTGCTGTTACATTCAATCGCAGTAACCCTAAAACAGAAAGGTAACCCCAGGACACAGAGCCGGGTGGCCTAGGTCTCGATTTTGAGACCTGGGATTCACCAGCCTCAAACCCGCCCCATAACAACCGTATGCGGGCTCATGGGAATGTGGTGATCGGTAATACCTTTGAATCCCGCTTCGTGATACATAGCCGTAAGTTCGCTCAATGTATAAGCGTCTCCCGCTGCGGTAGTCGTCAGCATAGTCATGCTGAATGCCGCCGGCATGGGCGGCGAGATGCGGTCTTCATTGGGCACAAACTCCAGCGTCGCCGCTCTCCCGCCCGGCTTCAACGCGCCGTGTACTTTCTTCAGCAACCCCACGCAGGTCGGCGTATCAAAGTGATGCAGAAAGTTGGTCAGCAGCACCGCGTCATAAGGCCCGCCAAAGTCGACTTCGAAGGCGCTCCCCGGCAGCATGTCATAGCGATCCTCGACGCCTGCCTTGCGCGCGTTCTCCAGAGCCACCCGCAGCACCGGCGCCCAAT
>CAWAEU010000043.1:0-40372 GCA_963780975.1 uncultured Acidobacteriaceae bacterium | reverse complement strand
CCAGACCCGTTACATGCGCCTGCGGATTCTGTTTGGCGATTTCGATTCCGAACAATCCATGCCCGGCAGCGATATCGAGCACCCGCATGGGCCCCGTGTGTCCATCAAGTACCACCGCTCCCAGCGGACCGGTCAAGGGAGCCATCATGGGCGCCATCTTTTCAGCAAAAAGAACCCACACCGGATTCTCCGGTTCCACCGTGCCTGCGCCTCAAGGCTGGTGTGGCCCGTGCGCACAATCTCCGCCAGCTGATCGTAAGGCGCGCGCAACTCCGGCGCGCTCAGAAATGTGCGACTGAAGCCATGCACGCGGGCGAGCGCGGATCGAGAAACATGGCGCTGGTGGGCGTGTGCCGGTGCTGCCGTTCTCCTTCACCAGCACGCCGTAAATTGCCAGAAAATCGCACAGGATGCGGATGCCCCGCTCCGACGACTTTGTGTGGCGCGCGATCGATGCCACGTCGCCCGGCCCATCGCCCACAGCGCGAAAAACGTCCAGATCGATGGCCGCCTTCAGCGCGGCGGTACGCTGATGTGCCTGCATCATGTCGAATACCAGGCCCGGAGTAGCAGGACCATCCACAGGTTTGCCCGAGTGCATTGACTATTCTCCTTGTTTGCTTGTAACTGGCCGGATCAGCGATTGCGGGGAAGTTGCCTTTGCCTGGGCATTCCGCGCCAGTTTTGAAAATCAGCGTATCACCCCATCGCAACCGTTGGCGACGAAGAAATCAATTTGCAAACAACGGATCGGAAGTATCCTAGGTCATTGGCCATGACCAAACCAACGCCCAAAGTTCAAACTCCACTCAGCCGCGCGGCGGTGCGGATGTTTGCCACCAACGAGCGCCTCAACCAGCTACTCATCGAACATCTCGATCCCGCCGTCTGGAATGCAAAACCGCCCGGCAAGGTCCGCGCCATTGCGGCCATCTTCACCCACATGCACAATGTCCGCACCAAGTGGGTCAGGCTAACAGCTCCGAACCTGAAAGTCCCCGCGCAGCTCGCCCGCGCGCACAGCACGCCAAAACAGGTCAGCGCGGGTCTGGCCGCGAGCGCCGCCGCCTGCCAGGACATGATCTCCGAAGCGCTCGGTGGCAGCACCCGCATCAAAAAATTTGTGCGAGACGGCTGGGGAAAACCCTGGCCCGTTGGTGTCGAGATGCTCTGCTACATGATCGCCCATGAAGCCCACCACCGCGGCCAGGTATGCATGCTCGCTCACCAGCTCGGCTACCCGCTGCCCATGAAAGTGATCTCAGGCATGTGGAACTGGGAAAAACTATGGGGTTCCCACTAGCCCCGGCTCCGGTTCCTAATGTTACAAACGTGTTAAAATCATATCCTTAGGAAGCTGGCAGACCCCCACTCAAACCGCCGGTCCCATCTCGATGATTCTTTACCTCATGCGCCACGCAAATGCCGGAATGCCTCGAGAGAATCCCACCCTCGACGCAAAGCGCTCCCTCATCAAAGAGGGAAAGGAGCAGTGCGTGCTCATGGCCCGGGTGCTCAGCGCGCTCAAAGCGCAGGTCGATGTGGTGGTCTCAAGCCCGCTAAAACGCGCCCTGCAAACAGCGCAGTTTGTCGGCACCGAGCTCGGCTACGACGGCAAAGTGGAGATCAGCCCCGCCCTCGCTCTCGACGCTGACTACACCGCCTTCCAGAAGATGCTGGCCAAATATGCTGACCGCGAAGGCGTTCTGATTGTCGGCCACAACCCCAACCTCTTCCAGTTCCTCGGCCGCCTGGTTACCGGCAACGGCGGCGCCAGCATCCGCATGCGCAAAGGCTCTGTAGCTCGCATCGATCTCGATCGCCATCCGCCCCAGGTGCAGTGGCTCATTGATCCACGCACCGCCCGCGCCATCTACGCCAGCGTGCAAAAAAGCTCTCGCCCAAAAACTTCGCGGAAGTAACCCGCCTCCTTGCGCAGACTCCACAATTCCAGCTCAGCGCCCGTGCGTCCCGGCTTCAGCTCCAGATAAACCCGCTTGGGAAATACCCTGGCCCTCACCCGCAGCACATCGCTGGCGCGGTCCTGGTTCAGCGCCACCGCCAGCCGCAGCAGCACCACGGCCCGAAGCACATGCTTGTGCTCATCTGCGGGAATATTCCTCAGCGCGCGGTCGCCCGGCTGCGGACGGCTCTTGCCCAAATAGCGCGCAATCGCCGAAACCGTCGTCCGCTCCAACTGCGTAAATCCATAAATTTCTGAGCTCGAAACAATGTACTGCGTGTGCCGGTGGTGCCCCTGATGGTTGATGAACTTGCCGGTATCGCGCAGCAGCGCGCAGCAGCCAGCCAGCTCCCATACTCCGTAGGCAACAGGTGCAGCGCCTTCAGCTCCTTGAACAATTGCACCGCGTGTCCGCGCACCGGCTCCGCCTGCCGCGGATCTACCCCATACCGCCGCGCCGTGGCCAGCACGCTCTCCCACCGCTCGTGCTCAAATTCCCGGTGTGCACGTGCCCGCGCATCCTGCTGCGCCAGCATCTGCGCCAAAATCCCGTCCCGCAATCCCAGCGGCGAGTAGTGAAACCCCGCCAGCCCAAAGCTCTCCAGCAGCTCGGCAAAAACCTCAGCCCCAGCCACAATAATCTCCGCCCGACGCGGCCCAATCCCCGCCACCGCCTCCCGCTCCGGCAGAGTCATTTTGGCTAACTTCTTCGCCAGCTTGCGCACCGCCAGCGCCGGAACAATTCGGCTAGCCGTTTTGCCAGACCGCTGACCGGCCAGACTTGCTCCCAATCGCATCGCTCAGCGCCGCCGCCGTGCCGGAGGTGCCAATCACCAATCCCACCTTCCCCGGCTCAATCTTCCTGTGCGCCCGTCGCAGTTCGCGTCCAATCCACTTCCGCATCCGCGCCAGCCCCTCCGCCGGTGCAGGATCATCGCTCAGAAACTCCTCCGTCAACCGCACCGCTCCCAGCGGCAGGCTGATGGTTTCCTTTATGCGTTTATGTTCGCTGAGCGTAATCTCGCAGCTTCCCCCGCCCAGGTCCACCAGCAGCACCCGCCCGCCCACGCCCTGCTCTGCTCCAACTTCGGCGCCCACCACGCCAAGGTGAATCAGCCGTCCTTCTTCCAGGCCCGATATCACCTCCAGCGTCCAGCCTGTCTCCGCCTTCACCCATGCCTGAAAAGCCGCTGCGTTGCGCGCGTCGCGCATGGCCGAAGTAGCCACCACGCGAATCCGGTCCACCCCGTGCGCCTGCACCGCTCGCTGAAACCGCTTCAGCGCCCTGAGCGTAGCCGCCATCGCCTCCGGCGAAATAAGCCCTGACTCAAAGACGCTCGCCCCCAGCCGCGTCACCTCGCGATCCTCGTGCACGGTTCGCAGTTGGTGCGCCACAACACGGGCAATCTTCAGCCTGCACGAGTTCGATCCAACATCGACAGCGGCAAACGTCCTCATAACTCTCCCCGGCGGCAGAATACCTCTGCGGCTAAGATACACTCGCCGCGCAGGGCCGGCGCTATGCATACAAGCGTCGCAAGTTTTTAAGGTTGAAAATTATGAGCCCGGATTGAAAACCCTACGGCACAGTCACGCTGATGGTCGTGTTTGTGGTGATTAACAAATTGGTGTTTGCTAGGTTGAAGTTGGCTACAATCGCGTACTCGTAAGTCCCCGGTGTCATGCCGTTCGTGCCGCCTCCACCCGAACAGGCTGAAATTCCCGCCACGCCCGCCAAAGTGCCTACACCAAGCAACGCCAGCGCCAGCCAGTTCCGCGCTCCACGCCGCAGCCCAATGCCCAGCAGCAAGGCGCCGGCCAACGCCAGCCCTCCCATCGGCAAAAATCCATTCCGGCGCAGCTTCGCCGGCACCACCGAGCCGGGTGGCAAAAAATCGAACCCTCCCTTAAACGTTGTCTCCCCATCGGCTATCGGGACCCCAGGCGCTCCGGGTGTTATGCAGAGTGGCACCTTTGATGCCGGAAGCGTGCCTTGATATGTGCAACTCAGAGTCACAAATCCAGGGCCATCAATCCCCGTCACCGTGTATGGGCTGGAACCAGTGCCGTTTGACAACAAGGTTACGTCTGCTGCTGTGATGGCAAACTGTGAACTCGCCATCGCTCACGCACCGAAAAAACCAAAGCTGAAAGCTAATATCAACCCCAGGAAAACGTACATGCGACATCTGAGCATCGCAATCTCCTCTCGCAGCCAGGCTTTCTCCCTGACTAACGGGTTAGACGGATTATAAATTTGGGCGTCTACTGATGATTCAATATTTTATGTGGATTTATGCGGGTGCCCCATCCTTCCGCAGCCTGTCTGCGGAAGGATGGGTACACACATAGACTGAGTTGCCGGCAACTCGCGGCAATCGACTTAATAGACAAAGCCGAGGTTAGTTAGTTTGGCTTTTTTGTATCGTCCTTGTCCCCACTCACAGCATCCTTCGTCTTATGCCAGGCCTTCGTTGTGCCATGCGCCGTCTTGTGGTAGGCAGTCGTCGTTCCCGTTTTCACGTCGTGCCCGGTATCCTTGGCCACAACTTTCGAGTCGTGCCCCGTGTCTTTGGCAACGACTTTCGAATCATGCCCTGTATCCTTAGCCACGACCTTCGTCCCGTGCCCCGTGTCCTTGGCTACCACTTTCGTATCGTGCCCGGTGTCCTTGGCCACGACTTTCGTCCCATGCCCGGTGTCCTTGGCCGCGACTTTCGTCCCGTGTCCCACGTCTTTACCCGCGTCCTTGGTATCGTGCCCAACAACCTTCGTATCGTGTTTTACGCCGTTATCCTGGCCCGTGGTGGTTTGTTGACTCCATCCAAAAGCCGGCAAGCAAACCAGAACGCCTCCCAGAAACAACGCCGAAATATAACCTCTTGTTTTCATAAACTTCCTCCGTATCGCATACTTTATCACCAAACAGCAACATTCAATGCGTTATAAATTCAGCCGTTTGACCCGCCTTTCCAAGCCGGTGAACTGCCCTTCCTGCGGAGTCTGTGAAATAGCTGAAGTTTCCAACTCTGTGAACTGGTTGCCCCAGGTCCGGGGTCCCCACGGATAGGTCTTTATCCGCGGGGTGGAGATCTCACTTTTGAGACCTGGGTATTCACAGATATAAATAATGGCAGTTGGTCTAATCTTCCAAGTCAAAAAACTGGTTGCCCCAGATCTCGATTCTAAGACCTAGGAATCGACAGATATAAAAAATGGCAGTTGATCCAATCTTCCAAGTCAAAAAAACTGGCTGCCTCAGGTCTCGATTCTGAGACCTGGGATACCACTACCATCCATTGATTTGTCATCCTGAGCGAAGGTCGCCGCAGCGACCGCAGTCGAAGGACCTGCGGTTGCGGTTGCTATTGATTTTGCATGGGATTCAAAAAAACTCAAAAGCGCACAAATAGCACTCAAAGACGCCGAATAGCGCTTCAATTTGCACTGACTTTTCAACTTTTAGTCAGCCTATAAACCTGCATTTATTCCAATTCCCTCCGCTTTTAACCCAACATTTTCTACTCTTCAACTACTCAGCGTTCGTTACCCTGCCTGCACACCTACAAAATTTGCATTTTCCTCAATCTATAGGCACAGCGAAATGCAAGCAAAAGCTCCACCTGTGTATCCAGTTTTTCCCTAATCCCTGACCCCTGATCCCTAACCCCTATTCCCGCTGTTATCCTTGATGCGACGGTCTAACCCGCAATGACAAACGATACGAGCACTCACATTCGCCCCCGGCAATCGCCCTCTACTAGGGCTACCTGGCTCCTTTTTGCCACCATCTATCTCACCGTATATTTCGCCTCGTTGTTTACGCCGCCGCTCATGGACGACGTGGACGCCTCCCACGCGCAGGCTGCGCAACACTTCGCCGAAAGCGGTGACTGGGTTACCGCTAAGATCAACGGTATCCGCTATATAGAGAAGCCCCCGCTGCCCTACTGGCTGGTAGCCTGCTCCTATCGCGTCTTTGGCCAGAACACCTTTGCCACCCACCTGCCCAACGCCCTGGCTATGCTGGGCCTGGCCTGGCTGGCCTGGGTGTGGTCGCGCCGCGCCTGGGGACCACGCGCCGCACTCTACGCCGGATTAGGGGTGCTCACCTCAATCGGGCCATTTATCTATACACGCTTCATCATTCCCGAGGCAATTCTGAGTCTGTTTTTGCTCATAGCGCTCTATGGCCTGATCACCGGCCTGGAGTCGTGCCGGCCCGCACGCATCTACATCATGTGGGCCGTGCTGGCCCTGGCCCTCTTGACCAAGGGGCTGATCGCACCTGTCTTTTTTGTGGGCGCGGCCATTCCCTATCTGCTGCTGACCGGCCAGTGGCGGCGTTGGCGCGATCTCAAGCCTGTCACCGGAGTGCTCACGTTTCTGGCCATCGCCGCTCCCTGGCACATCCTGGTGGGCTTGGCCAATCCTGACCAGGGCCACGCCGTGGGCAACCACCCCACCCTCGGCAACGTGCACGGATTCTGGTACTTCTACCTGGTCAACGAGCACTACCTGCGCTTCTTTGGCCTGCGCTACCCGCACGACTACAACAAAATGCCCGCTGTCTGGTACTGGCTGGCTCACCTGGTATGGCTCTTTCCCTGGAGCCTGTTTCTGGGTGCCGTGGTGGCCTTGGCCTGGAAGACCCGCCGTAACTGGCTTAAGCACATGCGCCACGACGCCGGTACCACGGTGGATTTTTACTTGGACAACGCCGACCACGAGAATGTGGCCAGCTACGTCGCCCGGCTAAAATTCCGCGTCCGCACCACCTGGTTGCTGAGCTTATTTTCGGCATGGACGCTCTTCTTTTTCTCCCTCTCAACCAACCAGGAGTACTACACATTTCCGGTGTGGCCGCCGCTGCTGATGCTCATCGCCTCCGTGGTTGCGGGCATTGAAGAGCAGATAGAAGAAGCGGGAACAGGTGTCGACCTAAGAGGACTTGGAAGAATAATATTGGGATTAATCCTTGTTGCAATTCCTTTAGGATGGATTCTGCTTCTTTTCAAACGGGTTAGGGCTTTATTAAGGGCTACGTTAGGCGCATGGATACTCTTTGCGCAGGCGGTCTTCGCCGTGGTGGGCGTGCTCGCCGCCGCGGTGCTCAGCTGGGGTTTGTGGGAGTCGCGCAATCTGCCCTCTGTGTCTGACATCGGCACCCTTCTGGCGCACCGCGCTGTGGGCAATTACACGCTCTCCATGTCCCATTTGTTCGACCTCACCTTTGCATCGTTTGCCGCGCTCCGCCTGCCCGCTGCACTTGCCGCCGTGGCACTGCTCATCGGCCCGGCTGTGGGCTGGCTGCTGCGGCTCAAGGGAAAACATCTTGCCGCAACCGTCAGCGTAGCTCTCACCGCATCCGTCTTTCTTATCGCCACGCACATCGCCTTTGCCCGCTTTGACCCCATGCTGGGATCTAAGACACTGGCCGATGCCATCATGCAAAAAGGCACGCCTGCCGACTCCTTCATCATCTTCGGCGATCATTCTGACGCTTCGTCAGTGGTTTTCTATACCAGCAACTTCTTTCATGGCAGGCCGGCATTCTTGGTGCTTCCGCGTTGCGGCCAGCATGGCGAGGGCTCGCCGCTGCTGTGGGGCTCCTGCTATCCCGATGCGCCCAATATCTTCCTCAGCGAAGATCAGCTTTCCAAGGTCTGGGGAACGGGTGAGCGCAAGTGGCTCTTCGCCCAGGACGTGAACCAGCAAAAAGCTGAAAGCCTGCTCGCCGGGCGCCTCTACCCCGTCAAATCCATCGCCGACAAAGCCCTGTGGACCGACAGGCCGCTGCCATCAAATTGAGAGGCAAATCATGAAGCAACGCAAATATTGATCTCTATTACCAGCACCGTGTTCACCCGAAAACCTCTATTGAAGAAACCGTAGGCGCAATGGCCCGCCCGGGTGGAGGAGGGCAAAGTGCGCTTTCTGAGCCATTCAGAAACCGCTCCCGCCGGATGCGGCGGCAGGCGATCACTATATGCCTTCTATGATGGCGGCAGTAAACGCCTGAATACCTCAAATGGAACCGGCGATTTCGCTGTCTTAACGAAATCGCCGGTTAACTGAACAATTTTGCATATTTCATGGCATCAACTATCGTAGTTAAAGTTATTCCAGGTCACAAATAGTTACTTGAACGATCAATCATTTGTTCATTGGCCCGGGGCTACTCTGCACCAGGTCGTAATGGTGTGTGAGAGGTTGTGCATCGGCACGTTGCCGGGCAACTGCAATTGGGTAAGCATCAGAGAGCGCCTGCGCTGTGACCAACTGCTCTGGAGTTGCGGAGCCGCGAACAATTTGGAAGCGCTGCGATTCAAGGAAGTTTACCTTTTCCGTATCGAAAGCAACCACACGGGACTGTTCAAGCATGGGAGTTTCCATGGTGGCCAGGTTGATTCCGCTGGCAAGCTGAGCGTCTGTGAAACCTCCGACCTTGCGACTGTCGATGAGCAGATCGTAGCTTCCGGGAGTGAGGGAGCGAACCTGTAGCGTTTCCTGATCAAGCGCCGCGACCACGTCGGAATTCTTGAGCACCAACGCAAGTACAGGATCGACCTCAGACGCTGGAAACGGCAGAGGCAGAGCTTTGTCGGCTTGCGTCCAACTGATTTTGGTTGTGATTTTCCCCTTCGCGCGGGTGAGATCCGTTACGGCGGTATTCGAGGCGTTAGCGCTTGGCTTGCCGCCGGCATCGATCGCAACGGAGGTGACCAGCGACGGTGCATGCCAGGTCTTGAGCAGGCTCTCCGTCATGATCCAATGGCCGCCTTGCTCTGGATGTACGCGGTCGGGAATAACTTGCTGCGCAAGAGCGGGAGATGCGGCATTGATTGCCTTGAGCACATCCGTTACCGGAGTATTAAAGTCGGTCACTTGCGCGCCTTCCTCCTGAGCCAGTTGGGCGACAAATGCGCTGTATTTGAGAAGAACGTCGTTGTTTCCGCTGGATTTGCGAGTTACATCGTCGTAGGGTGAAGGCTCAATGAGCGTGATGTGAACGCCGGGGTCGTTTTTCTTGAGCGAGTCGACCAGGTGACGGTAACCGTTAGTGAATGTGGAATAGATGCCCGGCTCATCGGGTCGGTAGTAGAAATCGTTCATACCCAGCATGATTGTGACGACGTTTGGATGCCACGCGAAGACGTCGCGATCGAGGCGGAGATCGATAGGGCCTGCGCCGCCGCCCGTTACTCTGTCTCCGCCGACACCCGCATTGTGAAACTCCACTTTCAAGCCTGGAAAACGGGTGAGAAAGTACACTTCTACGTCCTCAGTGTATTCGCGTTGATTAGTAATGCTATCTCCGTAAAACGTAACCCGGTCACCATCATGCAGAGTAAAGGCGGGCGCGGTACCCTGTGCGTTTGTTGCAATTAGCAAGCTGAAGAGAGCAAGCAATAAAACGACGGGCATGATAAAGGCTTTTGAACTCACAATTCCTCCTGAGGTTAATGTTTCTGATTATAATCAATAGATACACAGCATAAATCCGATAGAAAATATTAACGGAAAGTGTGTAACGCACCCCGCATGATGATCTCCTCCATTCCCGCGTCCACGGCAGATACAAACCGCAGCGGAAACTTCCATTCCGTCTATCTCTGGTTGGCTTGCTCGGCTGGCGCATTGGGCGGATTGCTCTTTGGCTATGACTGGGTGGTTATCGGTGGTGCAAAGCCTTTCTATGAAATTTACTTTCAGCTAAGCACTCCCTCCATCGAAGGCTGGGCTATGAGTTGCGCGCTAATCGGATGCCTAGCGGGCGCCGTATCTTCAGGAGCGCTGAGCAATCGGCTGGGCAGAAAACGGCTACTGACGCTGGCTGCGCTGGTCTTCGCGATTTCGTCGCTTGGAACTGGACTGGCTGCACATTTCACAACCTTCGTGACCTGGAGGATGCTAGGCGGATTCGCAATCGGCCTCGCTTCTGGAATTTCGCCGATGTACATCGCGGAGATTTCTCCACCGCATTTGCGGGGACGCTTGGTTTCTCTCAATCAGTTGGCCATCATCTTTGGAATTCTGTTGGCGCAGGTCGTGAATTGGCTGATCGCCAGGCCAGTTCCGGCAGGCGCGACGGCGCACGAGATTCTTGTGTCGTGGAACGGCCAGTGGGGATGGCGATGGATGTTTGCGGTTACCGCAATTCCTTCCTTGCTTTTTCTTGCGGCCACATTTCTGATTCCAGAAAGCCCGCGCTGGCTGGCTGCAAAGGGCCGCAATAGAGCAGGCGTTGGCGGTGCTGGAGCGACTCGGCGGGCGTGCTTATGCTGAGCAGGTGATGGAGGATTTTGCTACCGCCAGTCAGGCAGAGCCGAATAGCTCTCTGTTCGCGGAACTCTCCGCACCGGGAATGGCAAAGGTGCTTTTCCTGGGCGTGGCGCTGGCCGTCCTGCAACAGTGGTGCGGCATCAACGTGATTTTCAACTACGCACAGGAGATTTTTGCCGCCGCCGGATACCAAATCTCCGGCATACTTTTTAACATTGTTACTACCGGTGTGGTCAGCCTCGCATTCACGCTGGTAGCACTGGCCACTGTAGACCGCTACGGCAGACGCTTTCTTCTGCTCGGCGGAGTCTCCGGGCTCGCACTCATTTATATTGTACTGGGCACGTTTTACCATTTGCACGTGCAGGGCATACCTATGCTTGTGCTGGTTCTTGCTGCCATGGCATGTTATTCCATGTCGCTGGCGCCAGTGGTGTGGGTGGTGATAGCAGAGATATTTCCCAACCGCATTCGCGGTGGTGCAATGTCCATTGCGGTTACTGCGCTATGGTCAGCTTGCTTTGTGCTTACTTATACGTTTCCGACATTAAATGCAGCACTGGGTACGGCGGGCGTGTTCTGGACTTATGCGGCAATATGTATGGTCGGCTTGTTGTTCATTTACTTCCTTTTGCCGGAAACAAAAGGAAAATCGCTTGAAGAAATTGAGACCAGCTTGCGTAGGAACAAGTTATAGGAGAAGGATGATGCGCGTAGGAGAAAGTAGATTCGCTCGTGTCGTGGCAATTTTTATTCTGCTGCTGGCACCAGGGGCCGGAGCCGTGACCGCGAACGGTCAGCAGACAAAAGTAGTTTTGGATGGGAATAGCAAAGGTAGAATTTTTGACGGCCTGGGAGCTGCCAGCGCAGGAGCTTCATCACGACTGCTGATTGATTATCCTGAGCCTCAGCGCAGCCAGATTCTTGATTACCTGTTCAAGCCAGGTTATGGCGCGGCCTTGCAGCATCTGAAGGTAGAGATAGGCGCGGATGTGAACTCGACTGACGGCTCAGAACCAAGCCATATGCGGTCGCCATCGGATCATAATTCCACGCGCGGCTACGAGTGGTGGTTAATGGCGGAGGCGCATAAACGAAATCCAAACATTATCCTGGAGATTCTTCCCTGGGGCGCACCGGGATGGGTTAGCAAGAACACTCTATATACTCCAGCGATGGCTGAGTATGTAGCGGACTTTATCCGGATGGCGAAGAGCGATTACGGATTAGATATTGCGTATGCCGGGCTTTGGAACGAGAAAGTCTTCGATATCGCTTACATCCGGGAACTTGACCGACAGCTCAAGTCTGAGCATCTATCCACGAAGATTATCTGCTGTGACGAGTACCAAGGCGAGAGCAATGGGCAATGGGCCATCGCCGACGAGATACTAAAAGACCCGGAACTGAGCGCGGCTATTGCCGTGATAGGAGTGCACTATCCACTTGCCGACGGCAAGATTACTACCACCGACACAGCACGCAGAACTGGCAAACCGCTGTGGTCCAGCGAAGATCAACCGAACGACGGTGGGGGACCCTTTGTTAGCCGCGAGTGGCCCGTAGGCGGACGGATTCTGGCGCATCGTTACAACCAGAATTATCTTGAGGGCTCGCTGACATCGACCGAGATATGGAGCCCAATTACCTCGTATTATGACAATCTGGCTGCCCCCAACTCAGGATTGATGTATGCAAATACTCCATGGTCAGGGAACTATAACGTACAGGGAACGATTTGGGCCACGGCTCATACCACGCAATTTGCACAGCCGGGCTGGCAATATCTCGACTCTGCATCTGGTTATCTGCCAGAAAAAGGGAGTTATGTTTCACTTCGCTCTAGCGATAGAAAAAACTGGAGCGTGATTCTGGAAACGATTGACGCGATGCACCCGCAGACCATCGTCTTCAGACTAACTGGCGGACTGGCAACGAGCGTAGT
Organism: uncultured Acidobacteriaceae bacterium; assembly: GCA_963780975.1. Lineage (GTDB taxonomy): Bacteria > Acidobacteriota > Terriglobia > Terriglobales > Acidobacteriaceae > Telmatobacter. Next base: position 28,178 of record CAWAEU010000043.1, on the reverse strand, counting down.
TCATGTCTGGGAGACGAATAACTCGCGGACCTTTGAGAAAGTTTCCGACGTGAATCCAGTCGACGAAACATTTACATATACCTTCGATCCGGATTCGCTTTATTCGTTAACTACGACTACGAGGCAAGGCAAAGGAACAGCGCTATCGCCGCCTGCTGCGAGTTTTCCTTTTCCATATTCGGATAACTTTGAGAAGACGCGGTTAGGACATGCGCCAAAGTATCTGTCCGATCAAGATGGCGCGTTTGAAGTTCAGCCTTGCGTTGGACGGCAGGGCCAGTGCCTGGAGCAGGTTATTACAGAAATGCCGATTCCCTGGGGCCCATTGCCAAATCCATTCACCTTGACTGGCGATGCGGGCTGGACGGACTACACTGTGGCTGCCGATGTGCATTTTCTTACCACGGCGCCGGCAGCAATTATAGGACGCATTGACTCAGCGGATGTATTCAAGGACTACAAAGCACGATGGCCTAGTGGGTATGTATTGCGATTGACTCCAGATGGAACGTGGGAACTCTTAACCGCGGAATTCAAAAAGCCTGTGATTACACTGGCATCCGGTTCTGTTGCAATCGATCGCAGCCAATGGCATCGGTTGGAGCTGCGCTTCCATGGCAGACAGATTGCGGCAGTTCTGGATGGAACTCAGCTGGCTAATGTAGAGAATTCAACTCACACACACGGCATGATCGCGCTGGGGACGGAGTGGGATCGAGTTCAGTTCGATAACCTTATGGTTAAGCCGTAGCAGCATTGGCCACCGACTGCAAGCCGCGCGCTTCAATCTCGAACTCGCGTATTTTGTATTTCTGGATTTTGCCACTGAGGGTGGCTGGAAATTCGCTCACGAAACGGATGTGGGCGGGTATCTTGTAGTAGGCGATCTGACCTTCGCAAAAATTGCGAATTTCTTCTTCTGTGGACTCTACACCAGGACGCAGACGGACCCAGGCCGCCACAACCTCGCCTAATCTTGCGTTGGGAATGCCTACAACTTGCACTTCGTCCACCTTGGGATGGGTATAGAGGAACTCCTCGACCTCGCGCGGATAGATGTTCTCGCCGCCGCGAATAATCACGTCACGCGAACGGCCGGTGAGGTGGATACAGCCGTCCTCACGCATGACTCCCAGGTCACCAGTGTGCAGCCAGCCGTCGGCGTCAATCACCTTCGCCGTGCCTTCAGGGTCGCCATCATAGCCTTTCATCACCACAAAACCCCGGGTCAATATTTCGCCTTGTTTGCCGGTCGGCACGGTTTCTCCGCTATCGGAAGAGACGATTTTGATCTCAGTTTGAGGCATGGCGCGGCCAACGGTGTTAACTCGTATTTCAATGGAATCACCGGCGTCGCTCACGGTGCATACAGGCGATGACTCGGTTTGACCGTACGCTATAATCAGTTCCTTGCAGTGCATCTCATCGAGAACGCGCTTCATCAGTTCGATTGGGCAAGGCGCGCCGCTCATCATGCCGGTTCGCAGGCTGGTGAGATCAAAGCTTTTGAAATCAGGCATAGCCATCTCCGCCACGTACATGGCGGGTACCCCATAGACCGATGTTCCCCGCTCTTGCCGGATAGCATGCAAAGTGGCTCGCGATTCGAATGTCCAATTGGGAAGAATGAGGGCCGCGCCGGAGTTGAGCGCGGTCATGGTGCCGATGACGCATCCGTAGCAGTGAAAGAATGGCATCGGCATTACGATTTTGTCCACTTCAGTGTAGTGGAAGGCCTGGGCCAGATAATGCCCGTCGTTGACGATATTGTGATGGGTGAGCATTACGCCTTTGGGATGGCCGGTGGTGCCGCTTGTGTATTGGATATTGGCTACGTCGTCTATGGCTACATGATTGGGCAGCTTGCCGTCTGCGTCTATGAGGGCAGGCCAATCAGGCGTATCGAAGTAGATGGTGTGCTCGAGTTCGAGCGAGAGTCCGTGACACGCGCGTCCAAGAATCTCCTCGTAATCGGCGTGTTTGTCCTTGTGCCAGAGGAAGAGAGCTTTCATGCGCGAGCGCTGGAGAGTGAACTGGAGTTCGTGAGAACGGTAGGCCGGGTTCACGTTGACCAGCGCGGCGCCGGCGCGTGCGCAGCCCATGTGCATCACGATCCATTCAATGCAATTTGTAGACCAGATGCCTACACGGTCTCCTCGACGTATGCCAAGCGACCAAAGTCCGCGCGCGGCACGGTCAGCTTCGGCACTGAGCTCAGCCCAGGTGAGGCGCTGCGACTGGTGGCAAGAAGCAACGGCAAGGCGGTCGGGATAGCGATCGGCTGTACGGTGAAGCAGATCACCGATGGTCAATTCCAGCAGCGGCAGGCTTGGGCCGCGGGAGTAGCTCAGCGTGCATGGGTTATCTTCAACAGGCATGGTTCGGAGGCTCGGAATCTATGCTTGAAACTAGAAAGGCAGTGTACACCATAGGTTGATAGTGGGCCAGTGTTCCCGTCACTGACGAAGCTCGGTTTGCGCAGCCAACCCGCTCTATCCGGTACACTGCTGGGAAGCTTTGTAGCGTCAGCGAGGATGCCCGCGAATGTCTCAATTATATGTAGCAGTTCTGGCCGTGATTGTGATTGCGTTGCTTGGGGTTGCGGTGTATCAGGCCTTCAAGGTAAAGACCAAGGCCGACTATCTGGTGGCCGGACGGTCGTTGCCTGCAATGGTGCTGGTGCTCACACTGCTGACCTCGTGGATCGGCGCGGGCTCGCTATTTGCAGGAGCGGAGAACGCTTATAAGAATGGTTTTGCCGCGCTTTGGCAACCTGCGGGAGGCTGGTTGGGGCTGTTGCTGATTTATTTCATTGCACCGCGCGCCCGCAAATTTGCGCAGTTCACGCTACCTGATCTGCTGGAGGCGCGCTACAACCAGACAGCGCGCGTGCTTGGCACCATCGCTATTTTATTCGCTTATGTGGGCATCACCAGCTACCAGTTCAAGGGCGGTGGCGATGTGCTGCACTTGATTTTTCCTGAAACAGTGACGCCGGAAATGGGCACCTACCTGATTGCAGCGTTTGTCATCCTTACCACGGCGCTCGCGGGCATGTCGTCGGTTGCTTATATGGATGTGGCCATCGGCTCACTAGTTACCGTGATCTGTGTGGTTGCCGCACCGATGCTGTTCTTCAAAGCTGGCGGATGGGCAGGACTGCACGCGACGTTGCCGGCTGAATATTTTCAGCTACTTGGCAACTACAGGATAAGCCCCGAACATGTGCGTCAGTCGGCAGGAATGGGAGTGATCCGCGGACTGGAATTCCTGGTACCCGTAATGTTGCTTATGCTAGGCAATCAGGTGATGTATCAGAAGTTTTTCTCCGCACGATCTGAGAAGGACGCGCGCGTTTCTGTAGTCGGTTGGATTCTGGGCACTATGTTGCTTGAGACGCTGATCGTGGCCATCGCAGTCTTTGGCAGGGCGCTTTATCCATCTGGCGAGGTTGCGCTGCATCCGCGCGAGATTATCCCCTACACGGCGCGTCATGGGCTGCCCGCGGTGATGGGTGCACTGCTGCTGGGAGCAGTCTTTGCTAAAGTAATCTCCACCGCATCGAATTATTTATTTTCGCCTGCCACCAATCTGGTGGAAGACGTTTTTGTGCGTTACATCGCGCCGGGAGCTTCGAACAAACGAGTGCTCATCGTCTCCCGTTTGGCGATAGTGCTGTTGGGCTGCTGGGCACTATCGCAGGCAGTCTATGCAGAAAGTATTCTTAAAAAAATGATGTGGGCTTATACGATCTACTCCGCCGCACTTACGCCTGTGGTGTTGGCGGCTTTTTACTCAAAGCGGGTTACGGCATGGGGTGCAGTGGCCGCCATCGGCGCGGGCACTGTGGTTACACTGGCCTGGGATATCGATGCAGTGAGAAGATTTTTCCCGCCCATAATTGCCGCGCGCGACGCTATCTTCCCGGCGCTATTCGTTGCGGTAACGGCCATGGTGGTGGTTAGCATGTTTACACGCAAGCCGGCTCTGGAGCAACTGGCGCAGTTCTCTGATTAATTCGTTGTTGCTTGCCGTGTATGCTATCCGCAATCAATTTAGATACAATTAACAACAATCGGCGAAAATTATGTCGGACAGTATAGTTACGTAAGGTTATCGCAATATCTATTTATCTTTTGATGGAATGTGGCGGATTTGGATTGCGACCCGTTGCGATGTAAACGCCAAGTATTCATATTCTGTACCGGTACGTTCCACGTAGTCGTTCCACGCTTTGAATTCACCTAACTCCCATCGCCTATAACCAAAAAACTCGTCGAAGAGTATAACGGTGCCAACTGCAAACTGAGGGCCGAGCAAAGTGAGAATAGTATCGGCCGCTTCATAAGTATCGGAATCTATGTGAACAAACGAGAAGGGTCCATGGTGCTGCTTGAGAAATCCTGGCAGGGTTTCATCAAACCAGCCCTTGACCAGATGAACGTTCTTTGCCACCCTCGGCAACTTACCCTTACGATCGAAGTGACCCTGGGCAAAAACTCCCTTCCAATCTTCCTTCAAGCCCTCAAACGAATCGAAGCCATAGATCTCCGGAAGGCGCTTGGCAAGGTAATTGATTGACTCTCCCTCATTAACGCCGAATTCCGCGCATGTTCCTTTCACACTAATCTTGTTTAACGCGTAATCCAATAAGCCGGTCCTGGTGCTCAGCATACAAACAGTGGACATATACGTTTCTATATATTCCAGTGAAGATTCCATCGCTTTCCACCGCGCCATGTTATAAATTGTCGTGTCCCGACTGTAGAGCGTCTTGTCAAGAATGTAAGACAATGCAGGTATAACGGTGCGATCTAACGCTCGCTTTCCTAGCCGTGTGAGCATGTTAGACATATTAGTGGGAATCTCCTTTAATTGTGACTAGATTCAAATGGATTGTACCATTCCGGTGGCAAGATAATGCCGGCTTCATAAATAACACTTGCGCCGGCTTAGCAGTAATCGCCAGCGCAAGTGTGCTTACTCATCAGCTCAATCAGCTTTTCGCACTTTGTGCCACCAGCATCGATTCCATAATCTGATCGGAGACTTCCTTGACAGCCGCGGGCGAGTGAGGCAGAAACAACGTATTAGTTCTGTCGCTCTCGCCAATGGATTTCAGGGTGTCAAAGTACTGCGTGACCATGACCAGCTGCATAACCTCTCTGGCCGAAGCTCCATCGACCACCTTCTGAAACTGCTCGATCGAAACCTGCAGACCTTCGATAATAGCCTTCCTTTGATTGGCAATTCCCTGCCCTTGCAGCGCCTTGCTTTCCGCCTCGGCCTCGGCTTTCTTCACCACCAGGATCTTTTCCGCTTCGCCCCTTGCGTTGGCAGCTACCTGTTCGCGCTGGGCGGCGTTAATGTCGTTCATAGCCGACTTGACCTTGGAATCAGGGACGATATCGGTAACCAGCACATTCACGATTTCATAGCCGAAAGTAGCCATATCCGCGTCCAGTTCCTGCTTGACCGCCGCGGCGATTGAGGACTGCGATGCAAAGACTTCATCAAGCGTCATGCCGGGAACGTGCCCGAGAATCACTTGTTCGACATAGGACTTGATCTGCGCCACTGGGTCAGACAATTTATAGAAAGCGTCATAGACCTTTTCCGGACGAACGCGATTCTGCACCGAAATTGGGATGGTGACGAATACGTTATCCTTGGTTTTTGTCTCCATAGTCAGAGTGATCTGATTCACGCGCAGACTCACTATGCCCGACACGGAATCAAAGTAAGGTACCTTCCAGTTCAGGCCGGCATCGGCCACGCGAAGGAACTTGCCAAAGCGCGTGATGATAGCCACCTGAGCGGTGTTTACGGTAAAGAAGCTTCCCAGAATGAGAGTGAGCGCGATGATTGCGACAACCGCCAGCAGAACCATGAAAAGAACGTCCATTTGAGTCCTCCGTTACCTCATATTTGAAGCAACGCACGATTATATAGGATTACCGGGTTAGATAAATTAACGAGCCGGATGGCCGCCCAGCGCGGTTTTCCGGCGTGTAAAGGTTATGACAACGGCGCTCCACTGGGATACAGTCGTTCAAAATAATGTATACCCGCAGGCTGAAACGGACTTAAACTGGAGCGGTGAAATTGGTGACGCCATGCCTGTCGCCCAATTGACGCTCGAAATTCAAATTGAGCACGCCCAGTCGCTCAAGGACCGCCGGCAGGTGGTGCGCTCGCTCAAGGACCAGTTGCAGCAGAGCTTTAACGTCTCTGTTGCCGAACTGGATGAGGCGGTAGTCTGGCAGTCGGCCACTCTGGGTGTAGTGGCCATCTCCCGCTCCCGCGATTACCTGCACGGGCTGATCGAAGAGGTAGAACGCGCCGCCCGGCGCATGACCAACGAACTGGGCGCGGAGTTGGCAGACACGTTTTGGGAGTATCTGGAGAGCTGATCGAACAAAGATCAGTTAATAGCCGTTCCCATTACGAGGCCCTGATTATTGGACCGATTCTCAGGCGCCACGTGGCATCGGCTTTTCGTGAATAATCATCCACGATGTGCCAAATTTGTCGCGTAGCATGGCGAAACGGTGAGCAAAAAATGTCTCCTCCATCTTCATGAAGATCTCACCACCTTCCGAGAGCAGGGCATACAGGCGCTCCGCTTCCTCATTACTGTCGACTGAAAGAGCGAGATAGACGCTGCGCATGGGCTGATATCGGTCCGTAGGGGCATCACTGGCCATAATCAACGTATCGCCGATCATGATTCGGGCGTGCATAATCGCCTTGGCCTGTTCCGGCGTGAGGTTTTTCGCACCGGGCATCTGATCGAAGGTCGACATGGCAATAATTTTTCCTCCAAGATGCTTTTCGTAAAAGTGGAGAGCCTCAGCGCAGTTGCCGCCATAGTTCAGATAGGTGGTAAGTTTCATCGCTTCGATTTTCCTTTCTGGGATGGATTGGTGAAGTGAATGTTGAAAACAGGGGTAAGGGATCGAACTGTTCCCAGCACCGATTTGTCTCTGTAAGTACAGCTCAGAGATCGGCACTCCAGCCACAAAAGTAAGGTACATATTTAACTTGCGTTTTGCAATCATTCCATGGTTAAAATCGGCCATGAGCGCTTTCGAAAACTTTCCCCGCATTACACCGTTTCTCTGGTTCGACACGAACGCCGAAGAGGCGGTCGATTTTTACCTGAGCGTATTCAAGAACTCGCGCCGACTGAGCGAGCTGCGCAATCCCGGCGACGCACCCGGTCCTAAGGGCGGCATCCTCACCATTAGCTTTGAGCTCGATGGACAAAAGTTTACCGCTCTCAACGGTGGCCCCGCTCACAAACTCACTGAAGCCGTCTCGTTTGTCGTGCGCTGCGACTCACAGCAGGAAGTGGACTACTACTGGGCAAAGCTCACCGAGGGAGGCAGTGAGATTCAGTGCGGCTGGCTCAAGGACAAGTTCGGCCTTTGCTGGCAGATTGTGCCCGTTCAACTCTTCGATCTCATCAAAGATTCAAAGGGTATGCAGGCCATGATGAAGATGAAGAAGTTTGATATTGCTGAGCTCGAACGTGTCGTGCAATCTTAGCCAGCGGACTGCGAGATTACATCATGTGAGCGGCTTGTTTTTGAGCGGCCAAATCCATAAGCGCTGTACACAGGTGTTCGACTACCGGCGCCCAGTCGCCTGTCTTTGCTTGCCGGAACAGGCGCGCGGTGGGATACCATGGACTGTCTTCGCGGTCGAGCAGCCATCGCCAGTCGGGCAATCGTGTAAGAAGCACCCATACCGGCTTGCCCAGTGCGCCGGCCAGATGGGCAATCGCCGTATCGATTGAAATGATCAGATCGAGGTGAGCCATCTGTGCCGTGGTATCTGCCATATCGCCGGTTACGGGCGCGAGATCGGCAATTTTCGCTTTTACAGTTCCAAGTTCCACGGCTGCCGATCCCATTTGCAACGAGAAATAGTGCGCACCCTCAAGCCCCAAGAGCGGCTCAAGTAGAGCAAGAGGGATGGAGCGGATATGGTTCTTGGGGTGATTAGGGTTGCCGGACCATGCCAACCCTACTCGCAATCCGTTTGCCGGCCATGAAAGAGTGGCTGCTTTATTGAGAGCTACCGCAGGAACGGCGAGATAAGGAACCTGCGCAGGAATGGTTGCGAGCGTTGTGCCAAAGGCCAGCGGCAAGCTCATCAGTGGGGAATGAAAGTCGATGGGCGGGAGTGGATCGTTATTAATCACCAGGACGATGCCTGGAATGATTGCGGCGATACGGCGCAGATTGACGGGAAGGTCGAGCACCACAACGCCACCGGCCTCAATAACCATGGGCACATAGCGCAGAAATTGAATCGAGTCGCCCAATCCCTGCTCGGCATGGAGCAGAATTCGCGCGCCGTTCAGAGGCTGGCCGCGCCACAAAGGCTGAGTGAAGACTCGAGGTGTATAGACCTTCCAACGCACCTCGTAATTGCGCCAGCCTGTGGCATATTCGCCCTGAAGCAATTGCAGCAGGCACTGGTTCATCAGCGCTTCGCTGTCATCGGGCTTAATAGCCAGAGTGCGCTGGTTCCATGCGATGGAGCCGGCCAGATCGCCGAGGTCGAAGCTGGAGTTGCAGAGGCTGCTGGCGGCTTTGTAAAGATCAGGTTTAAGGGCCAGGGCGCGCTGAAACAAGGGCATGGCATGGGCAATTTTCCCCTTGTTATAAAGCACGTCGGCCAGATTGCAAATAAGATCGACGCGGTCCGGCATGAGCGTCAGTGCGCGTTTGTAGGTGGCAATGGCCAAGTCGAGTTTGTGTTGCAGCCCATAGACGACCCCCAGGTTACACATGGCATCGACGTAGCCTGGACTGATGGAAATCGCGCGTTGATAGCAGGCCACGGCCCGATCGAAGTTTTTCTGCCCGCGAAATGCATTGCCCAGGTTATAGCTGGCCTCAGCGTGGGTGGGATCGATTTCGAGCGCTCGTTCAAAGCAGGCTATGGCTTCATCAAGTTTGCCCTGAGCGCTAAGTGCGTTGCCGAGGTTGGAATGATAGGAGGGCTGCAGTCCGTTGACCGCTATTGCGCGGCGAATCATCGCGGCAGCTGCCGGGAAGCGACCGGTCTTTAAGGCGACCATGCCCAGGACGTAAAGCGCGTCGGCATAACGGGCATCGATGGCCAGAATCTGCAGGCACAGCCGCTCGGCTTCCACCATCTGACCGGATTCGTAATGCCGCAGCGCACGTGCCAGCATCGTCTGTCTGGCCGCGGATGATTCTCCATGAAAGGTTGCGACTGGTTGTTCGGCGTGGTTCTGCCTGCGCGATTTACCAGGATGCCTGGAAAGTGAATAGACTCGATTCACCAGTTGAGCCAAGCAATTTTACTGCCAATGGGTGTTCGCGAAATTTGGAAAATTTCAATGCGGCAATCCGTCCTATGCAGGATCTACTTCGGGATCGTCGCGTATTTTCCCGACTTGACCCACAGAAATTCACCTCCTTCACTGAGGTTGGCGGGATTCTTGATCACGTAGAGCAGCACTGTTTGCGGCGCGAAGCATTGACGATAAATATTGGCTGAGGACGACCCCGCACTGCCGAACTCAGCGTCTAACTCAAACTGCGCGGGAATATTGTCTATTCGCAGAACGCCATTGCGGATCTGCGAGGTAACTTCGTGCAATCCTCCGCCGGAGAAGGTGGAGTGCCCGTTTGTGCCAACGCCGATCTTGTAGCTTGGAGTGGGCTCTGTGGCTACGTTCAGGTCCACGCCCACCTGATAGCCGTTCGCTATCGGTTCCATGGAGCCTGCCTTGACCACGCGGAAAAGCATCGAACAGACGCTCTGCGAGCCAGGACCGTAAATAGCCTTCACATAATCCTGAGCGTTGCCTCCTGTTATTGCAGCGATGCTCTCGGCTTCGGTGGGGACGCGCGGTGCCGCGGCAGCCGCGGCGCAGTTGGCAGGAACGGTGAAGAGCGAGGCTGGCGGTGCGGAATAACTCACCTCAGTGACTTCAATGAGGGTTCGTGGCGCTCCGCCGGGAGGAGTCAACCGAGCCTTCAACAGCAGGCCGGTTCTGGTATCTACCCAAACTTTGGTTTTGCCGGTAGAGTCATCAGCTTCGAGTACTTTAGCCGTCATGCCATGAACGGTCTCAGTTCCCACCTGTATAGGGTTCTGCTTGTAGACATCATCGAGCAGACTGGCAGAGTCAGCGAAAGGATCTCCCCAACTGCCGGAGAAGGTACTGCTGCCGCAGGGAATGGAGCTGTCCACCAAATCCCAGGTCAGCGTTTGCTGCGTATTGAGATCGTATAGCGCGTGTATGTGCATTGGTTTGGATCCCGTCCAATCTACACCGCTGTGCGAGTCAATCAGCGCCTTCGATCCGTTGCGGTAGATGGTCATGGTTATAGTGGATCCAAACATTGCATTGTTCTCCGTAACGGTGTACCTGGTAGGCAGATTGGCCGTCTGACTACGCAGCCCGGAGACACTACCGGCGAGCAACACGACAACAGCAGCGCAGAACTCAATTCGTTTCAAGACCATCCCGTCAACCTCCATCCCTAGCCTGGGCGTGAAGAACATTCGACGCGTGTGCAGGGAGTCCAACCATAAATTAATTGGCATAGCCTAGACTATCTAATTCCACTGTCAACTGTAGCTCGAACTGAAACCATAGTTAGAGGCCTGCCAAACTGCCCTTTTACCCCGCCTCTGTTATCCTGAATGGTTTACGCGGGGTGGAGCTAGAAGTTATGCCGGAACACAGAGGGCGAAAGCATCATCAGGACCGCGTGGCGGAAACGCTGCGGGTTGAAATCGCAACTATGATCGAAGGCGAGCTCTCCGATCCGCGTATTAATTTCTGCTACGTCACCGAAGTGGCGCTTAACCCCGGAGGGAAGTCAGCGCGGGTTTACGTGGCCGTGGACAGCGCGGTCAAGGATATTGCGCAAGCAGAAATAGATACCATCGCCGGACTGGAAGCAGCCAAAGGGTACATTCGCTTTGAGTTGAAGGAACGCATGGGCGTGCGCCACGTGCCGGAGCTGAGCTTTTTGGCCGACCGCTCAGGCCGCTTCCAGGCACGTATCGTGGAACTCATGGACCGGTCGCGCAAGAGGCAAAAAGCTCCCGTGGAGGAAAAACCCGCATTTGAAGAACAGGCCGGGACTGAATAGCCACGCATGGATTCCACATCGCAAAACTCCGCTCCTTCTCTGCATACTGGTGCTCCCTCCGCATCGGAAGCAAACGTCATGGCCGCGATTCTTCAGTTTCTGCGCCAGGGCGAGCGGTACCTGGTCTGCTCTCACTCTCGTCCGGATGGCGACGCGATGGGCAGCATGCTTGCCATGGGGATGCTGCTTGAGCAGATGGGCAAAAGCGCAGACCTGGTAACCGCCGACCGAATTCCAACCATCTATGACAGGCTGCCGGGAGCCGAGGCCGTCCGTTGCACGACGAGTATCAGCGACCCTTATGACGCTGCGATCCTGCTGGAGTGCAGCGGGGTGGAGCGCACCAGGTTGCGCGGTCTGGAGAAATATTTCCTCATCAATATCGATCACCACATCAGCGGGTGCGACTTTGGCAATCTGAACTGGGTTGACCGCAAGGCGGCCAGTGTGGGCGAGCTGGTCTACAGGCTGGCGAAAGCAGCCGGGGCTAGGTTGACGCCGGAGATGGCCACCTGCCTCTACACCAGTCTGCTCACTGATACCGGCGGGTTTTCCTACGGATTGTTGCAGGCTTCCACTTTTTCCCTGGCGAACGAACTGGTGCTAGCCGGTGCTGACCCTGTCCGTATTGCGCAGGATGTTTTCCATTCCGCCTCCACCGCAAAAATGCTACTGCTTGGCGTGGCGTTGAGAAATTTGCAACGCGAAGGCAAGTTGGCCTGGCTGTGGGTAACCCACCGCGATATGGTGCGCACCTGCGCAGCCGACGAGGACAGCGAAGGCATTGTGAACTACGCACTGAGCATCAAAGGCGTAGAGGCTGCGGCTTTTCTGCGTGAACTCCCCGAACGGAGTATCCGTCTGAGTCTGCGCAGCAAGGGCGCTATCAACGTGGCCGCGATTGCCGAGAGGCTGGGCGGCGGGGGTCACGAAAATGCCGCCGGATGCACGCTCGAAGGGCCGTTGAAACGAGCGTTGGACGAGATTCTGGCCGAATTACGCAGTAGCCTGAAGTAAGAAGCTTGAGATTCAGCGCGAATCTGTTAGCCTTGTCCCTATCGAATTATTGCGTACCAACGCCGCGCTTCATTTGAGGCGAGGAACGTGAGCAGGCCAAGACGCTGAAACGGCCTGACCAAATCCGGAATCGCCGGTTGGCGCGGAAAAAATGAGCTCGTCCGGTGGAGAAAACCTGGAAGTGGAAAATAAATTGGAATCCTCTGCTCCCGATCTGCCCTCAAGCCAACCTAAACGGCTGCCCAAATGGATTCATGGCTACCTGGAACCTTTTCTGAAACCGTGCGATCCGGCTTCGCCCCAACGATTGCGATGGCGAATGCCTCCTTGGGCGGGCATCTGCGAAGCTGTTTTTTTTCTAGTGTTCGCCATTTACTTTCTGGCCTACGGGCTTACGCCGTTCTTCGGCGGTGATGGATTGGGACTGGTAGGCGCGGACGAACCACGCTATGCGCAGATTGCTCACGAAATGCTGGACCGGTTTGACGCCGCGCAAACCCTGAAAGCAAAACTCAGCGCCTGCGTTACTCCCTACCTCTACGGCCATCCCTGGTTGGAGAAGCCGGCGCTCTACTACTGGCGCGCGATGTTCCTGTTCCGAGACTTCGGAGTGCACGACTGGAGCGCCAGGCTGCCCTCCACCACCTTCGCCTTCGTAATGATCGGCCTCATCTACCTGCACATGCGGCGATTCCGTCCCGGCGGTCACCTGGACGCTGCATTGATTACCGTGGCCTGCGCTGGCATTATGGGTTTTGCCCGCGGAGCATCCACCGATATGCAGATGGCGGCGCCCCTGGCCATAGGACTGCTTGGTTGGTATGCATGGTATGAAACCGACTCCAAGTTCTGGCTCTTCGATATTTATTTCTTCACTGGCGTAGCCACACTAGCCAAAGGACCAGTGGCACCTTTTCTTGCCGCCGTCATCATCGTTGCGTTTGCTTTTCTTCGCCGCGAGTGGTCCATCCTGCGCCGTTCTCTGTGGTGGCCGGGCATCGTGCTCTATTTCGCCATGGTGCTGCCATGGTTCATCGCCGTGCAGCATCAGAATCCCACCTTTTTCCGCGAATTCTTTTTCGAGCACAACCTGCTGCGCTTTGCTACTGATCGCTATCAGCACGTGCAGCCATTTTGGTATTACCTGCCGGTATTGTTGCTGGCAATCATGCCCTGGACGGTGATCGCCGTCCGCGCACTCGCCGACGGCATTCAGACCTCGGTGTGCGAGTGGAGGCTGCGCCACTCCAGCGCCTGCAAACCCTGTGTCGGCGCCCCTGGCGACGCGTTTCCAGAATTTCTTGTGTTGTGGGCACTCATTCCCATCGTCTTCTTCTCGTTTTCACGGTCCAAACTGCCGGGCTACATTCTGCCTTCCATCCCTCCCCTCGCCATCCTCACCGGAGACTACCTTTTCCGCCGCCGGCAGGCGGGGTTGAATCGCTGGGTGCTGATTGGCCATGCGGTACTTTGCGGAGTGATGACCATGACCGCATTGCTACTGCCCTGGTTTGTGGAGCACGGCCCGTTGATGCCGCCCAAAAACGCGATAATAGCAGCGGCGCTAGCCGCATGCGGCGCGGCATTGCTGATTTTGATTGTGGTAAATGCCTACGGCGTGGTCCGGCTCCGGTTGGTCACCACCGGGATATTAGTAGTTCTGGTTTTTTTCCTTTATGGCGTCGGCCCCTTTTTTGGCATTGCCGAGGTGGGCTCGAGCAAGCGCGTCATTCGCCTGCTCGATCGCTCCTACTCCGCACGCCCGTTGGCTGATCGGCTGGCTGCCATTGCCCCCGCCGATGAAACAGTTGCCGTCTTTCGCGTCCGACGCGACATCGAATACGGACTTTCGTTTTATCGGAATCGGGAGGTTGTTAATTACGAGGAGAGTGGTGTTCCAGATGCACAACATTTGTTGGTTGTGCGGGTATCGGGGCGTGGGGGGATGGACTTGCATACCCAGGAGGCGCTGGATGAGTATTTCGAGGGCCGCCATTTTGAGCAGCTTTTTACCTGGCCTGAGCAGGGGTTGGTGGTCTATTTAGTAGGCAGCCGGTAGGTTAATTATGGCTTCGGGCGTTTCCATCGAGATTCTCGACCTGCGGCACTTTGCGGCGCCGGTGCTGCGTCCTGTGCTGGAGGTCGAGGGCGAGCTTTGGAAGCAGCGGCTGCACTGGGACTATCGCGGGTCGGTCAAGCTGCTGATGCAATATCTCGACAGCCACATGCTACCCGGCTACGCAGCACTGGAGAACGGGCAGCTTACCGGCTACGCTTTCTGCGTCTACGAAGAGACCAAGGCGGTTATCGGCGACGTCTTTGCGCTGCCCGGCCAGCCGGGAGTGGCGCACGAGATCGAGGAGACCCTGCTGCGGCATCTCTTTGAGCTGCTCAAGAACTCACCGCAGGTTGACCGCATTGAATCGCAACTGCTTCTGCACCCATCGGGCACGCACTCCGAGGCCTTCGCCAACGGCGGCTTCCGGGTTTTCCAACGGCTGTTCATGGTGCAGCAGCTTCAAGGACTCTGGAATCCACCCAGCGTGGAGTTGCCGGAGGAGTTGGAGTTGCGCACATGGCGCGATGAGGATCTTTCGCCTGCCGGCCAGCTAATCACCGAGTCCTATCGTGATCATCCCGACAGCGCCATTAACGACCAGTACCGCAGCGCACACGGCTCACAGCGTTTTCTGCACAACATTGTGCGCTATGCAGGGTGCGGGGCCTTCTCGGCGCAAGTCTCACACGTTGTGGTGGACAAGCGCAGCCGCGCATTCATTGCGCTGGTGCTGGGCTCGCGGGTAAGCCCGGAGAGCGGGCACATTACACAGGTCTGCGTTCATCCCAGTTACCGGCGGCGGGGATTGGCTCGGATGCTGCTCTCCCTAGCCGCCTTCCACTTTATGCGCATGGGAGCAAGCGAAATTTCGCTCACCGTCACCGAATCGAATAGAGAAGCAATCGATCTTTATCTGGCCGAGGGGTATACATGCGCGCACCGGTTTGATGCGGCGGTTTGGCAGCGGCTGACAGCTGGATGAGTGGATTTCACGCCGTCCCTACAGGACGGCAGGAATGTGGATAGCTTCCCCGGGTTACACCCGGGGCTATATTCATATCCTCCCTACGGGAGGATTGTGCATGCGAATACTATATTCAATCCTTGCCACAATCAATTGGTGACAGGAATTTAGCGTGCGATCAGGAACATTACCCAGCTGAGAACAATTGCCGAGCCTACGAAGAGCACGAAACAATAGATTCCGTAGCGGATCATGGCGCGCGGGGTTTCGCGCTGGGTGATGCCGAAGACGATGGACGCGAAGAAGGCGAAGAGCACAACCGCCGCAAAGTGAGAGGGCCTGAGCATCAGGATTTCCTCCCGGTGCGGATGTTATGGGCGTCCACGGCGGCAATTACGTTGAGCAAGCCTGAGACCACGATGAAGCGGGTGCCGTAGTCGGCGGTGGTCACCTGCACCTGGTCCGCACCCAGGCTAAGAGCGCGGCTGACAAAGTAGAGCAGTCCGTTGCCCAGATCGCCGACAAGGCCCAGCATATCGAGAACGTCCTGCGCGCCGCCATAGAGCTTGCCCTGCATGGCGAGGCCGAGGGTGAACATGCAGAGGATGGAAGCCGACAGCAGCGCTCCGCGTCCCCACTTGCGCAACAGAAAATGCCCCGCACCCGGCACCAGCCAGCCGGCGATGAGGGGGAGATAGACGAAACCTTGCTTTGAGTCTTGTTTTGCCGCGACGTTCTGTTCGGTTGACATTCCTTTTTGACTATAAAGCATGAGGGCAGATGACAGCTTACAGCTGACAGCTAACAGTTCACAGTTAGGGTGCGTGGGTGGGGATTTTTGGGGGGGAATTTTGTTTGCATATAAATACACGTGATTTGGGCAGAATTGGACAAGTGGGGATTTTTTGAGGGTTTTGGGCGTGGGGCGGGGCGTAAGTTGTTGATTCCAGGTAGAGGGGTTGACCGCGAAACCGAGGTTTTTTGTCTTCCTTTGCAGAATGCCGCTGGTTTTGTCGACATTATTCAATTTTTACGTTCGGAGGGACGGGATGAAGGAATCTGAGCGGGAGAAGCTGCGGCGGGAGCTGGACGAGACACTGCTGGCGTTTCGGTTGGCGAAGAGACGGAGGGTCGGCGGGGAGGGGTGGCTCAAAAATATTCGGATGGCGGTGGGGGTTCCGGTGGACGAGGTGGCGCGGCGGCTGGGAGTTTGCCGGTGGGAGATTCGCCGGTTGGAGTTGGCGGAAAAGGACTCGCGGATCAGGCTGGAGACGCTGAAACGGGCAGCTAAGGGATTGGGGTGCGAACTGGTTTATGCGCTGGTTCCGATGGAAGGGACGCTCGAAGACCTGGCCGATGAGCAGAATGATATACGGGAGAAGGTGCGGATTCGAAGGGAACAGGAACGGGTGGCGAAGAGGAAGCCGTGGCTGGAAGCGATTGGCTGGCGGGAGGTTTTTCTCATGAACTTGCGGACCTGGCTGCGCCGGGAAGGGGTGCGGATTCGGCCTCGGAAGACGGAGCGGGGGGTGGAGAAACAGAAGGAAAATTTCGAATTGATTTTTGAGTTGGCTAAGGTGGCGGAGAAGATGGGGCCGGTGGTTGGGTAGGCAGCGGGTGAGCGAGTTAGCGAGTCGGCGGGTCAGCAGGTTGAGGTCGGGCCGATTGCTTAGGCTGACACAAAATGACACCCCGCGCCCCACTCCGTGGGGCGCGGGGTGTCAGGGCGGGACGACTCCATAAACTCGAGATTACCGCCCATGCTCAGTGTCCACGATCCCAAGATTATTCATCTCGTCAAGTGCCCTCCGATAACAGACATTCCTGTGCGGGCAATCCGATTCTGCGCTATGCAGGTTCGCGATCGCGTCCTGCTTCTGACCGTGGCTGAGTTGCCACTCGCCCATGAAGTACTCCACCGCGCAAGTCCAATAGCGCTTATTCGGTTTGTCTGTGTTGCGGGCCGCGAGAATAAGACGATCCGAAGCTAGATCTCCGCGGTAGAACTGAATGACCGGCATCGGCCAACCCTCACGCAAGTCTTTTGACTGTTCTTTTAGTCGCGCTTCCCAGTCGCTGCTTCCAAGGCGCATTCCCGCCACCGCCAGCCATAACACCGCGAAGTCATTCTGAGTATTCAGCTCGTGTGCACGCGCAAAATCTCCGCGCGCCGCTTCCCAGTCCCCGTGGCCGATCCGTGCCGTTCCACGCACAATGTAAAGCTGAGCGTTGTCGGGCTTTAGACGGATCGCCTCGGTGTAATCCGCGATTGCCTTGTCGTGCTCACCTTGGTCGTCCCATGCATTACCCCGATTGCTGTATGCCACGGCGTTGTTGGGATTCAAGCGGATAGCCTCATTGAAATCCGCTCTTGCCTGATCAAATCCTTCTTCTTCTTCCCAGACGGTGCCCCGGTTATTAAACGCACTGACGTAGTCGGGCTTCAGACGGATCGCCTCATTGTAATCGGCTATCGCTTTCTTATATTTCCCCATGTCGCGCCACACACCGGCTCGGTTGTAATATGCTTTAAAATTTTTGGGATTCAGGCGGAGCGCTTCATCGCAATCTGCGATTGCTTTCTTATGTTCACCTTTTCCTGCCCAGGCGTTTCCTCTATTTAGGAATGCATTGTCATAGTAGGGATTCAAACGAATGGCTTCGTTATAATCTGTGATTGCCTTGTCGTAGTCACATTTATCGAGCCAGGCATTTCCTCTGTTGTAGTATCCCTGAAGAAGTCAGGATTCGATCGTATAGCCTCTCCGTAATCTGCAATTGCCTTTTCTAAATCGCCTTTGTTTTTCCAGGCGTTGCCGCGATTGCTATATGACATGGCGTAGTTGGGATTCAGTCGGATCGCTTCGCTGAAATCGGCAATCGCTTTGTCATAGTCGCGTTTGTAGAACCAGGTATTCCCTCGGTTGTTCAATGCCTCAACGTAATTGGGTTTCAATCGAATCGCCTCGTTGAAGTCCGCGAGTGCCTTATCGTAGTCGCGCTTGCCATTCCATGCGTTACCACGATCATTGAAGGCTTCGGCGTTGTTAGGTTTCAGACGGATCGACTCGTTGTAGTCCGCTATCGCTTTGTCGTATTCGCGTTTGTTGAACCAGTCAATACCTCTGTTATTGAAAACCTCGGCGTTGTCCGGTTCCAGGCGGATAGCCTCAGTGAAATCCGCGATCGCCTTATCGTCGTTGCCTGTGAGACTCCAGATATTTCCGCGGTTGTAGTATGCAGAAGCATATTCGGGATCAAGATGGATCGCCTGGGTAAAATCCGGGATCGCTTCGTTGAAGTTGCCATTGCCATCGTCATACCAGGCAATACCACGGCTACAATAGATGACAGCCAGATCCTTCCCTGCGCTCTTACCCGATTTGATGGCGTGTGTGCAATACTGGATTTCCTCATCCCGTGTTCCAGCATTCTGCAAACACTTCTGAGTGTCGTCATTCGGCAAACTCTGGCTAAAAACCGGCGCTGCCAAAAGCAAGCCAAGCAGCAAAGCCCACTGCATTTTCATGGTTACGTTTCCTCACTGGCTATCTCTGATGCGCTCCTTTAGCACATCAATATTGAATTCCGCGCGAACGAGTACACCATGTCACGGATTTCGGACATAGGATAGCAACAAACTTCACTTCTTATCTCTACAGATCATCGTATTCTCGTTACTGGCCAGAATGTCAACGTAATTACCGAAACTGATAACTCTAGGAAAGTCGGCAGCTGTGAATAGATCCGAGAAGTGCATCCCTCCGGGGCTGAAGCCCAGCTTTGATTTTGTTGGCTTAATGCGGGGGTTGAAACCCCCGTCTCCCTCCGTTACGAATTTTGGCGTTTTTCGGCCCGGCACCCAGAGGGTTCCCGGCAGTGCCCTTATTACAGAGCCTTGAGATTTAAATACTGCCGCGCTTATTACCCATACTCTATTGTCAATTGCCTGTTCCCTGTTTATATGCGCACTAGCTCCTGCTGGATTTTGCCGGTTACCCAAGCTTTGTTGGGGGCGGTGATCATGTTGATTTCGCTGCGGACGCCGAATTCGGGGAGGTAGATGCCGGGCTCTACGGAGAAACAGGTGTTAGGCAGGATTATGCGGTCGTCGTGGGTTTCGAAGTTATCAAGGTGGGCGCCAGCTCCGTGGAGGTCCTGGGCTATGTTGTGGCCGGTGCGGTGGGTGAACTGGTCAGCAAATCCGGCGGCGCGAATGACGGAGCGGGCGGCATCGTCGGCCTCATAGCCGCGGATGGGACGGTTGGCGGCGAAGGCTTGCTGGACGGCGGTAATGGCGGCGTCGCGGGCGTTGCGGACGGTTGCGAAAACTTGTTGCTCAATCTGGGTTGGATCGCGGCCTATGACGCCGGTCCAGGTGATGTCGTAATAGATGCTGGCGGGCTGGTTGGGGCGGGCCCAGATATCGATGAGGAGGAAGTCGCCGTTGCGGATGGGGGCGGAGTGGGAGGTGGTGGGCTCGTAGTGGGAGTCAGAGGAGTTGGCGTTGATGCTGACGTTGGGGCCGTTTTCCCAGATGAGGTTTTCGCGGCGCATGGCTTCGGCTAGCCAGGTTTGCAGGTCGTATTCGGTCAGGGTTCGCGCGGCAGTTTTGTCAGCGGGGCGGAGGGTTTGAGCGATGTGCTGCCAGGCTGCGACGAGGATGGCGTCGATGGCCTGTTGGGCGACGGTGTGGGTGGCGATTTGATCGGCGGTGAGGACGGCTTCAAATTGGCTGACGAGATCGGCGGAGGTGACGATTTGCTTGCCGAGGGAGCGGAGGAATTCGACGGTGCCGGCGTCGACGAGGGAGACGGATGGGAGGGCGTTGTTGGGGGAGTATTGCATGGCGATTTTTTTCTGGCCCTGGAGGAGATTCTCGATACCCGCATGCAGCTGAGGCCAACTGGAGTAGAGGGCGCGGGAGCCGGGGAGTGAGTCGAGACGGGCTTGCTCAATGCGATGGACGAGCTTCGGGGGGAACCGACGGCGGGGATGAGATAGAACCAGCGGCGGCTGATGAGAATCTGGGAGTCGAGGCCGAGGATGCGGCCGGCGATGGGGTCGCGATGATGGTGGTCGTAAAAGAGCCAGCCGTCAATGGAGGCAGCGCGGAGGGCGGCCTGGATGGATTCGATATTCATAGGGAAAATGATACGCGCGGCGGACGGGGACGGACTGAGTGCGGGGGGATGATGGATACTCTTGGTGTGCGCGGCGCGACGATGATGACGGTTGCGGTTTTTGTGGCGGGGGCTTGCGGCGGGTGGGGGCAGGCTGCGGCTACGTGGGCCGGGGCGGTGGCGATGGCGGGGCGGATTGCTCCCGACGCACGGATTGTGGTGCTGGACGAAGCAAGCGGACGAGTGTTGGCGGCGAGGCATTTGGATGAGGCGGCGCGAACGCTGGCGGCGCCGGGATCGGCGATGAAGCCGCTGGTGCTTTATGGGCTGATGGCTGAGGGGCGATGGGATCCTGAGCGGCGGGTGGCTTGCACGCGCAAGCTTAGGGTGGCGGGGCGGGAGCTGAACTGCTCGCATCCGGCGGCTGATCCGATGAATGCGCGGGAGGCGCTGGCCTGGTCGTGCAATACGTATTTTGCGGCGGTGGGGGCGACGCTGAGGCCGGGAGAGTTGCGCGGGTTGCTGGCGCAGACTGGATTGCTGGGGCAGACGGGGCTGGCCGAAGGTGAGGCTACGGCGGTTTTTCGCGATTCACGGACGGCGGACGAAACTACACTGGCGCTGCTGGGAGTGGATGGGGTGCGGGTGACACCGCTGGAGTTTGCGATGGCTTATCGCTGGCTGGGGTTGCAGTTGGCGGCGCATGCGGATCAAGTGGCGGCGCAGGTGGTTAGCGCGGGGTTGAAGGATTCGGCGAGTTTTGGAATGGCTGGGGCGGCGGATTTGGGTGGGGTGCCGGTGGCGGGAAAGACGGGAACGGCTAGCGCTGAGGCCGGCGGCGGAGGGCCGATGCATGGGTGGTTTATCTGCCTGGCTCCGGCCGAGCAAACGCGCGCGGTGATTGCGGTGTATCTGCCCAGAGGGCGCGGGGATGATGCGGCGCATGTGGCCGCCGAACTGCTGGCTCACTCGCCGTTGAGGGAGACGAAACCATGAATGGCCAATTGCCGGATCGATGGGGGGTTTTTGTATTGGCGGTTTTGGTTGCTGTTTTCTGCACGGCACACGGACAAACTTCTCAGGCAAAATTGGCTACGCACCGCGGGTCAACTCTGCGCGTTGGGTTGTGGACGCTTTGGCACGATAAGGAAGTTCGCGTGTCTGCCACGCCGGAGGGCGGCGCGGCAATGCGGGAGTGTGAAGGCTGTGCTGCGGGTGCGATTCGCAAGCCTTTGCTGATTCGCGCTGTTGGCGCGAGACTGGAGATTGGGGACGCGCGCCAGGCTGCGACGGTTCGATTGGCTGGGCCCGTCACACTGGCTGCGCATGGGGAAACAATTACTCTGCGCAATCCGGTACGCGTCGCAGCTCGCAATGGACAATTGGTTCTGGCTGTCACGCTACCGGTGGAGAGCTACGTGGAGCGCGTGGTGGCCAGTGAGAGTGGAAGCGCTGACAGCATGGAATCATTGAAGGCGCTGGCTATTGTGGTGCGCTCGTTTGCGCTGCATCAGACGCATGGGCATGCTGATTACGATTTGTGCGATTCAACTCACTGCCAACTGCTGCACTGGGGCGGGAATTCTGAGCGGAGATCGGCGGCTCATGCCGCCAGCACTGGCTACCGCGGGAGAGACGCTGTGGTTTCACGGGCAACGCGCCGAGGCATGGTTTCATCAGAATTGCGGAGGGCGCACTGCATCGCCGCAGGAGGTTTGGCCTGGCACCGGACTTGGCAAGAAGCCAATGCCGTGGCTGGCCTCGCACACGGACAGTTATTGCATGGCTGGCGGCGCGAGAGAGTGGGCAGCGAATTTGTCTTTGGCTGAGTTAACCTCGGCGCTGGCTACGCAGGGGCTGGGAAAGCCGGGATGGAAGAGCCTTGCGGTCGGCAGGCGAGGCGAATCGGGCAGGGCGGTCACGCTGCTGGTGGATTCGAGGGAGATTTCAGCGGAAGATTTTCGGCTGGCTGTGGGGCGAGCGCTTGGCTGGAACAAAATCCTGAGTAATTGGTTTGAGGTTTGCGACAGGGCGACCGGTTTCTTTTTCACGGGCGCGGGTCGGGGCACGGGGTGGGGCTGTGTCAGGCGGGTGCAGCAGCGATGGGCGCGGGTGGGCACGATGCTACCGAAATTCTGGCGCAGTATTTTCCAGGAGCGAACGCGGCGGATGAAAGCACCGGGCTGAGTTGGCAGAGGGTGCGCGGGCAGGGATATGCGCTGGAGACTCTCGACTCTGGTGATAGCGTTTATCTTTCTCAACTGAGCCAAGCGCTGGCAGAGGCGGAAGCCGGTCCGGGCTTGCGAGCCCGCAGAGCAGATCACCGTACTCGCCTTTCGCTCCACGCCGGAGTTTCGGGGGCAACGCTGGCTCCGGGATGGGTGGCGGCATTCACAGAGGGCAACTGGATCGGGACGCAACCGCTTGCGACTCTGGCGGGACGGCAAGCTGCTGATCGCCACTCTGCGACACGAATTTCTGCATGCGCTGATTGAGGAACAGGCCGCGGCTGGTACTCCGCTCTGGCTGCGCGAGGGGCTGGTCGAGGTATGGAGCGGTGAGGTCACAGTTGACGGGCCGAGGCCGACGATGAAGCTCGACGAGATCGATCGCGCGCTGGCGCATGCGGCCACCGAGGCGCAGTCGCCGGCGGCGCATCGGGCGGCCGGCTGGTATGCGGGGCGGCTGCTGGAGCGCTTTGGGCGGGGGCAGACAGTTTGCTGGCTACGTGCCGGCTTGCCCGCAGGCGCGGTGGCCGCATTGAATGAGTAAGCGAGTTCGGAATCTCCTGCGCCTGCGGGTTCCAAGCCTGATGATTTATTCTTTGCCGATGCGTAAGACCCTTCCGTAGCCATGATTGCGATGAACGAGGAGGCGAATCTGGCTCGCACGCTGGAGAGCGTGCGCTGGGCCGACGAGATTATCGTCGTCGATTCCGGCTCGAAGGACCGACGCTGGAGATCGCACAATCGTTCGGCGCCAAGACCAGTTACCACGACTTTGGCGGGCACGGAGAGCAGAAAAACGTCGCGCTGGACCTTGCACTTCAGACTGGATTCTGCTGCTGGACGCCGATGAGGTGCTTACGCCGGGGTTGCAGGAGGAGATTCGCGAGGTGCTTTCAGGCGAGCCTGAATTCGGGCTTACTGGATTCCGCGGCTGAATCTTATACTTCGGGCGGTGGATTCGGCACGGCGGATTTTATCCCGACCGCAAGCTGCGGCTATTCAAACGCGGAGCGGCGCGGCTGAGTGAGGGCGTGGGTCCGCACTCGACACCGCAGTTCGAGGGACAGCGTGGCAAGCTGAAGCACGATATGCTGCACTACGCCTACCCGGATTTGAACATTTATCTCGAACATATGAACCGATATAGCTCGGAGATAGCCCAGTTACTCTATAACAAAGGCCGCACCAGTAAGTCGCTGCCGCTATTTATATGGAATGCGATTCCGAATCCGGCGGCAACTTTTGTTTATAACTACATTTTCCGGCTTGGTTTTCTGGATGGGCGGAGGGGTTGCTGCTGCATCTGAACCATTCAGTTTATATCCACTGGAAGTTCATCAAGGCGTGGTGGATCGGGCGTGATAAGACGAAAGTGTAAGCTCGGAGTGCCTGCTGATTTTGCTATTTAGATTTGTGGTCTCCCACCCTTTCCGCAGAAAAAAGCGGAAAGGATGGGGCACCCGGTATCCGTATTGCAACTGACTACGCCAAGCGGTCCTGATCCGTCGGCGGAATTTCAGCCATCGCTTCTCTGTTACCACCTCCGGTTCAGCCTTCACCGGAATGGCCGCCGGCACATCTTCAATGGGATGCGGCTGCTCGACTCCCAAAAAGTACAGCTTGCCACGCCAACAGGAGAACCCAACTGGTGACGGCGAGTAGATAAGCTGAAACTAGTTTCAACACACCACCACACCTGCGCGGAGACTGTCCCGTGCGGCAATTCAGTAAAGGACTTTGCAGGCAGCCAGACGGCAAGCAGCGGGGCCACCACAACAGCCGGCCACCAGCGCCAGTTCCACAGGATGCGGAGGACCCTGCGCCAGGGCATTCGCCAGCCCCACTGAGCCGTTGCCACTGCATATGGAATTACTTTGGCCGGCAACGACGATCCAGCGCAGATCCACTCGAGACAGGTGAGCCAGTGATGAATGTGTTCATAGGTGAAGAGCTTCGCCGCGCGCGCGCCGGGGCACTGCGAGTTCAGGTAGCCCGCCCACTGGGAATCTGGTCGTCGCACCAGTCCAGGAACGACCCAGCAAGCCCCACCATCGCGACCCAGACCAGCAAAGTAACTGCGCCCCACGACCAGCTTGACGCGCTTGCCATCGTCATCGGCGAGACGGCGCATGGTCCCGGCCTGTAGCTCGAGTAGTGAGATACAGCAGCAGGAGCGGCATCAGCAGCGTCAGCGCAACCTGCCAGACGTGCTTCTCCGGCAGGCGCGTCCAGGCCAGTGCCAAAAGAATCAGCAGCAGCATGCCAACAAACTGGGCCGCAACCCAGCGCCAGCTCGGCGCAGACGGGCAAATAGGTCCTTGAAATAAGCTTCACGGCTGCACCTCCAGGGTTGCGGGATCGGTAGTGGTTTGAACATTCGACTGATACATCGGCCCCGCCTGCGCCGGGCTGATGACGAATTTGCCCGGATTGACGACCTTGAGCAGGTAAACGTACTCGCGGCGGCCGCCGAAGTCGGTGTTGAAGAAGGCCGCGCGGTCGTCGTGGAACTCTTTGCGCGTGAACCAGTCGGCCCACCAGTCAGGCTTGTTGTTCAGCGTGTAGAGGCCGGTGTTGGGCAGGAACTCCGTGCCCGCGGGAATCGGGTCCTCGGCCAGCAGATACTTCCAGTTGGTGCCATTCAGCGCCAGCCGAACGGCAACAATATCGCCCACGTGCACCGCGCCTTTGAGCGGAACCAGATCGTAGGTGATGGGGTCGGTGGGCTTGGGCTGATTCTTCTGGAGCAGGTAGTAGTCGCGCGTAATGTTGAGCGCCAGTTGGCCCTGCTGGAAGAGACCTGCGTGTCGGCGGAGTACCAGGTGCTTTCAGCGGACCAGTAGGTGATGCCGTTGCCGCTCTTGCGGACGGTCACCTGGCCGCCGCTGCCCACCTGCGCCGCGGGAACATTGATGCTTCCATGGCAGGGCAAAGCCGTCGCCGGGGCCGAAGTGGCGCTTGCCGACGCTCGACGCCGTTGACCAGCACCTCCACGTCGGAGCTGTTAGCCAACTCGCCGCTGAGGGACAGATAGTCGGTGAGCCCGCCGATGACCATCGCAGTCTGCTTGGTCGAGTACCAATAGTCGCCATCGCGATGCTTGCCGAGCCAAATGGCCGCCTTGGGCAAAAGGCCGCTCCCGCGATCCTGCCGGACAAGTAGCTTGAGCGCAAAGGCCGTAGTCTCCGGCGGAGGTATCGTCCCAGTAATCGAGCAGGCCGTCGTAGGTTACCGCCCAGTAGGCATCGCTGTCGGTGGTTTTGGCCTTCTTTTCGAGCAACTGCGCCGCGTCTTTGGCGCGGCTGTCTCCAGCGGCATCGAGAGCCAGACCAACCAGCGCCAGCCCCTCGTCGCTCAGTTTGTCGCGGCTCGTCCCAGGCTTTGTCGAGTGCATCCTTCGGGCGCGCCGCCGGTGGTGGCCAGGGCATAGACCGTGTAAGCACGCAGGTCGGCGATCATCTCAGGATGCGCGGCCAGCGTGGATTGCAGCCAGGCGCGGCCTTTGTTGAGCGGTCGTTATCGATCTTGTAGCCGGCCTCTCTGGCCTGCCCCAGGCCGCTGACGACATAAGCAGTCATGAAGACGCGGCTGGGATCGTCCGGCCACCAGCCCCAGCCGCCGTCATCGTGCTGGAAGCTGTATAGCCGCTCAAGACCCGCGTGCACCATATCGTTCAGCGTGGCGCGGTCGATGGGCGACTTCAGGTGCAGCTTGTCCACCGCCTGGAGACAATCAGATCGGGCAGGAAGCTGGACATGGTCTGCTCGGTGCATCCCCACGGATAACTCGTCAGATAATCGAGCGCATCGAAGACCGTGCCTGCCACGCTGGGCGCTACGGTGATCGTGATCGCCGCGCGTCCCCGCATCGGAGCCTGGCCGGGTAGCTGTAACTCCACTGGCTTCTGTCCGGCGCCGGAGAAGACCACGCCCGAGCCGGCCGCGCGCTGCTTTACGCCAATAGGGCAGCACGGGCAACGTCATCTCCAGCGCGTCGGACTCTTCATTGGTGAGCGCCTTGGCGGTCAGGACCGCGTTGCCGGTCACATGCGCACGGACCCGCCAGTCCACATAGCTCTCGCCCTTGGCGGGAATGCTGACCTTCTGCGTTTGGCCGCCGACTACCTCCAAGCCCGCTGACATCGAGGGCAAAGGTTACGTCCTTGGCGGTTTCAAGGTAGTTATGCGCGATAACTCGCAGGGTAACTTCATCGCCCTGGCGGAAGAAGCGCGGCGCAGCCAGGCGAACGATGAGATTTTTGCGTACCAGTACGCGAGTCACCACACCGCCGGCTTTGCCGTCGTCGGTCATGGCGCGAATGGTGGTGCGCCATGTGGTGAGAGCATCAGGGAAATTGAATTCGACGTGGGCGTGACCGTTGGGGCCGGTGTGCACATTGGGATTCCAGTAGGCCGTATCGGGGAAGGCCTTGCGCACCTTGGGCACCACCAGGTCAGAGCCCGGTTTTACCTGCGCAAGGCGAGGATGGTAGAGGCCGTCGCCCAGGCGGGCAAGCAGCGGGCTTTTCATTCCCGCCTCCCCGCTAGAAGTAGAACTCGAACGAGGTTTGCGGGTCGAGTTCAACTGTACGCCGGGGATAGAAGTAATTGACGATATTGCCGGTTTCGTCGGGGCGCACGGAGTAAAGGGCTTCGTCCACCTCGCCGAAGCTCAGGTCGGCTTCAACCGGCTTGCCCTGCGAATCGACCGCGAGAATATCGAAGCTGCCTTTTTCGCCGGGCAGATACTTGGCTTTGCTGGGCGTGGCTGTGACGGTGAGCGTGCGCTCGAGGAGCGGAACCTTCAGGCTTTTTTGCGCGGTCATCAATTGATTTTCGTGGACGATCACCGCGCATATCACCAGGTTGGGTTGGGCAAGTTTGGTGATGGGCATATCGAAGGCAAAGCTTGCGCTAGTGGCGTGGATGAGTTGCCGCGACTGCACGGATTCGCCCTCGGCTGTGACCACGGCCCACGACTCGGGCAGGCCCGTGACCAGAAGCAGGTGCGCCGTTTCGCCCACCTGGTAGGACTTTCTTGTCGGCTACGATCTGGGCTTGCGTGTTCTGGTTGTAAAACTCGCCGGCACCGCTCCAGATCCAAATCCAGGTTCTGCCCTCCACGGTGCGGTTCTCGGGGGTTTGGGCGCTCACCTTTACTTCAAAATCGCCACTGCCGGTTATGGGCAGATCGACGAGCGCTGTGCCGTCGGCACCGGTCGCTGACATCGCGGCTGGTTACTGGCGTTTCTGAGCTCTGATGGGTAACGGAGTCCCACTTTCGCAGGCTGACGGCTATGTGGACCTGAGTCTGCACCGGCTTGCTGTCGTAGTCCTGAGCAGTCACTTTTACTTTGGGCGTCTGCCCGGGTGAAAAGACAAAACTGGTTGGCTCGGCGCTTACGCGGAACGAACCATAGGTGGCCAGCACGTTGGAGTGGCCAGCTACTTCGCGATTGGCTGCGTCGGTTACGCGCGCTTCAATGCGGTAGTCCTGGTCATTGTGCTTGCCGTCGATTGCTGTGGGAAGAGTGACCGTGAGACGGCCATTCGCGTCGAGCACGCCGTCGTGCTCCTGCTGCTCGGATGCGCCGTACATATAGTCCGAGTCGCCGGAATCGTCTGAACTGTCTGCATC
>CAWAEU010000042.1:0-12538 GCA_963780975.1 uncultured Acidobacteriaceae bacterium | reverse complement strand
ACAATAGTTCCTCAAAAGTTGCAGATATGACGATGATCTGATTTCTTCTCTCGCCTCTATAATTCGATCACTGAGGGAGATAGACCATGTCCTTGGCAAGCGGCGCAAATAATAATAGGCGTTGGGGCATTCTGCTCACGATTGTCGTTGTGGGATGCGCCACTTACTTCTGGCTCACCAACGGCCACGATGCGCATCAGCTGCACCAGTTGCCGGCTTCCAAAGTGTTTTATCTGCGTGCTCTGCGCCTGCTGATTGCCGCATTCGTCCTTTATGTCCTATTGATTTCGCGCCTCAAGCGCTGGATTTATAACCTCGGCCACGGCGGCGAATTTGACCGCGCTCTGCGCATCAATCGTCTTTGGTCGTGGCTGCCCTTCTACGGCAGCTCGCTTGAGGGACCCATCCTCTTTAACGCCGGACGCTATAGCGAGGCCCTCGACTACCTGAGGCCATTGGCCTTTGACCAGCAGGGAAAGCCGCGCCTCAAGAGCATTGAACTCTACACTTACGCCATCGCTCTGGTGAATAGTGGGCGCGAAGCGGAGGCGCAAACGCTTCTCGAGGCAGCCACCAGTGTGCCGCATCAAGGCAGCACGATGGAAGTAGCCCTCGCCACCTGCCTGCTGACCCAGAACAAGCAGCCGGAACGGGCCTGCAAGCTGCTCGAACAGTCGCTGGCTGAATCAAGAACTCTCTCACCCGCCGACCTGGCAAGGAGAATTGCGCGTTATGCCTACGCGCTCGCAGCCTGTGGCCGTCGCCCCGATGCTGAAGAACAGATTCAGAAAGCCATGGCAATGGGCGCAACCCTCAAACCGGATGATCTGGCTGGCGTGGACTACTTTGTGGGTGAAGCCTGGCGAACGCTGGGAGAAACAACCAAGGCTCGTGACGCATATCAGCAAGCTGTAGCCTTAAGTCCAAGCGGCGTCACAGCCTTGAGTGTGCAAAAAGCCCTCGCAAAGATGGATGGAAAATGGAGCACCTGGCAGTCTAAGAACTGATTGGCCCCTGGTTTCAAGACAGCTCCACTGGGTAGTGGGGCAGTTTGAAGGGTACGGGCTTTAGCCCGTACATAAGCTCTGTAAAATTCACAGGGCTTTAGCCCCTGAGGGATGGTTTCTTTCAGACTGATCCATTACCCTCCACTGACCCCGCAACAAATGACCGCTACAATAAGAGGAGCAGTTTCTCCGCTCATCCTGAGAAGACGGCTGCATTCTCCCGGCTTCATCACAGAATCGATACGCCTCATGCCCGAATCCGTACCTTCATCTCTTCAAAGCGCCGCAGGCGCAGTTGGCCCCACCGCAGGTGGCCGTCCGCGCGTTCTCGAGCGGCATGCGCCCCACCGGCAAGCTCCACCTGGGCAACTACATGGGCGCCCTGGCCAACTGGGTCAAGCTGCAGGACCAATACGAGTGCTACTTCTTCATCGCCGATCTCCACGCGCTGACCACCGACTACGCCGACACATCGCAGCATCGCGCCCAACACGCTTGAAGTGGCGCTCGATTTCCTTGCCGCCGGACTCGATCCCGAACGCTGCACCATCTTCGTGCAAAGCCAGGTGAATCAGCACTACGAACTGCCCCTGCTCCTGGGCATGATTACGCCGCTCGGCTGGCTGGAGCGCGTTCCCAGCTACAAGGAGATGCAGGAAAACCTGCCAACAAAGACCTGACCACCTACGGATTCCTGGGCTACCCGGTGCTGATGGCATCAGACATTCTGCTCTACCAGCCGCATTTTGTTCCCGTGGCCAAGACCAGCAGGCGCACGTGAACTAACCCGCGAAATTGCGCGGCGCTTCAACCAGTTCTACAAACTCGCCACGGGAAGTGGCGAAGTTCTGCCCGAGCCGAAGGTTCTGCTCACCCCTCGCCCAAGCTGCCCGGCACCGACGGCCGCAAGATGTCGAAGAGCTACGGCAACACCATCCAGATGACCGATCCCGGAGCCGGTGGTGCGCCAGAAGCTGAAGACCATGGTCACCGACCCGGCGCGCGTCCGCCGCACCGATCCGGGCGACCCCGACAAGTGCCCGGTGGGCGATCTGCACAAAGTCTTCTCCACGCCGGAGACCCTGGCCAAAGTCTATGAAGGCTGCCGCACGGCGGGCATCGGCTGCATCGAGTGTAAAGGCTGGGCCGCCGACGCACTGGTGCAGATCCTGAAGCCGATCCAGGAGCGCCGTGCCAGCTTTACAGAGCCGCAGGTCATGATATCCTCGAAGACGGTTCCCGCCGCGCCGCCGCCCGCGCCGAGAAGACCATGAACAGGTACGCGCCGCCATGGGTTTGGCAATGAAGGTAGTTGACCGGAACAATGAATCGGAATGAAAACACATTGACCGTTAAACCTGACAATCAGGAAAACATCATCAGACGGACCAGGAATCTCGCGAGGCTTAACCCGCCGAGGGAATTGAAATGCAGCAAAAGAAAGTCCCGTGGTGGCGAAAGGCCCTCGAGTTACGCTTTAGGCGGAATTCGCTCAGGATTTGGTCTTTTCCCCCGGCCTGTACAAACCGTTCCCTCTGTCCCGCTGGTAAGAGTACAGTTTTTTTCGTCAGGCCAGAAGAATCGTTGAAAGTTGAAACCGTATTGACCGATCATCCAAGCCGGAAGCACTTCCTACCGATCGCGAAACCGCGGCTGCAAATACTCCGCCGCACAGCCAGCCCGCTCCAGAAACCGTTTCGGAAATTCCCTGTAATTCCACCGCCCCATCGAGCCGCCCGAGAAGCCGCTCCTGCGCCCGAACCACTGATCGAGCCGCCAGCCGAAGTGCGCCAGTCGCAGACGTTCCCCTCAAACCGAACCGCCCTCAGGCCAAGAAAATCGAACCATGCCCAGCCCGGAACCATGAGCTTGCTGCGGAAGCAGAGCCATCTCGATCTTCGATCCGTGTCCAAGTGGACCCCATCGCCCCGGTCATCGAGTCTCCAGCAGTGCTCGCCGCTGTCCCGACCCCGATCCCGCTCCAGTCCAGAAAACCCGCCAAGCCCACCCCCGAGCCATGCATCAAGCTTGAGTCGCATGACGACGAAGCCGATCTCCGCCTTTTTCGGTCGTCGTGGAGCCAGGTCTACGACGGCCCCCTCGACCTGCTGCTGGACCTGATCCGCAAGCAGGACATCGACATCTACGACATCCCCATCGCCAAGATCACCGCCCAGTTCCTGGCCTATGTAAACCAGCTCAAGGCCAGCGACGTGGACGTGGCCGGCGAGTTCATCTACACCGCCTCGCTGCTCATCCACATCAAGAGCAAGATGCTGCTGCCGCGCGCGCCCGCCGGCCCCGAAGACGCCGCCGAAGATCCCCGCCGCGAGCTGGTCGAGCGGCTGCTTGAGCACGAGCGCTTCAAAAACGCCGCCCAGATGCTGCAGCAGAAGCAAATGCTCGAAGCCGCCACCTGGACCAACCCCGGCGTTCGCGAGTTCAAGGACGACGCCGCCGCCGAGCCGGAGATCGCCGCCGACACCGTCGACCTGGTCCGCATCTTCCGCGACATTCTGGAGCGCGCCCGCACCCGCCCCGTCATCAACGTCGATGAAGACTCGGTCACCGTCGGCCAGATGATCCAGTTCCTCGCCCGCCGCCTCACCATGGAAGACAAGCCCGTGGCCCTGCGCCGCCTGCTGAGCCACACCCGCTCCGAGCG
Source organism: uncultured Acidobacteriaceae bacterium (assembly GCA_963780975.1). Classification (GTDB taxonomy): domain Bacteria; phylum Acidobacteriota; class Terriglobia; order Terriglobales; family Acidobacteriaceae; genus Telmatobacter. The sequence goes on along the minus strand of CAWAEU010000042.1, from coordinate 8,866 downwards.
CGCGCTGATCGCCATGTTCCTGGCGCTGCTGGAGCTGGTCCGCCTGCAGGCCATCCTGCTCCGCCAGGACCGCGCCTTCAGCGAGATCTTCATCAAGAAGCACACCGGCTTCGACGCCGTGATGAACGAAGGCCTGGCCAACGCCCGCGACGACTGGCGATAGAGTCAATGTTATAACTTATGTTATAATCGAAGCCGATACAGGAGGCTTCACATGGCCACTACTGCCAAAATCATCGCCATCGGCAACTCCGCCGGAATCATCCTGCCCAAGGAGACTCTGGCGCGGCTGAATGTTGAGAAGGGCGATACGGTCTTCATCACTGAAAGCTCCCAGGGCATTCGACTTGATGCCCTTACGATCGAGGAATTCTGCCACTCAAATGGAAGCTGCGCGCGAGGTGATGCGCGAAAATCGGGATGTGCTCAAGAAACTGGCGGAATGAGCGAACCCGTTTGGATCAGGCAGGACGTAGTTCTGAGCGATGCACGAGGAGGCTTTGATGCTCCACGGCGGCCCGGAAGGTGTTCGCGACCGGGACTGCTGGAATCCGCCCTGGCGCGCCCGAAAAATCTGTTCGCGTATTCCGAGCAGACTCCATCTCTGGCCGGCTTGCTGCCGCCTATGCGAAAGGGATCGTCAGCCAATCACCCGTTTGTGGACGGAAACAAGCGCACTGCATTCATCGTCTCCTTCACTTTCTGAAGTTAACGGCCTTCAATAACCGCCACCCAGGAAGACGCGTGTTCTCACTTTCTGGAGCCTCGCCGCCGGCGAGATCATCCGAGGATGAACTCGCCCATTGGTTCGAGCGCAATACGACGCCCCGCTGACCCCCTCACCGGCCGATTTCCACCGCCCCCAACATACCCCTTTCCAAGTCCTCCACCCTATCCGGTGTAGAATCGTTTCAGCAGAGCCAGTTCCTCCCTGGCTCACCGAGCAAACAACTGCGCAAGAATTGCGGTTGTTGGGGTTTTATGGACGCCAATTTATCCGGCTCTTCTCTCTCCCGCCACAAGCCATCTCCTTTCTATTTGCTATTGCAGATCCCGTTGTCACAGTCTCGCACTACTGGAGGCCCAGGCGTGCCCGGAATCTCTCCGGCCGCTTTGGTGATCTCTGATGGCCGATCTGGCGACGCTAGTTCGAAGTTCATGCCCGCGCGCACGCCCTGCGCGACTCCTGACGCAAGCTGAAAAAGCCACCAGCCGCGAGGGCATCGCGTTCTTTCTGCTGGCGCTGCTGCAGCGGCCTCTGCTACATCGGCTTTCATGTCGCCAGCGACCTCGACAATGTCACCGTCACCAGCGTCTGGCCCTATCTGCTGCTGGCCCTCGCCCTGCTCATCGCCCTCGGCTTTGAGTTCGTCAACGGCTTCCACGACACCGCCAACGCCGTGGCCACGGTCATCTACACCCATTCGCTCGAGCCCAATATCGCCGTGGTCTGGTCGGGAATCTGTAATCTGGCCGGCGTGCTCGCTCTCCACCGGCACGGTGGCCTTCGCCGTCATCACGCTGCTGCCCGTTGAACTCATTCTTCAGGTCAGCTCCGGCGCAGGCTTCGCCATGGTCTTTGCCCTGCTCATCGCCGCCATCCTCTGGAATCTGGGCACCTGGTGGTTCGGTCTGCCGGCCTCCAGCTCCCACACCATGGTGGGCTCCATCATCGGCGTGGGCATCGCCAACCAGCTGCTTGCAATCCCCACATCGGCACCTCCGGCGTGGATTGGGAGCAGGCCATCAAGGTCCTCAAGGTCCTGCTTGATCTCGCCACTGGTGGGCTTTGGCGCTGCCGCGCTGCTGATACTCATCTCCAAGCGGCTCATCAAGTATCCCATCCCTCTACGAAGCGCCCAAGGACAACCAGCCGCCACCGTGGCCCATCCGCGCCCTCATGGTGCTCACCTGTACCGGCGTCAGCTTCTTCCACGGCTCCAACGACGGACAAAAGGGCATGGGCCTCATCATGCTCATCCTCATCGGCACCGTCCCCACCGCCTACGCGCTTAACCACGCCGTCACCGCCAGCGATATGCAGGACTTCATCGCCGCCTCAGAGCAGGCCGGCCACATCCTCGACCGGCATGTTGACCCGAGCGGCATCCTCGGCCGCCGATGCCCGCGCCGAAGTCACCGACTACATCCGCACCAAGCAACTGCAACCGGACACCGTCCTGGCGCTCCGAGAACTGGTCGAAGACCTGAACCACGAAGTCGCCCTCTACAAGGTCTTCAAATCAGTTCCCGCGCAAGATCAGACCAACGTCCGCAACGATATGTATGTCGCCAGCGAAGCCATCCGCCTGATGCACAAGAACCACAATCCCGCCTTCACCGCCGAGCGAAAACGCCGCCCTCACAAACTACAAGAGCAAGGTGGACAAGGCCACCAAGTTCATCCCCGACTGGGTCAAGGTTGCCGTCGCTCTGGCCCTCGGCCTGGGCACCATGGTCGGCTGGAAGCGCATCGTCGTCACGGTAGGCGAAAAGATCGGCAAGGAACACCTGACCTATGCGCAGGGCGCCAGCGCCGGTCTGGTGGCCATGGCCACCATCTTTGCCGCCGACACCTTCGGCCTGCCGGTCAGCACCACCCACGTCCTCAGCTCCGGCGTCGCCGGCACCATGGCCGCCAACGGCAGCGGCCTGCGCTTCTCCACCGTCCGCAACATCGCCGCCGGCTGGGTCTTCACCCTTCCCGCCGCTGCCCTGCTCTCCGGCCTGCTCTTCTGGCTCTTCCGCGCCATCTCCTGATTGGCTTCCTGCGCTTCCCGATTGTTAAAGAGAGAATGCTTGCAAATATCGGGCCAGTCGTGCGCAGGTTGCGGTATATTGGCTCATAGTCTGGACGGCAAACTGAGGACTCCGGACAAAAAACTCATTCCCAAGGAGATCATCGTGGCAAGCTTCTGTGCGAAATGTGGAGCTGAAGTTCCCTCTGACAAGCAAACCTGCCCATCCTGTGGCGCAGCAGCGTCGGCCCAACCAACTGCCGCGCCGTGCACAAATCCGGCGGCTGCCTGAAGATTGCCCTGATCGTCATCGCCATCCTCGTGTTTCTGGGCCTTCTCGCCCTGGCCGGCATTATGTACGGATGCCACCGCGTTAAGCAGTTAGTCCATGTTGAGAGCGGCGCCAACGGCCAGATGACGCTGAATACTCCCGATGGCAAAGTGAATATAACCGGCAACGGCGGCAAGATGACCATGCAAACTCCCGACGGCAAAGTTGACCTCAACACCAACGAGACTTACACCGCCGTTGAATTGGGCACCGATATTTATCCCGGCGCACAGAGCGTTAAAGGTGGCATGAAGATGGAGTCGCCCAACGGCTCAATGGTGACCGGAGTATTCGTCACTTCCGATTCGAAGGATCAGGTGGCCGCTTTTTACAAGAATAAATTTGGCAGCGCCGCTTCAACCTTCGATACCGGCGAAGGCGCTGTCCTCACCCTCCCCATTTGGTTGAAAAGGAATCCGTGATGGTGACCATTACCGGAAAACCGTCGGAGAATGAAGGAAAAACCAAGATTGTTATCGTGCATACCAAAGACAACAAGACTTCCTGAAGCCGATCAGGGCCATACCTTAGGGCGTCCGCCGCGGTGGACGCCCTTTTTCTGACTCCTGATTCAGTTCCGCCCTCCATCCTTGCTGTCATCCTGAGCGATCAATGATGAGCTGTCATCCTGAGCAAGCGTAGCGAGTCGAAGAACCTGCGGTTGTTTTGAGCCAAACTGATGGACTTGCGTTTTGCTTTTCCTCCGGAAACAGTGGCACACCGCGCATCCCTCAGCCGCTTCCGGTAACATGGATGAGGTACCTATTGCAGAATGAGCCTGAAAGCCAAGCTGGAAGCAGTCATCTACGCCGCGGAGGAGCCGGTCACACTGGCCCAGCTCGCCGCCCTCTTTGCCACCGAAGCCCTCGAGCTGAAAGCAGAGCAGGAATCCGCGTCTGTCAACGAATCTACGCAGACAACTGAAGCCGCCGATACCCAATCAACCCTGGCTGAAGAGTTTGTCTACCCTGAAGCAGATTCCGCCCAGAACGAAGAAGCCGCCGCCGCTGAATCCACCACTGAAACTGTCACAAATTCAGACAGTGCAACGGACCAGCCAACTCCACCATCAGCCGATGCCGAACTGGAAGCCCGCCGCCAGGCCCGCCAGCGCGACCGCGAGGCTCGCGCCATCATCCGCCAGTTGCTCGACGAGCTCATCGCCTTCTATGCCGCCGACGGCCGCGGCGTCGAAATTCGCGAAATCGCCGGCGGCTACCGCATGGCCACCAAACCCGAATATCATGACGCCGTCCGCTCCTTCATCAAGAGCCTCAAACCACCCCTCAAGCTCTCCCTGCCGGCTCTTGAAACCCTGGCCGTCGTCGCCTACAAGCAGCCTGTCACCGCACCCGAGGTCAACGAGATTCGCGGCGTTGACTCATCCGGCGTCTTCGGTTCGCTCCTTGCCCGCAAGCTCATCACCACAGCCGGACGCAAGCAGGTCATCGGCCGTCCCATCCTCTATAAAACCACGCGTGAGTTTCTTCTCCGCTTCGGCCTCAAAGACGTCAGCGAACTGCCTTCCATGGAAGAGTTTGAAAAAATGGCAGCCATGGAGCTCGACGAGCCTGAACTCACATCCAGTGAAAATACGGCTCCTGCATCCGTAAACATGGACCTGAATCTTGAGCTGGACGAAAGCGACGATCAGCCCGGAAACGAATTCCAGAACGCCACCCCCGAAACCCCGTAACCCTTCAAGACCGCCGGGATGGCGGCCAGCACTGAACCCTCCTATAGAGGCAGCACCTGCAGCGCCTCGCCCCACCCAGCAGGCAGAAACCGAGATGTTTTCCCCATGACAAAGAAAAAGACCAAAAAGTCTGTTGATCCGCAGCCCCCATCAACCGAACCCGCAGCCGTTCCCGAAACCAAAGTAGTAGACCCCATCGGAGACGTCACCGACGGCGAAGCTGGCAGCTCCACTCGAACCGGCGATCGAATCCGAAACAGATCCCGAAGCCGAAGACTCCGAGCCCAAAATCGATTCCCGTCCCCCTGCCAAATTGGAGCGCCTGCAAAAAATCCTCGCCAAAGCAGGCGTAGCCAGCCGCCGCAAAGCAGAGGAGATGATCGAGCAAGGCCGCGTGCAGGTAAACGGCAAAATCGTCACCGTGCTGGGCACCAAGGCCGATGCCGGCCGCGATCACATTCGCGTCGACGGCAAGCTGCTCCAGGGCGAAGAGCGCCATCGCTATTTCGTCCTCAACAAACCCCGGGGCTTCGTCACCACTGTCAAAGACCCCGAGGGCCGGCCCACGGTAATGCAGTTCTTTTCCAAAATGCGCGAGCGTCTCTACCCCGTCGGACGCCTCGACTACATGAGCGAAGGCCTCCTTGTAGTCACCAACGACGGTGAACTGGCCAACCGCCTCACCCGCGCCGCCGCGGGCGTTGAAAAAACCTACCTGGTCAAAGTCGCCGGCCAGCCCACTGAAGCCGAGCTCGACATTCTGCGCGGCGGCGTTTCCATCGAACGTGGCAAGCCCGGCTCCGGCCAGGTCCGCACCTCACCGGCCCGCATCCGCCAGGTCCGCCAGGGCGACAATCCCTGGTACGAAGTCGTGCTCATCGAAGGCCGCAACCGCGAGCTGAGAAAAATGTTTGAAGAAGTCGGCCACTTCGTTGAGAAAATTCACCGCGTCGGCTACGGCCCGCTGGTTCTCGTTCAGGAGCCGGGCAACCTTCGCGAACTGCAGCCTGAAGAACTTCGAGCCCTGCGTGCCGCCGCCGAGGGCAAGCTTCGCACGCCAAAATCAAAAGATCTCCGCCGCCGCAACGCCATGGATGCCGCCGGTTTGCCCACCGTCGCCCCACGGCCAACCGTCCACCCCCGCCCAGCCCGGCCATTTGTTTCCAAATCTTTTGATGAACGCCCCGCACCTGGCCCCAAGGATTATCAGCCCAAAAAATCCTTCGGCTCAGACCGGCCCTCCCGCCCGCCAGCCAGGGAATACGGTGCCGCACGCCCCGCATGGAAAAAAGACGATCGCCCCACCCCCGGCAAACCCTTCACAGAAAGCCCATCCGCAGGCCGCACATTCGAAAACAAGCCCGCAGCCAGCCGTAGCTACGCAGCCAAACCCGGCACAGGCAAAACCTACGGCGACAGACCAGCCGCACCACGAACCCATGGCTCCAAACCCTACGCGGGCAAACCTTATGGCGACAAGCCCTCATCGGGCCGCTCTTTCCCAGCCAAACCCGCCTGGAAGAAGTCGGAATCCCACGACCGGCCGCCCTATAAGCGTCCTCCCACATCCCGCTCCGCCGCGCCCCGGCACGATGACGATGAACCCATCAACCTTGGCCCCAAAACACCATCCCGCCTGTTCATTGAGCCGATCCAGGAATCAGAACGTCCGAGCCGTCCCAGCTCACCCCAGTCTCGTTCCGACCGTCCCTATCCACGTCCCGAGCGCCCCTATCCTCGCCCCGACCGTCCCTCTGCAGACCGCTCCGGCCCCGGTCGTTCAAGCTCCGGCTACAAAGGCGCAGGCCGCTCCAGTTCTGACCGTCCCTTCCGCGGCCAAGCGGGCCTCGCCCGCCCCTTCTCCACCAGCAGCGGCAAACCCCGCGCAGGCGGCGCACGCCCCAGCAGCAAACCCGGGGCCCCCACGGACAGGTCTTCGTCCGTGGGGTGGAGAAAACCAGGAAAACCAGGCGCCAGTCGTCCTTACGGCGCGGGACCAAACCGTGGCTCTGGCCCACGTTCAATCGACCTTCGAACCGGATCTGCTTACCGCCCCGCAGCCGGACCAAAGCGCCCCTTTGATAGCTCCGGTTTCAAGCGCCCCGGTGCAGGTCCTCGCCCATCCGGTTCGTCCAGACCCTTCCCCCCGCGCGAAAGCGGCGCATCCGAATCCCGTCCGCGCACTTCGAAACCCTACCCCAACTCCGCCCCGCGCACTGACAGAAAGCCCGGTCCCGCCTGGAAGCCCAAGACCCGCTACGGCGGCTCCGGCAAACCCGCTTCCGGAGGCGGTTCTAAATCCGGCAGCTATTCGAAATCCAGCTACAAAGGCAAACCCTCCGGCCCCAAACGCTCAGGCCCTCCCGGCGGAAAGAAACGCCGCTAGAGCATTTCGCTAATAGGTATAGAATGCTTCACTGCTGCTCTGAAGATTACTAGCCCAGGCAAGAATCGGTAGCGCCGGCCTCCTGGCCGGCTGTAGCGTGGACCTCCCGGTCCACGCTCACCCTTCACATTCTGTAGAACTCTTCTAACAAACTGCCGTCTTGCTTTCGACAGAACCGCCTTTTCCAGGTTTTCCTTCACGCCGCCGCAATGAAATAAAATTTTGCCAACTCAAAATCGCCCTAGAGAGCGTATCTTTGGATACGCCACTCAGGCACGAGGGAAGGTACATGGCAAATACGTTCGGTACCGATATTTTGATTCAATCGCCAGACCCCAAGAAGGCGGCAAACTTCTACGTCGAGCATCTCGGATTCGAGATCACCGACGAAGAACCTCAAATGATCAGTCTTCATGGCCCGCGCATCAACCTCTTCATCGAGCGCGGCCCGGCGCTGGGTCCGGTTTTTGAAGTTACAGTCGACAGCGTTGAACCAGCCAAGCGGCGGCTGGTCAGCAACGGTTGCCAGGTCGTGAAAGACGAGCCCGATTTCCCTCGTTGCTACGTCAAAGATCCCTACGGCCTCATCTACAACCTGACCAGCTGAGGCAAATAAATTTGCCTAATCTATTCCGCCGCCTTGGCTGCCAGAGTCTCTACGATTGCAATATTCTGCATCAGATCCTGCGGAACGTTATGCCGTTTCTGTAAATATGCCGGGCTGTTGTATGAAATCCACACCTTGCCTCCGCTGTCTTCCCAAACAAGCATCTTCAGCGGAAGATCGATGGCGATCGAGGGAGCGGCCAGCATCAACGGAGTGCCTGCTTTAGGGCTCCCGAAGATCAGCAGCTTGGTATTGGGCATCTTCATTCCCGCTTTTTCCGCTTCGCCGCTATGGTCCACCAGCGCGAACACAGTTACACCCTTCGCCTTCAGAATCCCCTTGAGACTTTCCACTGTTTGGTCTACCGAGTGGTTGCTGGGAATGTCGACAATCCCCTTATCTCCTGTGAACCCCATCTTGACCTCCTGACTGTTTCAATCTTCTAATGACCGGCAGGTCGAATCGAAATGAGATAGATCGTCATTGCCAGCCCCACCAATGCCATAAAGAAGGCAACCGTTACCGCCTGGGTTGCCGCGTGGCTGCGCGAACTTTCGCCGCGATCAAGCAGCCGCACCAATTGAATATGGCGCCACCCCGCAAAAGCATTCACCACCACCCCGGCTGCAATCAGCAGCGTGCCAAACCAAAGCGATAATCCGTAGGACTTCACTGGGGAAGCGCTCTGAATAACCTGAAGCTGCTGCAGAAACAGCCCGAACCGCGCCACCACAAATCCGAAACCCATCATGGCCAGGCCGGTCCGAATCCACGCCAGCAAAGTCCGTTCCGCGGCCAGATAATCGCTCAGGCTGGCTTTCTGTCCCGCTTCTGTCGGTCCGTTCATCGCTTCAGCCTCCCACTCATTCGGCAAGTGCATTTCTATTGTCGCGCATTGCGCACAGCATGCCCTGTCAGGTTCCAATCGGGAAGCCGTGTAATAAGTCATTTTTGAAGGGTACGGGCTTTAGCTTGAAGGGTACGGGCTTTAGCTTGAAGGGTACGGGCTTTAGCTTGAAGGGTACGGGCTTTAGCTTGAAGGGTACGGGCTTTAGCTTGAAGGGTACGGGCTTTAGCCCGTACATAACTCGAGCCATAATGATCAGGG
>CAWAEU010000041.1:0-34753 GCA_963780975.1 uncultured Acidobacteriaceae bacterium | reverse complement strand
GGCTCTGGTAGCATCAGATACAGGATGATTCGATTCACTATTACATTAATGGCCCTGGCAGGCAGTAGTGGTATCTATATTGGCGCTGCGAGTTCACTATCGACACCGGTACCGACCCTGTTCGATCAATGAGAAGTGGGACTGCGGCATTGTTAACCACAGCCCTTATTCAGAGCTCGCAGGCGTGCCGGTGGCGGCGATCGGGATTGCGGGGTACTTTGCCATGGCGTTACTGGCGCTGGTGCGGCAGCGTATTCCAATCGTCATATTGGCCGTTATCGGGCTGGGATTCGCGATCTACCTGAGCCATATCGAGAGAGACGTGCTGATGGTGTGGTGCCTTTATTGCGTTATCTCGCAGGGAATTATCCTGCTGCTGACGGGGCTCAGCTTATGGTGGGTGTGCATGATCCCGTCGGACAAAAAGCGCACTTAGAGCAAAGGATTTGCGTTCTGCATCCAGAATTTGTCTTTCCATTGACGGCTTAAACTCCCGTTCATCCTGCGGTGCGTACGGCACTGTTAAACTCGTAATGAAAGCCATGCTCAAACAGAGATATGCGCGCTGGATGTACGAGTGGGAGACGCGGCTGACCACGCGCGATGAAAACCGCGTGGTGCGCCCGCTGGAGTGGGGCTTTGAGTGGATTGAGCCGTTTCTTGAGGCGCACGGATTTGGGGCCGCGGTGCCGGGCCCGGAGATTGCGCGACAATGCCGCGGCCGAAGCGGCCATGGTGCGCATCAACCAGCTTCTCATTCGCCACAGCGATATTTTCTTTGGATACGAGAGGCCCACCGATTTTCGCCTGGAAGAACGGCATCCGCAACTGTTCCCCACCAATGTGCGGCCGGAAACGCTGGCCAAAGACGCGGCCATCAAGCAGCAGGCCGCCGAGGGAAAGACTTGCGCCGGCGCAATTTTTGCGCTTCACCTCGCCGGAGCGGACGCCCTATGCCGAGAACGACCTGGTGAATGCCCGCTGGTATCCCGGCGCCCGCGCACAAGGACCCGGCAGCGGCCCAAGCAGGCCATTGTGGTGCTGCCGCAGTGGAACTCCGACGGATTCAGCCACAACTCGCTGTGCACCATCTTCAATCGCATGGGCGTTTCGGCGCTGCGTCTTTCCATGCCCTATCACGACATTCGCCGGCCGCGGAGCTGGAGCGCTCCGACTACGCCGTCAGCGCCAATATCGGCCGCACGCTCTCGGCCTGCCGCCAGGCGGTGGTCGACATCCGCTGCTGCCTCGACTGGCTTGAGGAGCAGGGCTACGAGCACTTCGGCGTGCTGGGAACCAGCCTTGGCTCCTGCTACGCCTTCCTGGCCAGCGCGCACGACCCGCGCATCCGGGTGAACGCCTTCAACCACGCGTCCACGGCATTTGGCGACGTGACCTGGGCGGGCCAGAGCACGCGCCACGTGCGCCAGGCGCTGGAAGAGGCCGGGCTGACCCAGGACCGCGTGCGTGCGTTGTGGGCGGCCGTCAGCCCCTGCTACTACTACGACAAGATCGCCAGCGACGAAGCCGGCGGACCGCAGAAGCAAGTGCTGATGGTCTATGCCGACTACGACCTGACCTTTCCCAAGGAGTACTCGCTCCAGGTGGTCGAGGCTTTCCGGCGCGTCGGCCTGAAATTTGAGGCCGCGAGTGCTGCCCTGCGGCCACTACACGACCGGCGAAACGCCTTACAAGTACATTGACGGCTGGTATCTGGGCTGGTTTGTCTATCGGGCGTTCAAGGCTCTGCGGAAAGAGAAGGCGGCAGGTTTGAGCGCGGCGGCGGTGCGGGAGGCGACAGAGGAATTGGCATCACGGTAGTGGTACACCTGTTCAACCCGCCTTTTGAATGTCTACCCTTATCTCAAAGCGGTTTACACCTTTCGGTTCGACCTTAGTCTGAATCGTCGAGGTGTTTAATCCTTGAACAGAAAACGGTAGGACCAGCTGAGCCGTAGTTGGAGTATGTGATTCTTTGCGACCCCTCTTGCCGAATAGCGGCATTCTAAAATACGCGACGTTGACTTTGTAGCGGAGAAAGGCGAGTACGACAACCCTGAGTGTGGGCATGGTAGCTCCCTTCAGGTATTTCCTGAGAGCCGGACGCGTTACGTCCAATGTCGCGGCGAACTGTTCGTCGGACATTCGCGGGCTGTCACCACCCTTCTGAGTAGCGCGATCATAATGTCGCTTCAGTTCACGTCCAAATTCGGCGGCAAAGTCTTCGTCGTCGGGAGTGCGCTTCATATCGAGAAATCCTCAATAGGTACAAGTGAATGTAACATAAGTTACGCAACTTATGTTACACTACTGGAGAAAATTGGTGTATATTGGTGGAGATTTGATGCCAACGACAGCGATCCCGAGCTACGGTAGCCCACCCTTGACAGAAGTAGCCTGCGGTGTTCAATTTGAGGCACTTCCGTTGCAAACCAGGCACGTGGGGCAATTTTGGACGGAGATTAAAGAGGAATATCCTTTAACGCAAGACTTCCCTCCTGTTCCCGACTTGGGAGATGTTGCCGGCTTAAGTTTCAGCATGATGCCACCGCTCCGCCGATCCTTCCTCGCTACATCTACGACCGAATTCGTCATCCAGCTGCAGGAATCCCGTTTTCACCACAATTGGAGAAAGCTGTCGCCACTGTGGTATACCCGCGATTCTCCGTTGTTTTCAACCGTTTTCTGGCTGCGTGGGGACAATTCTCAGATTTTGTGAAACGGCAGGGCCTGCCTGAACCGAAGCCCAGCCGATATGAATTGACATACGTCAACGAAATCGAGACACTTGTTCCAATACGCATAGATCAAGCCGTGAAGCTCTTCGATTGGAGTGAAATCAAGGCAGAGTTTCTTCCTGTGCCTCAGGCAACGAATGTGGCATGGAGTTTTCTATTGCCAGACACCAAGGGCCTAATGAATGTAAGCACCAATCGGCTGACCAGGCCAGATGGCCGCAGCGTGGTCCTGCTCACATTGGCCTGTTCGGGCCCGAGTGCAAATGAAAAGTATTCTCTAAATGATTGGTTTGAAACCGCTCATGAGTGGATTGTCCGTGGGTTTACAGATTTGACCACACCCGAAGCGCAACAGATCTGGAAGAGGGAGGTTTAGGGTGGCAACAGCCGAAATCATCAGGGATAGTTCAAGGGCCGTTCCGCTGTGCGGTGATGCAATCCAAGGTTCTATTCACTACGTTGGTGCTCATGCCGGCTCATGGCAGTCTCATGCCCCTGTTTTTTATATTCCAGAGAAAGAAGCCGGAGCGGGTGAGTCAATTTGGGAAATATTGGTTTACGGTGCTGCACACACCCGTCGGCGGTTTGAGACCAAAGTTGCGCCCAAGGCCGGATATCAGACAGCGGGACCTTTCCAATGGGATCGTCTCAACCTCGAGTTAATGCGCATTGCGAGTCTAGAACCAAATTGGGACGGTGAGGGGGCCAAGCCTGTTCCACAGCAAGCCGCGACTAACGCTACAGTCTTGTTGTTTCTCGCAAAAACGGCAACAGAACGATCAACTATTGTACAGTGCACCGTACCGGACATCTTTCCAGATGTCGAAGGTGGAGTAATCCTTAAGTGGGTCCAAGGGAATAAGGAATTGAAGTGCATAGTGCGAGGAGATATTGTTGAAGTAGTCAGATGGAGATCGAAGGACGGATACGAGTCAGATGGTTTTTGGGAGATTCCAGCTCAGTGTGTCACGGAGCACTTTGAATGGCTACTTCAGCAGTAATCACAAAGGGCGGTCCGGTACCCCAAGAGGAATGTGTCTACCGGGCGCTTAATCCGAAGCATGGTGTTCTTCCAAGCGATAACCACTTCGTGATGAAGCAGAATCATCTCCCTGGGGATGGCGTATCGACCGGGATATCCAGCCTAATCTCTATTTCAGATTTGAGATCAATCGAAGCCATAAAGCAGTTCTGCGGTGACGCATTTGCGGTTGCTGAGCTAGTTGTATCAGACGTTTTGGCCCCTGTTATCACACTCGGCATATCAGTCATCCAGCAAGATGACGATGAATGGGGTGATTTCTCCGGAGCGCATGCAGTGATCACTGGGTATCAGGTACTAACAGGTAGAGAGGGCAAGCGGAGAATTCATGACTTCCAACGTCACCTCGTAAAACTTGCGAAAAAGAGATACTACCCAGCCGGAAGTGACACAGCAACATCAGCTGAGTGAGCTAAAACTTTAAAGGACTTCATCGCACCGAGTTCAAATCCAGGCGGAGCAATTTGGCGGGGTCAAGGTAAGCGCCATGCCAGCGGACGGCCCAGTGCAGGTGGGGTCCGGTTACGCGGCCGGTCGCGCCGCTCAGCCCAATGTGTTCGCCGGTGGCTACGCGCTGGCCCTCCTTTACGTCGATGCGGCTGAGATGCATTGATAGAGTGAAGAACCCCAGGCCGTGGTCGATGATTACGCAGCTGCCCTCGTAGTAGAGCGGACGGGCAAGCACCACCACTCCGCTATTTCCGGCACGCACCGGGGTTCCGGTGGCGGCATGAAAATCCATCCCTTTATGAATGCTGGCCAATTTGCCGTTGAAGATGCGGCGCACGCCAAAGCTGTCTGTGGGCGCGGAGGAAACGGGTTTTTGAAAGCTGCCCTCCCATAGCGGTTCATGAGAGCTTGAAGCAAAGACGCTTTCTTTCAGTTTTTTCTCGGCGTCAATTTGCTGGAGCGCCTCGGGGCCGGGCTCGACAAATTTTGGCGCTACCGAAAGCGAGCTGGTGCGGTAATGAGCGGGATGAATCTCAACCGTGCGGCTCAGGTCGAGTGTGTCGCCGCCGGCGTGAACGACGATGCGCAAAGTGGAGGGACCGGTTGGAGCTTCCACATCCACTCCGGCGAGCGCATACCAGGCGTCTCCATCGCGTCCGCGAAAGAAATCAAGCTTTCGGCCCAGCCAGTCGCCTTCCAGGATTGCCGTAGCCGGCGCATCGACGCGAATCAGCTCCGGCGAGCCGGATTCGACTTGAGCCGGCGTCAGCGTGAAGGCCGCCGTTTGCGAATGCGCAAGGCTCGGCGCCAGGGAAAAAGCCAGCAGGGGGAATGTGACAGGAAGTGACGAAAATTTAACTGTCCGCAGTATCGCATTCGTTCTAGGATAACGGGTAAGCGGGCAACCGGCGTTCTTAAGAAGAGCCCCGGTCTGTGATTTTTTGCTCGCAGCAAGGTGTGCGCGACCCTCGATTCCCCGATGGAGTCTAACTAAAGTATGAGACTATCTCGAATCAATCTGTCCCGGTTTATCTGGCTGTTCCTGCTTGCTGCTACCCTGGCGGTGCTGCCGGCTATCGCCATCTCACAAACGCAAACGGCGGTTGCGACTAACTCCGGCGACACGGCGCGACACCCAGTGCTGGTGGAACTGTTTACCTCAGAAGGGTGCTCGACATGCCCGCCTGCCGATGCGCTGCTTGCCCGTCTTGATGCCGACCAGTTTGTGCCCGGGGCGCAGGCCATTGCGCTCAGCGAACATGTGACCTACTGGGACCAACAGGGCTGGCGCGATCCTTACTCGCTTGACGTTGTGACCTACCGGCAACAGGATTATGCTGACCAGTTCAAACTGAGCGCGCCTTATACGCCCCAAGCGGTGGTGGACGGCACGACCCAAGTGCTAGGCACGGATGTGCGTGGACTCGCAACTGCTATTGCAAAAGCCGCTTCGAGCCCGAAACAGGAACTTACCATCAGCAACGCCCAGTTGTCGGGAGACACAGTTCACTTCGCGGTACATTCCGCCGCTGCTCCTCGCGCAACTCTCATTGCGGTGCTCGCCGAAGATGTGATGCATTCCACGGTGACCAGTGGTGAAAACGCTGGCCGCACCCTGCACCATGTAGCCACGACGCGTGTTCTGAAAAAGATGGATGCCGGATTCGCCGATGGCCGGCCGATTACGCTCAAACTTCCAAGTGCAGGTAAAAGCAGTTCGCCGGCGAATGCCGTACCGCTGCGCTTGATTGTTTTTCTTGCCGACAAGCACAGCGGCCAGGTGATTGCTGTTGCCGAAGAGACAATTAGTCGGTAGCCTTCTTGAGCGGATGCGCATCGACCCATAGGTTTGCCCGCTTCTCGGCGTCCTCTTGTTCGTCGGCGGTGATTCTGGCGCCCATCAACTGGCGGCTGGCAGCGTATTTCTCCTGTTTTGGCCCCTTTACCTTTGCTGCCAGGTAAAACCAGTAGTAGGCATCCGCATCGCTATGGGGAACGCCCTGGCCCATGGAATAAAGAACGCCCAGCGTAGCCTGCGCGTCCGCATCCCATAGTTCGGCTGCTTTCCTATACCAGGCAACTGCTTGATCCATATCGCGCGAAAAGCTTTTATCTCCGTCGCGATAAAGCCCGGCTATGCGAACCATGGCATCGGTGCGGCCCTGATCAGCGGCCTTGCCGTACCACGCGGCGGCCTGCGTGTAATCCTTTTCGACTACCATGCCTTCTTTGTAGCCGTCGCCGACCTCGATTTGCGATGCGGCATCACCGGCATTGGCCCGGGACAGCAGGGCTGCGTCTATCCCTGGATAATGGATGACCGGAGTCTGCGTGAAAGCCGGGGACAGAGCCGACGCAAAGAGCACAGCTAAAGTGAATCGCATCCATTGCATGTTCATGGGGACCTCACCCATCGATCCGAAACCGATGCCGATTCCAGTTTACCGAGTTGTTAGCAATCTAGACGAAAGGAGGAGATGTAAGTCAACTGAAAAGCAGCGCAGAAGACAATAAAATCGCGGATTGATTCCTCCTTTCGGCAGAGCCTCGAAAGAGGATAAAATCCTTATATGACTGACCGCATGTCTCTGACCCTCGCCCAGGCCGACCCCATAGTGGCCGCTGCTCTTGACCAGGAAACTCTCCGCCAGCACGAGGGGCTGGAGATGATTGCCAGCGAAAATTTTGTCTCTGAGGCTGTGCTTGAGGCTGCCGGCTCGATTTTCACCAACAAATACGCCGAAGGATACCCGGGGCGACGCTACTACGGCGGGTGCGAGTATGCCGACGTGGTGGAGAATCTGGCGCGCGACCGGGCTCTGCAGATTTTCGGCGGAGAGCACGTGAACGTGCAGCCGCACTCCGGCTCGCAGGCCAACGCCTCGGCGTATGCGGCGGTGTTGCAGGCGGGCGATACGATTCTTGGCCTGGACCTGGCGCATGGCGGTCACCTGACCCATGGACATCGCTTGAGTTTCAGCGGCAAGCTCTACCGGCCCACGTTTTACCAGGTGCGGCGGGATACGGAACTGATTGACTATGACGAGCTGGAGGCGATTGCCGAGAGGGAAAAGCCCAAGGCGATTATTGGCGGCGGTAGCGCGTATCCGCGGCTCTGGGACTTTGCCCGCATGCGGCAGATTGCTGATAAGGTGGGCGCGGTTTATATCTTCGATATGGCGCATATTGCCGGACTGGTTGCCGGCGGCGTGCATCCTTCACCGGTGCCCCACGCGCACATTACCACTACCACGACGCACAAAACGCTGCGCGGGCCTCGCGCAGGACTGATTCTATGCGGGAAGGATCTGGCGGTAGCCGTGGACAAGGCTGTTTTTCCCGGCCAGCAGGGCGGGCCGCTGATGCATATTGTGGCCGCCAAGGCGGTTGCCCTAGGTGAGGCGCTGCGGCCGGAGTTCAAGACCTATGCGGCGCAGATTATTGCCAACGCCAAGGTGCTGGCCACGGCCTTGCAGGAGGCGGGATTCCGCATCGTCTCAGGCGGCACGGATAACCACTTGATGTTGGTGGATACATTCCAAAAGGGAATACTGGGCTCTGAGGCTGAGCTGGCACTGGGCAAGGCCGGGATTACGGTGAACAAAAATTCAATTCCTTACGACACTAACCCGCCGCTGAAGCCCTCGGGCATTCGCGTGGGGACGCCGGCGCTGACTACCCGCGGCATGAAGGAGCTGGAGATGCGTCAGATTGGCGTATGGATCGCCAAGGCGCTGGAAGTGCGGAACGACGATGCGGCGCTCGAAAAGATTCGTGGAGATGTGGCGGAGCTGGCCAACCAATTCCCGCTGTATGCGTGGCGGCGACACCCGGTGGTTGTGGGTGTTTAGAACATTGGTTTCTGAGGTGTAGTAATAAGGCATCCGCTCTATTTCATTTGGGAAGCAACCAAGTGTTGATTCGGTATGAACCGCAATCAATCCATATCATCGACAACATAGCGCCTGATGGGTGTGTGGTGGACCCCATTATTAGACACGGCGAGGGCCTATTCTCAGCAGGAAAGAGTGAATGCACATGCCTGGTATGCGGTGTTTTGACTTCTACTGAGTGGGTCCCGTGAGCTGGCGCTTGATATCGTCGAAGTCGGCCTGGTCCCAGCGTTCGGTCATCTTGCCATCAACAAATCGGCCGCGAGCGTGAACGTCGAAGCGAATCTTCTTCCCCGTCGCTGGTATACCCATAAACTCTGCCCCCGTGTGGGTTGCGCTGATCTCCAGATCTGCTTCTATGATGTCTTCCCCCTCGAAACGCACAGCGACAAAATAAATATGTTCATCGGGAATGGCCGTATTGACCTGTTGCCGGAACATCTTCATCCCTACCGGTCCGGGCGGTAATCCGATCGCTTCCAGTTCATGAAAGCGGGCATCGGGGCTTACGACTTTATCAATACCAGCCTGGTCAGGCGCGAGGATCGCCTCCGTGAATTGCAGGTAGTGCCTAAGGAGCTGAGACTTTGGGCTATCGACTTGCAGAATAGCTTCAACTGCGGGGCTCAGTTCAATATGCTTTGGAGCAGGAGTGGCTGACATGTCTTCATCACTTCCTTTCTGTCCTCAAGCCGGGACTTCAAATTTTGGCTTCCCAAGTCTTGGCAGTTTATACCAATCGCCTCGATTGCGGTCAAGTTTTGGGCAATGCATCGCCTGGAACCTGGTCGCCTGCCATGAAAAGTGGACGATACTTTTTCCGGGGCCGGAGTCATCGTGCAACTTGGGCGCGTCTCGGCCCAAATCCTGGATACTCCACTTTCCTTTCTTTCTTCCTCTTCGCCATCCATTCCAGCCAGGATGGAGGGCTCAGAAAATTATCGCAAGTAACGTGCCAGAAAATGCCGGGTTCGGGCTAAAGTAATGGATGATGACCCACCACGGGGGCAAAAGCAGCAGCGAATGGCTGCGGTCCCCATGGGCATCAGGAGGAATTGATGAAACCCATTCAGTTAGCTTTGGCGACTTTGCTCGTTCTTGCCGTTCCGGCATTTGCCCAGCACAAAGAAGCAGGTGGAGGAGCACATCCGTCCATTCCGTCGCATGGGCCAAAGGCGTACACAGGCACGCCGCACGCGGCCGAGCCTAATCGCAACTACAGTGACAAGGCAGGCCATCCCAGTGTCCCGCACGTGGATGGAAAGACCTGGGTTGGCCACGACACGGGGCGCGACGACGCGAATTATCATGTCGACCATCCATTTGCGCACGGCAAATTTACCGGCGGTTTCGGCCGCGGGCACGTGTGGCATCTGGGCGGCGGCGGTCCTGGCCGCTTCTGGTTTAACGGATGGTATTGGGATGTTGCGGCGGCTGACATTGCCTTCTGCGATGGCTGGCTCTGGGGCTCCGACGACATTGTGATTTATCCCGATCCGGATCACGATGGCTGGTACCTGGCTTACAACGTGCGGCTTGGTACTTATGTGCATGTGGAGTATCTGGGAACATAGGCAGGAGTAATTCTGCTTGTAGTGGTTCATGTAATCAAAGGGACAGGTTGCACAGCCTGTCCCTTTTGTATCTTTATATATCCTGCTACTCGATCGATTTTTACAACTTAAAAGGAATGTTCAATGAATCGCAATAGATGATTCAAGCGTCTAACAGAGTTTTGCCAAAATCGAGTGCGGGTTGCGTGGCTCTATAATCGATAATTTCTTTTCGAAATTGTGCATAAGCATAATTATGAGTTATGCTTGACTTATGGCTATTGATTCAATCCTTGCCCAAATAGACGCCGAGATCGCAACGCTTAAGCATGCACGCTCACTGCTTGCCAGCGCCGGTCTAGGCACAGCAGAAGTAACTGAGCACACAACCAAGAAGACTAAGGCCAAGTCAAAGAGACGGAAGAAGCGCGTATTGAGCCCTGAGGCGCGCAAGCGGATTGCCGATGCGCAGCGTAAGCGCTGGGCCGCACAGAAGGCAAAGTCAAAGTAACAAGCATAAGAAACTAAATCCGGTTTAATTTTTCCCAATGCGCTATTGATGTCTCAGTCATGAGCCGATAGTGTACTGCCCGGAGAAGTGTGCGATGTTTGTGCTGCGGGAACTGGCCGACAAGTTGATGGCGATGATTCTTCATCGCCATCCGGCAGCACTAGCAGTGTGTCGATTGGATAATTACAGTGTGCAAAATTATATCCATGCAATAACCAATTTATAAAATCCTTCGCATCACATCAGGCGTATAGTTTGCCGGCAAGACGCTGTGTTTGAAGAAAATGCCGCAAAGTAAGGGTCAGGCTCCGGATTGAAAAAGCTTGCTCTCCGCAGGATTCGGGTTTAATGTGTTGCCAGTTATCTAAGCCTGTCACCGAACGGAGGTAGGCAATGCGCAAGTACGTTCCTATTCTTACGGTTGCTCTGTTGCAAATGCTCCTGGTTTTGCCGGTAGCTCCGCAAACGTCGAACAGTGCCGGCGCTCAGAGTGCCGATGCACTGACGGCTCAATATAACCAGGCCTATAAGGCAAAGGATTGGCTCGGCGCTGTTGCAACCGCGCAGCAACTGGTAGGGCTGAAAGCGACGTCGCAGAACCTGAAGCTGCTGGGGAATGCGCAGCTTTACTCCGGAGCTGCTGATACGGCTTTGGCGACCTATGAACAAGCCTTGACCACGGCGCAAAAGGAAAAGCCGGCGGACGACCAGGGGCTGGCTAGCTGGAAAGACGGCCTGTCGCAGATCTACATTGGCAAAGGCAACGCACTGCTGAGACTCAAACGAAATTCAGAGGCAATCGAATCCTATAACGTGTCGGCTGAGTTGGCGACCAATAAGGGCCTTGCTTACTTTAATATCTGCGCCGTGCTCTATAACATCGGCAACACGCATGACTCGGCGGCGGCTTGCCGCAAGTGCGTGCAGGCGGACCCCACCAGGGCGAATGCATGGTTTGTACTGGGGTCGGATTTGTTTGCCGAATTGCCTGTTACCGCTCAAGGCAAGGTCGGGGCTTCGCCGGAAACCAGAGAGGCGCTGGAAAAGTATCTGGCGCTGGCTCCTGATGGGCCTCACGCTGCTGACACGAAAGCAATGCTGGATATGCTCTCAAAATAGGAAGATGCAGTCGCTGGCTTTGACTAGCTAAGCCCGGTCATCACCAACATGCGCGGCTCGGTCATCTCATCGATGGCAGAGCGGATGCCTTCGCGGCCCAAGCCCGATTCTTTAACGCCGCCGAAGGGCATAGGATCAAGTCGCCAACTGGGTGTATCGCCCACGATGAGCGAACCGACCTCGAGTTCGCGATAGGCGGTGAGGATGCGGCCGGCGTCGCGGGTGAGCAAGCCAGCCTGCAGGCCGTATTTGGAGTGGTTCACTTCAGCAAGAGCCTGTTCGAAATCGTCGTAGGGCTCGATGGCCACAACCGGGCCGAAGACCTCTTCATCGCGGATCATCATGCCGGGCTTGGTTCCCGTGAGAATGGCAGGAGTGATGATAGAGCCGTTGCGTTCGCCGCCGGATACCAGTTTGGCGCCACCCGCAATGGCTTCTTTGATCCAGGATTCGACACGTTCGGCTTGGCTGAGGGATATAAGCGGGCCGACTTCGGTAGCTTCATCGGCGGGGTTGCCGGTAACCAGCCTGGCCGCGTGCTCAACCACCTTCCAAACAAAGGTTTGGAAGATGCCGCGCTGAACATAGACGCGCTGCACGCTGACGCAGGACTGGCCTGAGTAACCGAAGGCTGCATGCGTGGTGCGCGTGGCTGCTCCGTCAAGGTCGTGCCAGTCGTTGTGGATGATAAGCGCGGCATTGCCACCCAGCTCGAGGAGCACGCGCTTGCGTCCGGAGTGGACTTTAAGATCCCAGCCTACTTTTGCCGAACCCGTAAAGCTGACCAGCTTGATGCGGTCTTCTTTTTCAGCCAGCCAGGCGGTGTCGGCATTGTTGAGGGTGAGCACGGCCAGCGCTTCTTCGGGCCATCCGGCTTTGAGGATGACTTCACCCAAAGCCAGCGCGGTAAAGGGGGTTTGCGGAGCGGGCTTCAGAATCACCGGGCAGCCGGCGGCCATGGCTGGCGCAACCTTGTGGGCCACGAGATTCAAGGGAAAGTTGAATGGAGTAATAGCCAGCACCGGACCTATGGGGAAGCGCTGCACCAGCCCCCAGCGGCCTTCGTTGCCTTCAGTCAGATCAAGAGGAAGGCTTTCGCCGCCCAGGCGCGCGGCCTCTTCGGCGGCGGTTTTGAAGGTGAGCACGGCGCGATCGACCTCGGCACGGGCAAGGCGCAGGGGCTTGCCGGCTTCAGTGAGGATGAGCTGCGCGAAACGCTCTTTTTGCTCGATGAGCGCGGCGGCTACGTCTTCAAGAATTTCGCGGCGCTTCCAACGGGGCAGGGCGCGGGTGCGGCGCAGGCTTGAGGTGGCGTGGTTTACGGCCTGGCGTGCATCGGCGCGGGTGGCCACGGTAACCCGGCCAACCAGTCCCTGGTCCCAGGGCGAGCGCACTTCAAGCGCTTCACCTTCGATCCACTCCTTGCCGCAGAGCAGAAATCCCGTTTGTGTTCCCGGCCGCATCTTCATGGCGTTTGCGCTCCTGGTACAACTCTGCTCTTGATGTTACAAGGTATGGCGCACGGGTTGATTAGAAACACAAACAGCATTCCACGGCGAGTTCAAAATGATACGCTGCAGCGGTTATTTTCCGTATTGCCTGCGAAGTGTAGCCGCTTCAGGCCTTCAATACGTAGCGGAAGCGCATATCTTCGGCGTACCACATGATGTAGTTGGTGCCCCAGGCGTTGTTGAATAGGCAGGAGTGGATTCCGGTGCTCAAGTCGGGCTGGGTATTGGAGAAGAGCAGAGGGGTTCTTTCGCCCAGGGCGACGACTGGCGCGTCGAGGGTTTCGACGGCGAAGGTCTGCCCGGCCTGCCTGTATTCAAATCCCTTTGACAGGCTGTGCATATGGCGGTTGCCTGAAGCTGCGACGTCGAAGGGCGAGATTTGTTCGCCGGATTTATCGAGAGTCCAGCCTTTCTGGTCTTCAACGATGGGATTGAAGGTTAGCCAGAGTGCCTCGGGCAGGCGGGTAGCGGGCTTTTGGAAACACGCGAGGTTGAGATGAATTACGGGTTCGGACTTGGGCAGCACTAACTCAAGGAAGATTTTGCGCGGGAAGCTGGCGCGGCCGGACTGGAAGGCTTCGTCATCGTGGATTTCGAGGCGGGCTACGATATGGTGAGCATCGGCGGTCTCTTCCATTTGCACGACGGCTGACGAGGGATGCCAATCCTGGCGCACCGCGCCGTACTTCTCTATGTTCGGTTTGCCGAAGTCTTTGGGCGCCCATTCGATGGTTGAATCGTTCATGAGCACATAGGCGGATAGGAAGCG
Source organism: uncultured Acidobacteriaceae bacterium (assembly GCA_963780975.1). Classification (GTDB taxonomy): domain Bacteria; phylum Acidobacteriota; class Terriglobia; order Terriglobales; family Acidobacteriaceae; genus Telmatobacter. The sequence continues at coordinate 21,167 of CAWAEU010000041.1, read as the reverse complement.
TTTGTAGTCATCCTGCGAGAGGGTCTGGTAGGTGAAGAGGGCGATGGGGTTGGTCTTGCTTGCCCATTCGCGGCCGGTGGCTTTATTGCGGAGGCGGGTGATGGCGCCGGTTTGCGCATCGATTTCCAAAATGAAATGAGCGGTTTCAATGGGCTTTCCGGCAGGCTGCTCGACAGCCTGGGGCGAGAGATTCAGATCATAGATGTTCGGCGTCAGGTCCTGAACGGCGCTCAAGGCCTGATCGCGAAGATCGGCGGGCAGCGTGGCAACGGCGTCGTAAAGATCCTTGCGCTTCTCTTCCCAACTGAACTCCATCACCTTGTAGCCCTTGGTATCGAGCACGCGGGTAAGGTCGGCGGGCTTGTAGTTCGCAAAGTCGATCCAGGTTTTGGTGTCGGTGCCCCAGGTGTGCTCGGCCTCGAGCAGCAGGCTGCGGAGCAAGGCCAGGTCGGTTGCGTCTCCGGTATGAAACTTGCCCTGGGCTATCCAGGCATCGCGCAGGCGGGAAACTTCGCGATAGCGGGCCACCTTGCGCGGATCGCTGGCGCAGCCGTGAATCCAGGTATCGCCAATCTCCTGGGTTACGACGGGGAGCTGGGCGCGATAAGGCTGAAGGGCGTTGGCCATATCGGTAAGGTTGCAGCCGGTGACTACGGCGTTGGGGAATTGCGCGGCGAGCTCAGCGTGGATGGCGGCGATTTCTTCGGCGGTGTGTGGTCCGCTGTTGTCGCCTCGCACGCGGGTCACGAGTACCAGGTCGGAGCCGGGGACGCGGGCGAGGCCGTTGTATCCGAGCTGGTACATGACGGGGAGAGTTGCGCCGGAGGGATCGGACCAGAGAAAAATTGGCGGCACCTGTGCGACGGTGGAGGCGTCGTTGGCGCCGATTTCGAGCAGGTTGACGCCGTGTTTGGCGAGCGGCGGAACGATGGCTCGGGTGTGGCCGGGAACGTCAGTCATTTTGGCGCCGGTGGTGACGAGACCAAAGCGGCGGTCGAGCGATTTCGAAATGGCCAGGCTGCCCTCGATCATGGACTGGCTGATCATCTCGGTCTGCCAGGTGAAGGGCAGTGCGTGCCAGGCGATATCGCCGCGGGCGATGGCCTGCTCCATAGTTTTGCGGTCGGCGGGCGAGGCCTGTTCCAGGTATTCATAGAGCAGCCACGAGCCGGTGGTCCACACATAGCGGCGCTTGCCTGCGGCATTTGCTGCGCGCGCGATCTCGATGGCCTGAGGGAAGAATTTCTCAAAGTATCGTTTATGGACGACGTTGTATTGCGTATCAATGAAGCCGGCGTCGAAGTGGCACTTGAACATGACCAGTACGCGCTTGACGCCGGGGTCGGGCTGAGGCTGTTGGGCCTGGAGCGAAAACGGAGAGCGGAGCAGCAAGCCGGCTCCGGCGGCGGAGACGGTCTTTACAAAATCGCGGCGTTTCATGATATGAATTCCTTGTTGTAACGAATCGCTGGAAGTCTATCACCTCCGATAATCCCATGCGGAGAATGCGATAGACTGCATCCATGATTCATGACGGCAAGAAGCGCAAACTTCCCTTTGATCCTGTTGAGGCGGTGGCGCATTTAAAGGCTAACGACGCTAAGCTGGGCGCGTTGATTGACCGGGTGGGGGCTTTTGCGCTGCGGCTGGATGCTGCGCCGTCGCCGTTTGAGTCGCTGCTGGAGTCGATCCTCTACCAGCAGTTGCACGGTAAAGCCGCCGCGACCATTCATCGGCGGGTGCGGGAGCATTTTGGCGGCGACCCCGCACCGCAACTGCTGATCGATACTCCGGATGAGCGGCTGCGGGCGTGCGGGGTTTCAGGGAACAAGATCAAGGCGTTGAAAGATCTGGCGGCGCGCACACTGGACGGGACGGTGCCCACTCATGCGGCGATTAAAAAACTGTCGGACGCGGAGATTGTGGAGCGGCTGTGCGAGGTGCGCGGGATTGGGCCGTGGACGGTGGAGATGCTGCTGATCTTCCGCCTGGGGCGGCCGGACGTGCTGCCGGCGACCGACTACGGGGTGAGGAAAGGCTATGCGCTGACGTTTCTGCGCGTGCCCAGGACGCGGCCGCTGGAAGCTGCCGATCTGCCCAAGCCGGAGGTGCTTTTCAAAAGGGGAAAACGCTGGGCGCCGTTCCGTTCTGTGGCCAGTTGGTACCTGTGGCGGGCATGCGATCTTGCCAAAGGCGGCGAGCCTACGGGGTGGTCGAGCTTAAAATAAAAAAGCAGCCTTTAGCTTTCAGCTCTCAGCTTTCAGCCAGTTCAAGTGTCGGCATATTTTGTATGAGTACGGATGACGAGCTGCGGCCGACTTCTTGAAAACTTGCGTATTGTGGACCTTTCGCAAAAAGCTGAGAGCTGAAAGCTGAAAGTTAAGAGCCGGGAGCTGTATCTTCATGCCGTCAAGCAAGCGATTCATCTGCATTCACGGTCACTTTTACCAGCCGCCGCGGGAGAATCCGTGGCTGGAGACGGTGGAGACGCAGGATTCGGCCGCTCCTTATCACGATTGGAATGAGCGCATCTGCGCGGAGTGCTACGCACCGAACGGCGCGGCGCGGATTGTGAACAACAAGAATCAGATTCAGCGCATCGTGAACAACTACGCGCGCATCAGCTTCAACTTTGGGCCTACGCTGCTGAGCTGGCTGAAGGAAAATGCGCCGCGCACTTATCGCATGATTCTTGACGGCGAGCGGCGCAGCCGGAAGAGCTATAACGACCACAGCTCGGCGATGGCGCAGGTTTATAACCACGTGATTTTGCCGCTGGCCAGCACGCGCGATCGACTGACACAAATCCGCTGGGGCATTGCCGACTATAAGCAGCACTACGGCGCGCAGCCGGAGGGGATGTGGCTGGCGGAGACGGCGGCGGATAATGAATCGCTGGAGCTGTTGGCGCAGCACGGCATCAAGTACACAGTGCTGGCGCCGCACCAGTGCAAGCGCATTCGTCCACTGAATGATGGCGCGGAGTGGACGGATACCGCAAACGCGACAGTTGATACCTCGCGGCCTTACGTGGTGCGCTTCCAATCCGGAGTTTCGATTGCCGTGTTTTTTTATAACGGACCCATCTCGCGGGCGATTGCGTTTGAGGGGTTGCTGAACTCCGGCGAGAATTTAGCCGCGCGGCTGAAAAGCGGATTCAAAGACGGCGCAGAGACGCAGCTGGTTCATGTGGCTACCGATGGGGAGTCGTATGGCCACCACCACAAGCACGGCGAGATGGCGCTGGCCTATGCGCTGCGGCTGCTTGAAGCGGACAAGACGGTTAAGCTGACCAACTACGGCAGTTACCTGGAGATGTTTCCGCCGGAGTACGAGGCGGAGATTGTGGAGAACAGCTCATGGAGCTGCGAGCACGGAGTGGAACGCTGGCGCTCAAATTGCGGTTGCAACGGGGGCAAGCAGGGGTTTAACCAACTATGGCGCACTCCGCTGCGGCAGGCACTGGACGAACTGCGCGACGCTGTGGCTCCGCTGACTGAGCAGGAGGGCGGCAAGCTTTTCAAGGATGTGTGGGCGGCGCGTGATGGATACATTGCGGCGATACTGGACCGCCGCACAGAGACGCTGGATCGATTTTTCGGGGCGCATGCGAGTCACGCTCTGACTGAGGCGGAGCGGGTCCGGGCGCGAGAGCTGATGGAGATGCAGCGCCACGCACAACTGATGTATACCAGTTGCGGATGGTTCTTTGACGACATTGCGGGCATTGAGACGGTGCAGGTTATTGCCTATGCCGCGCGGGTGCTGCAACTGGCGCAGCAGCTATTTGGCGAGCGGGCGGCGGGGTTTGAGCCGGCGTTTCTGGCGCGTCTGGCGGAGGCACATTCCAATGTTGCCAGCGCCGGCGATGGCGCAAAGATTTACAAGGAATGCGTGACCAGCATGAAGCTGGGGCTGGAGCAGGTGGCAGCCCACTACGCCATCAGCAGCGTCTTCTCGTCGTTTACCGACGAGACTGACTTGTTCTGCTATCGGGTGCGGCGCATCTCCTATGAGATTTACACCTCTGGGCGCGGGCGGCTGGCGCTGGGACGGACGCAGATTGCCAGCACTATCACCGGGCAGGAACAAAGTTATTCGTTCGCGGTTTTGCACTTTGGGGACCAGAATATTACCGCCGCGGTAAAGGTCTATCACGAGGCCGATGCAGCCGAGTTTGACGCCTTTGCCAAACAGGCTTCGGAACAGGTGCAGAGCGCTGACTTCCCAGACGTGATTCGCCTGCTCGATCGCTACTACGGCCATGTGGATTATTCGCTGACATCGCTGTTCAGAGACGAACAGCGGCGCATTGTGAAGCTGATTCTGAATTCGACGCTGCAGGATATTGAGAATTCGCTGACCAGCATCTACGAGGATCACGCCAGCCTGCTGCATTATCTTTTTTCCGCCGGGCTGCCCAAGCCGCCGGCACTGACATTGGCGGCGGGATTTGCCGTGAACGCGGGACTGCGCAGGGCGTTGGAGGGAGATCCCATCGACCAGGCTCTGATGCGGTCGTTTCTGACGCTGGCCAAGACGGACGAGGTCCCACTGGAAAAGGCAACGCTCTCCTACATTGCCGACCAGCGAATGAAGCGGGCCATGGTGGAGCTGCAAATGTCCTCAGGCTCGCTGGAGATGCTGGATCGGGCACTGACACTGGCGCGCGCCCTGGTGGAGATGCCCTTCGAGCTGAATTTATGGCAGGCGCAGAATATCTGGTATGAGATTCTGCGGACATCGGGCTATGCGCTGATGGCGCTGGTCAAGGCTGACCGGCCGAAGTGGGATAAGAACTTCAAAGAGCTGGGCACATGCCTCTCGATCGATTATGCGGCGATCAGTGCTCAGGAGCCAGCGGCTGGAGTTTTAGAGCAGCTCTAACTTACGCTGTGCAGTTTTCCGTTCTTTAGCAGAAAGCGCTGACCACGCCAGACGATGATGTTGCCGGCGAATCCGGCTACCCAAACGCCCATGGCTACCAGGTCGCGCAATGGCAGGAGCCACAGGTTAGGAAGCACCTGGTGGTCGGCGAGCACTTCAGCACCAACCATCATGGCCAGTGAGAGGCGCAGGAAAAAACTCAAAGCAAGCAGCCACAGGCTCAGTGGGCTCAGGCCGCTGGCCAGCACATTGAGCAGCGCCCAGGCGAGGCCGTGAGTAAAGATGAGCCCGACATAACCCCATGGGCGTGAGTCGCGGACGGTGCGTGCCCAGCGCAACTGGTGATCGATGAAGCCGCGCCAATTGTAGGCGGGGATTGCGGTTTCAACCACCTCGGGGATGAGCGCGACGCGGAAGCCTGCCTGGGAGACGCGCGCGCCCAGTTCGTAGTCGTCGGCCAGATAGTCGACCAGCGGAGTGAGGCCGCCGATTTTATCGAGCGCGGCGCGGCTGATGGCCAGCGTGGAGCCGAGGCCGTAATGCAGACCGCCCTCAATCATTCGGGAGAGCAGAACGCCGGCGAGGAAATCTGTTGCCATGCCGAGAGCTTCAAAACGCGAGGGCACCGTTCCATGTGCGCGGCCTCGGTAGAGTGCGGTGACCAGGCCGACTGGATTTTGTGATTGAACGGCGATGGCAGGTTCGGCGGGCGTAGGAGCGAAGTGGGCCATTACGCGCTCAAGGTAATGGTGCGAGACGGTGATATCAGAGTCGTTGATGAGAAGGAAGTCGTAGCGGGCGTGGGCGGCGAGCTGGACCAGAGTACTGACCTTGCCGTTGGTTCCCAGGTGGGCGGGACACTCGATGAGTTGAATGGAATGATCGGGGAACTCCTGCCTGAGCTGCTCGACGGCTGAGACGGCGGGATCGGAGAGCGAGGAGACGCCGAAGAGCAATTCGTAGTCGCCAGAGTAGGTTTGACGGCAGTGGCTGCGGAAGGCATTGAGCATGCCGGGGTCGAGCCCCTTGAGAGATTTTAGGATGCTGACGCCGGGGGCGAATGCGGAGAGCGGAGCGCGCCGGGCTGCCAAAAAAACGCGCGTAGCGATGATGGCGGCCACAAAGTAGCCCATGCCGGCAACGGTCAGCACGGTGGTAAGAATCTCTACGGACTGGGCCAGGTAGTGGGGCATGGCTGGTGGTAAGAATACAGCTTCTAGCTTCTAGCTTTCATACCGGATCGGAAATGCTTGAGTTTATACGACCGATGTCAATCAGCTCGAGCTAATAGCTAGCAGCTAGAAGCTAGAGGCTGCCTTACTCATACCGCAGCGCCTCAATCGGGTCGAGGTTGGCGGCTTTCCAGGCTGGATAGATGCCGAAGAGCAGGCCGATGGCGCAGGAGACTCCGAAACCAATGAGGACCCATAAGGTGGAGAGAGTGGCGGGAAGGTTGATGGGCAGCAGGTAGACGATCCAGGTGATGACGGCCCCGGCGAGAATGCCGATGACACCACCGACGGCGCACAGAGTGATGGCTTCGGTGGTGAATTGGGTAAGTATGGTTAGCTTAGTGGCGCCGATGGCTTTGCGGACGCCGATCTCGCGAGTGCGCTCAGTGACAGAGACCAGCATGATGTTCATGACACCCACGCCGCCGACCATAAGGCCGACGCTGGAGATGGCGATCATGAAGATGCGCAGGTAGATGGTGATATCTCCCCAGAGTTTCAGCAGCGAGTCAGGCCCGAAGATTTCAAAGTTGTCATCCGCTTCCACTTTTACCTTGCGGCGGATGCGCAGCATTTCGCGAACTTCGTCTTCGACCAGCACTTTATTTTTCTGGTCATCGTACTTCAGGCTGATCCACACATCCTGGTCCTCGGGATGCAGGTAATGAAAGGTGCCCATGGGAAAATAGACTTGGCTGTCGTTGGGATTTTTGCCGCTCCCGATGGCTCGCTTCCGCTTATCGAGCACACCGATCACGGTATAGAGGCCGCTTTCGACGCTTACTTCCTTGCCCACAGCCGGCTCGTTGCCGAAGAGCGCCTCCCATGTGTCATAGCCAAGCACGCAGACGTGGGCGGCGCGCTGGTCTTCATCTTCAGTAAAGAAGCGGCCCTCGACAAAATCCAGATCCATTACGTCGCCTAGCTGGGAAGTCGATCCAGCCAGGATAGTCCCAGCCACCTTTTTGCCGTTGTATTTTACGGCTACGTCGCCGACGCGAAACTCTGACTTTACGTGCTGGAGCGAGCCATCGACGGCCACAACGTGCGGCAATGTGCGCAGCGCCTCCACGTCGCCGATGGTAAGTTTTTTCCGGTTCAACTGCTCGGGAGTTGGTTCGGCGAGTCCGAAGGGCAGATGGAAGATCCACATGGTGTTTGTGCCCATGGAGTTGGCGAAGTCGGCGATGCGATTGTTAAGTCCGCTGATGATGGATGAGATGGCGATGACCGTTGTGACGCCGATGACGATGCCGAGTACTGTCAACCCCGAGCGCAGCTTGTTTGTCCTCAATGTATCGAGGGCCATTTTGACGGATTCGCGGGTTTGACCTTGCGCCATTTGTCACCTAGTAGACAGCTAACAGTTGACAGCTATCAGTTCTTTAAAACCTGGACCTTGAATGATTCCAGAAAGGCATAAATCATTTTTCCAACTTCGTGCGATAAGCTATCAGCTTCATCAATCAGCGCGGGGTTCCCAAACTGAAGTGCACGAGCGATTTCCAATTGAGTTTGCAACTCGCAAGTTGAACCACGTGCAATGCCCAGGAACTGCCGAAACTCTGCGATGTTTAATCTTCCCTGTCCCTCTGCAATATTGCTTGGCACGGAGACAGCCGAACGCCTTATTTGGCTTGTCAGTCCGTATAATTCTTCGCGGGGGAAATCTTTTGTTAGACGATAGATTGCAATCGTTAACTGCATTGATTTCTGCCACACCTGCAAGTCTCGAAATGATTGCGACATAAAGGCCTCTTCTTCAGCTAAAATTTTGATAGATAACCACAAAAATACAATTTTCGCCAAAACGCAATTGCCACATCTTACATACTTGCTACAGACAGCCGACTGTTAGCTGTCTGCTGTTAACTGTTAACTCCTCCTCACAACTCCGCCCTTAGCGCTACTACGGGGTCAAGCTTGGCGGCTTTGCTCGCCGGGTAGACGCCGAAGAAGATGCCCACAGCGCCGGCTAGAAAGAGTCCCAGGAAGATTACCCATAACGGCGCATTGGAGGGAAAACCCACCACCAGCGTAATCACCTTGCCCACGCCTATGCCGAGCAACACGCCGATAGCTCCGCCGACCAGCGCCATGGTTGCGCTTTCAATAATGAACTGCAACAGCACATCGCGTTGACGGGCGCCGAGAGCCTTGCGCACGCCAATTTCGCGGGTTCGTTCAGTAACAGAGACCAGCATGATGTTCATGATGACGATGCCGCCCACCACCAGTGCAATGGAGGCGATGCCCAGCACCACCCAGGTGAAGAGCGAGCTAAACTGCTTCCAGACATCGAGAAGGGTGTCATTGGTTTCTATCTCAAAGTCATCAGCAGCGCCGGGGGCATCGTGGCGGCGGGTGCGCATCAGCACGCGCACCTCGTCCTTGGCACGTTCCATCACCTCGGCGCCTCCATTGGCCCGGGCGTAGATTCTTATGGAATCGTTGGTGCCATAGGTTTGCTGATAGGCGGTCATGGGTACGATGACCCAGTTATCCTCTGACTGGCCCAGGGTTTTGCCCAGGCGCTCACCGACGCCGATGACGGTGTAGGGGATGCCGTCTACGCGGATCTCCTTGCCCAGCGGATCGCCTTCGCCGAGCAGATTGTCAACCACGTCGTAGCCGACGATGGCATTGTGCAGTGCGTAGTCCACGTCGGAGGGGGTAAATGCGCGCCCCAGGGCGATATCGATGTTATGCAGAGCGGGCATTGACCAGGTGTAGCCGCGCAACTCAGTATCTTTGCTGGATTTCCGGTTGTAGACCACTGTTCCGCTGCTGTAAATTGCCGCGCCTACATCACTGCATTCGGTGCAGTTTGCAAGCACCGCCTGGTAGTCCTCCATGCGGATGATTTTGCGCTTCTGAAAGCGGAAATAATCTTCAACGGATAAGGTGACAAGGGATGCTCGCGAGACCCGGAATATATCGGCGCCGAAGCCTGTGAGCCGGGTGCTTACATACTTGTTGGCGCCGTTGACCAGCGTCACAACCATGATGATCGAGGCCACCGCCATCACTACGCCGACGAGGGTGAGTATGGTGCGCAGCTTGTTAGCCCACAGCGACTGCAGCGCGAGTTTGAAGGCCTCATTGAACTGCATGGCCCTGCTTTCGTTGCCGGAAACGGCAGTGCCTGACCGCGCCTTCGCCCTGGCGCTTTTGGCGGTTGCGAATGGGGGCGCGTATGACGGCTCCTGCCTGGTTATTCCAGTGTACGAAATCTTGGCTGCTCCTCGTCGACTATGCACAGCCCGATTTTGGGTGTGCGGAAGCGGGCGCAGCCTGGGCTGCTCCACTTTATTCGATACGCGGAATTACAGTGAGAGGTTCCTGAGGGGTTAGCAAGGTGTTGGAAATGGAGTGGGTTTCGAGTTTGCGTTGAATCGATTGTGAAGCCGGCAGGGCAAATCAACGTCCGGAGCTGCCAAAGCCTTTTTCCGCGCGGGCAGAGTCTTCCAGGGTTGCAACTTCCTCGACGGGACCGGTGAGGATGGGGACCGGGATCATCTGAGCTATTTTTTCGCCGGCTTTGAGCTCGACGGTGGTTTCACCCTGGTTGGTCATCAGCACCAAAATCTCGCCGCGGTAACCGGCATCGATGACGCCGGCGGTGGTGGCGATGCCGCGTGAGGCCATGGAGGAGCGGTCGCGAACCAGCAGGCCGAGCGGGACGCCGGTTTGCGGATGGCGGGCTTCGACGGCGATGCCGGTGCGCACTTTTACTGTGGCGTGGGGAGCCAGGGTCGCTGCTTCCAAAGCAAAAAGGTCGTAGCCCAGGTCTTCGCCAGGGTGGGCGACGACCGGCAGCTTGGCGGCTTGTTCCAACAGCTTCACTCGCAGCATGGATTGATGGTAGCTGAGTGGGGTTAGAGGTGCTAGAGGATAAAGCGGAGTTAGCAGGGTTAGCGGCGTTAGCGGAGTTGGTAAAGCCAGCTTATGGCAGACGTGCTTATAAAACTAACCCCGCTAACGCCGCCAACACGCACGCCACAGCGGGCGTCTAACTCCGCTCATACGCCAAAAATGGTCAGCCCCAGCTGGGAGTTTCCCGGCCGGGGCTGTCGTTTTGTTCGAGTATAAATTCGGCAAAAGGACCTATAAGCCGAATTCTGTCGTGTGCGGTCATTCCTCTAGGCGCCGCGTTGCCGCGGACACTCATCAGCGACCTACCCGGAGGTTTCGGCAATTACTACGAGCCGCCTGAGCGCGTCGGGCCGATGCGCAGCGCTGCATGGCTCGATGCAGACGCTTCCCTCCCTATTTGGTCTTGCTCCGTGTGGGGTTTACCCTGCCCCGGCCCTTACGAGCCGAGCGGTGCGCTCTTACCGCACCATTTCACCCTTACCCCGGCGCTGGAGTTTGCGCAACGGCGAGCGTACCCGGCAAGCCAGGCCAACTCGGGTATTGCGTTTCCAGGGTGGCCCTCCCGAAAGAGGGGTAGCCGAGGCGGTATCTTTTCTGTGGCACTGGCCGTCCATGGGTTTTGAGGCCCACGTCCCGGACGTTATCCGGCACACTGCCCTGCGGAGTTCGGACTTTCCTCCCCCGGTTGCCCCTGCTTGCGCAAAGGCTTCCGGCAGCGACCGCCCGGTCCTCCTGCCAGTGTTTAGTGTACCGCGAAACCACCTCTATTTTCCTTCTTTGACTCATGCTACCCGCATGGTTAGATTGCCTCTGCAAAATGGCTGGTACGTCAGACGCAGTTATTTCCCAATCATTTGAATCGAAAAGCGATGCGTAACCATCCATTGGCTGCGTAGAGAGGTTTTTCCGCTCCGCGGAGCCGTGAAGCGGCTGATGGAAATATCCCCGAAATTACCTCACTCAAAGGAGAAGTCAATGAAGATTGTTACGATGATCGCGCGCTATCTGCTGGGACTGATTTTCCTGGTCTTCGGACTGAACAAATTCCTGGGCTTTCTTCCCATGCCACCCCTGCCTACCGGGGCGGCAGGACAGTTCTTTACAGTGCTGGTAAGCACGCATTACATCTACTTTGTTGGCGCGTTCGAAGTAGTGTCCGCGATTTTGCTGCTCGTCAACCGCTATGTGCCGCTGGCGCTTATGCTGCTGGCTCCAGTGATCTTCAACATCGCCCTATTCCACACGTTGATGGCGCCGAGCGGTCTGCCGCTGGCTGGTTTCGTGATTGTTTTGTGGCTGCTGGTGGCGTACCGAGTTCGCTCCGCGTTTTCAGGCATTTGCAACCTGCGGGTTGATGCCTGAAATGCAGCAATGGCGGCACGGGTATTGAATTTACGATCGATAGGACGATGATCCAATACCTCTATCTGGGGCGAGTGGGATACGACGAAGGGCTGCGGCTGCAGGCGGAGATTGCCGGGCTTCGCCTCGCGGGACGCGTTGAAAATGTGCTGCTGCTGCTGGAGCATCCGCCGGTGCTGACGCTGGGGCGGAACGCCGACCGCGCAAATGTGCTTGCTTCGGAGGCGCTGCTTGCCGCACGGGGCGTGACGGTGCACGAGATTAACCGCGGCGGCGACGTGACTTATCACGGGCCAGGGCAATTGGTGGGGTATCCGATCTTCGACCTGCGAAGCCTGCGCAATGCGAGTGGCGGGCGGATGGGCCCGGTGGACTTTGTACGGGGGATGGAAGAGGTGCTGATCCGGCTTTGCGGCGGCTATGGTGTGCGGGCGGGAAGGATCGCCGGGCTAACCGGCGTCTGGTGCGGGGTAAATTCAGGGACTGAGGGACTAAGGACTGGTAGCGATTCTGCCGGACCAGACCGGAAGATCGGCGCCATCGGCATACACGTTGCGCGGGGAATTACTTCGCATGGGTTTGCCTTCAATGTGACTACTGACCTGAGGGATTTTCAGCTGATTGTTCCCTGCGGGATTGCGGATCATGCGGTGACCAGTCTGGAGCATGAGATGCGAGCAGCCGGGGGAATTGCCTTCGCTGGAAGCGGTGGCGCACGAGGCGGCGCAGCAGTTTGGGCTGGTCTTTGGCGAGCAGGTGCTGGCGGTGGAGAGCCTGGAGGCGCTGCGGGCTCAGGTTGAAGCAGCTGCCGAGGCCAGGCCGAGTTTCCAGCGGAAGATACGCCGGTGCGGGTTCCGGCCGAGGTGGAGCGGTTCAGGCACAAAGAGGGCCGTCCAATTCTAGGCGTGAGCGCGCACGGTAGCCCGCGGTTTATAATCCGTCAGGAACCGGGCGCGCCGGTTTTCCGCAAGGCAGGGAGAAGAATCGATGCCAACCGACGTAATCATGCCGCAGATGGGCGAGTCGATCTTTGAGGGCACTTTGACCAAGTGGCTCAAAAAGGCCGGCGATACAGTGGAGAAGGACGAGCCGCTGTTTGAGATCTCCACCGACAAGGTGGATGCGGAGATTCCTTCGCCCGTGGCGGGCGTGCTGAGCGAGATCAAGGTACCCGAAGGCGAGACGGTCGAAGTGAATACGGTGGTTGCGGTGGTGACCGAGCGCGGCGAGGAGGCTGCCGGGGCTGCGAAAAAAGGCCAGACGAAAGCCGGTGAGACGCGTGGGGCGGTTGCAACTCCGGCGGCCGGTGGAGTTCCGGCACCCAAAGCCGCGGCTGTTACGGCGAAGGAAGGTGAGCGCGTACGATCCTCTCCGCTGGTGCGGAAGATTGCCGCGGAACACAATATCGACCTGAGCCTGGTTGCGGGAACAGGCGCGGACGGGCGCATTTCGAAGGAAGATGTGATGCGGCATTTGAGCGAGCGCGGGGCTGGGGGCGGTGGGGCTTCGGCTGCCACTCGATCTGCTGCGCCGGCTGCCTCGGCACTGGCCGGGCAGGTGGTTCCGCTGAGCAGGATGCGGGCGATTATTGCCGAGCGGATGGTGGAGAGCATGAAGATCAGCCCTCATGTTCACACCGTCTACAAGGTGGATATGACGCGCGTGGTAAAGGTGAGAGAGCGCGAGAAGGCCGGCTTCGAGCGGGCGAACGGGGTCAAGCTCACCTTTATGCCTTTTATCGCCGCCGCCGTAGTGGAAGCTCTGCGCAAGCATCCCATCGTCAACGCATCGCTTGTGGACGGAGCGATCCACTATCACCCGAACATCAACCTGGGCATTGCCGTGGCTCTGGAGTGGGGGCTGATTGTGCCCGTGGTCAAAGAGGCGAGGCGCTCAGCTTTCTCGGCCTGGCGCGCACCATCGCCGACCTGGCCGAGCGCGCCCGCACCAAGAAGCTGAAGCCCGAGGAGGCATCCGGTTCCACCTTCACGCTGACCAACTCCGGCATCTTCGGCGACGAGTTCAGCACCCCCATCATCAACCAGCCCGAGTCAGCCATCCTGGCCATCAGCGGCCTCAAGAAGGAAGCCGTAGTGCTGACCGACGCGGAAGGCAACGATACCATTGCGATCCGCTCCATGCAGCATTTCACTTTAGGCTTCGATCACCGCACCATCGACGGCGCAGACGCCTGCCGCTTCATGCTCGAGTTGAAGAAGACGCTGGAGGGGTGGGACAAGAAGATTGGGTGAAACGATCCCTCAGGGGCTAAAGCCGATTCTTATTTTGCAAGGTTAATGTACGGGCTGAAGCCCGTACCCTTCACTTGTATACAGCTGGTTGAGTCTCTTTGTTACATACTGCTTTGATACGCGGGTTGATTAATGTGCGGCAGCCCAGGCCAGCCCATCTGTTCCCTTACCAGTGGCGATGAAGCGTGTAACCTTCCACGATGCGAGGTCGATTTCGGCTACCTGGTCGCTTTCGATGCAGGAGACGTAGGCGACTTTGCCGTCGGGGCGCACGCAAGACTTCCTGCGGAGATTTGCCGACCGCAACCGAGCGCGCAACCTGCATGGTATTCAGGTCGATGACAGCTACATTGTTTTTGTCTGGGATTGCGATGAGCAGCCAGCGGCCATCCGGGGTGGGAGCGCTTCCATAACCGGCGCCATCCAGCGGAATCCAGTTCTTGAGCTTGTTCGCCGTACTGTCGATGACGGCGAGGCGGGGCTTGATCTGATCGGCAGTAAATACCCAACGGTCGTCATTGGAGATGGAGATGCGCTGCGCTTCAGGCGAGACGGGGATAACTTTGAGAGTCTTGCGCGCCGCGATGTCGAGCACGGATACCGATCCCGGCACGACGTTGCAGGTGTAGCCACGGAGGCCGTCGTGGGAAAGCGCGAGCATATGGCTCTGCGCGGCGCCGGTGGGGATGGAACCGACGATCTTGAGGGTTTTGGGATCGATGAGGGTGACCGCGTTTTCAAGCTCGGTGGTGACGTAGAGAAGGCCGTCTTTGGGACCGAGGATGGGCATGTGCGGGCGGACTCCGTGGCCGAAATCGACGTCGGCGACTACCTTTTGCGCGGCAATGTCGATGACCACCATGTTGCGACCGTCGGTTCCGGGCTTGCCTACACCGGAGTTTCCATAGATGGGCACGTAGGCAAGGCGGCCGTCAGACGATGCGATTACTTCATGGCCAGTGACTCCCCCCTCCTGAACGGAAGTGATCACCGTTCCGGCAACGGGGTCGACGATAGCCAGACTCCTGGTTCCCTTCTGGGCCACAAGCAGACGGTCCTGCTGGGCTAAAGCTGCGGGTAGGGCCAAAGAGATGAGTAAAAGCGAGACGGCCAATCGACTGGAATGCATGAGAGCCTCCGTAGACCACGAAACGAATATATCTCAGGCGGCCTGACCCTTTGGATGCTTCTGCCAGGGGTCGTAGGTGCCTGCACTCCAGGAGTGGCCTTCGGGGTCTTTGATGGCAAATTCGCGGCTGCCATAGGGTGTGTTCTGGAGCGGGCGAATGATGGTTGCTCCGGCGGCTACGGCGCGGGCATGGGCGGCATCGGCGTCGGGGACCACGAGGTAGACGCTGCGGGTTTCAATGTTGCCCAGCTCGGCGGGGGATTTGAAACCGCGGGCGTACTCGTCGTCCTTGCCTGAGCCGAGCATGATCATGCCGCCGCCGAGGGTGAGTTCAGCATGGGCGATGGTTCCGTTTTCGCCTTCATAGACGGCGTGGCGCTCAAAGCCGAAGACGTTGCAAAGCCAGTCGATGGCGGCGGGTGCGTTGCGGTAACGATGGCCGGGGATAACGGTGCTGTGGAATTCAGCCATGGGGAAGCCTCCGCGGGCAGAGTAGCGCAAAATCGCTGATGAACGCAATCGAAAATCAGTTGCGGCACGATCGGGTATTCTTGCCGGTATGCGCTTGCCGGCGAGGGATCAGGAACTGGTGCAGATTATGGATGCTTCGCTTGCTGAGGCGGCGCGGCGGGCGGGTGATTGGCTGGTGTGCCGGCTGGGGTGTACGCAGTGCTGTTACGGGGCTTTTGCGATCAATCGGCTGGATGCTTTGCGGCTTAGAGCTGGGATGGATGCTTTGCGAAGCGCGGAGCCTGCGCTGGCTGCTGATGTTGAGTGGCGGGCTCGGGCGTGGATTGCTGAATTCGGGGCGAAGTTTCCAGGCGACGCGGAGACGGGCCTGCTGAGCGACTCAGATGGTGAAAGCTTTGAGGAGTTTGCGAACGAGGCGGCCTGCCCGGCGCTCGATCCCGCAACCGGCCAGTGCGACGTTTATGCGTGGAGGCCGATGACCTGCCGCGTCTTTGGTCCGCCTGTCCGCATGGAGGCTGCAACGGACGAGAGCGTGGCGCTGGGTCATTGCGAACTGTGCTTCGCGGGGGCGAGCCAGAGCGAGGTTGCCGCATGCGAGATGACGGTTCCGCATGAGCTGGAGGCAAAGTTGCTTGAGGAGGCTGGGATGAAAGGCGAGACACTTGTAGCGTATGCGCTGCTCGGGTGAGAGCGCCGGGTAGTAGGCTAAATTTGTCAGGTTTTTTGTCAGGCCGCGGTCACGGTGCTTAAGACAAGCGAGGGCAGGGAGTGCTCCCCCGCCCTCACTTGCGAAGCTAAATTCTGCCGAGACCTGCCTGGAGGTTACAGCGGCTGTACGTCAGCAGCCTGCCATCCCTTGGGGCCCTTTACCACGTTGAATTGCACGGCTTGACCTTCCTGCAAACTCTTGAAGCCGTTTGAGTTGATCGCTGAGTAGTGCACGAAGACATCTTCGCCGTTCTGACGCGAGATAAAGCCGAAGCCCTTCGCGTCATTAAACCACTTCACGGTACCTTGTTCCATTTCGTTCGTGTTTCCTGAATTGAATTGCGCTGGATGAATCGGAGCGATCACGGCAGAATCTTGCTTAGTGGGCGAGTGCTGCTGACGCCCGGTTCGGCTCTAACGCTGAGGCTAGTGTACCATTTTGCTCATAAATTTGGCGCAGACTATGGTAATTGCCATAAATTTTGGATAAGGAAAAGTTCGCCTGACGGCCCTGGAAAACGCTCAGGCCCGCCCCGCAAATTCACCGGTTTCGGTGTACACCTTTACTTTTTCACCCTCTTGAATGTAGAGCGGAGCCTTGATTTCCAGGCCGGTTTCAAGACGGGCAAGCTTGGTTACGTTTCCGCTGGTGTCACCGCGCGCGCCGGGTTCGGTGTAGGCAACCTCGAGCTCAACCTTCTCAGGCAACTGCAGGCCGATGGGGTTGCCGTTGAACTTGTGCAACTGGATAATGGCGCCCTCGACCAGGTACTCCAATGCATTGCCGATCTTGTCGCTGGAGAGGGTATGGGTATCGAAACTTTCCTGATCGAGAAAGTGCGAGCCATCACCGTCGCTGTAGAGGTAAGAGGCCTCGACCGTCTCCAGGTCAGGCTCTTTGAACTTGTCACTGGCCTTGAAGGTCTTGTCGAAGACGGCGCGGGTGAGCAGGTTGCGCATCTTGAGGCGAACAAGGGTCTGGCCACCGCGCGCGGTGGGGGTTGAGACTTCTGCTTCCAGGCAGTAGTAAGGAGTATTTTCAAACTCGAAATACATTTTGCGCTTTACGGTGATGGCATCAATCAGTGCGGCCATGGATTCCTCAAAAAAAGACAGTGTATGAAGCCGAAAATCCCATGAGAGATCAGCTACGGCTCCCTATCAATTATAGGCGGTAGAGCGCAGGAACATCGCATGCGCTACGAATTCCATTCTCATGGTACGCTGAGTGTAATGCTTCCCCAATGGAGGTGACTATGGCAGAGAAGACGATCACAATACGAGTTGATTCCGATTTGAAAGCGGCTTTTTCACAGGCAGCCGAGGCGCGAAGCCGCTCCGATCAGGATCTCCTGCGGGAGTTCATGCGGGACTATATAGAGACCCAGCGTACGGATGCTGAATATGAGGATTGGTTTCGCCGCCAGGTACAAATAGGCATTGATGATGCCAACGCTGGAAATGTGATTCCCGCTGAAGAAGTTGAGGCGGAGTTTGCAGCCCGCCGCGCTGCTTCCCAGAAAAATTATTCCAGGTTGGTGTGATGAATCTGGTTTGGACCCGGTCTGCAAGAGAGGATCGGCGTGTAATCTTCAAATTTATCGAGTCGGACAGCATTCGCGCAGCCGACAAGATGGACCTGATATTCTCGGAAAAAGCGGATATTTTGACCAGGTTTCCCGAGATTGGCAGATCTGGACGCGTTTCAGGAACGCGCGAACTACTGGCGCATCGCCACTACTTTCTCATCTACCGAGTTCGCGGAAATACGGTTCAGGTTCTCCGACTGCTGCATACATCAAGGCAATGGCCTCCGAATCCTCCTGCCCGGCAATAATGACTGCGCCAGCGAAAGAACCGCTTACACGGATTCCGGGCTTCCACTATGGCCCTTGGGTAGCGATACTCGTTCCAGTCCCTTTGGGACTGCATCTCTTCCCCAGCGAGAAAAGCCTTGGCCCGTGAACTTTATACAGCACGTCTTGAAAGCAAAGTCTGCATCTCTGAAGTTGCGCAGTGCTACCACTTCGTCTTTGTTATCGACGAGTTGGAGAGCTTTCCCTATGCTCCAGGGCAGTTTGTCTCTGCCGTGGCCGAGGACGCGAAGGGCAAGATGCAGACACGCGCCTACTCCATCGCCTCGGCGCCTGCCGGCAATCGCTTTGAGCTGTGCGTGAACCGGGTGGAAGAAGGCTTCTTTTCAAATCACCTGGCCGACCTGCCCGACTTGCCTGTTGGCTCCAAGATTCAGATTCATGGGCCGCATGGGCATTTTGTGCTGCAGGAGCCGATCACCGACTCGATCCTGGTGTGTACGGGCACCGGAGTTGCGCCTATGCGCGCCTTTGCGCAGTGGCTGTTTCCTGAAAATGGGCCGGACCGCAGCCAGGGCAAGGATATCTGGCTGGTCTACGGAACCCGCTACGAGACCGATATTTATTACAAAGACTATTTTGAGGCGCTGGAAAAGAGAAAGCCGAACTTCCACTATCTGCCCACACTGAGCCGGGCAGAAGATAGCTGGGGCGGATTGCGCGGCCATGTGCAGGCGCATGTGACCCAGATTGTGGAGGAGCGAGCCAAGCGGCTGGGCCTGACGCTTCCGCTGCCCCCGGTTGATCCGGCGACGCCTGCAGCCGAGTTGAAATTCGACTTCTACACCTACATCTGCGGCCTCAACTTCATGGTGTCAGGCGTGCGCGAACTGCTGGCAGGTTACGGCTGGCATAAGAAGCAGATTGTGTTTGAGCGCTACGACTAACACCTTTCCTGGAGCAAAACAGGGGCGATCTGAATGAACTCGCGACTGAGAATCATCCTCATTCAGATTGCGGTGGCTGTGGCCGCCGGCGTGTTGCTGCGATTTGCTGTCGGACTGCGCCCCGTCTGGTGGCTGGTCTGGCTCGCTCCAGTTCCGCTGCTTCTGATTGCGTTTCGATTTCGCACCCGCGATGCGCGCTGGATGGTTTATCTTGCGGCAATCATCGGAACCAGTTGCAACTTCCACTATTTCCGGCTGGTTATGCCTCTGCCTGCTGTGATCGTATCGATCGTCGCGCAAGCCCTGCTTTGGGGATTCCTGATCTTCGCCACGCGGCGCGTGGTGGTGCGTTACCAGGCATGGTGGACGGTGTTTGCTTATCCGGTTCTGTGCGTGGCCGTCGATACCTTGGCGGCTGCGCTGCTGCCTGATGGAAACTGGGGCAGCCTCGCCTATTCGCAAAGTGATCAGTTGCCCATCCTGCAGATCGCCGCTCTCTTTGGCACCGCCGGACTGCTGTTCCTGATCTCCCTGGTACCCTCTACCCTGGCGCTGGCAATTGCCTACGGCCGCTCTCTCCGTCGTAGTTGGATCGCCTATGCAATTACGGCGCTACTGCTCGTCTCTTCGATTCTCTACGGCACCTTTCGATTAGAAAAACCTGTGCGCGGTGTTGAGACTAAATTCGGGTTTGTCTCTATCGATGACCCGATCGGAGTGAGAGCATCGGCATCCTACGCCGCGAAGATTTTTGACGAATATGACCGGCGAACCGCCGAGCTTGCGGCCCAGGGCGCGCAGGTGGTGGTATTCCCTGAGAAAATCGCCATGCTCACTCCGGCAATGGCTGCGGAGCGGGAGCAACACTTCAGTGCACTGGCCCGGCAAAATCATATATGGCTCGAAGTTGGCGTGGGAATCGACGACGACAAAAATCCAACCAATTGGGCTTGGCTCTTCGCGCCCGACGGCGCGCTCGCCGCCAGCTACGAAAAGCACCACATGGCTCCGCCGGAACGGCGCGCCCACTATTCTACCGGCTCGGACTACTCGCTCAATGCCATCGGGGGTGAAAGCTACGGCCTGGCCATCTGCAAAGATATGCACTTTGCCGCACTCGGCCGTGCCTACGGCCAGCGACACGCTGCCGTGATGCTTGTGCCCGCATGGGATTTCGATTATCTGGATGGCTGGATGGAGGCGCGCACGACTTCGATGCGAGGCGTTGAGAACGGCTATGCCATCGTTCGTGCATCGCGTGAGGGGCTGCTGACCGCCAGTGACGCCTATGGCCGCATTCTTGCGGAAGTTTCGAGCAGTGCGATGCCCGGCCGTTCTTTGCTGGCGAAGGTCGTTGTGGCGGCCCCTCTGCCGACTCTCTATACGCGCATTGGCAACCTATTTGGCTGGCTCTGTGTGGCTGCGGCCGTTGTATTTCTCTTACTCCGCCGGATGCCGGTTTCTCAAAGAAAAGAATAGCTGGCGGGATTTATCAATCAGCCGAATAGCTGGAACGAGCCTAAAGGTTGAACAGCTCGCGCAGGCGCTTGGTTTGCGCGCGGCTGACGGGTATCTCAGTCTGGCGTTTGTCGTTCATGCGCAACTGATAGCTTGACTTGAACCACGGCATCACTTCGCGGATGTGGTTGATGTTGACGACAAAGCCGCGATGGGCGCGCCAGAAAAGCGACGGGTCAAGGAGTTCAAGCAGTTCCTCGAGGGTGCGGCATTTGGAACTGCCCTCAAAGGTCTGGGTGACGACGCGAATCACTCCCTCATCGATGGCCGCGTAACAGATATCGGACTGGTCGACCAGGAGCAGGCGGCTCTGCGCCTGAACGATGAGACGGGCCGGCTGGGGAGTACGCGAGGCGCCCTGGGGACTGTTGAGCAGGCGCAGTAACTGGTCAAGCTGGGACTCGATAGGGGAATCGGGCTGCGGGCCAGTGCCGGCGTTGATGCGGCCGCGGACCCGTTCGACCGCCTGCTGGACGCGGGTGCGGTCAAAGGGCTTGAGCAGGTAGTCGACGGCGTTCACGTCAAAGGCGCGAACGGCATATTGGTCATAAGCCGTGGCAAAGACGATCTGGGGCAGCGCATTTTTACCGGAACCCGTACCTGCCTTTGTTTTGGCGCGATCCATCAGTCTCTGGATCACTGCAAAACCGTCCATACCCGGCATCTGCACATCGAGGAAGACTAGATCGGGATGGTGCTCTTCTATAAGGTCGACGGCCTCAATGCCGTTGGTTCCCTGCGCTACCACATCCACGCCGCCCACCTGGGCCAGCAGATAGCTAAGCTCGTCGCGGGCCAGTTGTTCGTCGTCGATAATGAGCGCGGAGATGGTCATACAGGCTAGGTGTTTGATTGTAGGAAGGGAATACGGCCGGGTCAATTGCGGGGTGGGCCGGATGTGCGGTTTAACAGGCTCCGGATCGAAGAAGACATACTGAAAATATCCTGAAAAGCATCCCTCAGGGGCTAAA
>CAWAEU010000040.1:0-16499 GCA_963780975.1 uncultured Acidobacteriaceae bacterium | reverse complement strand
TCTCTCTCTCTCTCTCTCTCTCTCTCTCTCTCTCTCTTCTTCTTTTCCCTCCCTTTATTTTTCTCTCTCTCTCTCTCTCTCTCTCTCTCTCTCTCTCTCTCTCTCTCTCTCTCTCTCTCTCTCTCTCTCTCTCTCTCTCTCTCTCTCTCTTTTTTTTCCTTTCTTTCCCTCTCTCTCTCTCTCTCTCTCTCTCTTTGCCTCCCTCCCCTCCCCCGGCCTGCCCGCCCGCCCCGCCCTTCTTCTTCATCCAGCGAGGTGCGCTCGCGCTCATAGTGCGCAATGGCGGAGAGCGGCACCATTGCCCCGCCTGAAGACGAAGTTGCGGAAGTTGAGACGGTAGCAGGCATCGCCGTGGTGGCTCCTACAACATTGTTGGCCTTGATATAAATGCTGTTGAGCGAGTCGGGGCTGAGCTGGTATTTGGGATCGACCTCCATCACCACGTAGTACTGGTTCAGCGCGGTATACATAGTGGAGACTTCGCGCTGCCCAAAAGCGTCGTAGAGCACATTGTCGATCGCAGCAGCGGTGATGCCCAGTCGCGAAGCGGTGTCGCGATCGATCACCAGGTTGGCAGCCAATCCCTGATTTTGCTGGTCGGAGGAGACGTCGCGCAACTGAGGAATGGCTTTGACTCGCTCCTCGAACTGCGGCGCCCAGGTGTTCAGCTCATTCAGGTTCTCGTCGGAGAGCGTGTACTGATATTGCGCTGCGCTCATGCGGCCACCGATATGAATATCCTGAAAGGCCTGAAGAAAGAGCGTGGCGCCGGGAACACTGCTGAGTTTGCTGCGCAAACGATTGACCACATCGTCGGCGGAGACCCGGCCTGGCCGCTGGTCAAGCGGCTTGAGCCCCACGTACAAGAAGCCCACGTTGTAGCTGAGGCGGCCGCCGCCCGCGAAGGCCGCCACAGCCTGCACCGCCGGATCATCGAGCGTCATCTGCGCCAACTCGCGCTGCTTGTCGCGCATGGCGGGAAAACTGATGTCCTGTGCAGCCATGGTTTGTCCGCCCAGCCGGCCCGTGTCCTGCTGCGGGAAAAAACCTTTGGGCACGATCATGTAGAGGTAGACGCTCAGTGCAAAGGTTCCGATGGGCACAAAGAGCATCAGTGTCTGGTGGCGAAGAACCCAGCGTAGCGCGGCGTTGTACTCGTAGTGAAGCCGCTGGAAAGCTCCTTCGCTAAAGCGGTAGATGGGGCCGTAGCGGCTTTCGTCGCGCGACTTGAGAAACTGCGCGCAGAGCATGGGCGTGCAGGTGAGCGACACCAGCAACGAGACGGCGATGGCCACGCTGAGGGTAACGGCAAATTCGCGGAAGAGCTTGCCCACGATGCCGCCCATGAGCAGAATTGGAATGAAGACGGCGATCAGAGACGCGCTCATTGACAGCACCGTAAAACCGATCTCGCGCGAGCCCTTCATGGCCGCATCGAAGGGCTTCATGCCGTCTTCCAAGTAGCGAGTGATGTTCTCGATAACCACGATGGCGTCGTCGACCACAAATCCTGTCGCAATAGTCAGCGCCATCAGGGAAAGATTGTCGATGGTATAACCCAGCAGGTACATCACGCCGAAAGTGCCCACCAGCGAGAGCGGAACGGCGATGGAAGGAATAATGGTGGCCCACACCTCGCGTAAAAAAAGGAAGACCACCAGCACCACCAGCGCCACGCTGATCAGGAGCGAGATTTCGACGTCGTGAACGCTGGAGCGGATGGTGAGGGTGCGGTCCACAACTACGTCAATTTTGACGGTGGGCGGGATGGCAGCCTGCAGACGCGGCATCACGGCCATTACGTTATCCACGGTCGAAATCACGTTGGCGCCGGGACTTTTGAAGATGATAAGCATCACAGCGCTCTTCAGCTTTGCCGGGGGCCCGTGCTCTGAATTAATACCCGTCACGCCGGCGGTGTGGATGTCGGCGATGCTGTCGGTAACCATGCCCAGGTCTGCGATGCGCACAGGCGCGCCGGTCTGCCGGTTGTAACCGGCAATGATGGGCGCATAGTCGCGGGCCTTGAAAATCTGGTCGTTGTCGTCGATCTGCCAGCGGCGGTCAGCGTCCTGAAAAGCGCCCTTGGGACGATTTGCGTTGGCGTTGGCCAGCGCCGTGCGCACCGCTTCAAGGCCGATGCCGTTCGAGCCCAACTGCATGGGGTTCAACTCCACGCGCACCGCGGGGCTTGAACTGCCGCCGACGAACACCTGGCCCACTCCACCGATCTGGGAAATCTTTTGCGACAGGATGGAGTTGGCCATGTCGTAAATCTGTGGCTTGGGCACCACGTCCGAGGTTAGCGAGAGAATGAGGATGGGCGAGTCAGAGGGATTGACCTTGCTATAGCTTGGATTCTGAGGCAAGTCAGTAGGAAGCTGACTGTGTGCCGAGTTGATGGCGGATTCCACGTCGCGGGCCGCATCATCGATGTTGCGATTGATATCGAATTGAAGCACCACGTTGGCCGAACCCAGCAAACTCGTTGAGGTCATCTGATTAACCCCGGCGATGCGTCCGAACTGCCGCTCAAGCGGAGTAGCAACCGACGACGCCATGGTCTCAGGGCTGGCTCCGGGAAGACCCGCGCTGATACCGATCACAGGGAAGTCCACATTAGGCAGCGAGGCCACGGGCAGCAGGGAGTATGCCACTGAGCCGGCCAGCAGCAGGGCCAGCGACAGCAGCGATGTGGCTACCGGGCGTTTGATGAATGGTGCGGAAAGATGCATCGATCGAGGTTCCTGACCGCCTGCGGTGGGGCCAATCTTGAGGATGGAGTGCGCGTTTACTTCCCCTCAGATGGGCCACACGGCCCGTGAATTTTTATTTTCGTGCCTCTACAACTTTTTCGTTTTTCATCCGGGCTTCAGCGAGATCCAGATTTTGCCTCGAAGAGGCCGGATCAAGCTTTACCGCGTCGCTGAACTCCTCGGCCGCTTTTTCATACTCCCCCAATTGAAACAGGGCCGCTCCCAGATCATTATGCGCATTGGCGTTTGCAGGATCGTAGCGCACCGCCTGGGTAAGCTCCTCCACAGCTTCGGGAAGCTGGTGATTCCCCATAAGGATTCTGCCGATCCTCGAATGAGCTACTGACTGATCGGGTTTGATGGCCAGCGAAAGGCGGAACTCCTTCAGCGCTTCCGGCTTCAATCCCTGCCTTTCAAAAATAGTGCCTAAGTTGTTATGCGCATCGCAGTTATTTGGATCGATGGCAAGCACATGACGCCAATCCTGAGCCGCTTCGTCAAGCTTTCCCTGCGTCTGTAGAGCATCGCCAAGATATATCCACCCCAAAATAGAATCCGAGTCACCGGCAATTGCCTTTCTGCTATATGTCTCCTCATCCTGAGTCTTGCCCATCAAAGAAGACCATTGCGCCATGTACGACAGAGCAAGAGGATAGTCAGGATGAAGGCGCAACGCTTTTTCGAGGCGTTGTCCGGCTAGTGGAAAATTGCGCTGATCGTGGGTTAGCAACGCTGTTTGCATCATGCAATATGCTGAATAGGAAAGATCCAGAGGGTCGTCGGGATTATAGGCCAGCGCGCGTTCGAGATAATCCTGCGCCTCGGCAAGTCTTCCCAGCCTTACATATGCCACGCCCATGATTGAATTGGGAAAACTCCCACGCGAGTCAATCTCCAGCACGTGACTGAAAAGCGAAATGTTATTTTTCCATACCTTTACCTGCGCATCGGTCTTTACGGCGCATGCTGCAATCACCGCGACAGCAAGCAGTTGAGTTAAAACCCTGATCTTCGGGGAGTTGGCAACTGCATCGCCAACTAACCAGATAACGGCGATAAAAAGGCCGATAAAGGGAATGTAGGTGTACCGCTCGGCCAGGGCCTGATTTCCGACTTGCACAATGCCAATCACCGGCACCAGCGTTCCCAGAAACCACAGCCAGCCGAAGAGGCAATAAGGTCTTTTAAGCCTCATATGCCAGCAAACGGCAGTAACCAGCACCAACGCAAGGAGCGAGAAAACCGCCGCGGAAACCATAACGTGATTTAAATCGTAATAATAAAAAGCTATCAGCGGATTGGGCCATACCATGATCTGCACATAGCGGCAGTAACTGATGGCCGCATTGCAAATTCTCTCCCACCACGGAAAGAGTTGAAGCGTAGCCACCGCGCCGCTGGCCCTCTGCGCATAAATGGTGATGACGCTGGCAATAATCGCCATGATAAAGAGCGGCAATTTTTCAATGCACAACTTATACACAGAAGAGAGCCATTTATCGCGCGATTCCGGGGCAAGAGAAATTCTGCGCAACGGCCAAAAATCAAGCAACAGCAAAGTAAGTGGAAGCGTAACCGCCATCGGCTTCGACATAAGTGCGCAGGCAAAGCCGAACACCACCCATAGATACCGTTTCCAGGATGGCCTGCGCACATACCAAACGTAAGCAAGCATCGTAGCGAAGAAGAAAAGCGCGCACAAAATATCCTTGCGCTCTGAAAGCCAGGCGACCGATTCAACATGCGCGGGATGCAGCGCGAAAAGAAATGCAACCATCGCTGAGCGGCCTGCAAAACCGGTCATATATAGGAGCAATAGAAAAAGCAGAACCGAACTGGCGGCGTGCAAATATACATTGGTCATATGGTGGTCGCCTGGGCTCTTGCCATAAAAGCTCCAGTCCGCGATGTGGGTGATCCACGTCAACGGGTGCCAGTTTGCACAATGGTAGGTTGTAAACGCCCACTCAATGCTGTGCATGGTGAACCCCTGCTGCACCTGTGGGTTTACCAAAACACAGCCGACATCATCCATCTCAATGTATTCGTTGCTACGCACACCGCGAAAAGCAAAGATGGTTACCGCCGCGAGCACGACGCAAACAACGGCAATTTGCCACGGCTTATGGGTTGCGGAAGAAATGGCGACAGTCTGCGCGGCCAGCGTCTCAGGCGAACGCTTGGGCTGTGATTTGCGCAACCTCGATTTCTTCGGCATGCTTGGCAACCTCCGATCATTCTAGCAACGGCAAGGTAAGCTTCGAGCCATCCAACCTGGCCGCGAAAAACAAGAGCGCTGCCAGTGTGGCGCCCGACAATTCCCAGTTCCCTAAGGCCAACCCTCAGTCCGCGCTCGCCGGTTGCCCGTAACTGGTATGGATCACACGCGGCTTCATGCGTCGCGCCAGCTTGTCAAAGTAGAGATAAGTAACCGGCACGGTATAAAGCGTGAGCAACTGCGAAACCAGCAGGCCGCCGACGATGGTAATGCCCAGTGGCATGCGCAACTCAGCGCCAACACCTCCGCCCAGTGCCAGCGGCAATCCGCCCAGCATGGCAGCCAAAGTAGTCATCAAAATAGGCCGGAAGCGCAATTGGCAAGCTTGGAAGATTGCCTCTTCGGCCGTTTTACCTTCATTGCGCTCGGCCTGCAAAGCAAAGTCGATCATCATGATGGCGTTCTTCTGCACAATGCCGATCAGCAGAATAATACCGATGAGCGCAATCACGCTGAACTCGGTGTGCGTAATAAGCAGGGCGAGCAGTGCTCCCACGCCCGCCGAAGGCAGCGACGAAATAATGGTGATGGGATGAATGTAGCTCTCGTAGAGCACGCCCAGCACAATGTAGACGGTAACCAGCGCGGCAAGAATCAGCAGCGGCTCATTGGCCAGCGAAGTTTGAAATGCTGCCGCCGTTCCCTGGAAACTTGCGTTGATGGCTGCCGGCATCTGGATGCGCCGCTCAATGCGGTTAACGGCGTTGACAGCATCGCCCAGCGACTTGCCCGGCGCCAGGTTGAAGCTGATCACCGTGGAAGGAAACTGCCCCTGGTGGCCGATTGCCAGTTGCGCACGCGTTTGCTCCCAGTGGGCCAGCATGCTCAGCGGCACTTGCGTCCCATTGCCCGATTTGACGTAGAGATTCGACAGCGTGCCCGGATCGCTCTGGAAGTTTTTCCCCACTTCCATCACCACGTGGTACTGGTTGAGCTGGGTAAAGATGGTGGAAACCTGGCGCTGGCCGAAGGCGTCGTAGAGTGTGTTGTCGATGTCTGAGATGGCGATGCCCAGGCGCGCCGCTGTATCGCGATCGATCACCAGGTTGGCGCCCAGCCCCTGGTCCTGCAAATCGCTGGCCACGTCGGTTACCACTTTTTCTTTTCCCAGCTCCTGCACCATCAGCCGCGTATATTTGGCCAGCTCCGTTGGGTCGGGGTCTTCGAGCGAATACTGAAACTCGGTCCGGCTGACGCGATCTTCCACCGTCAGATCCTGCAACGGCTGCAGAAAAAGCTGGATGCCCTCAACGCCTTCAAGTTTGGGCTGCATGCGGCGAATCACTTCAGTCGCGGAGATCTTGCGCACCTCCAGTGGCTTCAGATTGATCTGAATGCGGCCCGAGTTCAGCGTGGTGTTGGTTCCGTCCACGCCAATGAAGGAGGAGATGTTATCGACTGCCGGATCCGCAAGCAAAATATCCACGAGCTTTTGCTGGCGCTCGGCCATGGAAGCAAAACTCACCGTCTGCGGCGCCTCGCTGATGCCCAGAATCACGCCCGTATCCTGCACCGGGAAAAAGCCCTTGGGAATAACCATGAAGAGCAAAATAGTAGCCACCAAAGTTGAAATGGTGACCATCAGGGTGATGAAGCGGTAGCGCAACACCACCTGCAGCGTGCGCCCGTACGCAGGCAATGATGGTGTTGAATACCTTTTCCGACCAGTAATAGAAGCGAGTCTGCTTGCGGCCGTCTTGTCCTTGAAGAATGCGCGAGCACATCATCGGCGTTAGCGTCAGCGAAACAAACGCCGAGACCAGGATGGTCACAGCCAGCGTGACGGCGAACTCGCGGAAGAGCCGCCCCACCACGTCGCTCATAAACAGCAGCGGAATCAGCACCGCGATCAGCGAAACCGTCAGCGACATGATAGTGAAGCCGATCTGTTCGCTGCCCTTGAGCGCGGCGCGCATGGGGCTGTCGCCTTCTTCAATAAAGCGCGAAATGTTCTCGATCATCACGATGGCGTCGTCCACCACAAAACCCGTCGAAATCGTCAGCGCCATCAAGGTCAGATTATTCAGACGAGTAACCCAGCAGGTACATCATGCCGAATGTGCCGAAAATCGACAGCGGCACCGCAACCGAAGGAATGACCGTGGCCCCAGATTGCGCAGGAAGAGAAAAATCACCATCACCACCAGCGCAATGGTGAGCATCAGCTCGAACTCCACGTCCCGAACCGAGGCGCGAATGGTAATAGTGCGGTCGGTGAGCACCTTTACCTGCACGGTAGGCCGGCATACTGGTCTGCAACTGAGGCAGCAGCTTCTTGATGCGGTCCACTACCGCAATGATGTTGGCGCCCGGCTGGCGCTGGATATTTAAAATAACCGCGGGCTGGCGGTCCATCCATGCGGCCTGCTGGTTGTTCTCGGCAGCGTCGACGATCGTGGCCACATCGGAGGCGCGCACGGCTGCCCCGTTGCGATAGGCCACGATCACCGGCATGTAATCGGCGCTCGCCAGCAACTGGTCGTTGGCGCCGATGGTGTAAGACTGGCGCGCGCCGTTCAGCGTTCCCTTGGCCTGGTCTACATTGGCCGCGGTGAGCGCGGTGCGCAGATCTTCAAGGCTCAGGTTGTATGCGGCAAGCTGCGCCGGGTTGGCCTGGATGCGCACCGATGGCTTTTGCCCGCCGGCAATCGAAACCAGTCCCACGCCGGTGACCTGCGAGATTTTCTGCGCAAGGTTGGTATCGGCAAGCGTCCTCAATCTTGTCCAGCGGCAGCGAGTCGGAGGTGAGCGCCAGCGTCATGATGGGCGCGTCGGCAGGATTCACCTTGCTATAGATGGGCGGATTGGGCAGATCGGTGGGTAGAAAACTGTTGGCCGCGTTGATGGCCGCCTGCACCTCCTGCTCGGCCACATCGATATTTTCGTCCAGATTAAATTCGAGCGTAATCACCGAGCCGCCGCCCGAGCTCACCGAGGTCATCTGCTTCAGCCCCGGCATCTGTCCGAACTGGCGCTCCAGCGGCGCGGTGACAGACGAAGCCATCACCTCCGGTCCGCCGCCGGGATAAAACGTGAGCACCTGAATGATGGGATAGTCCACTTCAGGCAGAGCGGAGACGGGCAACTGCTCATAGCCAACAAAACCAGCCAGAAGAATCGCCACCATCAGCAGCGAAGTGGCCACCGGGCGCAGAATAAATGGCCGGGAAGGGCTAAGGCTCACTGCTGCGACCTCTTGGTCTCTTTGCTATTCCCGGGTTGCCGGTCTGGTTACTTGTTTGGCCACTTGTCTGATTGCTGGAATGGGCCGCCGGCGTCCGCCGGAGTTTGCACTGCCGGACTTTGGGACGGTCGAGCCGAGCTCACGGTGACGATCTGCCCGGCGCGAAGCCTGTCCGCGCCGTCCACAACCACGTTCTGTCCCACGTTCAGGCCGCTGTTCAAAATGGTCACCTGTCCCTCGGCCATGGCCACGTTCACGCGCTGAATCTGCGAGGTCGCGATTCCCTTCGCATCCGTAGCAATGGTCCATACGAACGAACCCTGTATACCGGTTTGAATGGCTGCCGATGGCACCACCAGCGCGCCAGCGCGATCTTCCATCACCAGGTGAATGTTGACGAACTGATCAGGAAACAGCGCGTGGTCCTTATTGTCGAAGACGGCCTTCAGCTTGTCGGTTCCGGTGGTTGTATCGATCTGGTTGTCGGCGGTCAGCAGGTAACCAACCGCCAGCTTCTGCACGTCGCCGCGGTCGTAGGCATCCACAGGCAGGCGTTTCTCCGCAGCCAGCTTGCCCAGCACCTGGGGAAGCTCATTCTCAGGCAGGGTAAAGTAGACAGCGATAGGCTCAAACTGGTTGATCACCACCAGGTTGGTTGTGTTTGCGGTGATAATGTTGCCGGGGTCCACCAGGCGCAATCCGATGCGGCCGTTGATGGGTGATTGTATGGTGCACCAGCTCAGCTGCAACTGGGCGGTTTCAATGGCTGCTTTGTCGGCCTCGATTGCTCCCAGGTACTGGCCCTGGGCTGCCTCGTCGGATTCCATAGTCTCTTTTGAAACCACTCCCGCGTCGTAGAGCGCCTTGTAGCGCTTGTACTCAGCCTGCGCGTCCTTCAGCAGAGCCTCATCGTGGGCCAGTGTGCCCTTCGCCTGGTCAAGTGCGGCCTGGTAGGGCCGGGGATCGATCACCATAATGGTCTGCCCCTGCCTTACCTGCTGCCCTTCAGTAAATTTCACCGGCTCAAGCTCGCCGCTCACCCGCGCCTTCACCGTTACGCTCATATAGGGGGTTACCGTGCCCAGCGCGGTCAGATAGATAGGCATCGGCTTCCGTTCCGCCGCTGCCACCTGTACGGGAACCGGGCGGCTCAGCAACTCCGCCTCCTGGTTGGCGCTTTTTTGGGCGGCCAGCTGATGGTTCTCATAGATCCGCCAGACGGGAAATCCCAAAGCGACGCCAGCAGCAGGTACACAAGGACGCGTATCAAGATGCCCTTGCGGGAGGGCGGCTGCTCGATTGCGTTGGCTGGCGGCAGATGGTATTCCGGAGTGCCTTCTATGGACATAAAGCCTATTCCCGTCGATTTCTTATGGATTGAATGCCCAAAGAAGAATCTAAACGCGGTCTTGCCCGGCTGAGGCAAAACCACCATGTTCAATGGACGCTCGAGTTTCATCGGAAGTTTCTCGCCCGCCCCAGCACAATAATAACAGGCGAAATTTCTCCAGGCGTTAGTACGCTAAATTCCCTGAGAATGCTGGATAACACCATTGTATCGAACCCAACGAGTCAAGGAAATTGGCGGCCTGCGCGACGGAATGTCATCTCTCTGAATTGCGACTTTTCACGCGCTCAGAGCGTCTCAAAAGGCATGCGGATAGAACTCTTGTCCAATACTGCGCCTTTCTCGAGCTTCTTCGACTAACATAGTAACTTCAACTGTGTTTGATTGGGTCCCGGCTATTGTTGTGCGCGGCCCTCAAACCAGTGAACCGGCGTGAACCGGACCGTGGGATTTGCTGCGCTGTTCATGCGCAACTCGGTCACGGGCAACACGGTTAACAGCCACCCGGTTCAGGAGCGAGTACCCGTCCTATGATGTGGATTGTCCGGCTTGCGCTGCGGCGGCCTTATACCTTTGCCGTCTTTGCGTTTCTGATTTTGATTCTCGGCGTCTTCAGCATTCTGTCGATGCCGACGGATATCTTTCCCAATATCGATATTCCCGTTGTGACCGTGGTTTGGAATTACACCGGCCTCTCCGCGCAGGAGATGTCCACCCGCATCATCTTCAACAATCGAGCGCGGCATGACCACCACGGTCAACGACATCGAGCACATTGAGTCGCAGTCGCTCAACGGCATCGGGGTCATCAAGATATTCTTCCAGCCGCATGTAAACATCGGCCAGCGCCGTAGCCCAGGTAACCGCCATCTGCCAGGCGCAGTTGCGCCAACTGCCACCCGGCACCACGCCGCCTTTCATCATCCAATACAACGCCTCCAGCGTGCCCGTGCTGCAGTTGGGACTCTCCGGCAAGGGCTTGAACGAGCAGCAGTTGAACGATCTGGGCCAAAACTCCATCCGCACCCAGTTGGCCACCGTCGAGGGAGCGCAGACGCCGTTTCCCTACGGCGGTAAGCAGCGCCAGATACAGGTGGATCTCGATCTTCACGCACTGCAGGCCAAGGGGCTTTCGCCAACTGATGTGGTCAACGCCGTCAGCGCGCAAAATCTGATTGTGCCTTCGGGCACCATGAAGATCGATCGCTTTGAATACGCGGTTGAAACCAACTCCGCGCCCAGCGTGGTTAACGACCTGAACAACCTGCCCATCAAAGCGGTAAACGGCGCGGTCATCTACATTCGCGATGTGGCTCACGTGCGCGACGGCAATCCCCCGCAAACCAACATCGTGCGCGTCAACGGCAGCCGCGGCGTGCTGATGAACGTGCTCAAAACCGGCTCGTCGTCCACGCTCGACATTATCGCCGGCGTGCGAGACAAGCTGGAGGCCATGAAGGGCCAGTTGCCGCCGCAACTGCGCATCAATGCGCTCTCTGACCAATCGATCTTCGTGCGCGGCGCCATCAACGGCGTAATCCGCGAGGCCATCATCGCCGCCTGCCTCACCGCCATCATGATTCTGGTCTTTCTGGGCAGTTGGCGCTCCACGCTCATCATCGCGGTCTCCATTCCGCTCTCCATTCTCTGCTCGCTCATCATGCTCTACGCGCTGCACGAGACCATCAACATCATGACCCTGGGCGGCCTGGCGCTGGCCGTCGGCATCCTGGTGGACGACGCGACGGTGGAAATTGAAAATATCAATCGCAACCTGGAATCCGGCAAGGAGATCGAGCAGGCCATCCTCGACGGCGCCGCGCAAATCGCCACCCCCGCCCTGGTCTCCACGCTCGCCATCTGCATCGTCTTCGTGCCCATGTTCTTCCTGAGCGGCGTGGCGCGCTACCTGTTTGTGCCCATGGCCGAGGCCGTCGTTTTGCCATGCTGGCCAGCTACCTGCTCTCGCGTACCGTGGTGCCCACCATGGCCAAGTATCTGCTCAAGGAGCACGACGACGCGGAGACTGGCAAAAAAACAGGCCAGCCGTAATCCCTTGGTCCATTTTCAGCTTGCCTTCGAAACTCGCTTTGAGAAGATGCGCCACGGCTATCTGCGGCTGCTCACACTATGCGTGGATCACGCCGTAGTTTTTCTCATCCTCTTCATGCTCTTCGCGCTGGCTTCATTGGGGCTGCTCACGCCCTCGCTGGGCCAGGACTTCTTCCCCTCGGTTGACTCCGGCCAATTCAAGATTCACGTGCGCGCCCGCACCGGCACGCGCATTGAAGAGACGGCCCTGCTCTGCGACCACATCGACCACACCATCCGCCAGCAGATTCCCGCCAGTGAAGTGGTCACCATCGTCGATAACATCGGCCTGCCTTACTCAGGATTGAATCTCTCCTACTCCACCTCCGCGCCCATCGGCCCGTCCGACGCAGATATTCAGGTGCAGTTGACCAAGGATCACCATCCCACCGCGGCTTATGTTGAGCACCTGCGCAGCGTGCTGGCCGACCAGTATCCCGGCGTCACGTTTTATGTGCTGCCGGTGGACATCGTCACCCAGATTCTCAACTTCGGCCTCTCCGCGCCCATCGATATCCAGATCGTCGGCCCCGACTTGTATGGCAACCGCGCCCTGGCCGAGCGCATGCTCGATGAGGTTCGCTATGTTCCCGGCGCAGCCGACGCGCGCATCCAGCAGCCCTTCAACTATCCCAACATGACGGTGAATGTTGACCGCACTCGCGCCCAAACCATCGGCCTGACCCAGCAGAATATAGCCAAAGCCTGCTGGTCTCTCTTAGCGGCAGCTTCCAGACCACTCCCAACTTCTATCTCGATCCAAAATCGGAGTCAGCTACAACATTGCCGTGCAAGCTCCGCAATATGGGCTTGACTCTCTGGCAGCGCTCAATAGCCTGCCCATTACCAGCTCGCTCGCGTCGCAACAGGCCTCGAGCGCAGCCCTGACCGGCGCGCAGTCCACCACGGTGCCGGGAGTCACAACGTCGGTGAATGTTCTGGGCAACCTGTCCACCATTGCGCCGGGCGCTGAAATGGGAACCGTGAGCCACTACGATGTGCAACCGGTGCTGGATATTTATTCCAATGTCGATGGCACCGATCTGGGCACTGTAACCCGGGCGATGGAAAAGATTATTGCCCGCCACGAGCACGAGCTGCCGCGCGGCTCGCACTTTATTTTGCGCGGCCAAAGCGAGACCATGAAAAAGTCTTACTTCGGACTGCTGGCCGGCCTCGCGTTTTCCATCCTGCTCGTCTATCTGCTTATTGTGGTCAACTTCCAATCCTGGCTCGATCCGTTATCTGATCATTTCCGCTCTGCCTATGGCGTTGGCCGGCATCGTCTGGTTCCTCTTCCTCACCGGCACAAGACTCAGCGTGCCCGCTCTCACCGGCTCTATCATGTGCATGGGCGTGGCCACCTCCAACTCCATCCTTGTGGTAACTTTTGCCCGTGAGCAGTTGGAGATTCTGGTGGGCGATGCGCGCAAGGCCGCTTTGAACGCCGGCTTTGTCCGCCTTCGCCCGGTGGTCATGACGGCGCTGGCCATGATCATCGGCATGGTGCCCATGGCGCTGGGTCTGGGCGACGGCGGCGAGCAGAACGCCCCGCTCGGCCGCGCCGTGATCGGCGGGTTGCTGCTGGCCACCGTGGCGACGCTGTTCTTTGTTCCCGCATCTTTCTCTCTTGTCCACGGCTGGCTTGAAGCCCGGCGCAGGTCGGCGCAAAGTGCAGCGCGGGCCGGCTCTCTTGAAGAGTTTGACGAGCTATCGGAGTAATTTTATGACCAACGAATCCAACCCGTACCGGCAACCTGCCTCTCAGGCGACATCACGATGGCACCACCGCGCCCGAACAAAGGCCGATTCCTCCCCGGCTGGCTCTTGTGGGCGCTGCCGTGCTGCTTGCCGCAGCCATCGTTCTGGGCGGCATAGGCATTCTCACCCGCTTTCATGCCGATCACGCGTTGGCCGCACGCACCACTGAGCTGGCCGCTCCCACGGTTATCGTCGCGACTCCAAAGCAGGGCGCGCCGGTAGACAGCTTTGTGCTCCCCGGCAACGTGACTGCATTCACTGATTCGCCCATCTACGCGCGCACCTCCGGCTATCTCACGCGTTGGTATTTCGATATCGGCGCCCGCGTAAAAAAAGGTGCGCTGCTGGCCGTGATCTCCACTCCCGAAATCGACCAGCAACTGAACCAGGCCAAGGCTGACCTGAATACCGCCGAAGCCAACGCCAACAACGCCCGCATCCAGGCCGACCGCTACTCCGGGCTGGTCAAGTCCAATGCCGTCTCGCAGCAGGATACCGATACCTTCGTCAACCAGGCCGCCGCCACCGCGGCAGCCGTCAAATCAGCCCAGGCCAATGTGCAGCGGCTCAACGAATTGCAATCGTTTGAGAAAGTCTATGCACCCTTTGACGGCGTGGTCACCGCACGCGACATCGATACCGGCCAGTTGATTGACGCCGGCGCGGGCAAGGAACTTTTTCATGTGCAGGCCATCCAGACCCTGCGCGTCTATGCCAATCTGCCGCAGATCTACTCGCAAAGCGTCAAGCACGGACAAAAAATCGATCTCACCTTTGCCGAGCATGCCGGAAAAATTTACCAGGGAACCCTGACCCGCACCGCCGATGCCATTGATCCTGTCAGCCGCACGCTGCTGGTTGAGGTCGACGTCGATAATCGCGACGGCGAATTGCTTCCCGGCTCGCTTGCCCAGGTCCACTTCAAAACCCCGCCCGCCGGCCCGGCCTTTGTCATCCCCGCCGCGGCGCTCATCTTTCGCCGGGATGGTCTCCGCGTTGGCCTGGTGGTCAACGGCAACACGGCGCATCTGGCTCCTGTCATCATCGGCGAGGACGACGGAGCCAACGTACAAATTGTTTCCGGACTTAATGCCGGCGACCAGATAATCCAGGATCCGCCCGACTCGATCATCGAAGGCGAAAAAGTCCGTGTGGTGAGCGCCGCTAGCCAAACCGATGCGGGAGGCAAGTAGCGATGCGGATGCTTCCGCTCCAATCCGCCGGGTGCCCCATACTCGCCGCTGTCATCCTGAGCGTAGCGCAGCGGAGTCGAAGGACCTGCGTTTCGTTATTCAGTCGCAAGGGTGGGAAACCACGACTCAAAACCTTCCAGGCTTTTCTCTTTCTCGCCGTCCTCATCGCACTCACCGCATGCAAGCCCGTAGGCCCCAACTACAATCAGCCCGGCTTTGAGGCCCCAACAGCCTACAAAGAAACCGGCGCATCCACAGCTATCGTCCCACCCCCCAATCCTCCTGGAGGCGGCTGGCAAAAAGCCAATCCCTCCGACGGAATGTTGCGCGGCAAATGGTGGGAAATCTACCAGGACCCGCAGCTAAATAATCTAGAAGACAAAATCAGTCCCAACGGTCAGCCCAATAACCAAACCCTGCGCCAGGCAATGGAGACTTATCTCGCCGCGCGCGATCAGATCAAGGTAGCCCGTGCGGCTTTCTTCCCCACCCTCTCCGCAGGCCCCTCCATTACGCAGAACAGAGTTTCGACCAACCAGCCGCTCTTCAACAAAACCTCGAACCCCAGCTACAGCGAC
Source organism: uncultured Acidobacteriaceae bacterium (assembly GCA_963780975.1). Classification (GTDB taxonomy): domain Bacteria; phylum Acidobacteriota; class Terriglobia; order Terriglobales; family Acidobacteriaceae; genus Telmatobacter. The sequence continues at coordinate 1,310 of CAWAEU010000040.1, read as the reverse complement.
TACGAGCTCACCGGCCAGGCAAGCTGGGAGCCGGACTTTTGGGGCCGCATTCGCCGCACCGTCGCAGCCGCCCGCGCCAACGCTCAGGCCAGCGCCGCCGATATGGCCATCGTTGATCTGAGCCTTCACGCCGAAATGGCCACCGACTACTTCCAGCTGCGCGGCCTCGACTCTGAAACCAAGCTGCTCACAGCCACCGTTGCCGACCTTGAGCGCCAGCTCGACCTCACCCAGCGCCTCTTCGCCGGAGGCATCGGCACTGAAGTGGACGTGGCCCAGGCCCGCACCCAGCTTGAGACCACGCGCGCGCAACTCATCGATGTAGGCGTGGCCCGCGCCCAATATGAGCACGCCATAGGCACCATCGCCAACCTGAAGTTGAATGAATTCAGCATTCCCCCTTCGCCGCTCGGTGAGCCTGAAAATATCACGCTGCCCAAGGTTCCCGTCGGAGTACCCTCGCAACTGCTTGAGCGCCGTCCCGACATTGCCGCCGCCGAGCGCCTCACCGCCGCGGCCAACGAGCAAATCGGCATCGCCGTCAGCGCCTTTTATCCCACCATCACCCTCGGCGCCACCGGTGGTTTTCAAAGCACTACCCCCGGCACGTGGATTCAGGGCCCCAGCGCGCTCTGGTCTTTAGGCGGCCAGGCAACCGAACTCCTCTTTGACGCCGGCCAGCGCCACGCCCTCACTAGTCAGGCCCGCCACACCTACGAAGCCCAGGCCGCCGGATACCGAAGCACAATCTTCCAGGCCTTCAACGACGTTGAAGACCAGTTCTCCAGCCTCAGAATTCTCGAGCAGGAATCAACTGTCGAAGACCGCGCCGTAGCCTCAGCCCAGCACTCCTTCGATCTATCCAACCAGCGCTACAAAGGCGGCGTCACCAGTTACCTTGAAGTCCTAACCGCCGAAACCACCCTCATCCAAAACCAGCGCACAGCCATCGACCTCCGCACCCGCCAGTTTGTCTCCAGCGTAGGCCTAGTCCGCTCCCTCGGCGGAGGCTGGGACACAACCCAATTGCCGAAGTAACAGAGATCATATGTACAGTCCGCAAAAAATGCGCCATAAACGTAAGCTTTATTGCAGACAGCAAACGCGCCGTAGGCGCAGAGTTTGTTAGCCCCGCGCTTCAGCGTGGGGAAATAGGATTCCAGAAGTTAGTTACGGAGTCCCGTAGGGACGTCGCAAGAACATCATTTATGCAGTAACCAATAATTAGAGCGTATTTTATAAACTTGCTTTGTAACAAGGGCACGACTTCAGTCGTGCCGAAATTGTCGCAATATGATCTGAGGGCTAAA
>CAWAEU010000039.1:0-44120 GCA_963780975.1 uncultured Acidobacteriaceae bacterium | reverse complement strand
TTTGAGAGTTGCACACAGGATATTCACAAGCTAATATCGGCTTAGTTCACCCGTAAGTTCATCCGGGTCCGCACGAGACGACCCGGCCAGATGCCTTCTATGCAGTTGTTTCCACATTCACAGAGCTTTACCAACGAGTGGCGCTATCCGGCGCACGCAGACGGAGTGTCTCGTTATGGCATGGTATGCCTATTGCATCGGTGAAAGACAAGCATTTCCTGAATTGGCCCGTCATCGCAAACCTATTCCGATGGATTCGCTCTTCGGAGTCAGCGGCAACCAGGTTTTTCTTTATCCCGCCTGCGATCTTGCCGTCGTTGTCAGCGAACATAACCCCGCTGACGCCCTCAACCAGAAATCCGGCGTGGACCACGCACGCGTGATCGCCGACTGCTTTCAGCACTCCACGGTGCTGCCCTTCCGCTTTGGAACCGTCTTCAACGACGACGAGAGCCTGCGCAAGTCCATCCGCTCCAACCAGCGCCAGTTCCTCGGCCATATTGACAAGCTGCGCGGCAAGACCGAGATGCACCTGAAGGTCTTCGTTGACGACTGCTGGGGCCCCGCTCTCGACAAGCACAGCCGGCCGAAGGACCGGGCAGGGACTATTTCACCAATCTGCGCGAGAATGCCGGCCGTACAGCGCGAGCGCCAGACCCGCGCCCGCGCCGTCAGCTTCCAGATGCACCGGCTCTTCATGCCTCTGGACGAAGAGGTAAGCTGCCGCCTGACCGAGAGCGGCAAGATGATGCTGGACATCGCCCACCTGATCGACCGCAAGTACGTGGAGCGCTACCTGAGCAAGTTCGCCACCACCAGCGCCACGATGCGGGAGTACCAGATGCAGCTCTCCGGCCCCTGGCCGCCCTACCATTTTGTTCACCGCCTCACCCGCACAGCCCACGCACAACCGGCCGCCGGCGTACCGGCCCGCAACCCTGTCGCCATACCGGCTATTCGCATTTCGGAACCGGAGCCGTTGCCGGCATAAGGCAAGCCGTAACCCGCTCGCGCCTGCCGGGCATCTGGCTCGACAGATTCTCTATGTGCGGTGAATCCCACCTGGACCTACTTTTTTATAAATCACGCCAATTCGGTCCAAACGCCAGGTCAGCCAGCAGCGGGACGTTGAGCTTCACAACTCCCTCCATCTCTGTCCGCACCAGTGTCTCCACCTCCGAAGTTTCCTCTACCGGGACCTCGAAGAGCAGTTCGTCATGTACTTGCAGCAGCATGCGCGTTTTGAGCTTGCGTTCCGTCAGTTTGTGGTCGATAGCAATCATGGCTAGCTTGATCAGGTCAGCTGCCGTGCCCTGGAGAGGTGTATTGATGGCCGTCCGCTCGGCGAATCCCCGCTGATTCGGATTGCGGCTCTCAATGTCGGGAATCGGTCGAACCCGCCCGAACATCGTCCGCACCTGGCCATCCTTCCGGGTCTGCTCCAGCGTTTTTTCTATAAACGCTTTCACTCCCTGGTAGCGGGCAAAATAGCGCTCGATGTAAGCGCGCGCCTCAGCTTGCGGAATGCCCAGTTGTGCGGCCAGCCCAAAGGCTGAAATCCCGTAGACGATACCAAAATTGACCGCCTTCGCACGGTTGCGAGTTTCCTTGTCCATTGTCTCGGCCGGAACGCCGAAGACTTCGCTGGCGGTGAGGGTGTGAATATCTTCGTTATTGGCGAAGGCGCGCACAAGGAGTGGATCGGCGCTGAAGTGCGCCAGCAGCCGTAGCTCAATCTGCGAATAATCCGCCGAAAACAGTTGTGTTCCAGGCGAAGCCGTAAAAGCGGCGCGAATCTCCCGGCCCAGCTCAGTGCGGATAGGAATATTTTGCAGATTCGGATTGACGGACGAGAGCCTGCCAGTAGCAGTTGCCGCCGCCATGAATGTTGTATGAACTCGCGAATCGGCATCGGCAAGCAGCGGCAGCGCATCAATGTAATTCGACTTGAGCTTGGAAAGGTGACGGTATTCGAGCACCAGCCTGGGTACTTCATGCGCTTCCGCCAATTGCTCCAGCACATCCTGCGCTGTTGAAATTGCCTTGCCCTTCCCCGGCTTGCCGGTGCAGGCAGGCCAAGATGGACAAAAAGTACTTCTCCAAGCTGCTTGGGAGAGTTGACATTGAACCGTCGCCCCGCGAAGCTCAAAGATTCGCTCCCCCACCCGATCCAGTTCCGAGCTGAACCGTTTCGAAAGCCCTTCCAATACGCCTTTGTCGATGCGCACTCCGGCTTTCTCCATTCTGAACAGAACCGGTGCAAGTGGTAAGTCGATCTCACGATAAACGCGCCCCACCCCTGCTTTATCAACCTCAGCAAGCAGAGCCGGAACCAGCGCATGAATAGCAGCCGCGCCCGCTGCGGGAGTTGAAGGCGAAGGTTGCCCGTGACGCGCAGCCGCATCGGCCAGCGCTGTGTGGCGTGAGTCGGATTCAGCGCATACGAGAGCAGCATGGTATCGTCCACTGCACCGCGTAGCTTGACTCCCTGCGCCGTGAGCAAATGAAGAGCCGACTTCCAGTCGTGGGTTTGCTTGGAGACCACTGCGTCTTCAAAAAGGGTGCAAAGTTCGTTTGTGAGCGGGAGGAGCAGGGCGGTGCCTGATTCGGCGCAGACTCCTACACTAAAACTGGCCTGCTTTCTGCCGCCTCAGCTACATCGAGGAGCGACATGGACTCCTGTGGTTCGTCTTCTGACTCCGATGCCGGCGGGGATGTATCGAGGGCAAAAGCAAAGCCGTGAGTGCAGGCCGTAGCGTAGAACGAGTCGCTCTGGTCGGCGGTTGGCTCCACGATCAGTTCAATGGCTGGCGCCGCCTCTGAGGGCGCAAGGTCCTTGAGCATCGACGTAAACTCAAGCTCGGTAAACAGTTCGCGGCAGGCTTCGAGGTCTGGCGCCTGCGTCTCCATGGCACTCAGGTCGAGCGCAAGCGGAACGTGGCTGTCGATGGTGACCAACTCTTTTGAAAGCAGCACCGCGTCGCGATTCTGCTCCAACGATTCGCGGTAGCTCTTGCGCTTGACCTCGGCGGCGCGGTCGAGCACGGCCTCCACAGATCCGAATTCGCGGATCAGTTCCACGCTGCCTTTGTCACCGATGCCGGGTGCGCCGGGAATGTTATCAACCGCATCACCACGCAGCGCCATCACGTCTACCACCTTTTCCGGCGGCACGCCCAGCGTCTCGGTCACTTTTTCGGGATCGAGAATCAGGTTGTCTTTTTGCGGATTCAGAATTTTTACCGTAGGCGTAACCAACTGCATCATGTCCTTGTCACCGGAGACGATGAAGACTTCGAGCTTCTGCTCGGCGGCTTCGCGGGCCAGGGTACCAATCACATCGTCGGCCTCAAAGCCCTCGGCCTCAAGGATGGGAATGCGCAGCGCCTCAAGCGCACGGCGGATATAGGGGATTTGCCTCCGTAGATCCTCGGGCATGGCTGCGCGGTTGGCCTTGTAGCCCTCGTAGCTGACTTCGTCGAAACTTTGCGACTTCGAGTTCCACTTGCGCAGCGGACCCATGGTGCGGGCGCGCTCGTCGCGAAAAACCTCGCCGCTGACGTCGAATACCGCTGCAAAGTACTTCGGCTCAAAATCCTCCTTAGCTTCTTCACCATATTAACGAAAACGTAAATAGCCGCCGTAGGCAGCCCAGAGCGGGTGCTCATAGGCCGGCTACGCTGCATCGCATGGTAAGCGCGAAAAATGAACGACATTGTGTCGAGCAGAAAGACGGGCGGATTGGCTTGGTCTGTCACGCTACAGAGTCTATCAGCCGCATCAGCCTATGAACATACAATCGCCGTAGCTGAAGAACCGATATTTCTGCCGGACCGCATGAGCATAGGCGGCCAGCACGCACTCACGCCCGGCAAACGCGCTCACCAGCATCAGCAGGCTCGACTGGGGCAGATGAAAGTTGGTGAGCAGCGCACTCACCAGCCGGAACTCGAAGCCGGGCGAGATAAAGATTTCCGTTACTCCTGAGTGTGGCTCAATTTTGCCGCCCGCGGCTTGGTGCGCATCCGCCGCGGCGGACTCCAGCGTACGCACTACCGTGGTACCGACGGCCACAATGCGCCTGCCTTCGCTAATGGCACGATTCACCGCGTCTGCTGTCGCAGCGGAGAGCGTATAGCGCTCGCGATGCAATCGAACCTCATCTACTAATTCAACGCGTAGCGGTGCAAAGGTTCCGAGTCCAACGTGCAGCGTGACGCGCGCAATTTCAACGCCTTTGGCTGTAATCTCTGCAAACATCTGCGCGGTAAAGTGCAGGCCGGCCGTAGGCGCAGCCACAGAGCCGGGTTGCTCTGAAAAGACGGTCTGGTAGCGCTCGCGATCCGCATCTTCATCGTTGCGGCGAATGTAGGGCGGCAGCGGCATGTGACCGATGCGATCGAGGACCGCAAAAAAATCATCAACAGGTTCGAAACGCAGCAGGCGCTCGCCAAATTTACCGTGTTCCAGAACCTCAGCTTCAAGCTCGATTTTTCCGTCAGGACCGGGAAAAACAAGTCGCTCGCCGATCGCAATTTTTTTGCCCGGCCTGACCAGGGCTCGCCATTGACCTTCACCGGCTGGCTCGGTGAGAAGGACTTCAATGCGGCCGGTCGGTTTTTCATGGTCACGGAGCAGCGTCCGCCGGGCATAAAGGCGCGCCGGAATCACGCGGCTGTCGTTGAGCACAAGCAAATCACCCGGCTGCAACAGCGAAGCAAACTCGGCAAATCTCGCATCCCGCAAAGCGCCGGTCGTGCGATCCACGATCAGCATGCGGCTCAGGCCGCGCTCCACCGTGGGCTGCTGCGCGATCAATTCAGCAGGCAGGTCGAAATCGAAGTCGGCAACGCGCAGGCTGCTCATCCGCTTGCCTTCTTGAAATATTCGAGCGCATGTAGCCGGGCGCGTTCGACAGCGGCGTTCAACTCCGCTCTTTTACGTTCGAAATCCTCTACAGGCAAGTCTGCGGGAACCCGCGTCCACGGTCCCCAGCTGACCACAATCCGCGTGAAAGGCATGGGGACGAGGAAGCGATCCCATGAATTGATTGTCCATGCATGCTCGGGCTGCAAGTGAAAGGCGCCGATGGGCGCGCCGGTTATTTGTGCAAGCTTGATAGGGCCCATCTTGGTTTGATAGATGGGACCGCGCGGCCCGTCTGCGGTAAAGATGGCCGGCTTGCCGCTTTCGATCACCTTCGCCAGGCCCAGCAGTCCTTCGCGAGCGCCGCGAGAACTGGAACCGCGAACAGCATGAAAGCCGAAAAGGCTGAGAATGCGCGTAATCAACTCCCCGTCAAAGCTACGACTGACGAGGATAGTTGCGCCGGTACGGCGGTAATACGCAGTGCAGGGCAGCACGCATTGATGCCAGAAACAAAATATCTCGGGCCCCGCACCCATCCCTTCGAGCAACGGAGTAACGCCCTCTTCGGCAATTACTTCAAAGCGCCAGGTGAGTCCGACAACTGAAAACAGCGCCCAAACCACGCGTGGAATCACGGCCAGCACAAGGCGCTGGGTAAACGTGAATCTGGGAGTGGCTTCGGGGCTCACACTCATGATTTTAGTGTAAGCATCCAAAACGCAGATACTTCGCTCAGGAGTAGCGCAGCCAGCGCAGCAGTTCAGGCAGCGTGGCTCGCTTGCCATACATCAAAATACCCACGCGATAGAGGCGCGAGGAGAACCAGAGCGTGGCCCAGATGCTAAAGATCATCAGGCCGATTGAGACCGCAAACTGCCATGCCGGCGGAATCTGCGAAGCCATGCGCAAAAACATGACGATAGGCGCGGTGGGTGGGAAGAGCGAAGCCGCTACCGACCAAAATGAGTTGGAGTCGTTGATGATGAGCAGAATCATGGCAAAGCTGAGCCAGGTGGGCGCGGCGGCCAGCGGCATATACATGTGCAGTTCCTGCTCGGTTTCGCACGTGGCGGCCAGACCAGCAAAAAGCGAACTGTAGAGCAGGTATCCAAGCAAAAAGTAAACCGGAAAGAGAACGCACTCCACCCACGAGAAGTGGATGGCGTATTGGCCGGTAAGTGCGGCAGCGGCGAATGGTGAAACAAGAATCGACCGCGCCGGCAACCAGCCAGATGCCGATTTGCGTCAAGCCTACGGCTCCCGCGCCGATCAGCTTTCCGGCCAGCATATCGCCTGGCTTTACGGTCGCCAGCAACACTTCAAAGACACGCGAAGTCTTTTCCTGAATGATTGAGCGAGCCACATTAAGCCCATAGATCATGGTAGTCATGGTCAGCAGCAGGGCCATCACGTAACCCTTCCAAAAGGAAGCTTCGGCATTGCTCTTGACCAGTTGGCCATCGGTTCTCACCTGGAAGGTGGTGATGGATACGCCTTTCAGCAAGTCATCGACGTCGCTCTGCTTCATTCCGGAGCCTGAAAGCTTTTCGTCCACCAGTCCATCGCTCATGGCGTCCTTGAGCCTGGCAGCGGTCATAAAGTCGCCCGAGGAGCGTGAAGTATAAGTTGCAGTTGGCATTCCTGCAGTGGATGTATCAATCCACAGAACACCGTCAATGGCCCTGGTCCTGACTTTTTCCACCAGGGTTGCACGGTCCTGTGGCGTGGCCGGAGCAACAACATCAATCACTGCCTTGGAATGCTTGCTCATCAACAATCTTGCACGAACAGCATTGGCCAGCTCCGCATCACTGGAAGCGAGAGCCATATGTTTGTGCCCGCCCATACCGAGGGTGGAGAAGTAGGTGACGCAGAGAACCGCACCAAGCACAGCCGGTAACCCGATTGTGGACAGCTTGAATGCCCGGCTGCGAATCTGCTCAATATATTCTCGCCGGGCAATAAGAAGAATATTACGCATCAGATTTTCCTCCCACGGTCTTGATGAAGATTTCTTCAAGCGAGGGCTCGACCATTTCAAACCGGAATATTGTGGCTACGGCTGCGGCCTCGTGCAGCAGCTTCTGGGCATTTCCGTGTTCCTTGAGCTTTATCTCGGCGTGACCCGCGTAATTTTTCGCCTCGGCAATTTCATCGCTATTCAGAAATGAGGCATTGCCTTCAAACTCGACAATCACACGGTTGCGCTCATAACCGGCCTTGATTGCGCGCAGATTGCCTGCCAACACGGCCTCGCCATTATCGATCAGGCAAATGGAGTCGCAAAGCTTTTCCACCTGGTCCATGCGATGGGTTGAAAACAAGATCGCCTTGCCCTTATCTTTAAGCTCCAGGAGCGTTCGCTCCACCAGCACCGCATTCACCGGGTCGAGGCCGCTGAACGGCTCGTCCATCACAATAAGTCCCGGATCGTGCAATAGCGATGCAATGAACTGGATCTTCTGCTGCATGCCCTTTGAGAGCTCCTCGGTTTTCTTGGGCAGCGAGTCGGCAATCTCCATGCGCTCGGCCCAGTTGATGACCGCTTGCGCGACTCTTCGCTGCGAGCCCGTGCAACTGGCCGAAGAAGACCAATTGTTCCAAGACCTTCATTTTCTTGTAGAGGCCGCGTTCCTCGGGCAGATAGCCCACGCGCTCAAGGCTCTTGCGCTCAAATGGCTTTTCAAAAAGGCTGACGCTGCCCCGAATCAGGAATGGTGATGCCCATCATCATGCGAATGGAGCTGGTTTTTCCTGCTCCGTTCGGCCCCAGCAGGCCGAACATCTGGCCGGCATCGATGGAAAGACTCAGGTTGTTGACGGCAATCTTGTTCTCGTAGGCCTTGGTTACTCCTGCGAGTTCGACAACTGGCATGGATTCTCCCGCCGCTCTTTGTTTAGAGATTGACTCCAGGCAAACCAGGGGAACGGTCTCTGGAGCAGTGTAACAAAACCTCCTATTGCACAATGAAAAACTTACACAGAATAGGGGACAATGGGGCGACCAAAGTGTGATGGATAACCAACAAAGTTGGATGCCTAAAAGATGCCTTCCGGTGCGAACATAGAGGTATATTGAGATCAGCAAACGGGAGAGCGTAATGGCGGTTTTGCGGACGATGGAAAATTACAACCAGGCCAAACCCGAGCCCGTAACCGGGCCGTTGCACAGGCCGCAGTCCATTTCCGAAATCGACGTGCGTCAGTCCGTTCTCGAAGATCTCGTCCTGAAAATTCTTTATTTATCCGGTTCGATCTCTGTTCTCGAACTTTCTGACAAGATGCGGATCAGCTTTCCATTGGCAGATGAATTGCTTTGCCGGCTAAGGGCGGAACGGTACTGCCAGGTAACTGGAATAACCCGTAATATTCCTCAGATTGCCATAACCGTCCAGGGCAGATCGCGAGCGATGGATCTGCTGGCCCAGAATCAATATACCGACGCGGCACCGGTTTCTTTCGCCAGTTATTCTGAGCAAACCCGTCTACAAAGCGTTCGCAAGGCGGAGGTGCATCCCGCCGATGTCGAGCGCGCCTTTGCTCATCTTGTAATGGACATTGAAACGCTTCGGCAGTTCGGTACAGCGCTCAACTCCGGTTCCTCGCTTTTCCTCCATGGCCCTCCGGGAGTGGGAAAAACCACCATGGCCGAAGCTTTGTCACGTGTACTATCCGAGGATGCAATCTGGATTCCCTATGCGGTGGAGATTGATGGTCAGATCATCACCATCTACGACCCAACGATTCATAAACGCATCCCCGAACTGGAGCCAGAAAATGCGGATAAACGCTGGGTAATCTGCAATCGCCCCGCTGTGCTGGCCGGCGGAGAACTGACGGTGGAGATGCTGGACCTGCAATTCAACCCGATTACAAAATATTATGTAGCCCCCTTGCAGGTGAAAGCGAATAACGGCGTTCTGATCATCGACGATTTCGGACGGCAGAGAGTGCATCCTGACGTGTTGCTCAACCGCTGGGTCGTTCCGCTCGATCGCAGTATCGACTTTCTGACCTTGGCAGGAGGGCAGAAGATCGAGGTTCCGTTTGAGGCGTTGGTGGTATTTGCAACCAACATGGATCCAGCCCAATTGATCGATGCCGCATTTTTGCGTAGGATACAAACCAAGATCAAGATTGGCGAAGTTTCAGACGAACAGTTCTGCGAGATATTCCGCCGCGTTGCCAGCGATAAGCGAATCACATTCGAGGCAGGCATACCCGAGGAGCTTATTGACTACATTCACAATACATTGAAACAGGAGTTGCGTTCGTGCTATCCGCGGGATATTGTGAATCAAGTTTGCTGGGCCGCTAAATATGAAGACAGAAAGCCATTCCTTGATCGCGCATCATTGAAGCAGGCGATAGAAGCATATTTTCTAACCAAGCCTTAAACAAACTACGAGAACGGCAACAGCCCGGCAAATCCAGAGTTACCGTTGTATAGAAGATTATCAAGAGTTACACAACTTAAAGATTCTTTACTTATCATTTTTTGTAGCTGATCATTATTTTCATAAGCCGATCTCTCCTACCCCAAAACTCCACAATTGCTAGCACAAAAGGGTTATAACTCATCACTAAAGTATAGTCATTTCATACAAAAGAGGAGTTTGCTAGCAGCCTTTCCGGAGAAATCATCTAGTTATGTTGGTAATGAAATTCGGAGAAAGACATGGCGACCTTGCTGGCGATGAACGATTTCGTCGAAGCCGAGGCCATTGCCGGGCCAAGTAATAGGCCCCAGGCTATATCGGAAGTTGATGTTAGACCTGAAGTACTCCAAGACCTAACATTAAAAACTCTTAACCTTTACGGTTCCCTTTCAATCCTGGAGATTGCAAAAAAGACATGCATCAGTTATCAGGTAGCAACTGAGCTGTTTTGCATGCTGCGAACGAAACAGTTGTGCCAGGTAACTGGAATGACTGGCAATGTTCCCGTAGTTGCCATCACTACCTTGGGCAGAATCCGAGCTGCGGAGCTCTTATCGCAGAGTCACTATATAGGCGCCGCGCCGGTATCTTTGCAGAGTTATACCGAAATGGTTCGTAAGCAGAGCGTCAGGAATGTACAAGTGCGTCCTGATGACGTTGAGCGTGCCTTTGCGCATCTGGTCATGGACGACGAAATGCTGCGGAAGCTGGGAACGGCGCTTAACTCCGGCTCGGCTTTATTTCTGTACGGCCCGGCGGGTGTCGGAAAAACCACTATCGCTGAAACTCTATCGCGGGTGCTTGCTGAAGATGAGGTGTGGATACCCTACGCCGTGGAAGTTGAAGGTGAAATCATTACGGTGTTCGATCCTTCGATTCATGTTCGCGTGCAGGAGCGGGAGCCCGAAATTTGCGACCAACGCTGGGTTCTCTGTCGCCGTCCCGCGGTGCTTGTCGGTGGGGAACTAACAGCAGAAATGGTGGACCTGCAGTTTAATCCGAATACTAAATACTATGTAGGCCCTGTGCAAATGAAAGCCAATAATGGGGTTTTGATCGTTGACGATTTTGGGCGCCAGAGGCTTCGTCCAGATGAACTGCTAAACCGTTGGATCGTTCCCCTCGATCGCAGAATCGATTTTCTGACTCTTGCAGGTGGAAAGAAGATTGAAATTCCGTTCGAAATGCTGGTCGTATTTGCGAGCAATATGAATCCGGCCGAACTGGTAGATCCCGCTTTCTTGCGAAGAATTCAAACCAAGATCAAAGTCGGCGCGATTTCAGATGAGCAGTTCTGCGAGATTTTCCGCCGCGTAACAGCTGAGCGAAGAGTCAGATTCGAGGCCAGCATACCCTACGATCTGATCGATTTTATCCATCAAAGTTTGAATCAGGAGCTGCGCTCCTGCTATCCACGGGATATTGTGAATCAGGTCTGCTGGGCCGCGCGATATGAAGACAAGACGCCCTATCTTGATCGAGCGTCGTTGGAGCAGGCGGTTGAAGCCTATTTTCTCACCGAGTCCTAACGTCTGATGGCGGTCTCAGGCTTTCGCATGCAATGGCGCCTTCGACTCTACTCGGCAGGGTTCCATATCCCCAGCGGGATTGTCCCGCCGTACATTCGCCATTTAGCATCCTGAATGTGCCCGGCCTCGATGATCCAGTAAAGTATGTACGCGGCGTTGGTCCTAAGGTGGCGGAGATGCTCGCGCCCAAAGGCATCGCGACTGCCGAAGATCTGCTCTACCACCTTCCTTTCCGCTATGAAGACCGCCAGAATCCACGCAGCCTTGACGAGCTGAAGCCCGGCGAAATGGCCAGCGTGATCGCCGAGGTGCGCGGCTCCATTCTGCTGCGTACCCGCAAGATGCCCATCTTTGAGCTAACCCTGGGACAGGGCCGGCTGGCGCTCAAGTGTATCTGGTTTAACGCCAGTTATTTGGAAGGCAAGTTTCTCGCCGGGCAGACGGTAGCAGTCTTCGGTAAAGTCGAACCGTCGCGCTCCAGTCAGAACTTCAAAATGATCCAGCCGCAGTTTGAGGTGCTGCCCGACGCCAGCGACGACGCCGAAACGAGGCTGCTTGAGGTTGGGCGCATCACGCCTGTTTACGAGTCGCTTGGCGGCGCCAGGTTGACCTCACGCTGGCAGCGCAAGACCATCTACAACCTGTTGGAAGCGGTGCGCGGCGCAGTGCCTGAATGCCTTCCCCGCGATTTGCTGGCGCGACTCGACCTGCCGGATCGCGAGACCGCATTGCGCGAAGTTCATTTTCCGCCCGAAGGCACTCCCATGGCGCAGTTGCAAGCCTTCGCTACTCCATCTCACCGGCGGCTGATCTTTGAAGAGCTGTTCTTTCTGGAACTAGGTCTTGAACTGAAGCGTCGTCGCATGAGGGAACGCGCCGGCATTAGCTTTGCCACCACTGACAAAGTGCGCGAGGCCATCCGTGAAGTTCTACCGTTCCATCCCACCACGGCGCAAAAGCGGGCATTGGGAGAGATTGTGGCCGATATGCGCCAGCCGAGCCCTATGCGTCGCCTGCTGCAAGGGGATGTAGGCTCTGGCAAGACTATTGTCGCCATTCAGGCCATGATGGTGGCTATGGAAAACGGATACCAGGCAGCCCTGATGGCACCCACTGAGATTCTGGCTACACAGCATTTTCTGGCCGCGCGCAAGCTGCTTGAAAAATCGTCGCGCAAGCCGCGCATTGTGCTGCTGACCGGCTCGCTCGACGAAGATCGCAAGCGCCACACCCGCGGCCTCATCAATCGCGGTGAGGCGCAGTTGGTAATCGGGACCCACGCGCTGATCGAAGAAAAGGTGGAGTTCGACCGGCTGGGCCTTGTGGTGGTCGATGAGCAGCACCGCTTCGGCGTTCTGCAACGCTTCAAGTTGATGAAGAAACCCAACCAGCCCGAGCCTGACGTGCTGGTGATGACTGCAACGCCGATTCCGCGCACGCTCGCGCTCTCACTCTACGGCGACCTGGATTTAAGCGTGCTGGATGAGTTGCCGCCGGGACGCACACCGATCGTCACCCGTCGCGTTCCCGGAGAGATGGCTGAGGAGGTGTGGGATTTTGTCCGTAAGCAAGTAGCGAAAGGCCGCCAGGCATATATTGTCTACCCGGTCATTGAGGGCAGCAAAGACGATCAGCCGGAGCTGGATTTCTCGCACGACGATCCGGAGGCCGGCATTGAACCGAAGCAGCCGGCAGATCGCAAATCCGCGCGAAAAGGCAAAACAGCGGAGTTGTTTCCGAGGGCCGTGCAGGAGGCCAATCCGGGAGCGAAGTCCGGGTTGAAGTCCGCCGTGGAGATGCACCAGAAGCTGAGCACCGGCCCGCTCGCAGGCCTGCGCGTAGGCCTGCTGCACGGCCGCCTCGACGCCGACGAGAAAGAGATCATCATGCGCCGCTTTCAGCGTGGCGAGATCGACGTGCTGGTAGCCACCACGGTCATCGAAGTCGGCGTCGATGTTCCCAACGCCACGGTGATGGTGGTTGAGCACGCTGAGCGGTTCGGCCTGGCGCAGTTGCACCAGTTAAGAGGGCGGGTAGGCCGTGGTTCGGCCAAGAGCTTCTGCATTCTGATCACCGGCCAGCGCATCACTCCGCTGGCCGAGGAGCGGCTGAACGCCATGGTTCGCACGCAGGACGGATTCGAGCTGGCAGAGTTGGACTTGAGTCTGCGCGGGCCCGGAGAGTTTTTCGGAACCCGGCAGGCCGGGCTACCCGATTTTCGCGTAGCCAATTTGCTGCGCGACCGGCAGTTGCTTGAACTGGCAAAGATGGAAGCTGCGCGCTTTGCCAGCGCTCCCGCTGCGACAGGCAATGTGACTGAGGCTGAACGCACACGGGTTTGGGCGCGGCTCAAAGAGGCATGGCAACGGCGCTATGGGCTGGTCGAAGCCGGTTGAGCAATTTGCCTGCTACATTCAGGCTGCCTCGGGGGCCAAGGCTCCGTGCGCCATCTCCACAGGAAAGGTTTGAATCTCAAGGTCGATGCTGGCAATTTCCGTGCCGCAATCCTGCCGCTGGTTGCGGGTGCATTGGCAGAGCTCGGTAAAGCGTATATGCCCGCTCTGGCTTAGTTCCAGTCCAGCGGCGATCAAAACACTATAGATTTCCACACATGCCTGGCGCTCAAACTCGAACAACATGCTCACCGTGCCGGTATCGCTTGCGCCGCGGCTCAGTACCCAGCCGCCGCAGCCGAGGATCGCGCCCGTGAGAGTCTTGACCAGCCGTGCCGGATCCTCAACGGAGACGGCCCTCATCTGCATTGCCCAGGGAACGCTCATTGCTTGCCCCGTATTACAGTCCGGCATGGTCAGCCTCACAACGGTCTTATCGGAGCAGGAGAGTACAGCATAACGATTGTGCAGGAGTTGAACGGCTTTTGACCGTCTTTGACACATCCTCACTCCCCGGGCTTCCGCGATCTATTGCGCTGGTAATTGGAGGCCTTGTCGCAGGCCGGTCAATGACGTACGAAATACCCGCAAACGCAACAAATGCAAAATGATGTAGCTTTATAAACAACATGATTATTGGCTCCGGAATCGACCTGGTAGAGATCGAACGCATACAGCAGTCTATGGATCGCCACGGCCAGCGATTTCTCGACCGTGTATACACGAGCGCGGAGCAGGCCTATTGCCGGCGCAAGCGCAACGTCCGCGGAGAGCTTTGCCGCCCGCTTTGCCGCCAAGGAGGCTGGAGCCAAGGCCCTGGGTACCGGCATCAACTATGGCGTGAGCTGGCTGGAGATAGAAGTGGTGCGCGAACCCAGCGGAAAACCCACTCTGCGCTTTCACGGGCGCGCCGCCGAGATTGCCGCGAGCCTGGGCGTGGCCCGCGCCGCCCTTTCCATCACCCACACCAACGATCTGGCCATGGCCAGTGTGGTCCTTGAGAATGAGCGATAGGCTGCCTTTCTGCTATTCTCTAGCCGTTAACCGGCTCATTTTCAATTGGGAGTGCCGTGCCAAGCCGCAAAGAAATTCAGTGGTCGCAACTGAGAGTAGGCGCATTGGTACTGGCCGCTTTGGCAGTGCTGGTCGGGTTGATCCTCCTCATGTCCGGCGCCAGCGGTGGTCCCCTCGCCCGCAAGCTGCTGCTGCGCTCGTACTTTGAGAATGCCGCCGGCCTCAAGGATGGCGCGCCGGTCAGCCTTCAGGGCGTCACCATCGGCAATGTCATTCATGTCCGCATCGTGCCCAACCGCAATCTCACGCCTGTCGAAGTGACGATGCGCGTCGGCCGCGAATATCTGCACGATCTGCACAGCGATACGACCGCAACCATCGATCAGGCCGGCGTGCTGGGCGACAGCTACATCGATCTCGACTCCACTCATGCCACCGGCCCCCCGCCGGTCAACGACGCCGAATTGAAGGCCGGCAGTTCTCCCAGCATTTATGACGTGATCCGCACCAGCAAGGTCTCCATGGAAGAGATCCAGACGCTGACGCGCAAGGTGGAAATCCTGGTCGATTCGCTCAACTCAAAACGGGGCACCGTGGGCGAGCTCATCAACGACCCCGAACTCGCCCACAAGATTACCCAGATCGCCACCAATCTTCAGACGGTCACCGCCGACATTGCCGGGGGCAAGGGCTCGATCGGCAAGCTGGTCACTGACGATACGCTTTATAACCGCGCCAACGATGCCGTAGACCGGCTGGACAGGATCACCAAGGTCTTGACGAGGGCACGGGCACCATCGGCAAGTTGCTCAAGGACGACACGCTCTATAAGAACCTGAACTCCGCCATCGCCAATACCAATGAGCTGGTGAAAGAAATCAACGCAGGTCATGGCGCTGTGGGAAAAATGGCCAGGGACCCCGAATTCGCGAGGAAATTTGACGACACCATCACCCACCTGGACTCGATCCTCAAGGGTGTGGATGAAGGCAAAGGTTCGCTGGGCCAGTTTGTCCAGAACCGCTCCTTCTATGACCATGCGGACCAGACCGTGGACCAGGCTCAGGAGTTAATCAAAGCCTTCCGCGAGAATCCAAAAAAATACCTGACCATCAACATGAAGGTCTTTTGAGGGTTGATTCGATACTCAATCACTGCAATTAATTTAAGTGCCCAGGTCTCGATTTTGAGGCCTGGGATTCCATTAGCTTAATGACTCATCACCCCTGAACATCTTCCAGAACTCTATAAACCCTTTCAGCTTAACTACCTGAAAATAATCGCTGGCGACAAAATAAAAGAGCGTAGCCAGGACAAAGATCACATGCATGGCGTCAGGACCCAATTGGTCGCTGAAGGGCAGCGGCGCGGCTGAGAGTACCATGGCCAGCACGATGAGGGCCAGGGTCACAATGCCCATCACCAGGTTGATCTCCATCAGCTTGCCTCTGAAAGCCTTTCCCAGTCTTAGGCTTCGACCAAGAGATGAGGCTGCGGAGCAGTCTTCAAGCAGCATCAACAGTGGCGCAATCGACAGCACCCAATTCACCAGCGCCCACGCCGTAAAGAAGCCCAGCGTAAGAAAAATCACCCAGATGGAATAACCCACCAGGTCCGGCTCACCGACAGAGGGAATGTGTGTTGCCGCTACCCACTCGATGGAGCGGAACCACCCCCAGCAGGTTGCGCCCAGCGCCAAAAGCCATGCTGCCTGCAAGGCCATCATTTGCAATGGGCGGAAGGACAGCCGTGGCTCCATTTTCTTTAAGAGCAGGCTGCGGCCTAATCCGGAGATGACCACCCAAACCATTGCGGCCAGCGGCAATAGCCAGAGCAGCAAGGCCATCACGTGCGGTTGGTAATGCGCCCAGGCGTCAGTGATCTGCACCACCGCAACCCACGGGTTCTGCGCATCGATCTCCGACAGCCCCGTGGAATCAAGTGGAAGCAGAGCGAGTATCCGCTGCGCCTCGACCCAGCAGACAGCCAGGAATGGCAGGCCGAAGAGCAGGTGCCAGCCCACCTCGATTGCTGTGAGAGAAGGCCGCGCAAAGACCCAGCCCATCTGTCCTACCAGCGACTGGGTTCCGCGCAGTGGTTGCGCCAATTTACTTCACCACCAAATTGACGGCACGCCCAGGCACAACGATGATTTTGACTACGTTCTTGCCCTTCGTGCGCGATTGCACTTTTTCATCGGCCAGTGCGGCTTCCTCAATCGTCTTTGGATTGGCATCGGCAGCAACCCGCACCAACGTCACCAGTTTGCCGTTGATCTGCACGGGAATTTCCAACTCGTTTTCCTTGGCCAACTCCGGATCGCTAACCGGCCAGGGCGTCCGCAATATCGAGCTCTTTTCACCCAGTTCTTCCCACAGTTCTGCCGAAAGAAACGGAGCAAACGGCGCCAGCAACAGCACCAAAGTGCGCAGCAACTCGCGTACCACCGGCGGAGGCATTTCGCCGCTTGCGAGTTGCACGTCTGCCGCTTGAATATCGTTTACCAGCTCCATGATGGCCGCGACGCAGGTATTGAAGTGCCAGCGGCCTTCAAAGTCCAGTGTGATCTTGGCGATGGTTTGATGCAGCTTGCGCAGCAGAGCGGCTCCGCCGTTTTGCGTTTTGGACTGGCCTTCGTGAGTGGAACGAGCCACCGGCGCATATTTTGTGACCAGCCGCCAAACGCGAGCCAGGAAGCGGCTCACCCCGGCTACGCCGTCCTCCTGCCAGTCGAGATCGCGGTCGGGGGGCGCTGCAAACAAGGCGTACATGCGCGTGGCGTCGGCGCCATAGCGGGCAACCATATCGTCGGGCGACACCACGTTGCCCTTCGACTTTGACATTTTGGCGCCGTCCTTGATGACCATACCCTGCGTAAACAGCCGCCGCGCAGGCTCGTCGTTCACAATCATCCCCAGGTCGCGCATCACTTTGGTCCAGAAACGCGAGTAGATCAGATGCAGAATGGCGTGCTCAATGCCGCCGATGTACTGGTCGATGGGAAACCAGTGATTGGCGATATCGGAGTTGAATGGCGCCTTGGAGTTCTTCGCGTCGGTATAGCGGTAGAAGTACCAGCTCGAATCGACGAACGTATCCATGGTGTCGGTTTCGCGCAGCGCCGGGCCACCGCATTTTGGACAGGTAGTATTCACAAACTCAGGCACGCGACTAAGTGGCGAGCCGCCCTGCTGCGTGATCTCAATCTTCTCAGGCAGCAGCACTGGCAACTGATCGTCGGGCACTTGCACCAGGCCGTCGCGCTCGCAGTGAATCATCGGGATCGGTGTGCCCCAGTAGCGCTGGCGGCTCACGCCCCAGTCCTTGATGCGAAAAGTAACAGTTGATTTACCAAAGCCGTCGCGCTCGGCAATCTCCTGGAGCTTTCGCTGTGCATCAACGCAGGTCAATCCGTTATATTCGCCAGAGTTTACAAGCACGCCATCTTCCGAGACAAATGGTAATGGTTGCGTGCCCTCCGTCTTATCGTGGGACTGAATCACTTTGACGATTGGCAGCCCGTATTTGGTCGCGAACTCAAAATCCCGCTCATCATGAGCCGGAACGCTCATGATGGCACCGGTGCCGTAATCGGCAAGAATGTAGTTGGCCACCCAGATGGGCACGCGCTCGCCGTTATAGGGATTGATGGCAAAGCGCCCGGTGGGAATCCCGTGCTTCTCAATCGCGCCCAGATCTCCCGCCTCGCGTGCCTTCTTCTGCTGCTCAATCAGTTCGTCAACCTGCGCCTTCAATTTCTTGTCGGCGGCGGTGAACTCAGCCACCAACGCATGCTGCGGCGCAAGCTGCACGCTGGTCGCGCCAAAGATGGTATCCACGCGGGTAGTAAAGACGCGAATCCTCACTGTATTGTCATCCTGAGCGGAGCCTAGCGGAGTCGAAGGACCTGCGTTTTGCGCATCAGACTCTTTTTCCGCCAGAAAAAAATCAACCTCTGTTCCTTCGCTGCGGCCGATCCAGTTGCGCTGCATGGTGCGAACTTTTTCAGGCCATCCGTTCAGCTCGTCCAGGCCTTCGAGCAGTTCCTGGGCGTAGGCGGTGATGCGCAGGAACCACTGCACCAGGTCGCGCTGCTCCACTGGAGTGGTTTCGTGACGCCAGCAGCAGCCATCCACCACCTGCTCGTTGGCCAGCACCGTGGCACACTCCGGGCACCAGTTCACCTTGCTCTTCTTGCGGTAGGCCAGGCCTTTCTCATACATCCGCAGAAAGAACCACTGGTTCCAGCGGTAGTACTCGGGCAGGCAGGTAGTCACTTCCGTCGCCCAGTCGAATCCCATTCCCAGGCGCTTAAACTGCCGCTTCATGGCAGCGATGTTGGCGAGCGTCCATTCGCGCGGAGGAGTATTGTTCTTGATCGCGGCGTTCTCGGCGGGCAGGCCGAAGGCGTCCCAGCCCATAGGGTGCAACACGTTATAGCCACGCATCCACATGTGCCGCGCCAGCGCGTCGCCGATGGAGTAGTTGCGCACGTGACCCATGTGCAACTGGCCGCTGGGATAGGGCAGCATCTCCAGCACGTAATACTTGGGCTTGCCGCAGGTTGCGGGCTCAGCCGCGTAGAGCTTGAGGTCCGCAGCCCACCGAGCCTGCCATCTGGGTTCAATCGTCGCCGGGTCGTATCGTTGTTCGTTCTCTTCCGTCATCACCTTTTAGTGTAAACGGGGAACCGGATCAGCTCATGTGTTGGTCCACCAGGCTCTTGAGCACGCGCACGTTGCGCTCCTCGTCGCCGGGCGCGTCTACCGGGGTTTCGGCGATGAAGGCGGCGTGGGCGAAGCGCTTGTCGTTGAGCAGGCGGCGGAAGGGCTCCACGCCCATGGTTCCCTGGCCGATGTGCTCATGGCGGTCGAGCTTTGAGCCGCGCTCGGCTTTGGCGTCGTTGCAATGCCAGACGCAGACGGCTGCAAAGCCTACCGTAGCGCTGACCTGGCGCATGGTTTCTTCATAACCTTCGGCGGTGACTAGGTCGTAGCCTGCTACGTGGGTGTGGCAGGTATCGAGGCAGACGTTGACAGGCGCAGTGGCGCGGAGACGGTGGACAAGCTCGGCTACCTGGTCGAAGCTGCCGCCGAGCGAGAACTCAGCTCCGGCGGTGTTCTCAATCAGGATGTGAAAGCCGGTTCCCTGCCACGCCAGGCCGTCGATGGCGCGGGTGATGGAGTCGGCAGCCAGTTTGAGGCCTTCGTCGCGCGTGAGGCCCTTCCACGAGCCTGGATGGAGCACCAGGTACTCGGCGCCCCACGCAAGCGCGCGCTCAATCTCTCCGCGAAAGGCGGCGATGCTCTTTTGGCGAACCTCGTCTGACTGGCTGCAGACGTTGACCAGGTAGCTGGTGTGGATGACCAGCGGACCGACGTCCAGCTTGGCGCGGAGATCCTTCATGCGAGCGGCTTGCGCGGGGTCGACTTTGGGAGCGCGCCACATGCGCGGGCTGGAGGAAAAAATCTGAAAAGTATTGGCGCCGATCTCGCGCCCGCGCTCGACGGCGTTCGACGCTCCGCCTGCCGTGCCCAGATGAATACCGATCCGTTTGGTCATGCGGATAGTTTAATTGGGCTGTCCCGTGATGGCGTGGACCATGGCCCAGAAGTTTTCGAGCGGTGTATCCAGCTGCACGTGATGCGTGGGAGCGAGGATCAGGCCGCCGTCGTAGCCCACTGTTGCGAGGCGCTCCTCGACTTGGGCGCGTACTTGATCGGGAGTGGCGAAGGGCAGCGTGAACTGCTCGTCGATTGAGCCCCAGAAGCAAAGCTTGTCACCGTAGTCGCGCTTCAGTTTGGCGGGATCCATGCAGGCGGGCTGCACCGGATTCAAAACGTCCAGACCGATCTCGATCAGGTCGGGAATGATTTTCTCGATGTTGCCGTCGGAGTGATAGGCGACTTTGACTTGCGGGTTGATGGATTTCAGGGTGGAGATGAACTCGGCCATGCGCGGCTTGAAGAGCTGCCGCCAGATGCGCGGTGAGATGAGCATTCCGCTCTGCGTGCCGAAGTCGTCTCCGATCCAGATCATGTCCACGCCCATCTCTACCAGGCGGCTGGCGGCGGCGAGATGGTAGCGGAAGGGAATGTCGAGGATGGTTTCAGAGAGCGCTGGATCTTCAGTGAAGTCCATCATCATTTGCTCGTAACCGCGCAGGGCCCAGGCTGCTTCAAAGATGGTGGTTACGGTTACACCGACGATATAGTAGTCGCTCTTGTGCGTGGCGATGAGGCGTTCGGCTTCGTTGTAGAGCTCCGGGCGAAGCGGATCGGGCGGACTGTAGGAGCTAAGTGCGCGCAGGTCGGCAAGCGGATGGCCGACGATATCGGTGTAGAAGCCGTTGCCGAAGCGGGTTTCGTAGGGCGAGTTCTTCCAACCGATGCCCCACTCGTCGGTATAGCTCTCCGCGCCAGCGGCGTAAAGCTCGTTGGCGTAGTAGGAGTTTGCCCAGCCAACGGAGGTGAGCAGCAGGTCCTGGCCGAGCGCGCGCTCCAGTTCATAGGTGTTGCCGCCGCCGTGAGGATTGTGGGCGGAATGGCCTGCCAGACGCATATTTTCGCGCAGGCGCTGGGCGAACTCTGGAGTGAAGCTGATCTGCATGGGACAGCGATCGGGCTTCTGGCGGTTGAGGGACATGATTACGCGATCGCGTGGTTTCATTCGAGCGCCCTAGGAGGCTTTCAGCAAAGATGCTTGATTGAGAGTAAGGATACTCCGTTGGCGGAGACTGTGCCATTGGCTACAGATTCGAGCAGAAGATGCACAAAAACGCACATTTTATTGCAATATTTGACATGAATTTCTCACTGATATTTCTTCGTATCTCTTATATTATGAATAAGTTACTCTTTAATTTTGACGAACAAAAAGGGGACTTTACCCCGG
This sequence comes from uncultured Acidobacteriaceae bacterium, assembly GCA_963780975.1. Lineage (GTDB taxonomy): Bacteria > Acidobacteriota > Terriglobia > Terriglobales > Acidobacteriaceae > Telmatobacter. The sequence goes on along the minus strand of CAWAEU010000039.1, from coordinate 22,982 downwards.
GGGGGTGGTTTTTGTCCGGCTGCACACGGAAACCGGTTCCCGGAATGCTTTTAAATGCGTGTCTATTTCAATAGTGCGCTTGGGGAGGGTAATTATCTGCAAACGATTTAAAGAAAATCTGGGCGTCGTCCCTATGGGACTCCACAACAAAATTGTGGAATTTCTTCTCCCCACGCTGAAGCGCAGGGCTAATTAACTCTGCGCCTCCGGCACGTTTTTGTTGAAAGATTCCAGACAGTGCTCTAGTCGTCATCATCTTTGCCAGTTTTCTTTGTGCGTACCTTCAGCATGGCGGGAACGGGGGCGTCGCCCATGGCATCCTTCCACAGAATCACATTCAGCTTTTGGGCGTCGGCGCGGTCGGCGTGGGTGAAATCCATCTTCATGCTTTCTTTTGCTCCTACGGCCGTTTTTTTGTTGGCGGTATAGATGAGGCCGTTGTCACGGTTTGACGAGTCAGCATCGTAGGCGGGCTGGTCGCCGGGGCCGGTAAAGAGGGTTGAGATGAGCGAACTGAAGGCGTCGTTGTTGTTCATGGGAGGCAGGCCGAGGAGCGTCTCCATAGTGCGGATTACGCTGACGGTTGAATAGAATCGACTGTCGACGAAGGGCGCGCCACTGGGACCGCGCGGCGAGTACTTGCTGACCACAAGGGCGATGCTGCGGTGCGCGTCTACGTGATCACCGCCGTCCTGGGCATCGTCTTCGAGAATGAAGAAGGCGGTCGAGTCCCAGAAGGGCGAGTGGGAGACAGCCTCGACCGCGCGGCCGATGGCAAGGTCGTTATCGGCGACTGAGGATTTAGGCGTTGGACTGCCGGGACGGGTTCCCGCGGTGTGATCATTGGGCAGCCGCAGCAGGATGAAGTTGGGCATGGTGTCTTTGCCCTGTTCTTTGTCCGCGACCCAGCCCTCAAAATGCCGCATGAATACCTCGACCCGAATCTGGTCGGGCACGAAGAGCTCGAAGTCCGGCGCCTCGGGGGCAAAGTGGCCCACCAGCTCCGGCTTGGTGGCAACGTTGGCGGCGATCAGTGGAATGGACCAGGGCCACTTGTTCACTCCACCTCCCCATTCTGCGGGCAACGTCTCGCCCGGTGCGATGGCCTTATGCGAGCAGTCACGGCCCTGGAGCAACGGCCCCATCTGCGGATCGGATACGCGCGCTTCATTGCAAAAAGTGGAGGAGATGTATTCGCCGAAGTGATAGTAGCTTTTGCCGTGGGCGGCGAGATTGCCCCACAGATAGCCACTGGCCGGCTCGTTTACATCAGGAATTTTTTGCAGCAGTGGATAGCCCTCGGCTACCACACCCTCGTAGTCATAAGTTCTTTGGCCGCTGCGATAGGATTGCTGCCAGGTTTTCTCAAGATAGTCAGTACCGATGGCGGCGGTGGACCAGACGTGGCCATCGCCGGAGACTTCGCCGGAGTCAAAGAAGTTATCGAGCACGCCGAATTGAAGAGCGAGCTTGTGCTCATTGGGGGTGATCGACTGGCCGTACATGGTCAGGCTGGGGTCGCCGTTGCCTACCGGTTTTCCATCTTGACAGAGGTCGCCGAGAATCTGATCGTAGGTGCGGTTTTCTTTGATGATGTAGATGATGTGCCTGATGCGGTTCTCTGATCCGTCAGAGAAGGCAATTTTCTCCCCGGCTGCCTTCATGCGGTTTGACTCGATGGCAACTGAAGTCCACAGGGGCAAGTTCTTATTAATTTCGGATTCATCGAGCGTGGCCAGGGAACCGTAGAGCAAGGTGGCGATATAACTGGTAGCGCGCTTGAATTTTCTTTTTTCAAGCTCATCGGTCTGCCGCTCGGGGAAATTGTTGGGGCCAGTTCCCTTCCCTTTGTCGGTAGCAACATAGAGTTTTCCGCCGGATGCCGAGGGGATGAAGGCCATGGAGATGGGCATCCATTCGGTGGGCACGAAGCCGATGGGCTCGACCATGCCCTGCTTTGCTGCCTTCGCGGTCAGTTGACGGGTATCGATGACTGCAACGGCATCGCTGGCCATATTGGCGACGTAGAGGCGGCTACCGTCTGTATTGAGGGCAAGGGCAACGGGCTCGGCGCCAAAGTAGCTTTGTGCGGGCAGGCGGGTATCGAAGTAGCCCTTCACGGAAAACTGGCCGACCTTCGTTCCTGGACCCACATTTACGGCGGCAACGGCATCGCGATTGGAGAGCGCGACGTAGAGTATTTTTCCGTCGGGAGAAAACTCGAAAGCGCAGGGGTGCGTTCCGGGAGCAACGGCGCTGGGCGGCTTGAGCAGGGTGAGCTTGCGCGCCACCATCCCTTTGGCCAGGTTGAGCTCCACGATCTCCGATGCGTTCCACAACGCTACGAAGGCTCGCTCACCATCATTTGTGACTGCGAGGGCAACGGGATATGTTCCGGGCACGGCATCGCTTTCAGAGAGGTCGAAGCGCCGCTCGATTGCGCCGCTGACGGGATTAAGCAGGAGAACGTCGTCAGAGAGGTTATCTGCGACCAGAAGCTTTTCATGGCCTGCCTGGCCAGCAACGGCGATGGCTGCCGGAAACGGCACTCCCTTATCGCCCTGAACCTCGCCGATCAGCCTCGTCTTGCGTCCCGGGGCCAGTTGCTGAAGCGGCAGCGGAATGAAGCGCTCGGGCGCGATTTTGCCCGCCGCGAAGCTGTAGACGATCACGCCACTGCCGGTTTTGTCATTGCCATCGCCGAGCGGGTTGGTGAGGGAGCCCATGCTCGCGTAGATGTGGCTGCCGTCGCGGCTGAAGGCCAGGCCGGAGTAGAGGGTCTGTTTGGCGTCTCTGGCCAGGGTGCGGGCATCGGGAAAATCAGTGAGGGTGCCGGTCTTTGTATCCAGTACGGCCAGCGATTGCTTGTACTGCGACTCATAGGTGCCGTAGCCGGCATTCACGGTAACCACGTATCGCCGGTCGGGGGAGACGGCCATGGTGATGGGCAGGCTGTTCAAACGCTGCGGGTGGCCGGGGATTTCGCCGATCAACTGCTTGCTGGTGGGCAGGTCAACCGTTTGCGCGGCAGGAAAGCCCGCTGCGAAGAGAAAAGACAAACCAGTCGCCGTCGACAGAACCTTCATATGCATGGCAAAACTTTAGCAAAAGTCACGACCTTCCCGCTTCACAGAGCCGTTAAACGAGACGGTTTCGCCGTCCGGACGGCGCGGGAGTCTGCAATAATCTAAGATATGCCTACAATACTCACAGCAGAGAAGCTTTGGAATGGCGCCAGCATGCTGGTCCATCCCGTTGTTGCGATTGAAGACGGGAGGATCAGTTCGATTTCGACCCGTGAAACCGGCGAGTTGCCCGCCAAGACACGCGTTTTGGACTATCCCGGCGCCACGCTGGCACCGTCGTTTCTTGATGTGCATATCCACGGCGCGGCCGGGCACGACGCGATGGAAGCCACGCCCGAAGCGCTGAATGCCATTTGCAGTTTTTTGGTCACGCACGGGACAGGCAGCTTTCTGGCGACTACGGTTACCGCGCCCATGGATGCGACGCTGCGCGCGCTTTCAGGGCTGGCCAAGCTGCTGGACGCGCCACGCGCTGAAAAACAGGCCCGGCCGCTCGGCATTCACCTGGAGGGCCCGTTCCTGTCGCACACAAAGCGCGGCGTTCATCCGCCTGAAAGCCTACTCGCGCCGGATATTGCCGTTTTCGACCGGATGTATGAAGCTGCCGAAGGCAAGGTCCGCATGATGACGCTGGCGCCGGAGTTGCCTGGAGCACCTGAGCTGGCCGCGCATGCAACCGCGCTCGGTGTGCGCGTGACCATGGGCCACTCCAATGCCACTGCCGCCGAAACGCGTGCGCTGATTGCCGCAGGGGGAGTGAGCGCGACACATACTTTTAACGCCATGCGACCGCTTGACCATCGTGAACCGGGAATTCTGGGCACAGTTCTCACCAACGATTCAGTTTATGCGGATTTGATCTGCGATGGCATCCACACTGCCCAGGAAACGGTGAAGCTTTGGTGGCGCGCCAAAGGGCCGGAACGCGCCATTTTGATAACCGATGCGATGAGCGCAACCGGCATGCCAAACGGCGAGTACCAGTTGGGCGGAATGGCGGTGCAGGTGGCAGACGGAAGAGCTATGGCCAACGGAGTGCTGGCCGGCAGCGTGCTGACTCTCGACCGGGCGCTGGTTAATTTTGTTGGCTTCACGGGCGCAACGGTGGAGCAGGGGCTGCGCTTGCTGACCACTAATCCGGCAACGATGACGGGACTTGGTGATAAGGCTGGATATCTCACCGTGGGACAGGAAGCAAATCTGGTTGCCGTGGATGGAGCGGGAAAGCTGATCGCGTCAATACAAGGCGGGCTGCCGGTGGGCAGTTAGCTTTTAAAAAGATCAAGGAGCAAAAAAAGCAACATGGGTCTACAAGTAGCGGGCATTGAAGTAAATCCTGCAATCATAGCACCCCTCGATCGGGGTTTTCTTCCGGCTTCACTTTTCTCGCGGAAGTATCGCGAACTGGCTGCGGCCAACGGCGGCGTTCCGTTGCGCCTGGCGCTCGAACGCGGCGAGGGCGCGATTTCGACCTTCTCGACCACGGTGGTTCCTCCGAAGGCGGGTCACCTTGAAGCAACGCTGCTCTACGTCGAGCGCATCGTGAAGGCTTTGCTGTGGCAGCGGGGCGGATGGAAAGTTTACGTCGGCGGGCCGGCTGAAATCGGCAATCATATCAAAAATGTTTATTCGCCCACCGGCGCGCGCAAATTTGACAACGAGTTCATGGGCAGCGTTTACGAGCACACCTTCGAAGTGGTCGTGACCACCGCCGATGCTGTTCCTGAAGCCAGGGAAAGCGCCGTGCCACTGGGACGGCACCTGGACGGCTGCCGCGTTGGGTTCGATCTGGGAGCCAGCGACCGCAAGGCAAGCGCCGTCGTAAATGGCGAGACGGTGTTTACCGAAGAGGTGGTGTGGGACCCGCGTAATCAGACGGACCCCGAATATCACTACCAGGGCGTGATGGATTCAATCAAACGCGCCGCTTCGCACATGCCGCGCCTGGATGCGGTGGGCGGCAGCGCCGCGGGCATCTACATCAACAACCGCGCGCGTGTTGCATCGTTATACCGCGGCGTCCCCAAAGACAAATTCGAGAAGATCGCCACCATGTTCATCAGGATTCGCGATGAACTGGGCGTTCCCATGGAAGTGGTAAACGATGGGGAAGTAACCGCGCTGGCCGGGTCAATGTCGCTTAAAGACAACCCGGTGCTCGGCATCGCGCTGGGATCGAGTTTGGCCGCCGGTTACGTCAACCACGAAGGCAACATAACCAGTTGGTTAAATGAACTGGCATTCGTTCCGGTGGATTATCGCGCGGACGGCCCCGCTGATGAGTGGTCGGGCGACATTGGCTGCGGCGTGCAGTATTTCTCACAGCAGGGTTCTGACCGCGTGGCTTCAGGCGCCGGAATGCATTTTGAGCCGGGCATGCCCCTACCGGAGCGCCTGGTGATTCTGCAGAAAAAGATGGCCGCGGGAGATCCACTGGCCCATCAGGTTTACGAAACCATCGGCACGTATCTCGGCTACGCCATTGCGCATTACGCCGATTTTTATGAATTGAAGCACGTGTTGATTTTAGGCAGGGTAACGACGGGATTGGGAGGTGAAGTCATACTGAAACGGAGCCTCGAAGTGCTGCGCGCGGAATTTCCAGAGCTGGCTGAGCGCGTCTCCGTTGCACTGCCCGACGAGGCCAATCGACGCGTCGGACAATCGATCGCGGCCGCCAGCCTGCCGGCAATTCAATGTGAAAAGTAAGTTCGACAAGAAATTCGTGCTCGTTGGGACCGCGCAGCCTCGGGTTGCGCGGTTCTTTTTTGAGCCCGTTGGCCGGAACGCTGGGCGATAATGACAGGAATGCCGGTAAATGAAGGAGTAAGTGCGCGATGAATCTTATTTTGGGAGTTGATGGCGGGGGGACGCGAACCCGCGCCTCGATCGTTGCCGGCGAGCGGACTCTGGCTCATGGGGAAAACGGCTCAATCAAGCGGCTGCGGGTGGGTGCGGAGGCTGCCGAGCAAAATTTGCGCGCGCTGCTCAAAGATGTGTATGCCAAGGCAGGCGTAACCAGCGTGCGCGCCGCCTGCTGCGGGGTTGCCAGCTGCAGCGCGCCTGGGACTGTTGAGTGGATCAGCGCTGTTTTTAAAGACTTTAACGTGGAGCGCTACGAGGTGGTAGGCGATGAAGTGATCGCCCTGGACGCTGCTTTCAAAGGCGGTCCCGGCATTTTGCAGATTGCCGGAACCGGTTCCAATACCATTGGCCGTGCGCCAGACGGTAGCCGGGAGTCCGCAGGCGGTTATAGTTCACGCCTGGGCGACGAAGGCTCGGGCTACTGGATCGGGCTCAACAGTGTGCGCTGGGCGCTGCATGCTTATGACCATGAGAAGCCGACGCAAATCTTAAAGAAAGTGGGCGAGATTTGGGGCACGCCCAGCCTGGATGACCTGGTGGTTATGGGCAACAGCACACCGGGACCGGACTTTGCCGCGCTGGCGCCGGCCATCAATGAACTGGCCGAGGCTGGCGACCCGGTGGCTGTGGAGGTTCTGCGGCAGACATCGGCCGACCTGGTAGCGTTTGTGCTGCTGGTGCGGGACAAACTGCGCCGCAAGCATGGAATTACGGTTGAAGTGCCGGTGGCCTGGACCGGCGGCGTGGTGGAAGGCATGAGGCTGGTGCGCGAGGCATTCTTTGCTGGCCTCAAAGCCGCTGCGCCTGAGATGCCGGTGGCGACGGAGTCGGCGGTGTCGCTGAACGGCGCATTGTGGCGTGCCAGGCGGCTGGCGGAAGCGGAGTAGGTTTGAACTGCAACTGTTTCGTTACTGCCAGAGCATTGCCGAATGTGTTATATGTTTGCGAATGAGCTGTCGTAGATTTTTAATCGCCTCCGTAATTGCTTTAACCGCCTCAGCCACAACCCTGCCCCATGCACAAACGCTCGCACTCACGCCGCCCATGGGGTGGAATAGCTGGGATGCGTATGGGCTGACCATCGATGAAGAGGACTACAAGGCCAATGCCACTGTGCTGGCGAGCCTGCTGCAGTTTGGATGGCAGTACGCGGTGATCGACGAGGGGTGGTATATGCAGAACCCCAACGGCGAGCACCTTGAGCAGAGAAAGTATGTGTGGAATGAGAACGGAATCCTGATTCCGGCGGAGAACCGCTTTCCGTCGTCGGCGGGAGGAGAGGGTTTCAAGCCGCTGGCTGACTGGGTTCATAAGCAGGGATTGAAGTTCGGCATCCATATTGTGCGCGGGATTCCACGCCAAGTGGTCAAGGCGAATCTGCCCATCGAGGGGTCGGATTTTCATGCCGAGGACGCGGCCGACCAGACGGAGACCTGCCCGTGGGACGACGGCAACTATGGCGTGAAAGACAATGCGGCCGGGCAGGCTTATTACGATTCAATGCTGAAGCTCTATGCGAGTTGGGGTTTGGACTTCATTAAAGTGGATTGCATCAGCAACCGTCCTTTCAGGCCGTCGGAGATACGGCAAATTTCAAATGCGATCAAGAGATCGGGACGGAAGATTGTGCTGAGCCTTTCGCCGGGACCGACGGCGCTTGAAGATGCAACATTCGTTGAAAAATATGCGCAGATGTGGCGCATCTCTGACGACCACTGGGACGGATGGACTTTCCCGCACAAAGCGGGTGATGGAGAATATCCCTTTGGAATTCGCGACGCGTTTGACCGTCTGGCGAAGTGGTCAGTGTATACAAATGCGGGCGGCTGGCCTGACGAGGATATGCTGCCCTGGGGTTGGCTGGGACCGCATCCGGGCATGGGCCAGGCACGGCAGTCGCGGGAGACGCAGGATGAGCAGCGGACTGAGTTCACGCTGTGGTCCATTGCGCGCTCGCCGCTGATTCTGGGTGCAAACCTGACCAAGCTGGATGATTTTACTCGCTCTCTGATTACCAATCAGTCAGTGCTCTACGTTAACCAGACCGTTACTTACAGCCGCCAGGTTGACACTGCGAAGCTGCCCGGCTTTGAGCATGCCAGGGTTTGGCGGGGAACAACCAATTCGCCGGATTCGGGAGTTTATCGCGAGTACTTTGCCTTTTTCAATCTCGACGACAAGCCTATTACACTGCGCGCCACATGGGACCAGCTTGGCCTGGATGGGAAGAAGCATGTGGCTAAGAATATGTGGACTGAGGTTGAAGGCAAGGAATCGAAGGAGATCGGCATGACATTGCCGGCCCACGGCAGCACGCTCTTCGAAGTTCGATAAGCGGGAGTTAGCGGCTGGTTGTGCGAAACTGTACGGCAGGCAGGTGAGCATTAGCATGGCTCTGGCCGAGGAAACGTTCGATGCCTCTGCTGCGTTCCGCCTTTATATCACTCTCACGGAATCGTACTTTGCGCGGCTTCTGCGAGCGGTCCCGCGCCGGACGGCGGCTGAGCGCGCGGTTCGTGGCGGGCATGGAGATTGAGGATGCCCTGCGCGTGGCCGCGGCGGTGAACCAGCAGGGCATGGCTGTGACCCTGGACTCGCTGGGCGAGAGCGTGACCTCAGAGGTGGAGGCGCACCGGGCCGCCGAGATCTATCACCAACTGCTGGATTCGATTGCCGCGCGAAAGCTGAACGCGAATATCAGCGTGAAGCTGACGCAGATGGGGCTGGAGCTTTCAACGGAACTGGCCGGGGCTATTGTGGAAAGACTGGCCGAGCACGCTGCCGCGACGGGCAACTTTGTCCGCATCGATATGGAAGACTCGCAGCTGACCCAGGTGACGCTGGAGATGGTGCGGCGGCTGCACGCGCGTCCGCAAACTCACGGGGCGATTGGCGTGGTGATTCAAAGCTATCTTTATCGCTCGCAGGCGGATGTTGAACAACTGCTGGCCGACGGCATCCGGGTGAGGCTGTGCAAGGGTGCGTACATGGAGCCGGCTCAGGTTGCTTTCCCAGGTAAATCCGACGTAGATGCGAATTACGTCAGCCTGAGCCGGATACTGCTGGAGAGCTCGGTCTATCACGGCCTGGCTACGCACGATGAGGCTATGATCGCGGCGGCTAAGAGTTATGCCGCCGAGCACGGGATCGACGCTGGCCGCTTCGAGTTTCAAATGCTTTACGGTGTACGCCGCGACTTGCAGCGCAGGTTGGTTCGCGAGGGATATAACGTGCGCGTTTACATTCCCTTTGGCCGCGAGTGGTATCCCTACTTTATGCGGCGGCTGGCGGAACGGCCGGCGAACTTGCTCTTCCTGGCCAGGAACTTTTTCCGGAACTAGCATAGATGAGGATATATGGCGAAATCAGGATATAAATACGCGGTCTATGTGGATGACAACTACCACTACATGGACGAGAGCGAGAGATATAAGAAGGGCGATTTTGCCACCCTGGAGGAAGCGATTGCGGCGTGCAAACTGATGGTTGATGAGTTTCTGAAGGAAGAGACGGATCTTGATGCAACGGCGCAAGAGCGATTTGCGCAGTACACAGGTTTTGGGCCGGATCCATTTATCGTGACCGACGATCCGAATGTAGGCGCAGTTTCGTTTTCAGCCTGGAACTATGCGAAGCAACGTTGCGAGCAGGGGTAAGTGAGACGGGAAACTAAAAATACGGGACGCGAAAAGCGGCGCCAGGCGCTAATTTAATCGGCGGACGACGGATGCGCGCGGAGTTTCTTACCCTGGTTCCTCATTTTGATCATGATTGGTTCACGGCAATAGGGACACTCCCAGGGGTAGTAACCGAACAAGGAGTAGATTTTCTCCTGCAGAAAACCTTTGCGCAGCATCCGCCGCAGCGGTCCCCCGCATCGAGTGCAGCGCATTTCTACAATCTTTTTACCTGCGTGCTTTGAATCGTTAGCGGGCAATTTCATTCTCCCAAATAATTACTTTATCTGAATTTGAGCGTCCTCGAAAATTGTACCTTAGTTGTAACTCAATGCAACTTCATTCCACCAGCCTGTGCGCGGGCCAGTTACCATTCAGCTCATAATTTTTCCTGCAATTCACAATGCTCAAGACGTTAGCCTTGCCAGCCCTTGAAGAGCCAGATCTGTGATTGCCCTGGCCAAAGTGGGAGAAGCGTTCAGCGACTCGGGGCGCTCAAGGCGGATGCCGAGTTTGGCTGCGTAGCCGCGAAAGAGAATATCTACATCGTAGAGAATTTCGACGTGGTCGCAGAGAAAGCCAATGGGTTGCAGAAGCAGTGTTTTGTGGCCTGATGCGGCGAGCGAGTCGAGGGTGTGCTCGACGGTGGGTCCAATCCACGGACCGCCGCTTGCCCCCTGGCTCTGGAAGGCAAAATACCAGCGCGGAATCTCGGGGACACGCTCGGCGACCAAAGCGGCGGTATGCTTGGCTTCATCGGCGTAGGGGTCGGCGTCCTGACCAGCTTCATTCGGTTGAACGGTGCGGGTGGGAACGCTGTGAGCCGTGAAAAGAACGGGAGCCGGCGCGCCGGTCTCTTTGGTTAGTTTGCTTAGCGCCGGGCGGAGCCGCTCGGCAAAGGCTTCAGCAAGGAGCGGATGCTGCGCCCACGCTTCAGTAAAGTCGATGCGCAGGCCGGAGGATTCAGCTTCGACAGCGCGGCGGTAGAGGCCGACGCTGGTGCGCGAGTTTTGCGGGGCCAGGCAGAGAACCGCTGCTTCTTCAACGCCGTCGGCGCGCATCTGGCGAACCACGTCTGCGATATAAGGGCGCCAGTTGCGCATACCGACGTAAACGCGGACAGGCTTTCCTAGCGCGGCGAGTTCGGCTTCGACCAGGCGGGCTTGCTCGTGTGTGATTTCAGTAAGCGGGCTGCGGCCGATGAGGGCGTATCGGTGCTGAATCTCCGCGACGACTGCCTGCGGCAGCGGACGACCGCTGGTGACTTTGAGCAGGTACTCGGGAATCTGCTCGACGGTTTCGGGAGTTCCATGGGCCAGCAGAAGTACGGCTTGTTTAGCCACGCGCAGCTTCCTCCAAACGGAACTCGCGGACCATGCGAACTACGGCTTGCACGTTTTCAACCGGGGTGTTGGGGACGATGCCGTGGCCGAGGTTGAAGATGTGGCCGGGACGGCCGGCGGCGGCGCGGAGAATTTCTTTTACGCGGAGCTCCAAAACCACCTGCGGCGCGAAGAGCGTGATGGGATCGAGATTGCCCTGCACCGCGTGGCCGTGGCCGACGGCGCGCCAGCCTGTGTCGAGGGGTTGGCGCCAGTCGAGGCCGATTACGTCTGCGCCGGTGGCGGCCATCTCGGTGAGCAGGCCCGCGGTCTCGACGCCGAAGTAAATGACCGGCACGCCCATCTGCTGGACGGAACGGACAAGGCGCTTGGAGGCTTCAAAAGCGTATTCGCGATAGTCGGTGAGAGAGAGCGAACCTACCCAACTGTCGAAGATCTGGATGACGTCGGCTCCGGCTTGCACCTGGAGCAGGCAATACTCCTCAAGAACTTTTACCAGCTTGTCGAGCAGCAGGCGCCAGGATAAGGTATCACCGTACATCATCTGCTTGGTGTGGATGTAGTTGCGCGATCCGCCGCCTTCGATCATGTAACTGGCCAGCGTATAGGGCGCTCCGCAGAAGCCGATGATGCCGAGGCGGTCGCGAAAGTGGGCGGCGACCTTCTGGATGGCGCGTGCGACGTAGGCCAGATCGCCGGTGCGGTCGGTGCGCAGGGCGCGAACGTCCTCGGCTGTGCGCAGGGGATGATGCACCACAGGGCCCTCGCCGGCCTGGAATTCAAAGTCAAGACCCATGGGTTCGAGGGGCAGCAGAAGGTCGGCAAAGATGATGGCGGCGTCTACGCCCAGCTTTTCAGCGGCGGTGATGGTGACCTCGGCGGCCAGATCGGGCTGCTTGCAGATTTCGACCAGAGTATGGTGCTTGCGGACGTCGCGGTACTCCTGCATATAGCGGCCGGCCTGGCGCAGAAACCACACCGGGGTTCGGTCAACGGGCTTGCGCAGGCATGCACGGACAAATCGGCTGCCGTCCAGAATGGTGTCGGGGATGGTATTGGGGATGGTCTCTGCGGCGGCAGGGCTTTGCTTGCCTGGTTTCATATATTGTCGATTTTACCGGGCTTTGACCGGGTGCGCTTGTTTGCCGCCAGTGAAATGCCGACGGGTGTTACGAGATCCAATCGTGGCAGTTGCTCTTGGGCTGCCAGGAGCCGTCGATTTTTTCGAGAACTATTGTTCCGCCGTTGCCGCACAGGCTGCCGCAGAAAAAACCATAAGAGACGATGGCGTGCTTGTGGCCTTTGTCGAAGCGGATTTCGCTAAGCGTGGCCAGGCCGTGGGAGAAGGCGTTGCGGACGGCGTCTTCAATGGTTCTGCCATTGCCAATGGTTTTTTCCGGATCGTTGGAGCGAACTTCCTGCTCTTGCTGGTCCTTGTCGACGAGGGTGTAGGTTCGGCCCGGCCCCAACTGCGCCAGGTCCTGCTGACGGAATCGATGGACGACGGCGGGAGTGGCCGGCTCAAGGTCAAGGCCTTTCTCGCACCCCTCATCGCCAAAGGGACCGGTTTGTTCCAGGGGAACCGTTTGAACGGCCAGGTTGAGCGCGGGCATCTCCTCCGCCATCCATCTGCCCAGGACCACGCGGTAAACGGAAAGCTGCTCGGCGGTCAGCGGCTTGTTGCTGACCTTCGGTTTGGGCTTCTGGTCATCCTGGCCGGAGGCTATACCAGCAGCGGCTAGAACCAGTACCACAAGACCGACAGCGTACCGCACCCGTCTCCGCTTGTTCTCGAATAACCTGAGCATCGCATCCTCCGTTGAAACAATTTGATTGTTATTTGGACTCCGGCGCGGAGAAAATGGGAAATAAAATCTGCTGACAAATGCAAATTAGCGGACTGAAATAAAGCTATTTTGTCTCGACGTGAATTACGCGCACCTCAGGGTAGGCGCCGTCCCAGTCGGGGGAGACGGCGTCGAAGATGAGGCGGAAGTCGTTTTCGCCGCCGGGGGCGAGCGGGGCCGCGGAGACCGGCTCCACGTCGATATATGGCTCACGCATGCGGATGAGCTTCAGTGGCAGGGTCTCGTTCTGCGCCACTTCGTGGGCTCCATCGCGAAAGAGCACCTGCACGGTGACTCCGGTTATGGTGCGGGAGCCGGTGTTGGCGATGTGCCCGTCGAGGTAGGTTACCTTGCCGCCAGCCAGGTTGGATGACTCGCTCATGGCAAGGGCAGTGATGGGCAGGCTTTGGGCGTAGGAATCTAAAGCCGCGGAGATGGGTGTGACCTTGGGAGCGGGCTTTGGGTGCTCGAAAACCAGCACTATGACTGCAAGCGCGATTAGGACGACCGCGGCAGCCACAGCCAGCGGCAGCCAGTTGCGTTCCTGCGCCTGTACGGGTGGGGAGAGATCGAAATCGGGACCAGTGCTCACCAGCGAAATTCTACACCCGTTACCGAAGGAATACCCCCACATCCCCCAATCCGGTGAATTGGGTTACGCTTTATTGGCATTGGCCGATGTGTAATGCAGTGCAACAATTTGTTCGAAACAATGATTCCTTTAGCGCAACTTCAGCAGACGCGGGGCGTCTAAGCTATCAGAGGCACAGGGAACCGGCGCTCGACTATACACGTTCCATTTGCCAAGAGGCATAGAAAGGCAGGCGCACGATGCAAGCTTCTCTCCAAACCGCATCCAACTCACTGCCCGCGGTCAACTGCGTGTTTGCGCAAACGCAACGGCGCAATGACCGTGTCTACCAGGCCATGACCATCGTAGCCATTGTGGTATTGCTGTGCAGCCTTGGGGTGTTCTAAAGCACAGCTACCCGAAGCGAGCCTGCTTGACGCTCTGGCGGAAGTCTTTGCCTCGCATCTCCACTTTTATACACATCTCCGATAAACGGGACCTCATGCGGTCGCCAATGCGATCGCCTAATGTGTCTTCGCTTTTGGCTGGCTTTTTGCCTTCCGGATCGGATTTGAAACCGGCGCCGGCGGGCAGATCAGCATAATTGGTGGTGATGATGGTGGTTAGCTTGTCGTTGTAGCGGGTATTGAGGATGAGCGCCACCGTGTCCCAGACCCACTCGTTGGGCTTTTGCGCGCCCAGATCGTCGAGTACCAGCACCTCGGCGGCAAATACCGGCTTCAGCAGTTCCAGCTCAGTGGTTTGAACCTGGGGATTGTAGCTGTTCTGGATGCTCTTGAGCAGCTCGCGGTAATCGCAAAAGAGGCCGATGACGCCGCGCTCCTGCACCAGGCGCTGCAGCACGCCCACGGCAAGATGGGTTTTGCCCACGCCCAGGGTACCGGTAAAGAGCAGCCCTTTGCCCGCGGTGTCTACTGGGTAGACTTCAACAAATTTTTGTACCTTCTTGAGAGCCTCTCGCAGGGACGGATCGGCGTCGGTATACACATGAAAGCTTTCCAAGGCGCAGTCCTGGTAACGCTCGGGAATATGGGCCGCTGCCAGTCGACGCTGATAACGAACCATTTCCTGGCACTCGCAGGCGCGGGAGACCCATTGCCCTGAGGCGTTGACCACCCTTACCAGCCCAACTCCATCGCAGATTGCGCAAACACTCATGGGTTCAAGCCTAGCGCAAGCGGCACAGGCGCGCTGCGGTGCGTCGCCCGGCTCCAATTGTGGAAAAAGACGTAGCAAGCTGTGGCGGGATTCCTTACAATCGGAACCGCGCACAGGCAGGGCTTTATTTGATCCGCTAAATACAAATTGCTCAGGAAATGGAGACTCTCCCAGTGAATCGAAACGTTTTGCGTACTGCATTTGCGGTCGCGGTCCTCGCCGTGCTGCTTTTCCCAAACCAGGTTAAGGCCCAGACGCCAGCGAACAAGCCAGCGACAGCGCCAATGACCGAGGCCGAGAAGGCAAAGGCGCGCGAGGATCAGTTGAAGAATGACTGGCCCTGGCTGGGCAGGTTTAAGGAGGCTGATTTGGCGCTAGGCGCACCCGCAGCGGGCGAAAATCGCGTGGTCTTTATGGGCGACTCGATTACCCAGGCCTGGAATCTGGACAATTCATTTCCAGGCAAGCCCTATGTTAACCGCGGCATCAGCGGCCAGACTTCGCCGCAGATGGTGCTGCGCTTCCGCCAGGATGTGATCGATTTGAAGCCCAAGGTGGTGGTGATTCTTGCCGGAACCAACGACATCGCCGAGAACACCGGGCCGATGACGCTGGAAGAATCAGAAGGCAACCTGATGACTATGGCCGAACTGGCCGCAGCCAACCATATTCGCGTGGTGCTGTGCTCGGTGCTGCCGGCCTTCGATTTCCCCTGGACGCCGGGAAAAACTCCGGCGCTGAAAATTGACGCGCTGAACACATGGATCAAGGCCTATGCGGCTGAAAAGCACTACGTTTATGTCGATTACCATTCGGCGATGAAAGACGGGCGCGACGGCCTGCCGGAGAAACTGAGCAAAGACGGCGTGCATCCCAACCCGGCCGGCTACGCGATTATGGCGCCGTTGGCGGAGGCCGGGATTAAGAGGGCGCTGGCTGAGTAAGGGCCCGCGATTGCTAAACCCTCCAAATCCCCATACAATAAGAGAATTGCAGGAAAGGTTTATCAGAAGAGATGCCCAAGGAAAAGATTCATCCCAATTATGCCGCCGTGCACGTTAAGTGCGCCTGCGGAAACAACTTTGAGACCCGGTCGACCCACAAGGGCGACATTCACGTGGAAATTTGCTCGGCTTGCCACCCGTTCTTTACCGGCAAGCAGCGCCTGGTGGATACAGCGGGCCGCGTTGAGCGGTTCCGCCGCAAGTATGCCAAGTCCGACGCGGCTACTGCAGCCAAGTAAACGGCGCAAAAGGCACGGCCAGATACGATTGGGCCTCCGCTGCGGCGGAGGCCCAACTTCGTTCGGGGGTTCAAAAAAACAGCTTTTAGCTGTTAGCTTTCAGCTTCTAGCTCTTCTGTGGAGTAGTCGGCTTTGCGGTATTCCAAAGCGGCGGATGCAAGTAAGAAAGGCTAGAAGCTAGGGGCTGGAAGCTGAAGGCTAAGAGGCATTTATGGCGGGCAAGGGCTTTACCGTAAAAAAGGACTGGGACAACCCCAGGGAGCACCAGATGCCCGAGAACGCGCGGGTACCGGCTGAGGTGCGCCTGGGATCGGTCTTGGTGACTCCGGCTACGGTGCTGGCGCCCATGGCCGGGGTCACAGATACGGTCTTCAGGCGGTTTATTCGCCACGCCAGTATGTTTACGACCGCATCGACGCTGGATGAGTCGATCGACGACGTCGTGACCAATGCGCAATCCGGCTGCGGGCTGCTGATGACCGAGTTCACATCAGCCGACGGCCTCTCGCGCATGCGGGAGTCGAAGCGGCGGCGTTATCTCACCTTCTATGACGACGAGCATCCCATCGGCGCGCAGTTGTTCGGATCGAATGCGCAGACGCTGGCTGATGCCGCGCGAATTGTAGAGGAAACCGGCTTCGATACGGTGGACCTGAACCTAGGCTGCCCGGCCAAGCGCGTGGTGGGCTGCAACGGCGGCTCTGGCTTGCTGCGCGACCTGCCGAAGATTGGCGAGATCTTCCGCGCTGTGCGCAAGGCGGTGACAATTCCCTTCACCGTGAAGTTCCGCATGGGATGGAATGACAATCAGATTGTGTGTGTGGAGCTGGCGCGGATGGCCGAGGCCGAGGGGTTGGCAGCCGTGGCGCTGCACGCCCGCACGCGCGAACAGGGTTACAGCGGCCAGGCGCAATGGCAGTGGATTGCCGCCATCAAGCAGGCAGTGAAGATTCCGGTGGTCGGCAACGGCGACATTCGCACTCCTGAGGATGCGGCCGCCATGATCGCCCTCACCGGTTGCGACGCGGTGATGATTGGTCGCGCTGCGCCGGCCAACCCGTGGATCTTCCGCCAGATTGCCCAGTACACAGCCACCGGCAGCTATGAGCGGCCCACGGACGAGGATCGCTACCGCATGATTCGCGCCTACTTCAAGATGCTGCTGGATGAGGCCGAAGCGACCAAGGATCTGCCCCGCGCCGAACGCATGGGCGAAACGGCCGGCAAGATGAAGCAGTTTGCTACCTGGTTCACCCACGGCGTTCCGGGCGGTGCAAAGCTGCGCGCTGCCATCTACCAGGCGCGCACCGGGGCAGACGTGCTGGCCCAGGTGGAGTTGTTTTTTGCGACGCGGCTTGCGGCGGGGGCGGACTCTGAAGCGCAACCCGAATCCGAGCCGCAACTCTTCCCCGAAGCTTCGCTTATCTGCGATTAAACGAGCTAGTCAAGTGGCACGGCAGCTCTTCGCCCATTCCACCTGACGAACGTGATGCAGATGTCTCTCCAGTATCCCGGCTACGATTTGTCGTCAAGTGCAATAGGTTCGGCGGCTTATACCATCAACTATTCGCCGTTCGACGTAACTAAGTAAGATAGCCCAGGCTGTTGCCCGGGCTATCTTTTATCTATAAAATTCAATTTCCATTTAGTCCATGGTTAGAACGCCGAATAGGTGTAGCTGGCATATTGCCAGGCGCCGTTGATGTACCAGTAGAGTCTTGCATATATCTTCTCGCCATTGTTCGGCAGCCCGGTCACGGTCTTCGATGTTACCGTCACCGAACCCGAGTTATACAGGTTCGATGCCCCGTTCGTCGAGCCCAGCCACAGTTCGAAGTTCTTGGCCGTGTTGCCCGGCGTCCACGAGAAGGTCACGCTGCTGCTCGTCAGCTGGCTGCCCGGCGTGGGCGTGGTAAGTGCAGCCGGAGTCGCCGCGCCGGCGGTTGTGTAGGTGTAGTCGGTATATATCCAGGCTCCGTTCACGTATGAGAACAGCCTTGCATACACCGGCAGGCCGTTGCTGGGCAGGTCGGAGACCGTCTCCGATGTTACCGTCACTGAGCCCGAGTTATACAGGTTGTTCGAGCCTGCACTGGTGCCAAGATAGAGCTGGAAGTGCGTGGCCGTGTTACCCGGCGTCCACGAGAAGGTTATGCTGGTGCCCGTCAGCGTGGTGCCCGGCGTGGGCGTGGTAAGCGCAGCCTGCGTCGGCGCGCCCATGGTGGTGTAAGTGTAATCGGTATATACCCAGGCTCCGTTGATGTACGAGAACAGCCTTGCATACACCTTCTCTCCGTTGCTGGGCAGGTCGGAGACCGTCTCCGATGTTACCGTCACCGAGCCCGAGTTATACAGGTTGTTGGTGCCCACGCCGGTGCTGCCCAGGTAGAGTTGGAAGTTTTTGGCCGTGTTGCCCGGCGTCCACGCAAAGGTTACGCTGGTGCCCGTCAGCGTGCTGCCCGGCGTGGGCGTGGTAAGCGCAGCCTGCGTCACCGTGCCCGCCGATGTGTAAGTATAGCTGGTATATTGCCAGGCTCCGGCGATGTATGAGTAGAGCCGCACATACACCTCCGAATCGTTGTCAGGCAAATCGGATACGGTCTCGGTGGTAGCTGTTACCGCATTCGAGTTATACAGGTTGCTCGAGCCGCTGGTTGTGCCAACCCAGAGCTGGAACTGCGTAGCCACATTGCCCGGCGTCCACGCAAAGGCCACGCTGGTGCCCGTCAGTTTGCTGCCTGGCGTGGGAGCTGTAAGTGCGGCCGGCGTCGCCGAGCCGGTTGCCGTGTAGGTGTAACTGGTATATTCCCAGGCGCCGTCGATGTACGAGTAGAGCCGCACATACACCGGCTGACCGTTGCCGGGCAGGTCGGTGACGGTCTCGGTTGTCACCGTCACCGAACCCGAGTTATACAGATTGCTCGAGCCCGCGGTGGTGCCCGCCCAGAGCTCGAAGTTCGTAGCCGTGTTGCCCGGCGTCCACGCAAAGGCCACGCTGGTGCCCGTCAATGTGCTGCCTGCCGCGGGAGTTGTAAGTGCTGCCTGCGTCGGCGCGCCGGTTGCCGTGTAAGTGTAGCTGGCATAACTCCAGCTTCCGTTGATGTACCAGTAGAGGCGCACATACACCGGTTGACCGTTGCTGGGCAGATCGGAGACCGTCTCTGACGTTGCCGTCACTGAGCCCGAGTTATACAGATTGCTCGAGCCCGCGGTGGTGCCCACCCAGAGCTCAAAGTTCTTGGCCGTGTTGCCCGGGCTCCACGCGAAGGTGACGCTGGTGCCTGTTAACGTGCTGCCCGGCGCGGGCGTAGTGAGCACAGCCGGCGTCTCGATGGTGTAGATGCCCGATGCGACTGTGCTGTTGAGAGCGCCACTGACCGCGGCCACTGCTTCGATTTGCTCGGTCGAGGTTACAGAAATCGGGCTAGAGTACGCAGTTGAGCCGGTCGTCGGCATGGTGCCGTTGGTGGTGTAGTAGATGGTTGCGCCGGGGCTTGCGTCGCTAATGGTTACTGACTGCGTGCCGGTATAGCTTCCAGGCGCGGGGCTGAATGTGGGTGTGAGTGCAACGATGGTGTAAGCCGCCGATCCGGTTGTGCTTTGCAGATAGTTATAGGCCGCAGCAATCGCTTCAATAGTTTCGTTAACTGAAACACTGATCGCGCCGGAGTAAGTTGACGAGCTCGTAGTCGGTGCAGTCCCATTTGTAGTGTAGTAGATGGTCGCGCTTGGCGTCGTGTCGCTGATGGTGATCGACTGCGTCCCGGTATAAGTTCCGGCTGAGGGACTGAAGCTTGGCGTGGCTGCTGTCGGCAGGTTGATCGTGTAGGCCGCCGACCCCACAGCGCTGGCAGCGTATCCGTTAGCCGCGGAGATTGCGCTCAGGGTTTCCGACGAGGAAACAGTAATCGCAGCAGAGTAGACTGTCGAGCCGGTCGTCGGCGCGTTTCCGTTAGTTGTGTAGTAGATGGTTGACGACGGCGTGGTATCGCTGATGGTTACCGTCTGAATTGTGCTGTATGTGCCGGCTCCCGGACTGAAGCTGGGCGTGGCCGCCATAATGGTGTATGCCGCCGACCCGGTTGCGCTGTTGAGATAGTTGTAGGCAACAGCGATGGCTTCCAGCGTTTCATTTGATGAAACGCTGATTGCGCTCGAGTAGGCCGATGAGCCGGTATTCGGAGTCGATCCGTTGGTGGTGTAGTAGATGATCGCGCTCGGCGTGGTATCGCTGATCGTCACCGACTGCGCCGTTCCGTAGCTTCCCGATCCAGGGCTGAAGCTGGGCGTGGCCGCCGTCGCCAGGTTGATGGTATAGGCCGCTGACCCGATCGCGCTTGGAATGGTGTTACTTGACGAGGCTATTGCGCTCAAGGTCTCCGTCGCGGAAACTATGATCGCGCTGGAGTAGACCGAAGAGCTGGTCGTCGGCGTTGTCCCGTCAGTTGTGTAGTAGATGGTTGAACTCGGTGTTGTGTCGCTGACAGTAACCGTCTGGATGGTTGAGTAGGTTCCGGCAACCGGGCTGAATGTGGGCGTGGCCGCGGTAATTGCGTATGCCGCCGATCCGACTGCGCTGCTGCTGTAGCCGCCGGCAGTAGCAATCGCCTTCAATGTCTCATTTGCGGAAACACTAATCGCACTGGAGTAGGTCGACGAGTTAGTCGTCGGCGCTGATCCGTTTGTGGTGTAGTAGATTGTCGAACTTGGAGTTGTATCGCTGATGGTTACCGTCTGGATGGAGGTGTACGTTCCGGTACCAGAACTGAAGGCCGGCGTGGCTACTGTTGGCAGGTTGATGGTGTAGGCCGCCGATCCGGCCGTGCTGTTGTTGTAGTCGGCAGCTACGGCAATGGCTTCCACTACCTCGGAAGCAGAAACAGTGATTGCAGAGGAATAGACCGAGGAACTGGTTGTCGGTGTCGTTCCGGCCGTACCCGCCGTTACTGTGTAGTAGATGGTTGAGCTTGGAGTTGTATCGCTGATAGTCACTGTCTGGACAGTAGTGTAGGTATTGGCTACCGGGCTGAAAGATGGCGTGGCCGCTGTCGGGAAAGTGTATACCGCAGATCCAACCGCACTATCGTTATCGCCTGTAGCGGTAGCAATGGCTTTTATGGTCTCCGTAGCGGAAACGCTTACCGGACCAGTGTATTTTGTCGTCGTGCCGCCAACCGGATACGTTGGCGTAGTTCCATCGGTGGTGTAGTAAATTGATGAGCTCGCGGTAGTATCGCTGATCGTGACAGCCTGTGTCGTTGTGTAGTTATTCGTTCCTGGACTGAAGGTCGGCGTAGCTGTCGCCGTCCCGCCGCTGAAGGTATATTTCGCTGTTGAGACAGTATTGGCGTAGCCGGAGGCCACAGCGAGCGCATCCACCGTACTTGCCTCGGGAATCGTAAACGTACCGCTGAAGACCGTCGAGTTTGTCGTTGGCGTAGTCCCGGTTGCTCCTCCAGTTACGGTGTAGTAGATCGTTGCGCCGGGAGTTGTATCGCTGATTGATATCGTCGTAGACGACGTAATGGCTCCCGCCACCGGGCTAAAGGTAGGCGCGGCTGCTGCCGTAAAGGTATATTTCGCTGTTGACACCGTGCTTGCATAGCCGGTGGAAACGGCAAGCGCATCGATAACGCTGGGCGCAGTAACGGTAATCGCTCCGGTGTAAACCGCTGAGCTGGTTGTCGGCGTCGTCCCTACCGATCCCGATGTTACGGTGTAGTAGATTGTTGCGCCTACGGTTGCGTCGCTGATGGTTACCGACTGTGCGCCGGTATAAGATCCGGCTATCGGATTGAATGTTGGCGCGGCTGGATTAAATGTATATCCCGCCGATCCAACGGCACTGGTGGCATCGCCGCTGGCCACGGCGATTGCCTCAATATTTTCTGAAGACGAAACTGTAATGGGACCGGAGTATAACTGTGTTGTGCCCGAAATCGGATAGGTTGGCAAAGTTGTATCGGTGGTGTAATAAATCGTTGACGAAGGAGTCGTCGAACTGATGGTTACCGATTGAGAGGTGTTGTAGCTTCCTGCAACCGGGCTGAAGGTCGGCGTGGCCGCAGCAGCGGCTCCAGTGGTGTAAACAGCAGTGCCCACTGTACTGGTATAAGGAGTGCCATCAATCTGAGTTACGATAATGGCTTCTACTGTTTCAGGCGGCGTAACAGATATATCACCCGCCCCGTTCCCGCTGCCATTCGCCGTTTCCGCATCGGAAAACACTGATGAGCTGGTCGTCGGCGTAGATCCATTAGTTGTGTAGTAGATGGTTGCCGTCGTATAGACGCCGTTTCCACTGCAATTTGAAATGCAGTAATTTGTCGAGGTCTCAGTTGGCGCGAGGATCGCCACCTTCGTTGCAGCGGGATATTCACCGCTCGGCGGGATAAAGACAGGCGCAGCCATCGGCGCAGTAGGCATGATAATTGCAATCGTGCTATATGCCTGGCCTGAAGCGTTGGTGGAGTAGAGTGTATATTCCTGGGTTGTGCTGGGAGTTATGCTTATGCTCCCGATGTTCATTCCGCCGCCCCCAGGGGTAAGTCTTACCGGACCAATGTTGTCTATATAGTCGTAGGAGTCGCCAGTTACACTGAAATTGAAGGTAATGGCATCGCCGGGCTGCACATCTGACAGCGGGTTTGAGTTTGAATCCTCTGCGGTGAAGCTATTGATCACCGGTGGAGTTCCGGGATAATCGGCATAAGCAGAATAGGGGCCGGGACCAGAATCCATACCTGGATATTCCGGGTCCATCTGGATTACATCCCAGTTGGACGGTAGTCCGAGGGGGTGCAAATCACCCAAATCGCTGTTGTTCCAGTTAGGGTCGTTCGATCCCTGGAAATACATATTGCTGCCATTGTCGGCCACGATCAAGCCATAATTCTGCAGCGCCGTCACAATGGTCTCGTTGATGGCATATGCGCCGCCGGCTGTGATGGCGATGCTGGACTTTAGTCGCAGCCGAGTCCCCTCGGGCATCAAATTGGCAGTTGTAGTACTGCTGGCGCCATGAATGGCCGGCAATACGAAATACCCACCATTGGAATCTCCCTCTGTGTATTGCATCGTAACGCGGAAGGCGTGATTGATCACTCCTGAAGCTGCTTCGTCGTAACGCGCCAGCCCGGGAAATACCGACAACCCAGCGGCATCGGCTGAA